>NZ_JBAOJP010000001.1:0-586131 GCF_037083505.1 Microbacterium sp. CCNWLW41
GCGTCGGCGTCCGGCTCCGCCGGCGGCAGCGCCGGCCCGGCCGGAGTCGCCGGAGCGGGCGCGGCGGGCGCCTCGGCCGCCGGGACGGCCGGGACGGCGGAGATCGGGGCGGGCGCGCCGGGGAACGCCCCGGTCACCTCGTCGCCGTGATCGGTCGAGTCCAGTGCGAAGCCCTGCCACGGATCGGCGTCGTCCGCGCGACCGGCGGGGGCCGGCGTGGTGGCGACGGGACGCCCCGGCAGGGGCGGCGGCGCCCATCCACCGGCGGGCGGAGCGACGTCCGCGCGCGGCGCGGGTCCGTCCTCGGCACGGCCGGAACCGGACCGGGCGACCGGCGACGCGTCCGCCGCCGAGCTGGGGGCGACGCGTTCGACGGACGGCGAGGCCCCGGCGGACGGCCAGTCCGCGGCGGGAGACGACGCCGCAGCGGGCGACGGAGTCGCGACGGGAGCCGGCGGCGGCGCGAAGGCGGACGCGGCGGCCGGTGCGGGCGGTGCCGGCGGGAACGCACCCGTGTCGGCGTGCGGGGTGGTGGAGGCGAACGGCGGCAGCGGCGGGAGACCGGCGTCGGAGGAGCGGCGCACCCCGGAGCCGCTCTGCTCCCAGCCCACCCAGCGCGCGCTCCCCCAGCCCACGACGGAGGCCCACACCGGGAAGGCGAGGATGGCCAGCACCGTCATCCCCGCACCGAAGCCGAACGCGACGCTGAGGCGGTAGACGGCCAGCGCGAACACCACCAGCAGCGGGATCCAGCCGAGGAAGGGGATGAGGGCGAGGAGCAGGAGCCAGGGCGAGAGGCCGGCGAGGCGCAGCAGCACCACGAGGTTGAGCACGGGGACCCACGCCTGCCACGGCTCGACGCCGGACTTGCGGAACACCGCCGAGAGCGCGAGGGCCGTCCAGACGTAGAGGCCGGCGAACAGCAGCAGGCTGGTCAGCGATCCGAAGAGCGCTCCAGTGGCATCGGTGGCGTTCATGGCGTGGGACGCACGGGCTCGGCCCGGCGTCTCCCCCTTTCGGCGAATCTCGTGCCGACGCGCTTCTCGGGCGCCAGCGGGCGGACCAACGATCTCAACGATACGGTCGCGCGGACCCCTCGCCAGAAGCCCCTTGCGCGACGCAGAGCGCGCCGCTCCGCGTCTACAGCATCCCAGTAGCGGCGGGCTTCCTCGTCCGATACGGCGGCGTGGGAGAAGACCGCGCGATCGGCGTCGCGCGCCAGGGCGATCCCGGCAGGCGTGTCGAAGGCGACGGCCAGCTCCGTGCGGGTGCCCGCGCGGGGCAGCGGGCGGCCACTGTCCAGCGCCGCGTCGACGTACTCGTCCCAGCCGCCCGCGACGCGCGACGCCGGGCTCCGAGCCCGTCGGCGGCCGCGGCGGCGCGCCGCCTTCGCCCCCAGCACCACGAGGAACGGGCCGAGGACCAGCGCCGCCACGAGCAGCGCGATGCCGGCCGTCCGCAGCGCCGGCCACAGCCACGCGAGGTCCAGGCCCGCTCCCTCGTCGGTCGATCGATCGTGGACCGTGTCCTCCTGCGCGGGATCGGGCGGCACGACCTCCTCGACAGTCTCCGGTCGCACCTCCGTCACGTTCTCCGGGTCGCGCTGCTCGGTGACCTCGAGGCTCGGCGACTGCGCGAACTGCGGCGTGACGTCGACCGGCACCCACTCGCCGTCGGCGGACTGCACCTCGACCCAGGCCGAGAGGTCCCGGGCACGGCACGCGCCGTCGTCGCACGTCGCGAGACCGGGCTCGGCCGACGACAGGCGGGCGCCCAGCACGACGCGCGACGGGAAGCCCAGCTCGCGGGCGATGAGGGCCGTCGCGACCGCGAACTGCTCGTCGTCCCCGATCGCCGCGACGTAGTTCCCGGATGCCGCTGCGCGCGGGTCGCTCTCGCGCTCGAGCAGCCGGGCGAACATCGTCTCGATCCGGGCCAGCGAGTGCCCCGATGCGCTCGGCTGGAACCGGTAGTCGGGGAGCGCCCGGGCCCAGGCCGGCGTCGCCTCGTCCTGCGTGAGTCCGTGGCTCAGGTAGCCGCGCTCGCGCAGCAGCGCCACCAGGCCCGCGAGGGCCTCGCCATCCGCGCCGGTCGCGTGCTCGCCGATCCACGCCCGCAGGCTCTCGGGCGCGGCGACCCCGCCGGGGCTGCCCGGCGCCTCGAGTCCGGCGAGATCGTCCGTCGCGGGCTGGACGCCGCGGACGACGTAGCGATCGCCGCCTCGGAGGCCGCCGCCGGCGGTCTGCACACCGGCCGACGCCGACACGTTGTAGTAGAAGCCGTCGGCCAGGGATGCCGCCCTCTCGCCGGCGAACTCGACGGCGGACAGCCGGCCGAGCGTCGGCATCCAGATGCCGTCCCAGTCGTCGATGCGGATGCGGGCGACGACGGGCGAGCCGTCCCCGGCGTCCAGCGACGACGGCACGCGCACGAAGCGACCGGCCTCGACGGCGCCCTCGCCGCCGGAGCGGAAGACCTCGCCGTCATACGCGTCGAGGGTCGCGATGCGCAGCCGCTCGGGCAGGGCGCCCGAGACCGGCTCGACGGTGAAGAGCACGTCGTCGGCCCGGTCGTCGGCGTACAGGGCGCGGTACTCCGACAGCGGGCTGACCTCGGCCGAGACGTCGATGTCGGGGCCGACCGCCGAGCGCAGGACCTCGCGCTCCGCCCCGCGGGCGGCGAACGGCACCACGACGACGGCGATGACGAGAGCCCCCGCGACCATCGACGCGCCGAGCGCCGTGCGCCGGCGGTCCGCCGCCGAGGGACGACGCGAGATGCGGACGCCGCTGGATGCCGCGGCGCGCTGCAGCGCGCGCACGCGCTCGTCGTGGGTGCGCCAGGCCAGCCACAGCAGGCAGGTCGTGAGGCCCGCGACGCCGACCGCGGTCTCGAGCGGTGCGTGGAGGACGACCGGGCCGAGGACGAGGGGCGCGCTCACGGTGGTGCGTCCGAAGAACAGGCCGAACGTCACCATGCCGAGGGCGACGGGCACCGCCGCGTAGGCGACGCGGTCCTCGCGCCAGGCGAGGAGGAGCACGACGCACGTCCCGATGAGGAACACCACCAGCGCCGGCACGAGGAGGTTGCGGTACGCGCCGACGGGCAGCTCGACCGTGAGCAGGTCCTTCCAGCCGAACAGCAGCCCGCTCGCGAGCTCGGCGAGCCCGCGCGCCAGCTCGCTCGGCCCGCCCAGACGCGACGGCACGGCGAGCGGGATCCCGAGCACCAGCACCGCCGCCGACAGCAGGGCCGCGATGATCCAGCCGCTCCAGCGCCGGGCGCGCGCCACGGCCGCGATCGCGCCGCCGGTGACGACGCCGGCGATGACGAGGACCACGAGCCCGCCGGAGCGGTAGATCGGCCAGGCCGCCACCGCGGCGATCGTCGCGATGAGCACCGTGAACACGACGCCGGCCGCGATGCGGGGCGCCCACCACGACCCGCGCAGCCCGAGGGCGCCCGCGTCGCCGCGGGGCGCGGCATCCGTCCCCTCCCGCGCCGGAGGCGCACCTCCCATCGCCGGCTCCCGGGCGCTCACGAGGCGGCTCCCCGCAGGAGGAGGCCGGACAGGTCGTCGAGGGTGCCGACGGTCAGCACGGTCATGCCCGAGAGCGGCTGCATGCGCGGATGCGAGCGCTCGTCGCAGATGACGCCGACGACGGCGGTGTCGGCGGGGAACGCGAGTGCCGCCTGCTGGAGACGCGACAGCGAGACGGCGGAGCCCACCACGACGAACGCGATCGAGAGGCGCTCCGTCGACTCCGCCGTCAGGCGGCAGACCTCGGCCACCGGCATCGTGCCATCCAGCAGCTCGACGCCGCTGAAGCCGTCGAGCATGGGGCGGGGCGCGGCGGCGGGGATCCGGGTGATCGCACGGAGGCGACCGCGCACGACGCGGGGGATCTCGGAGCCGGTCACGATCTGCACGTCGCGGGCGTCGTGCACGGCGCGCAGCCCGAGCGACGCGGCGCACGAGACGGCCAGCTCGAACTCGTCGGCGTCGGCGTACTCCGCCTCGGCCACGGCGAGCACGACGGCCATGCGCGATCGCCGGGACTCCTCGTACTGGCGCACCATCAGCCGGCCGGTCTTCGCCGTCGAGCGCCAGTGGATCTGACGGCGGGAGTCACCGGGCGCGTACTCGCGGATCGCGTGGAACGACATGTCGGCGTCGACGAGGCGCCGCGTCGGGCTGCCCTCGAGGTCGCGGATGAGTCCCGCGCTCGAGGACGGCAGCGAGGTCGTCCTCGGGTGCACGTAGACGTCGTGCACGTCGTGGAACGAGTGCTCGCGACGCAGCAGCCCGATCGGGTCGCTGCGCACGGTCGTCGCCGGACCCACCCGCACGATCCCGCGACGCAGGCCGGGGATGTCCAGCGGCTGATCGACGGCGTGCCCCGGACGCAGCAGCGGCACGCCGAACTCCACGAGACCGGCACCGACGGGGACGTCGATGCGGCCGGGGAGGGCGATGCGGTGGCCGTCGTTGCGGACGGCGATGCTGCCGTGCACCCCGGAGCCGGCGACGACCCGCTCGTGCGTCAGCGAGAGGTCGACGTCGTACGCGCGGGCGCCGAACAGGAACGGCACGGCCGCGAGGAGCAGGAGGAGGGATGCCGCCCCCGCGACCATGAACTCGACCCAGCCGAAGACGATGCCCAGCACCATCCCCGCTGTGGCGGCGACGGCCACGAGGACGCCCGCCGGCCGGATCGTGTCGCCCGCCCATTCCGCGGCGGCCCCGATCGCCGCACCGGCCGCGCGCCAGACCCGTGTCCCCCGCACCGCCAACCGCACGAAGGCGCGTCCGCGGCCCGACGGGGCCACGCTCGTCGCGGTCGCCGTGGCGGTCGTGAGTGTCCGGCCCGTCGTCCCCGTGGACTGGGCCGTGCGGGTGAGCCGCGCCGGGGCGGACCCCACCGCGTCTCGCTGCCGGGCGGTGCTCATACCGCTTCGCGCCTCGCGGGCGGTACGACATCCAGCAGCACCTGTCCGACCACGGTCTCGGGCGTGACGCCGTCGAACTCGGCCTCGGGGTGCAGGATCAGGCGGTGGGAGAGGACCGGCACGGCGAGCGTCTTGACGTCGTCGGGCGTCGCGTACACCCGTCCCTGCGAGGCGGCGCGCGTGCGTGCCGCGCGCGTGAGGGCGAGCGCGCCGCGGATGCTGACGCCCAGCCGCACCTCGTCGGCCGTGCGGGTGCCCTCCACGAGGCGCGCGATGTAGTCCAGCACGAGCGCGTCCACGTACACCTGGGCGGCGAGGTCGGCCATGCCGATGAGGGCCTGCGGCGTGATGATCGGGGTCAGGTCCGCCGTGGCGATCGCCGCGCCGTCGAGGATCCGCACCGTCGCGGCGTGGTCGGGGTAGCCGAGCGAAGTGCGCATCATGAAGCGGTCGAGCTGCGCCTCGGGCAGCCGGTACGTGCCCGCCTGCTCGACGGGGTTCTGCGTCGCGAGCACGAGGAAGGGCACGCCGACCTCGCGCGACACGCCGTCGATGGTCACCCGGCCCTCCTCCATGACCTCCAGCAGCGCGGACTGCGTCTTGGGGCTCGCGCGGTTGATCTCGTCGGCGAGGACGATGTTGGCGAAGATCGGGCCCGCGTGGAACTCGAACACGCCCTCCTTCTGGTCGTACACGCTGAGCCCCGTGATGTCGCTCGGGAGGAGGTCGGGGGTGAACTGGATGCGGGTGTTGGTTCCCTGCACCGACTGCGCCATGGCACGCGCGAGCGACGTCTTGCCCGTTCCCGGCACGTCCTCCAGCAGCACGTGCCCGTCGCTCAGCATCGCCGTCAGGACGAGCTCCACCACGTGGCGCTTGCCGAGCACGGCGCGCTCGACGTTGTCGGCGATCTGCCCGAACGTCTGCGCGAACCAGTCGGCCTGCTCCTGGGTGATGGTCATGTCGTGTCCTTCGTCGTGGGCCCGGGGATCGGGATGGGAGGGGCGGATGCCCGGGGGTCAGGGTGCCGGAGGGTTGCCGTTGTTCGGCTGGCACGAGCCGGAGAACGTCGTGCTGGCCGGTGCGAGGCCCCAGCCCTGGGCGTCCCACGCGGCGGTGACCGCGACGCCCTCGACGCTCGCGGCGCCGACGGGGACGTTCCACGTGCCGGCCTCATGGGCGAGCGGGCGGCCCTCGGCGTCGAAGTAGCGCAGACCCCCGTTGCCGAACGTGAACGCCGCCGACGACCCGTCCGGCGCGTTGGAGGACCGTCCGCTCGCGGTGAGGGGCGACCCCCCGACGCACGAGTCGACCTGCCACGTCGCCTGCACCTGGTACGGCGCGCTGCCCGCGCGCGGGCGCACTGTGGACCAGCCCGTCGCGGTGCCCCAGAACTCGTGGACGTAGCGCACCTGGATGACCGGATCGCGCCCGAAGACGCTCGTGCCCGGGCCCCAGCCCTGGAACTCTGCGCGGTTGCGGTTGGGGAGACGCTCGGTCGTCGTCGGCTCGTCGCGGATCACCCAGTCGGCCCGCTGCTCCGACACGTCCGGCCTGCCGTCGACGACGAACGTCCACCCCTCCGGCGCCCGGCCGGACTGGTGCGCCCGCACGGTCGCGGTCGCCTCTGCGCGCCCGAACGACGTGCCGTCCCACCACGATTCGACGCACATGCGGAAGGCGTACTCCTCGCCGTCGGCGAGGCCGGGGAACGTCGCCGTCTCGCCGTCCTCGAGCACGGTGCAGCGCCGGCCGTCCTGCACGATCCCGTAGCGCAGGCGCGATCCGTCGCCGTTCGCCGTCGCGGCGGCGCGGGCGGTCACGGTCGACGTGCCGTCCCCGTCGGACGCCGAGCTGAGTGTCAGCTGCGGCGAGAGCGGGCTGCCGATCCCGTTCGCCTGCACCGTCGCGGCCGCGCCGGACGCACTGCCTCCGAGACCGGGAGGCAGGTCGAAGCGGGAGTACGGCGTCACCGTCACCGGCGACGAGGTGTTGCTTCCCACCCGGTAGGAACGAACGTCGACCCGCGTCTGGTTGGGGCCGACCGGCACGCGGATGACCTCGCCGGCGGGGCTGGAGATCTCGAGGCTTCCGGTCTCGGCCGTGTCGATCCCCTCGATGGCGAGCGAGACGACGCCGCCGGTGCCGTCGCCCGTGACGACCGGGGCGGCGGTGACGCTCTCCGGCCGCAGCGGGGCGTCGTAGGCCCACGCGACGGTGCGCACGCTCCCGCGCGACTCGCCGACGGCGTTGACGGCCCTGGCCTCGTAGGTGCGCGGTTCGCCGTTCGGAGCGGAGATCGGCGGGCACACGCCGTCCGCCGAGCATCGCACGGCGTCCTGCCCGGCGGCACGGACCACGAAGCCCGACAGTCCGGGGTACGCCAGCCGCGCCTCACCGGGATCCACGCGGAGGGTCACCGTCTCGTCGGCATAGGCGGTCTGCACCAGGCTCGCCGGCGGCTTGGGGTACCCGAGCAGGTCCAGCATCACGCGGCCGTCCCGCTCCGAGTTCGTCACACGACCCTGCGCGTCGCGCACCGAGAAGGTCGCGGTGCACGTCGCCCCCGGGGCATCCGCCGTCCACGTCGCCGTGATGGACGTCGCCGACGCCACCTGGAAGCCCACGCCCGCGCACGCGCCGGTCGGCCGCACCGCGACGACCTCGAGCGGCGTGCGCGGCAGCGGGTTGACCTCGCCGCTCGCGCCGATCACCCCGATGGTGCACGAGCCGCCCGCGGCCTGCGAGCACTGCTGCACGACCGACCCACCCTGCGGGAGGGGGGACGGCGCGGCACCCACCCTCAGGATGAGGCGCGCGGGCGTCACCGAGGTGTGGCTGGTGATGGAGACGAGGACCGCCTCCTCCGAGCCCGGCAGGGCGCGATCGGCCCCCGTCACGGTGAGGACCGACCCCTCCTGCACGACGTCGAACGCGGTGCCGTCGTACTGGACGGCGTAGTCGATGCCGGCCCAGTCCTCGCGCAGCTGCCACGTGGTCATGTTGCGCAGGTCGAACGAAGCCGTCTCGCCCGGCCCCACCGCGATGGAACCCGGGCGCAGCTCGGGCTGCGGATCGCGCGGAACGACGGTGAGGGGCACCGAGATGAGCGTCCAGTCCTCGTCGCCCACGAGGCGCACCGGCACCTGGCAGGCGTCGACCCACGGCGCGCCCGCCCCGGCGTCGTAGCGCACGGCCGTGCCCGATTCGACGGCGCACCGGGCCTCGGGGCGTGCCCCGGAGGCCCGCACGTCGCCGCCGACCTCCACGGCCGTGCCCCGCGGGCGGGCCACCAGGTCGCCCATGTCGAACGTGGTCGTCTCCAGCTCCGCGACCTGGGGCGACGCGGCACCGGCGCGCAGCGTGAGCGCCACGTCGTCATCGCCCGGGACGCGGAGGAAGCCGTAGGTCACGACCTCGCCGGAGGTGCCCTGGCCGGTCACCGCGAAGGGGATCAGCCGCGTGGTCGCGGGCAGCTCGCCCCGCAGCCGGGAGCCGGTCACCGAGACGCCGCTCTGCACGCCCCACAGCGAGACCTCGAGATCGCCGACGTCGCCGCCCGACCACGTCACCTTGCCCTCGAGCACGTCGACACCGCGGCGGAAGTCGTCGCGGGTCTCGACGGTGAGGACGGTGTCGGCCACGATCGGATAGTCCGGCACGCTCTCGCGCACGACGCGGACCACGATGAGTCCTCGCCCGGTGTTGCCCGACGACGACTCGACGTCGTAGAGGAACGACATCGTCCCCGGATCGTCCCCGGCCTCGATCACGACCGTGGTGTCGTCGGCCTCTGCGATCCGCTGCTCCAGGCGGGCGAACTCGGGATTCTCGCTGCCGTCGATCAGCGTCGCGGGGACATCGGGACGGATGCCCGTCACCCGCAGCTCGCCCATCGTCGGGTCGACGTCGTTCGACAGCGGGCTGACCCGGATCGTGCTGCCCTCGCCCGCCTGCACCTGCACGTAGTCCGTGAAGGTCACCGGACTCGGGTTGGCCTCGCCGTCGAGGACGCCGACGCGCGCGGTGCCCTCGGCGGTGTCCCCGAACGCGTCGACCACGCGGTAGCGGAAGGAGACCTGACCGCTGTCGCCGGCCACGCTGGTGTACAGGATCGACGTCCCGTCCGCCGTGATGGTGGCCGCGCCCCGCTCGGGCTGCGTCACGATGCGGTCGAGGGTGACGACGTCGCCGTCGGGGTCGGCGCCGAAGCCGTCGAACTCGATGAGCGCGGACTGGCCGCTCAGCACGCGCCCCTCCAGCGTGTCGGCCGCCGGTGCGCGGTTCGCGTCGTCGTCGATCACCCGCACCCGCACGACGGCGGTGTCGGCGAGCGCAGGCGCGCCCGTCGTGAACACCGAGTACTCGACGGCGTACTCCCCCGGCTCGCCGGGGGCGAGGTAGCGCAGCAGGTCGCCCGAGCCGAAGGCCAGCGCGACGTCGGTGGAGGACCGGACCGACGCGGCGTTGAGGGTCGGCCGTCCCCCGGCCGGGGA
This sequence comes from Microbacterium sp. CCNWLW41, assembly GCF_037083505.1. Taxonomy (NCBI): domain Bacteria; kingdom Bacillati; phylum Actinomycetota; class Actinomycetes; order Micrococcales; family Microbacteriaceae; genus Microbacterium; species Microbacterium sp. CCNWLW41. Next base: position 9,447 of record NZ_JBAOJP010000001.1, read on the forward strand.
GATGTCGTTGTCGAGCACGGGGATGTCGATCTGCGCGCCCGCGCGCACCACCACGGTGTCGTCGACGGCGATCGGTGCGAGCTCGGGCGCGGGTGGGAGCAGATACACCGTCGCCTCGCCCGTCACGCTCGACCCGGCGTCCTCCGTGCCGTCGCTCACCACGTACGAGACGGTGCCGAGCCGGCCCGCCGCGCCGTCCGCGGTGGTGCCCGCCACCCGGAGGTGGTTCTGCCCCACGGCGTCGACGGACAGCGTGGCTCCGGCATCCGCTCTGGCGACCACGTCGCTCAGCAGCAGCACGCGCCGCGTCGGGTTGGAGACCGCATCGAACACCTCGAGGGTCGCGTCCTGCTGGGGGTGCACGAACGCCACCACCGGCGAGGTCGCGAGCTCCGCCGGGGCGTCCGCGGGCAGCAGCGTGATGCGCACGGTGCCGGTCGCCTCGCTGGTGCCGTCGGTGACCGTGAAGTCGACGCGGAAGGTGCCAGGTGTGCGCGCGCTGAAGTCGAAGGACGTCGAGCCGCCGATGACGGTCGCCGTCGCGGCGGCGTCGTCGAGCACGCGGACGGAGTCCAGCGACAGCATCCCCGCCGTGCCGGTGACGTGGTCGGCGACATCGACGGTGATCGCCGAGGCGACCGTGTCGGTGACGGCGAACGACTGGGCGGCCAGCTCCGGCTGCGGCGACACGGTGATCGTCAGGGCCTTCACCGTGGTGCGGCCGCGGGTGTCGGCCACGGTCACGGCCAGCTCGATCAGCTGCTCGCCGCCGTCCCCGCTGTCGCTGTGCTGATAGACCACCTCGCCGCCCGGCGTCGCCGCCACGCTGCCGGGTCCCGTCGTGTTCTGGACCGACAGCAGGAGCAGCGGGTCGCCCTCCGGGTCGACCCAGCCGGGCAGGACGGGGACGGTCACGGTCCCGCCGCGGGCGACCTCCGGCCGGGGCCATTCGACGAGGCAGCGCTCGACGCCGCACCACTCGGGGGCGGAGTCGGCGTCCGGGCCCGCTGCCGTGACCGTGACGGTGGTGGGCTCCGACGTCAGTCCCCCCTCGGTCGTGCCGTCCGTGACGGCGTAGGTGAAGGTCGCCGACCCGGTCGCACCGGGCTGCACGCGCACCGCGAAGCGCTGGCGATCGTCGGTGACCGTCACCGCGCCGAACGCCGGGTCGAGCCCGCTCACCGACTCCGGATCGATCGTGAGCACGTCCTCGTTCGGGTCGTGGTCGTTCAGCAGGACCGGCAGCGACGCGAGGGTGCCGGCGCGGACGCCGAAGGCGTCGGGCTCCGCGATCGGCGGCTTCGGATCCAGCACGACCTGCAGCTGCTCCTCGCTCGGCACCGCCTCCGGATCGGTCCGGTCATCCAGGCTCCAGTCCTGGCTGGAGGCGATCAGCTCGCCGTCGGGCACCGACCACGCCCACCCCGACCGGGTGTCGTTGAGGATGACCGCGGAGCCGCTCGCCACGAAGACCGGCCGGATCTCGTCGCCGAGCTCGCGCTGCCCGTAGTCCAGCAGGATGTCCGCGCCGTCCGATCGCCACAGCCGTCCGCCGGCATCCCCCTGTCCGAGCCATGCGGCGTAGGTCACGCCGTCGTGGGTGACCGGCTGCGCGGGCGTCCCCAGCACGACGCCGTCGGAGCCGCCGACCTCCCGGGTCATCGCGGAACCGTCGGCCGGCACCCGCACCAGGGCGGTCTCGTCGGCCAGATGCACCGCCGAGCCGTCGGGATCCGGGGCGCCGACCACGACGGCGCCGGTGGTGGGGGCGGGAGCGGGTCCGTCCTGGCCGCGCAGCCACACATCGCCGTCCTCCGTGTCGATCACGGCCCACGTGTCGCCGGCCGCGGTGATGGCAGGATCCCCCAGCCCGTCGGCGTCGAGGCGCTCCCGCTCGCGGACGTCGCCGGCGCGCACGTCGTAGCGCATCACCGAGTCGTCGTCGGATGAGTAGGCGAAGAGCATTCCCCGCGCATCGACGGCGATGGCATCCGCGGTGTACTGCGGTGCGTCCTCGTCGCCCGAGCGGAACGGATCGACCTGCACCGCGGTCCCGCTCGAGAGCCGCCCCGCGTACACGGCGCCCGAGTCGGTCAGATAGGCGACGTAGTCGCCGGCGGTCACCGCCTCGGTCGTTCCCGGCGGCGTCTTCTGCGACGACCGCAGCGCCTCCGCGTCGAGATCGGCCGGCATGGCCGCGTCGATGCGGGTCAGCGTGCTGTAGCTGTCGCTGAACAGGTACGCGGCCTCCCCCGTCTGCACGACCTGGTCGGGGTTGCTGATGCTGCGGACCGTGTCCAGCTCGCCGACCGAGGTGTTCACGCGGGCGTAGCGGCGGCCGTCGCCGGTCTGCAGCGCCCACACCGCGGTGTCGACGTCCGGCGTCTCCTGCGCGTCCAGCCCGGGCCATGCCACGCTGACCCCGATCACCGTCGCCACGACCGCGCCGGTCGCCACCAGCCCGGCGATCGTCCCGCGTCGCATCACAGCACCCCTGCGGCCAGGAGCGCCACCACGACGGCGCCGGCGCCCACGGCGAGACCGGCGCCGATGCCCACGACCCACGGCAGCACGGCAGCGGTGCGGCCGCCGGCGGGCGCCGAGATGTCGGTGTCCTCGTCGCGGGCGAGCGACGTGAGCTCGACCCCGCCGCGGACCTTGCGGGTGACCTCGCGGTCGACGCGCGAACGGGCGGGACCCCGCAGGCCCGAGTCCGCGAAGTCGACGGGGACGGATGCCGGCGCCCACTCGGTGCCGGGCACCTCCAGCGGCGTCGGCGAGAGGCCGAGCCCCGCCTGCACGTCGCGCAGCGCCTCGCCGAAGGCGCGGGCCGACTCGTAGCGGCGACCCGGATCGCGACTCATCGCGCGGGCGAGGACGCTCTGCAGGGCGGGGGGCACGTCGGCGCGGGGGATCTCGACGTACGTGGCGCGCGCTATGCGGCGGCGGAGGAGCTCCTTGGTGTTCTGGCCGCGCTCGCGGCGCTCGAACGGGCTGTGCCCGGCCAGCAGCGAGTACACCGTCGCTCCCAGGCTCCACACCTCGCTGGCGACGGTGCCGCTGGTCTGCTCGGCGACGACCTCCGGCGCGCTCCACGGGATGGACATCGCCAGCACCTCGCCGCCGCTCCTGCGCTGCAGCGAGGCCGAGATGCCGAAGTCGGCCAGCACGGGGGTGCCGAACGTCGTGATGAGGATGTTGCTGGGCTTCACGTCGCGGTGGATGAGGCCCGCGCGGTGGGCGGATTCGAGGGCGCTGGCCATGCGCACCCCGATCGTCAGCACCTCCTCGACGGGGATCCGCTCGACGCGGTACCGCTGCGCCAGCGACCCCGGGCAGAACTCCATGACGATGTACGGCCGACCGTCGGCGGAGATGCTCGCCTGATACACGGTGACGATCGACGGATGCGCCGACAGATGCGCCAGGACGTCGGCCTCGGCGTTGAACATGCGCCGCAGCTCGGGGTCGCGCACGTCGCTGGGCAGCACCTTCACCGCGACGTTGCGGCGGGGCATGTCCTGCTCGTACAGGAAGACGTCGGCGAAGCCGCCCGAGCCGAGCGGCCGGATGTAGGCGAGGCCCGGGAGGATCGGAGGCGCCGAGGGGAGCCGTGTGGCCACCGCATCCCCCGTCCGCTCCTGTGCACGACCCGCGCCGCAGAGGCGGCAACAAACCTGGCCATGCTAACAAAACCACCTGCGCGCACCCGCGCTCCGCGCCCCGCCGTGTGGAGGGCATCCCCGCCGCCTGCGCCGCCCTTCGCGGAAGGGGGCGCCGTCAGTCCGGCCGGTGGCCGTCGCCCGGTTCGTGCGGGTCGAACGGCGCGTCGAGCGACTTCGTCAGATCGGCCAGCATGGCCTCGATCTGCGGCTCGACGAATTCGGCGATGGCCCCCTGGATCCGCAGCCGGTGATGCAGCAGGATCGTGCACACCTCGCGGCCGACCATGTTGGCGTAGTCGTCGGCCAGCCCCACCTCCTGACGGAGCGCCGCCTTGGCCTCCTCGCTCAGCGGCGGCAGCGCGGGCACGTCGGCGTCGGCCTCCTCGGCGAGCCCGGCGACGGTGAAGAGGAACGGGGCGCCCGGGAGGGGGTCGGGATCGAGCGGGAGACCCTCGAACTCGGGGTCGAGGCCCTCGGCGGGCCGGTAGCTGCGCGCGCGATTGCGCGCCGCCTGCTGGTCGAGCTCGGCCTGCAGCATCGGGAGGTTCAGCGCGGTGTACTCGGCGACGGCACGATCGACGATCGTCTTGATCCGGGTCGAGAGCCCGTGCTGCACGCCGTGCGGGACGTCGGCCCCGATCCCCGCCGCCGACAGCACGGGGGACCCGAAGCATCGGCGGCACGGGGCCGTCCGGCCGCGGTGGGTGGCCGGCTCCCAGCGCGGCAGCCACGCCAGCCAGGCGTCCACCGCCTGGCTGACCTGGGTCTCGAGGGACCGCTCCACCTGCACAACGCTAGTACCAGGCCCTCGCGCGCGCCCGGATCCCGCGCTGACGTCGCGGTTCGGGCGGCGTCATTCGTCGTACTCGTCCTCCCACGGCCATCGCGGCCGCCGTGCCCGGGTGCGGACGAGGGCGATGCCCGACCACGCGCACACGAAGGCCGACGCGGCGACCGCCAGGCCGAACCAGGAGGTCGCGAGGCGGCCCGCCACCCCGGTCGCGACGCCGAGGTCGGCGCCGGTGAAGAGGGCGCCGAGCCACACCCCGCCGATGTAGGCCAGGAAGCTCGCGGCCGTCGTCCAGGCGGCGCCCCAGAAGGACGGATGCCGCTCCTCGGCCCTGCCGATGGCCGCCCACAGCCCGCCGGCGAAGGCGAGGAGCGCGCACACGACGCCCGCGATCCCCGGCACCTGCCCGAGGCCCGGTGTCGCGATGACGGCCTCACCGGTGGCGAGGCTCGTCATGCCGAGCCCGAAGATGACCAGCGCGGCGAACGCCATGCTCGCGAAGGCGAGCGCGACCGGCGGCCGCACGGACCCGTGCGACTCCCCGCTCCCGCGGTCGGCGGTCATGCGGCCAGCCTACGTCGCCGCACGGATCGACGGTGCGCGGGCGGCGTGCCGGCCACCGGCAGGCCGGGTGCTACACGCGGACGAGCTGCGGACCGGCCTCGAGCGTGCGCTCGTACTCCCGCTGCGCCTCGATGTTGAGCTCGGTGACGCGCTTGCCCCGCGACGCCACCCAGGCGCCGAACCAGATGGTGAGCTCGCGGCCGATGACGAACGCGGCGATGGCGAGCGGCGCGAGCAGCTCCGCGCCGACCAGCTCGGCGCCCTCGCGGGCGGTGAGCTCCCAGAACGGCGCCTGGAACAGAGCCCCCAGGATGTGCCCGCCGTACGCGGCGATGCCCACGAAGATGCCGAAGATGACCCACGCGCCCCAGCGGCCGCGGTTGATGATCGCGCCGAGCAGCCAGAAAGCGATGAAGAACACCACGGTCGGAATCCACAGCGACCATGTGGCGAGCGCCTCCAGGGCGGCGGTCCCCACGTTCTGGATCGTGACGTCGCCGGTCACGGCACCGAAGCCGAGCCAGGCGGCGAGGTACAGGACGGCGAAGGCGAGCGCGGCGAGCAGCCCGATGGCGGCGGCGGCCGCGCGGTTTCCGCGCGGCCGCGGCGCCTCGGGCGCCTGCACGAAGATCGGCTGCGGGGCCGGCGCGGTCGCCCGCTCGTCGACGACGGGCTCGCTGGGCGTCACGACGGGCGCGGCCACAGCGGTCGGCGCCGAATCGGCGGCCGGCGCGGCGGTGTGGGAGCGGTAGTCCAGGGACGCCGCCTCCGGCGTGTCCCACGGGTCGGGCTCGGCGTCCTTCGGCGCGGCGGCGGTCGAGGCGGAGGCGGCCGGCGCGAGGCCGGCGTCCGTGGTCCGCTCGGACGAGGAGGCGAGGTCGTCGCCGCCCTCGGCGGCACGGGCGTCGGCGGAGGAGTCGGTGGCCGAGGCGTGCGCGGCGTCGTCCTCGACGACGGCGCCGCGGCCGGCGGCCTCGGCTTCGGCGAGGCCCTCGTTGGCGCGACCGACGACGTCGTCGACGCCGCGAGGCTCATCCACGGGCTCGCCGTAGGTCGACTTGGGGTCACTCATCGCAGGCACTCCTCACGCAGGGCTGATCCCCGCAGTGGCAGAGTAGCCCGGGGCGGCGCGCATCCCGGGGAGGCGTGCCGTGCGTGTGCGGCGATTGGGTCGCGGCACGGCCGGGGCCCGGCGCGGTGCGGGGGGACCGCGGGACGGATGCCCCTACCCTGGCACCATGGCACCCCGGGCGACACGCGCCGCCGCAGCGGCGGCATCCGTCGTCTGTCTCGCTGCACTCGTCGCCTGCGCACCGGATCCGGGACCCGCCGGCACGGGCGCCGCCGGCACCCCCACCGCCGCCGGCTCGCCCGCGGCGACCCCCACGCCGACCCCCACGTCGTCGGTCGCCGGGCGCGCCGAGATCCCCGACGACTGCCGGGCCATGCTGACGCCGGGCGTGCTGTCGCAGCTCGAGGGGGTGCCGCTCAACGACCCCGCGTTCGGGTCGTCCGGCCCGCAGCCCGGCGGCGGCCTGATCTGCGTGTGGCGCGACCCCGCCGCCGACACGACCGGCCTCATCACGACGATCACCTACATGTCGCGCGGCCCGGCGCTGGACATGCTCAACCAGCTCGTGGCCGAAGAGGGGTACGCCTGCTACACCCCGGTCGGCGGCACCCGATGCGAGAAGACCTGGCAGAACGAGACGTACCCGGTCACCGACGGGCGCACGCTGTTCTGGCGCGATGACATCCTCATCGACACCGTGTACTCGAATCTCGCGCCGAGCGGGTACACGGACGCCGTCGTGGCGAGCATCTTCCGCTGAGCCGGGTCATCCCCACACGGTGCGGTCCAGGCGCGGGCCGTAGTCCTCGGGGTGCCAGCGGGACGCGACGCTGACCAGCCACAGCCCGTCTCGGAGGGTGTGCTCCTCGAGGACGGCACCGTCCTCGCGGGTGCAGGTCAGCTGCTCTCCCGCGCGGCACGCGTAGCCGTCGCCCGAGAGCGCGGCCTCGGCGATCGACGAGGCCTCTGGGTCGATCTTCGCCAGCGTCGTGACGATCTCGCCGTCGTCGAATCGCCACGTGCAGGTCACGAGCACCTCGGGCGACGCCGCATCGGCGAATGCCGTCGCGGACGTGGCCGCCGGCGCAGCCGACTGGTCCAGGAGCGACCCGGGTCGCCACATGAGCTCGTTCCACAGGTCGTCGGCGTACAGCGTGCGGCAGTCGATCGCGGCCCCGCCCGCGGCCTCCTGAGCAGGGGTGAGCGCGGGGGTGGCCTGCGGCTGCGGGGACGTCGCGGCGCGCAGCGTGTCGCCCACCCAGGCGACCGCCACGGGGATCATCGGGAGCGACAGCCACACCAGCACGCCCAGCACCGCGGCGCACAGCAGTCCCACGGGCACCGCGATCCACGAGTTGCGACCACCGACGCGCGCCATGGACCCCACCTTTCGACTCCACGGTAAGCCGGGGACGCGGATGCCGCGGCGCGGCGCGCGAGGAGCCCCGAGGATGCCCTGACCAGCGGCGGGATCGGCGAGCGCGCCGTCGACCTCGCCCGCCTCGAGCGCGGGTCGGAGCGGCGGCGCGCGGGCGGCACAGCATACCCGTCATCCCCCCAGGTCACCACCCCCTCGTCGCGGGGCACCGATCCGACGGACGGTATACGCCACGGCGGATCCCCCAGGACCGGCAGGCAGCCGGCCCGACGCCGCACGTGAGATGGAGGAGCAGCATGTCGACTTACGACACCGACCCGTACGCGAACCGGAGCACGAGCTCGGGCCAGGGCACCGCGGGCTCGGGAGACATGAAGGAGCGCGCCGTCGAGACCGTCGCCGAAGTGGACGCAGGGGCGATGCACGTCGCCGGTGTGGCCGGCGAGGAGGTCAAGGGCGTGGCCCACGACACCAAGCGCGCCGCACGCGGATTCCTCGACGAGACCCGCGCGCAGCTGTCCGACCAGGCATCGACCCAGCAGCGCCGCGCCGCGGGCGCGCTGCGCGGCACGAGCGACGAACTCCAGGGACTCGCCTCGGGCACCGCGACGGGCTCCGGCGGGATGGCGACCAGCGCCGTGCGCGCCGTCGGCGAGCAGACCCGCCGCGTGGCCGACTGGCTGGAGCAGCGCGAGCCCGAGGATCTCGTCTACGAGGTGCGCTCGTTCGCCCGCCGGCACACCGGTGCGTTCCTGACCATCGCGGTCGGGGTGGGCGTGATCGCCGGACGCCTCACCCGGGCGCTCGTCTCCGAGGCCCGCGACGGCGACCGGACCACCGGCACCGCCGGCACGACGTCCGGCCGGCAGCCGGCTCTCGTCACGGGCGTGCCCGCCGGATCGGCCGGCCTGGGCGGCGCCACCGCCGGCGCAGGCACCGTGGGCGCCACCGGCCTCGAGGGGGACACCCCGATCGGCGACGCTCTCGCGAGCGACCCGCTGACCGGCGACCCGCTGACCGCGGGTGCGGATCCGGCAGTGACCGGCGGCGCCGGCGACCAGTGGTCCACCACGGGAGAGGAACGACGATGACGGACATGCCCACGCCGTCTCAGCAGAAGGCGTCCGAGACATCGCTGGGCGACTTGGTGGGCGAGGTCTCGCGCGACCTCTCCATCCTCATGCGCAAGGAGCTCGAGCTGGCCAAGGCCGAGCTCTCGGAGTCGGCCAAGCGTGCCGGCAAGGGCGCGGGCCTCATGGGGGGAGCCGGGTACGCCGGGAGCATGGCGGTGCTCTTCCTCAGCATCGCCCTCTGGTGGGGGCTCGGCGACCTCATCGACAGCCTCGGGTGGTCGGCGGTCATCGTCGCCGTCCTCTGGGCGATCGTGGCCGCGATCCTCTTCGCCGTCGGGCGGAGCCGGCTGAAGTCCGTGCAAGGGGCTCCGCAGACGGTCGAGACCGTCAAGGAGATCCCCGACGCGCTCAAGAGAAATCAGGAGAACCGATGATGAGCAACCCAGAACAGATCCGTGCCGACATCGAGGTGACCCGCGACGAGCTCGGACGCGATGTCGACGCGCTCGCCGACAAGGTGTCGCCCCCGAAGATCATCGAACGGAAGAAGACGCGGATGCGCCAGATGCTGGGCGACGTGAAGGGCCGCGTCATGGGCGTGGCCGACGACGTCGGCGGCTCGGCGTCCTCCACCGGCCACGCGGTCGGCGACAAGCTGGGCGCCGCGGGGGACGCCGTGAAGGACCTCCCGCACAAGGCCAGGCAGTCCGCGCAGGGGACGCCGCTCGTGGCAGGCCTCGTGACCGCGGGCCTCGGGTTCCTCATCGCGAGCCTCATCCCCGCGACCGATGCCGAGCGGCGCTTGAGCACCCAGCTGCGCGACCAGGCGCAGCCGTTCGTCGACAAGGCCGTGGACAAGGCCAAGGGTGCGGCCCAGGAGGTCGCCCAGAACCTCAAGGAGCCGGCGAAGGACGCCGTGCAGGAGGTCAAGGAGTCCGCCACCGCGTCCGCCGAGACCGTCAAGGACGAGGCCCAGCACACCGCGGCGCGGGTCAAGGAGAACGTGGGCGGCGGCGGGTCCAGCGGCTCGCAGACGCCCACGACCCAGTATCCGACCGGACAGGGCCTCGGCTGAGGCATCCGTCCTGATCCGAGACAGACGAAGGGCCCCGGCTGATGCCGGGGCCCTTCGTCTGTCACCTCGGTGACGCGGATCTCGATACGGCGCTGGAGCGCCTACTCGATCTAGACCCGCCTCGCGTCAACGCTCGCTGGCGCTCGCATTGACCCGAGTCGCGTCTAGTTGTAATCGGTGGTGAAACCGTCGGTGGAGAAGCTGTCGAAGTCGACGTAGCTCAGGTCGGCGTCGGTGTACGCGCCGTCCGAGGCGAAGATGCGGTTGGGGTACCGCTCGGACTTCGCCTCCTCCGTCGCCTCGACCGAGACGTTGCGGTACTTCGCAAGCCCGGTTCCGGCGGGGATGAGCTTTCCGATGATGACGTTCTCCTTGAGGCCGACGAGCGGGTCGCTCTTGCCCTCCATGGCCGCCTGCGTGAGGACGCGGGTGGTCTCCTGGAACGACGCGGCCGACAGCCACGACTCCGTCGCGAGCGACGCCTTCGTGATACCCATCAGCTCGGGACGACCCGACGCGGGGCGCTTGCCCTCGGCCACGGCCTCGCGGTTCATGTTCTGGTAGCGCTTGAAGTCCACCAGCTCGCCCGGGAGCAGCGTGGTCTCACCGTGGTCGACCACGGTGACCTTGCGCAGCATCTGACGGACGATGACCTCGATGTGCTTGTCGTGGATCGGCACACCCTGCGAGCGGTACACGCCCTGGACGCCGTTGACGAGGTACTTCTGCACCTCGCGGGCGCCCTGCACGCGCATGACCTCCTTGGGGTCGAGCGTGCCGACCTGCAGCGGCTGACCCACGGTGACGTGCTGACCGTCCTCGACCAGAAGCGTCGCGCGCTTGAGGACCGGGTAGACGTGCGGCTCGTCGCCGTTGTCGGGCGTGAGGATGACCTTCTTCGACTTCTCGGTCTCGTCGATCGTGATGCGGCCGTCGGCCTCGGCGATCGGCGACGCGCCCTTCGGGGTGCGGGCCTCGAACAGCTCCTGCACGCGGGGAAGACCCTGCGTGATGTCGTCTGCCGACGCCGAACCACCGGTGTGGAACGTACGCATCGTCAGCTGCGTGCCGGGCTCGCCGATCGACTGGGCGGCGATGATGCCGACCGCCTCGCCGATGTCGACGATCTTGCCGGTCGCGAGCGAACGGCCGTAGCACTTCGCGCAGACACCGACGGCCGAGTCGCACGTGAGCACCGAGCGGACCTTGATCGACTCGACGCCCGCCTCGACGAGCTTGTCGATGAGCACGTCGCCGACGTCCTCACCGGCCGAGGCGACGACGTCGCCCGACGGGCTCGTGGCGTCCGCCGCCAGCGTGCGGGCGAACACCGAGTTCTCGACGTTCGCGTCGCGCACCAGGGTGCCGGTCGAGTCGAAGGCCGCGATCGTGAACTCGAGGCCCTTGGTCGTGCCGCAGTCCTCCTCGCGGATGATGACATCCTGCGAGACGTCGACGAGACGACGGGTCAGGTAGCCCGAGTCGGCCGTACGGAGGGCCGTGTCGGCCAGACCCTTGCGGGCACCGTGCGTCGCGATGAAGTACTCCGCCACCGACAGACCCTCGCGGTACGAGGAGATGATCGGACGAGGGATGATCTCACCCTTCGGGTTGTTCACCAGGCCTCGCATACCCGCGATGTTGCGGATCTGCAGCCAGTTACCACGGGCGCCCGACGACACCATGCGGTTGATGGTGTTGTCCTCGGGGAAGTTGTCGCGCATGGCCTTCTGGACCTCGTCGGTCGCCTCGGTCCAGATCTTGATGAGCTCCTGACGACGCTCGGCGTCGGTGGTGAGACCCTTCTCGAACTGACCCTGGACCTTCGCGGCCTGCTTCTCGTAGCCCGCGACGATCTCGGCCTTGTTCGGCGGCGTGAGGATGTCGCTCAGCGCGACGGTCACACCCGAGCGCGTGGCCCAGTAGAAGCCGGCGTCCTTGATGCGGTCGAGGGATGCCGCGACCTCCACCTTCGGGTACTCCTCGGCCAGCTTGTTCACGATCTGCGACAGCTTGCCCTTGTCCGCCTGCTCGCGCACGAACGGGTAGCCCTTGGGGAGCGTGTCGTTGAAGATCGCCTGGCCGAGCGAGGCGTCCACGAGACCGTGGCGCTCGTAGCCCTCGGGAGCCTCGCCCTCGAGGAAGGCCAGACCCGGGATGCGGATGCGGACCTTCGCCTGCAGGTCGAGGGTGCCCTCGTCCTTGGCCAGGATGGCCTCGCCGACCGACCCGAACACGCGGCCCTCACCGGCGGCGCCCTCCTTGACCGTGGTCAGGTGGTGCAGGCCGATGATCATGTCCTGCGAAGGCAGGGTGACCGGGCGGCCGTCCGACGGCTTGAGGATGTTGTTCGAGGCGAGCATCAGGATGCGGGCCTCGGCCTGGGCCTCGACCGACAGCGGCAGGTGCACGGCCATCTGGTCGCCGTCGAAGTCCGCGTTGAACGCGGCGCAGACGAGCGGGTGCAGCTGGATGGCCTTGCCCTCGACGAGCTGCGGCTCGAAGGCCTGGATGCCGAGGCGGTGGAGCGTCGGTGCGCGGTTGAGGAGCACGGGGCGCTCGCGGATGATCTCCTCGAGCACGTCCCACACCTCGGGACGCGTGCGCTCGACGGCGCGCTTGGCCGCCTTGATGTTCTGCGAGTGACCGAGGTCGATCAGGCGCTTGATCACGAACGGCTTGAACAGCTCGAGCGCCATCTGCTTGGGCAGACCGCACTGGTGGAGCTTGAGCTGCGGGCCGACGATGATGACCGAACGGCCCGAGTAGTCCACGCGCTTGCCGAGCAGGTTCTGACGGAATCGGCCCTGCTTGCCCTTGAGCATGTCGGACAGCGACTTCAGCGCACGGTTGCCCGTGCCCGTGACCGGGCGGCCGCGGCGGCCGTTGTCGAACAGCGCGTCGACGGCCTCCTGCAGCATGCGCTTCTCGTTGTTGACGATGATCTCGGGGGCACCGAGGTCGATCAGGCGACGGAGGCGGTTGTTGCGGTTGATCACGCGACGGTAGAGGTCGTTGAGGTCGGAGGTCGCGAAGCGACCACCGTCCAGCTGCACCATCGGGCGCAGCTCCGGCGGGATCACCGGGACGACGTCGAGCACCATCGAGGCGGGGCTCATGCCCGTCGCCAGGAACGAGTTGACGACCTTCAGGCGCTTGATCGCACGGATCTTGCGCTGGCCCTTGCCCTCCGAGATCTGCAGGTGGAGACTGTCGGCCTCTGCCTGCAGGTCGAAGCTCTCGAGGCGGCGCTTGATCGACTCCGCGCCCATGTGGGCCTCGAAGTACTGACCGAAGCGGTCCTGCAGCTCGTGGAAGATCTCGTCCTCGCCCTTGAGCTGGCCGACCTCGAGGTTGCGGAAGTCGTCCCACACCTTCTCGAGACGCGTGACCTGGTCATCCGCGTTCTTGCGGATGGCGGCCATCTCCTTCTCGGCGGCGTCCTTGACCTTCTTCTTCTGGTCGGCCTTGGCGCCTTCCTCCTCGAGCGCGGCGAGCTCCTCCTCCAGCTTCTGGAGGCGGGCGGCCACACGCGCGTCGCGGCGGTCGGCGAGCGTCTTCAGCTCGAGGCGGATGTTGCTCTCCTGCGTCGCGAGGTCGCGGTGGCGCGCCTCCTCGTCGACCGAGATCACCATGTACGCGGCGAAGTAGATGACCTTCTCGAGGTCCTTCGGCGCCATGTCGAGCAGGTACCCGAGGCGCGAGGGCACGCCCTTGAAGTACCAGATGTGCGTGACGGGCGCAGCCAGCTCGATGTGACCCATGCGCTCGCGGCGCACCGAGGACTTGGTGACCTCGACGCCGCAGCGCTCGCACACGATGCCCTTGAAGCGGACGCGCTTGTACTTGCCGCACGCGCACTCCCAGTCACGGGAGGGGCCGAAGATCTGCTCTCCGAAGAGGCCGTCCTTCTCGGGCTTCAGGGTGCGGTAGTTGATGGTCTCGGGCTTCTTGACCTCACCGTAGGACCAACGACGGATGTCGTCGGCTGTGGCCAGGCCGATGCGAAGCTGATCGAAAGTGGTTGATTCGAGCACTGGTTCTCCTGTGTCGGAAATTCGTTCGTTACCTGGCGCGCTTAGATCTCGTCGATCGACGACGACTCGAAGCGGCTGGAGATGTTGATGCCGAGCTCTTCGGCGGCGCGGAACGCCTCGTCGTCGGTGTCGCGGAGGTTGACCGACGAGCCGTCGGCCGAGAGGACCTCGACGTTCAGGCAGAGCGACTGCATCTCCTTCATGAGCACCTTGAACGACTCGGGGATGCCGGGCTCCTGGATGTTCTCGCCCTTGACGATCGCCTCGTAGACCTTGACGCGGCCGAGGATGTCGTCGGACTTGATCGTGAGGAGCTCCTGGAGCGCGTATGCGGCGCCGTAGGCCTCGAGCGCCCACACCTCCATCTCACCGAAGCGCTGACCGCCGAACTGCGCCTTACCACCGAGCGGCTGCTGGGTGATCATCGAGTACGGGCCCGTCGAACGCGCGTGGATCTTGTCGTCGACGAGGTGGTGCAGCTTCAGGATGTACATGTAGCCGACCGAGATGGGAGCCGGGAACGGCTCGCCGGAGCGGCCGTCGAACAGCTGCGTCTTGCCCGACGAGTCGATCAGGCGCTCGCCGTCGCGGGTGAGGTTCGTCGAGTCGAGCAGACCCGCGATCTCCTCCTCGAACGCGCCGTCGAACACCGGCGTGGCGACCTTGGTGCCGGGAGCGGCCTCGCGCGCGCCCTCGGGCAGGCGTGCCGCCCACTCGGGGTTGCCCTCGACCTTCCAGCCCTGCTTCGCGACCCATCCGAGGTGGGTCTCGAGCACCTGGCCGAAGTTCATGCGGCCGGGGATGCCGAGCGGGTTCAGGATGACCTGGACCGGCGTGCCGTCCGCGAGGAACGGCATGTCCTCGACGGGGAGGATCTTCGCGATGACGCCCTTGTTGCCGTGGCGGCCGGCGAGCTTGTCGCCCTCGGTGATCTTGCGCTTCTGGGCGATGTAGACCACGACGCGGCGGTTGACGCCCGAGCCGAGCTCGTCGTCGCCGTCCTCCGCGTTGAACTCCTTGACGGCGATGATCGTGCCCTGCTCGCCGTGAGGCACCTTCAGGGACGTGTCGCGGACCTCGCGGCTCTTCTCGTTGAAGATCGCGCGGAGCAGGCGCTCCTCGGCCGAGAGCTCCGTCTCGCCCTTCGGCGTGACCTTGCCCACGAGGATGTCGCCGGGACGCACCTCGGCGCCGATGCGGATGATGCCGCGCTCGTCGAGGTCCTTCAGCAGATCCGGGCTCACGTTGGGGAGGTCACGCGTGATCTCCTCCTTGCCCAGCTTCGTGTCGCGGGCGTCGACCTCGTACTCCTCGATGTGGATCGAGGAGAGGGTGTCGTCCTTCACGAGGTCCTGGCTGAGGATGATGGCGTCCTCGAAGTTGTGGCCCTCCCACGTCATGAACGCCACGAGGAGGTTCTTGCCGAGGGCGAGCTCGCCGTCCTCGGTCGCGGGACCGTCGGCGATGACCTCGCCGGCCTCGACGCGCTCGCCGGCCGAGACCACGACGCGCTGGTTGTACGAGGTGCCCTGGTTCGAGCGGTCGAACTTGCGCAGGAAGTAATCCTGCGTGCCGCCCTCATCCAGCTGCACCGTCACGACGTCCGCCGAGACCTCGACGACCACACCGGCCTTGTCGGCGATCACGACGTCACCGGCGTCGATGGCTGCGAAGCCCTCCATGCCCGTGCCGACCACCGGCGACTCCGAGCGCAGCAGCGGCACGGCCTGGCGCTGCATGTTGGCACCCATGAGCGCGCGGTTGGCGTCGTCGTGCTCGAGGAAGGGGATGAGCGAGGTCGCGACCGACACCATCTGGCGCGGCGAGACGTCCATGTAGCCGATCTCCTCGGCGTGGAACAGGTCGACCTCGCCGCCCTGGCCGCGACGGGCGAGGACGCGGTCCTGCGCGAAGCCGCCGTCGGCCTTCAGCTCGACGCCGGCCTGCGCGACGATGTAGTCGCTCTCCTCGGAGGCGGTCAGGTAGTCGATCTGGTCGGTGACCTTGCCGTCCACGACACGGCGGTACGGCGTCTCGATGAAGCCGAACGCGTTGATGCGCGCGAACGAGGCGAGCGAGCCGATCAGGCCGATGTTCGGGCCTTCCGGGGTCTCGATCGGGCACATGCGGCCGTAGTGCGACGGGTGGACGTCACGGACCTCGACGCCCGCGCGCTCACGCGACAGACCGCCGGGGCCGAGCGCCGACAGGCGGCGCTTGTGGGTCAGACCCGCGAGCGGGTTGTTCTGGTCCATGAACTGCGACAGCTGCGAGGTTCCGAAGAACTCCTTGATCGCGGCCACGACGGGGCGGACGTTGATCAGGGTCTGCGGCGTGATCGCCTCGATGTCCTGCGTGGTCATGCGCTCGCGGACGACGCGCTCCATGCGCGACAGACCCGTGCGGACCTGGTTCTGGATCAGCTCGCCGACCGCGCGGATGCGACGGTTGCCGAAGTTGTCGATGTCGTCGATGTCGAGGCGGATCTCCGCCTGCTTGCCACCGCGCACGCCGTCGAAGGTCACATCGCCGCGGTGCAGGCGGACGAGGTACTTGATCGTCGCGACGATGTCGTCGACCGTCAGCACCGAGTCGGTGAGCGGCTTGTCGACACCGAGCTTGTGGTTGATCTTGTACCGGCCGACCTTGGCGAGGTCGTAGCGCTTCGGGTTGAAGTAGAAGTTGTCCAGCAGCGCGCGGGCGGCCTCGGCGGCGACCTGCTCGCCCGGACGGAGCTTGCGGTAGATGTCGCGGAGCGCGTCCTCCTTGGTGAGGATCGTGTCCTTCGAGAGCGTCTCCTCGATCGAGTCGAAGCCGGCGAACTCGGCGAGGATGTCCTCGCTGGTGAGGCCGAGGGCCTTGAGGAACACCGTCACCGACTGCTTGCGCTTGCGGTCGATGCGGACGCCGACCTGGTCGCGCTTGTCGATCTCGAACTCGAGCCAGGCGCCGCGGGACGGGATGACGCGCGCCGACACGATGTCCTTGTCGGACGTCTTGTCGGGGGTCTTGTCGAAGTAGACGCCGGGCGAACGGACGAGCTGCGACACGACGACGCGCTCGGTTCCGTTGATGATGAACGTGCCCTTGTCGGTCTGGAGCGGGAAGTCGCCCATGAAGACCGTCTGGGTCTTGATCTCACCGGTCTGGTGGTTCATGAACTCGGCCTCGACGTAGAGCGGGGCCGCGTAGGTCTTGCCGCGCTCCTTGCACTCCTCGATGGAGTACTTCTCGGGCTCGAGGTACGGGTTCGTGAACGAGAGCTGCATCGTCTCGCTCAGATCCTCGATCGGCGAGATCTCCTCGAAGATCTCCTCGAGTCCAGAGACCTCGGGGACGTCGGTGCGGCCGGCGGCCTTCGCCTCGGCGACACGGGCCTTCCAGGCCTCGTTGCCGACGAGCCAGTCGAAGGACTCTGTCTGCAGCGCGAGAAGGTCGGGGACCGTCAGCGTGTCGGAGATCTTGGCGAACGAGAGGCGGGATGCTCCGCGTCCGTTCTTAGGGGTGGTGGTGGGGTTGGATGCGTTGCGCGCAGCAGCCAAGGGGATTACCTCCGTGGGCCCGTGTCGGGCTCGTTTCCTTGTCGTCAGGTGGAGTGCTCAGTCGTCCCCGAAGCCCGCGCGGCACTCCTCACGTGAACGAGAGGGGGCGCAGGCACAGCCGACCACCATATGAGGGCAGGGGGAATCCAAGAGCGCAAAGACCAACTATACGTCGCATGACGCGCCGTGTCCAGTCAGATTCTTGAAAACTTCCGGATGCTGCGGTATAAGGCCGCAGAACGCCGACGGCCGCCCCCGCGGCAGTGCGGGAGCGGCCGTGACGAGCCGGCGTCGACCGGCGTCGTGCTCTAGTGACCGCCTCCGCACTCCTCGCTCGGCGAGGGCACGAGTTGGTCGATGCCCAGCTCCTTGGACAGCGGGCGCTGGAACATCCCGTAGTTCTGCACGCCGTGGTGGCGATCCACGCCCGCGGGCGACTGATTGCCCCGCAACGCGAGGATGTCGTCCGGGAACGGGATGACACCCTCGATCGAGTCGGCGGTGTCCAGTCCGGAGAACGCGCAGATCGAGGCCGGCGTGTCGTGCCCCGCGATCGGAGTCTCTTCCCCGTTGCCGTTCACCTCGCCCGCCATCGCGGCCCCGCCGCTGCCGAGCACGAGCCCGAGCGCCATGACGGCGCATGCCAAAGTCTTCCTCATCGAATTCCCCTCCCAGTGGTGACGCCCGACGAACCCCTGCGCGGGCGGACGGCCTCCCCATCGGCGCCGTCCCGCCGCACCCTACTCCTCGCCCCACCAGAGCGGAAGAGTGCCGCAGCGGGGGCGAAGCGGTGGTGGTCGGGAGCGCTGCGCACACCGAGTGATGGCGCATTCCCCCGGATGGGGCCAATATATGCACATGACTGGGGTGGAACACCCCGTGATCCGCACGCCCGACCAGCGGATCCGGGTGTTCGTGAGCTCGACGCTGCGCGAGCTCGCGGAGGAGCGCGAAGCAGTGCGGTCGGCGATCGAACGACTGCGCCTGGCGCCGGTCATGTTCGAGCTGGGCGCCAGGCCCCACCCGCCCCGCGACCTCTACCGCTCCTACCTCGCCCAGAGCGACGTGTTCGTCGGCATCTACGGCGACAGCTACGGCTGGGTCGCCCCCGACGAGAACGTCTCCGGACTCGAAGACGAATACAACCTCGCCCCCCGCGGCATGCCCAAGCTCATCTACGTCAAAGACACCGACACCCGCGACGACCGACTCAAAGACCTCATCTCCCGCATCCAGGCCGACGACACCGCCGCCTACCTCCACTTCCACTCCGCCCAGGACCTCGAAGACCAGGTCGCCGGCGACCTCGCCATGCTCCTGGCCGAACGCTTCGATCAGTCCCGCAGGCCGGAGCCGATCAGCGTGTCCACCGCCCCGCTCGCCGCCCGCGTGCCCGCGCCGTACACCGAGACGATCGGACGAGGGGGCGAGCTCGCCGAGATCCGGGCCCTCCTGGCGGGCGGCCTGCATCGGGTGGTGAGCCTCATCGGCCCGGGAGGCATCGGCAAGAGCCGCCTCGCGATCGAGGCGTCGCACGCCAACGCCGACCTCTTCCCCGACGGGGTGTACTTCGTGCCGCTGGAGAGCGTCCTCGAGCCGGGGCTGCTGCTTCCGACGATCGCCTACGTGCTCGGCGTCCGCGACACCGGCGCCGCTGCGCTCGAGGAGCGCATCGCCCAGGCGGTCGCCGACCGGCACGTGCTGATCGTGCTCGACAACTTCGAGCAGATCGTCGAGGAGGCGCCGGTGCTCGTGCGCCTCTATACGCTCGCGCCTCGCGCCTGCTTCCTGGTCACCAGCCGGACGGTCCTGCGCATCCGGGGCGAGCGGGTGTTCGAGGTGGAGGCGCTGGAGACGCCGCGCGAGGACGTGCCGGCGACGCTGGCCCAGGCCGAGGCATCCGCCGCCTGTCAGCTCTTCGCGGAGCGGGCCGCAGTGGCGCTCCCCGGCTTCACGCTGACCACGGACAACGCGGCCGACGTCATCGAGATCTGCCGGCGGCTGGAGGGCCTGCCGCTGGCGATCGAGCTGACGGCGGCCAAGATCCGGCTGCTCTCGCCGCACGACATCGCCGAGCGTCTCGGGCGGAGCCTGCCGCTGCTGTCGACGTCGGTGCGCGACTTGCCCGACCGGCATCGCACGATGCGGGCCACCATCGACTGGAGCGTCGGGCTGCTCGATGCCGAGCAGCGCGCGATGCTCGAGGACCTCGGGGTCTTCGCCGCGCGCTTCACCCTCGAGGCGGTCGAGGCACTGGGCGCGGGGCGCTCGTGGGGAGAGCAGGCTATCGAGACGCTGGCCGCCCTCATCGACGCCTCGCTCGTCCAGCGGGTCGAATCCGGAGGCCGGACGGTGTTCTCCCTGCTGGTGATCGTCCGCGAGTACGCCGTCGACCTCCTCGAGTCCCGCGGGGCCGCGGACGAGATGCGCAACGCCCATGCGGACTACTACCTCGACCTCGTGAAGCGGATCGCGCCGCGGCTGCGCGGCTCCGAGCAGATCGCCGCCGTCGCCGACCTCGGGCTCGAGGTCTCGAACCTCCGTGCGGCGGCCCGCCACCTCGTCCAGGCGGGACGGCTGGACGACGCCGGCGACTTCGCGTGGACGCTCCTGGCGTACTGGTGGATCTGCGGCTTCTTCGCCGACGTCGGGCTGTGGATGCAGGAGCTGATGGCCGCACAGCTTCCCATCACGCCCCGCACCCGCGCGATCGCCATGTTCTTCCCGCTGTGGGCGGGAATGTGGCAGCGCCCGAGCGACCAGGTGGTCGACGGGCTCGGCGAGTCGGTGCGGCTGTTCCTGGAGTCAGGCGACGAGCAGTCCGCCGCCATGGCCCTCGCCGCGCGGGCGTCCACGCGGATGCAGTTCCCCGACCTGGATCCCGAGGTCGCACGTGGCGAGCTGCACGACGCGATCACCACGCTGCACGCCGTGGGGGACAGCTGGGCGGAGTCCCTGGCGGAGACGGTTCTCGGCCAGCTCGGCATCGTGGTCGGCGACATACCGGAGGGCATGAGGCACTTCGATCGGGCCGTGGAGATCGCAGATGCCGCCGACGACGCCTTCACGCGCGTCGTGTCCGGCAACAACCGCGCGCGCCTGCGGTTCCTCCTCGGCGAGCGGGATGCCGCCGAGGAGGAGTTCATCCTCACGCTCTCGCTGTCGATCCGGCTGCACTTCGTCGACGGCGCCACGTACGGGATCGAGGGGATGTGCGCCGTGGCGGCGGTCCACGGCGACGGCTGGCGTGCCGGCGCCCTCGCGGCGGTGGCCGAGACGATCCGCGAGTCGACCGGCATCTACGACATCGCCGGGTTCGCCATACACCTCGAGCCGCTCGCGGCGCTCCGCGAGGCCGACCCTGCGAGCGTCGAGGCGGGCGAGCAGGCGGGAAGGGAGATGACCCTCGCCGACGCCATCGCGATCGCGATCCCCGATGCCGACGCGCGCGTCGCGCAGAAGGTGCCGTCGTGGTGACGAGCGGGCAGCAGCATCCGGTGATCCGCACGCCCGATCAGCGGATCCGGGTGTTCGTGAGCTCGACGCTGCGCGAGCTCGCGGAGGAGCGCGAAGCAGTGCGGTCCGCGATCGAACGGCTGCGCCTGGCGCCGGTCATGTTCGAGCTCGGCGCAAGGCCCCACCCGCCCCGCGACCTCTACCGCTCCTACCTCGCCCAGAGCGACGTGTTCGTCGGCATCTACGGCGACAGCTACGGCTGGGTCGCCCCCGACGAGAACGTCTCCGGACTCGAAGACGAATACAACCTCGCCCCCCGCGGCATGCCCAAGCTCATCTACGTCAAAGACACCGACACCCGCGACGACCGACTCAAAGACCTCATCTCCCGCATCCAGGCCGACGACACCGCCGCCTACCTCCACTTCCACTCCGCCCAGGACCTCGAAGACCAGGTCGCCGGCGACCTCGCCATGCTCCTGGCCGAACGCTTCGACGAGTCGAAGGCGCCGGTGACCTCCGAGCCGGATTCCCGGCCGAACCTCGTCGGGCGGGTGCCCGTGCCGTACACGACGACCATCGGGCGCGAGGACGACATCGACGCGGTGCGCACGCTGCTCTCGCGGGGGAGCGATCGCGTCGTGAGCCTCATCGGGCCCGGCGGCATCGGCAAGAGCAGGCTGGCGATCGAGTCCGCGCTCGCGTGCGCGGACCTGTTCCCCGACGGGGTGTACTTCGCCCTGCTGGAGGGCGTGCTCGAGCCCGGACTGCTGCTCCCGACGATCGCCTACTACCTCGGCATCCGCGACAACGGCGAGACCGCGCTCGAGGAGCGCATCGCACTCGCGCTCGAGGACCGGCACGTGCTGATCGTGCTCGACAACTTCGAGCAGATCGTGGCTGCCGCACCCGTCCTGGTGCGGCTGTACACCGTCGCCCCGACGGCGACCTTCCTCGTCACCAGTCGCATCGTGCTGCGGATCCGCGGCGAGCGCGTCTACGAGGTGCCCCCGCTGACGACGCCGGCCGCCGACCGCCCCGCGAGCCTGGACCGGACCACGCGCACGGCGGCGGTCTCGCTGTTCGTCGACCGGGCCCGCGCGATCGACCCCCACTTCGACGTCACCCCCGCCAACGCGAACGACCTCGCCGACATCTGCCGCCGGCTGGAGGGACTGCCGCTGGCGATCGAGCTCGCGGCGGCGAAGGTGCGCATCCTCAGCCCCGCCGGCATCGCCTCACGCCTGGAGCAGAGCCTGCCGCTGCTCACCGCGGCCGTGCGCGACCTGCCCGAACGGCACCGCACGATGCGAGCGACGATCGACTGGAGCGTGAGCCTGCTCCCCGACGCGCAGCGCGCGCTCCTGGAGGATCTCGGCGTGTTCGCGACCCGGTTCACGCTGGAGGCGGTCGAGGCGCTGGGCGCCGGCCGCTCCTGGGACGGCGAGGCGCTCGATGCGCTGGCCTCGCTGGTCGACGCCTCCCTCGTCCAGCAGGCGGAGCTGGGCGGACGCCGCGTGTTCTCGCTGCTGGCGATCGTCCGCGAGTACGCCGTCGGCCGCCTGAAGGAGCGCGGCGACGCCGACGAGGTGCGACGCGCCCACGCCGACCACTACCGCGCCCTCGTCGCGCGCATCGCGCCCGACCTCGGCGGCCCCGGGCAGGCCGAAGCGGTCGCGCGGCTGGGGCTCGAGCTGCCGAACCTCCGCGCGGCCGTCCGGCACCTCGTGTACACGGACCGCCTCGACGACGCCGGCGACTTCGCGTGGAGCCTGCTGATCTACTGGTGGATCTCGGGATTCTTCGCCGAGGTGAGGGTGTGGATGCTGGAGCTGCTCGAGAAGCAGCACGAGCGGCCGATCACACCGCACACGCGGGCGATCGCGTGGTTCTTCGCCCTGTGGGGCGAGATGTGGCAGCGACCCAGCGAGCAGGTGGTCGCGGGACTGGGCGAGTGCGTGCGGCTGTTCACCGAGTCCGGGGACGAGGATGCCGCCGCGATGGCGCTCGCGGCCCGGGCGACAGCGCGCGTGCAGTTCTCCCCGCTCGACGCCGACAAGGCCGAGTCCGAGCTCCAGCAGGCGGTCGTGACGCTTCGCGAGCGCGGCAACACGTGGGCGGAGGCGATCACGGAGGTCTCGCTCGGCCGCATCTCGTGGGTGCGGGGCGCCGCGGACGACGCCCGCGCGCACTTCGACCGCGCGACCGCGGTGGCCGAGGCAGGCAGCGACCTGTTCACGACGTCCGTGGCGGGCAATCTCCGCGCCCGGCTCAACTTCCAGCTCGGCCGCATCGAGGAGGCCGAGCGCGAGTTCGTGCACACGCTGCTGGTCTCCGTCGGGCTCCACTACGAGGAGGGCGTCGCCTACGGGCTCGAAGGCGTCTGCGCCGTCGCCGCCGCCCACGGCGAGGCATGGCGCGCCGCGGCGCTCGCGGTCGCCGCCGGCGAGATCCGGCGGCGCATCGGCATCTTCGACGTCGAGGCGTTCACCGTCCACACGCCGTATCTCGAGATCCTCCGCGGGCGCGACCCGCAGAGCGTGGCTGCGGGCGAGGCCGCCGGCGCCGAGCTGACGGTGGCCGAGGCGGTGCAGCTCGCGCTGTCGGAGGAGGAGTTCCAGGCCGTCGCCGACAGGCTGCAGGCCTGGTAGGCCGGATGCCGCATCCCTCGCGGTGGCGGCATCCGCTCTCCCGGTGTATCAGCCGCGCGTTCCGGGGACTCTGGTGCGTCAGGGAGCGTGCTCGTATGCTGTGCACCGACTGCGCTCCTCGGATCGCAGGGGTGACGGCGCTCGTGGGGAATCGGGTGCCGGAGCGAGGGGGTCGAGATGGCTCTGATTCCGGATGCGCCGCGCGCCGTCGTCGACGTCGCAGGCGATGCCGACGCCGTGGCGGCGCACGTCCAGCCGCACCCGGATGCCGCACCCGACCATCGCGGGATCACGACGCTGGCCGACGCCACGGTGCGCGGGCTCACCGGCGGCACGGTGACGGTCCGCGTGCGCGGGTCGGACCACTTCCGCTACGCCGCCATCGTGGTGCAGGGCGGGAGAGCGCGGTTCCTCCCCCTGGCGCCGCGCGAGGACGTCTTCGCCGTCGAGCTCGCGGTGGAGGCCGGCGAGGTGATCCACCTGACCGTCGTCGCCGGCGCATCCGAGGGCGCGATGAGCAGGCTCGAAGCGGACGTCGACAGCGGCGGGATGGGGATGGGCGGTGGCCCGGAGTCCGCCGCCGAGCCCCCGCCGCCGCCGGCGATGCACGAGGTGCCGGAGTTCGCGCCCGACGAGGAGTTCACCCCCGACGGGGAGTTCGAAGGCGGCGGCATCGGCGGCCGCGGGGTCGGCAGCCGCTCCCCCGGACTCGCTCCCCCGCCCGACCTGCTGCCCGCGCCGTCGGCGCCGCCCGCGCCGGCACCGCCCGCGATGGCGCCGCCGCCCGGCCGGACCGTGTCGGGCGGCGGCACCGCTCCCGCCGGCTCGCTCGACGGCGCAGAGCCGGTGCCGGCGTTCGTCGACGCCGAGGTTCCCGCGCAGGTCGTCGAGGGTGTCGCGTTCGACGCCGTCGTGCGGCTGTCGCTCACCGAGCTCGCACCGACGAGAGGCACCTCGCGCAAGAAGGCCACGGCCCGCTTCGACCCCTCGCGGGACATCGAGGTGGGCGTGCAGCTGCGGGGCTTCGCGTTCGCGGACGGCACCCCGGCCGTCGTCACGACGACGTTGCCCTCGAGCGCCGACGAGCCGCGCCGGCTGGTGTTCCGGCTGGTCCCGGAGGAGCCCGGGCGCGGCCACATCACCGTCACCTTCACGCAGCCGCCGGGCGTCACCCCGCTGGCGGTGCTCGCGGTGAGCGCCGCGATCCTGCCGGCCGACGAGGCGCCCGACGACCCGGCGCCGGATCCACGGCTGGTCGAGTCATCCGTCGCCGTCCCGCCCCGCGAGATCGCCGACCTCCCCACCATCGCCGTGGACGAGACCATCTCGCGCGGCAGGTCGGAGCTGGCCATCACGGCGAAGATCGGGCGGACGGTGAAGCGGCACGTCGTCCGCCTGGACGACAAGCCGGCCTACGTGGAGGGCGTGTACGCGGAGCTCGCGCGGATCCGCCGCGAGTTCGTGGCCGAGGCCGAGGACGACCCGGACGAGGCCGCCGAGACCGTCCGGCGCGAAGTGCGCTCGCTCGGCGCCAGGATCGCCGAGGAGCTCCTCGGCGACGAGATCAACGAACTGCTGTGGCGCAAGCGCCGCCGCCTCTCGCAGGTGGTGCTGCAGACCTCGGGGGAGCTCGACATCCCGTGGGAGATCGTCCACCTGGTGCCGGTGGGGACGCAGCGCCCCGACCCCGACCGGTACTTCCTCGGCGACCTCGGGCTCATGCGCTGGATGTACGGGACGCCGCGGCCGACCGTGGTCCCTGTGGATGCCGGCCGGGTCCTGGCGATAGCGCCGGAGTACGTCAATCCGGATTACCGCCTGCCGCGTGCGGGCGAGGAGGTGTCGGCGCTCGGCACTCTCCTCGCCACCGCGCCCCGCTCCGCCTCGGATCCCGCCCAGCTGCGGGATGCCATCACCGGCGGCTTCGATCTGCTCCACTTCGCCGGCCACGGCCGCTGGCGCGACGCGGCCCCGCTCGGCCAGGAGATCGCCTTCGCCACCTGGTCGGAGGACGACGACGGCTCCGGCGCATACACCGACTCGGATGCGCGGCGGGACCTCCCCGAACCCGACGGCGTGCAGGCCACGGCATCCGCCCCGTTCGTCTTCCTGAGCGCGTGCGACGTCGGCCGGCTGCGGTCGGGGGCGACCGGGCTGGGCGGCTTCGCCGAAGCGTTCCTGCGCGGCGGCGTCGGCGTCTTCATCGGGTGCTCGTGGGCCGTCCGCGACGACGTCACCGCCGCCTTCGTGCGCACCTTCTACGAGCAGACGCTGCGCGAGCACGCCACGCTCGGCGAGGCGGTCCTGGCCGCCCGCCGTGCCGCCCGCGACGCGGGAGACCTGACGTCGCTCGCCTTCACCGTGTTCGCCGATCCTCGCGCGAGGCTCGAGCCCCGCTGACCGCCGCCGACCGAAGTCGGCTCACCGCACCACCCGCCACTCGAACAGACAGGACGTGACACCATGGCCGACACGACCACCGCCGCCCGCGCCGCGGATCTCCGCCCCGCCGACCTCGCGGCCCTCCGCAAGCACGTCGTGCACACCGCCGACGGCAAGCTCGACGAGAGGTCCAGCGCCAAGCCGGCCGACGTCGACGCGTTCGCGACGACCGCCGACGACGTGCGACGCATGGTCGAGGTCGACCTCGCGGCGTTCGTCGAGCAGCAGGCGAAGAAGGCCTCCGCCCGCGACGTGCCGCCCCCGGTGCCGGTGCTGATCTGGGCGCACGGCGGACTGACCGACAAGGCGGCGGGTCTGCGGACCGCGCACCACCAGTCGGCGTGGTGGAAGAAGAACGGCGTCTACCCCATCCACCTGGTGTGGGAGAGCGGGCTCATGACGACCCTCGCCGACGTGCTGTCGGGGCGGGCGACAGGCTCGCGCGGTTTCACCGATCTCACCGACCGCGCGGTGGAGGCCGCGGCGCGCGTGCTGGGCGGACGCAAGTTCTGGGACGACATGAAGCTCGACTCGGCGGCCTCGTGCCTGCCCGCCCTCGCCGACGGGACGCGAGGCGGCGCGGACATCCTCGCCGCGGCGCTGCGCGAGTACATGGCCGCCAACCAGGGCGCGATCGAGCTGCACATCGCCGGGCACAGCGCCGGCTCGATCTACCACTCGCACTTCGTGCCGCGGCTCTTCGACGGCGACGACGCCGTGGACCACGTCGCGAGCGTCACCTTCCTCGCTCCCGCGGTGCGCGTCGACACGTTCGAGGCGACGCTGCTGCCGCTGGCGGAGACGGGGAAGATCAAGGACCTCGCGATCTTCACGATGGACGAGACGCACGAGAAGCGGGACAACACCGGCGGCGTCTACCGCAAGTCGCTGCTCTACCTCGTCTCGCGCGCGTTCGAGGCCGAGCGGGACGCCAAGATCCTCGGACTCGAGGAGCACCTGCGCCGGGCGGGCCGCACGATGGGATACCTCGGCGACGACCCCACCCGCCTCGTGCTCGGACCGGTGGCGCGCGGGCGCCGCAGCCGCACCCAGGCGACGTCGCACGGGGCGTTCGACAACGACGTCGAGACCATGATGAGCCTCGCGCGCCGCGTCCTCGGTGTGCCCGACAGCGACGAGCCCGAGCGGCTCACGGTGTTCCCGACGCGGGGCCGCGGCGTCGAGCTGGAGCCCATGCGCCCGCCGCGGCCGGAGCCGACCGGCGTGCGCGGGGCCGTGCCGCGCAAGCTGGCGCTGTGCGTCGGCATCGACGCATACCCGAAGGACCCGCTGAGCGGGTGCGTCGCCGACGCCGAGGCGTGGGGCGAGGCGTTCCGGAACGCGGGCTTCGAGGTCGAGTCGATCCGCAACGCCGACGCGAAGCGCGACGAGATCCTGCGCGCCATGCTCGACAAGGTCTCGGCGGCGCGCGACGGCGACATCGTCGCCATCCAGTTCGCCGGCCACGGCACCTTCGTCCCGGACCTCGACGGCGACGAGACCGACTCCTTCGGACCCAGCGACGAGGCGCTGTGCCCCGTGGACTTCCGCGACGGCAACCTCATCATCGACGACGACCTCGGCGCGATCTGGGATGCGATCCCCGACGGCGTCGCGGTGTCGCTGTTCTTCGACTCCTGCCATTCGGGGACCGTGAACCGGGGGCTGACGCGGTCGGAGTTCACCGAGAAGAGGATCCCGGCCGGAACGAAGGCGCGCATGACGGTGCTGGACTCCGAGGAGGAGGACGCCTACCGCGCCCAGCGCGCCGCCGCCCTGTCGGACCCCTTCCGGCGCGCAGCGTGGGCGCGGGTCGTCGAGATCGAGACCGACCGCGCCGCGGAGCCGCCCAGGCCGCACGAGGCGAACCGCGAGGTGCTCGTGAGCGCCTGCCAGCCCAACCAGGTCGCGCTCGAGACGAACGGCCGCGGCGTGTTCAGCACCGCCGCGCTCACGGTCCTCGGCAAGAGCCCGACCCTGAGCTACCGCGAGTTCGTGAAGGCCGTCTCCGACATCATCGACGACGACTACGAGCAGCGTCCGCTGCTGTCCGCGGCCGAGGAGCTCGGCGCGCGCCCGCTGCTGTCGTCGCTGCGCGACACGGCGTCGATCGCCGCGCCCGCCGGCGTCGAGACCGACGGCCGGCGCAGCGCCGCCGACGCCCGCACGGCCGCGATCGTGGCAATCCTGCGGGCCACGGCCGATCTGCTGGAGGCGGGGTCCGACTGAGGCGGCGGGGGCGGCGGGGGCGGCGGGGGCGGCGGGGGCGGCAGAGGCGGCGGGGTAGAGGCGGCGGGTCGCGGCATCCGAATTTCGGACAATCACGCGATTTCCGGATGCCACACCCCGCCCCGCTCCGGAAACCCGCAGCAACTCCGAATTCCGGATCGGCCCGGCTCAGACGACGACACGGGCGTGGCGGAACCGGATGCGCGTCCCGGGCCTGGCCTGCGCGACGAGGTCGAGCGAGGCATCCGTCACCACGGCGATGACCGGATAGCCGCCGGTCACAGGACCGTCGGCGAGGAGGATCGTCGGCCGCCCGCTCGGGGGCACCTGGAGCGCTCCGGGCACCATGCCCTCGCTGGCGAGCTCGCCCCCGCGCACCCGCACGAGCGCGGGGCCGTCGAGGCGGGCGCCGACCCGGTCGGCGTGGTTCGAGACGGTCCACACGGTGTCGAACAGGGCCTCCAGCGCCGCGAGGGCGAACCAGTCGGCGCGCGGTCCCGGTGCGAGCTCGAGCTCGAGCTCGTCGTCGTGCGGCGCACCCCACGCGGCCGGCGGCGCGACGGGGATCGGCGCGGAGACCTCGTCCCGCACCCCGACGACGTCGCCGGCGCGCAGCGCAGCCGGGCCGAGCCCCGCCAGCAGATCCGTCGCGCGCGAGCCGAGCGCGTGGGGCGCGTCGACGCCCCCTCGGGCCGCGAGGTAGCCCCGGGCGCCGTGGACGAACCAGTCGAGGTGCAGCTCGGCACCCGCCGGCCACGCGTGAGCCTGGTACGGGTCGATCTCGCGGCCGTCCAGCCGCACGACGCCCCACGCACCGGTCACCGACACCCACAGGTCGCGCTCGGCGACGGCGCGCAGCCCGCCCATCGTCACCTCGAGACCGGCGGCGCCCTCGGGATTGCCCAGCAGCCGGTTCGCCGTGCGCAGTGCGGCGCGGTCGAGCGCCCCCGACACCGCCACGCCGACCGATGCGACCCCGGGTCGCCCGAGATCCTGCACGGTCGTCAGCAGCCCCGGCTCCAGGATCCGGATGCCGCCCGCCGCCACCGCTCCGGATCCGCCCGCGGCCGCCTCACCGGGTCGCCCGCCCGCAGCCTCACCCGATCCGCCGTCCGCCGCTTCGCGCGGGGGGCCATCACCCGGCCGCGACGCCCCGAGTCCCCGCGCCGATGCCTCGCCCGGGACCGCCGACCCCCGCCGCGCCGGCGGACGGAAGCGGACGCGGGTCCCCGGCGCGAGCAGGGCCGGGGAGGCGGCATCCGGGTCGAACAGCGGCGCCGGGGTGGTGCCGATGAGGCGCCAGCCCCCCGGAGTGTCGCGGGGGTAGGCCCCCGTGAAGGCCCCCGCGAGCCCGACCGCCCCGGTGGGGACCCGCGTGCGCGGCGTGTCGAGCCGCGGCACGTCGAACGGCCAGTCGTCGCTGACCAGGTAGCCGAAGCCGGGAGCGAATCCCGTGAACGCGACCTGCCACCGCGCCGCGGCGTGCGCGCGCACGAGCTCGTCGGCGCTCACTCCCAGCAGTCGTGCCGTGTCGGCGAGGTCGGGGCCGTCGTAGACGACGTCCAGCTCCACCTCGCGCGTCGCGGACGGGCCTCGCGGCGCGGCCTCCGCCGCGGCAGCGAGCGCCCACGTCCGCGCGGCCGGCAGCGCGAGCACGCGCGGGTCGATACGGACGAGCACGGTGCGCGCGGCCGGGACGAGGTCGACCACGCCGTCCGGCCGGCCCTCGGCCAGCGCCGCGTGGAGCGCGAGGACCTCCTCGAGCGCGTCCACCTCCAGCAGGAAGGCGCGCTCTCCCATGGGCCGGACCCGGGGAGTCACCGCCCCGCCTCCCCCGCCCGACGCCGGCGGCGACGCGCGCGGCGAGGGGTCACCACGGCGCCCTCACCTCGACGCCTGCCGCGTCGAGCGCGGCGCGCACGGCGCGGGCCATGTCGACGGCGGCGGGAGAGTCGCCGTGGACGCACAGAGAGGCCGCCTCCGCGGCGATCACCGAGCCGTCGATCGCCTCGACGACCGCCTCGCGGGCGAGACGCACCGCGCGTGCGGCCACGGCCTCCGGATCCTCGAGCAGGGCGCCGGGCCGCGCCCTCGGCACGAGCGATCCGTCGGGCAGGTAGCTCCGGTCGAGGAAGGCCTCGTGCACGAAGGGGAGGCCGACGGATGCCGCGGCGCGCGCGATCTCGCCGGGCATCCCGAGCACGGGGAGGGGCCGGCCGAGGAGCGCCGCGCGATCGGCGACGGCGCGGGCGACGGCATCCGCCTGCTCCCGGTCCCTCGTCACCGCGTGATAGAGCGCGCCGTGCGGCTTGACGTAGCGCAGGTCGGCGCCCGATGCGACGAGATCGGCGAGCTGGCGGGCGACGATGAGCGCGAGGTCGGCGGGGTCGAGCACCACCGACACGCGGCCGAAGTTCGCCGTGTCGGGATAGGAGGGGTGGGCGCCGACGGCGACGCCGTGCCGCCCGGCGCGGGCGACCGCGTCGCGCATCGACGCGGCGTCGCCCGCATGACCGCCGCACGCGACGCTGGCGCTCGAGATGACGGCGAACATCGCTTCGTCGTCGGCCGTCGGCACGCCGCCGACGGTCTCGCCGAGGTCCGCGTTGAGGTCGATCGCCGCCATGTGCTCCACGGTACTGCCGCCGGTCGCCTGCCGGATCAGTGAGCACAACTCCACGGATCCGGCGGTTGCGGGCGACAAATGCCCGCTGTGCCGGAGCCGCCGGCGCGAGGGTGTGGAGATGTGCGCAAGACCGTCCGCTCGTCCCTCCGAGGGCACGCGTTACGGATGGGTAAAGGCTGTCGCGCTGTCCGTGCGCAACGCGGCGACGCGAGGCAGGATGGAGCCCATGGCCCGATCCTCCGAACGCGCCGTCGCGGGAGCACCGCTGATCCAGGTGCGCGACGTCGCCGTCGAATTCCAGACCATCGACGGCCCGGTGCACGCCGTCGAGGGCGTCGACCTCGACCTCTCCGCCGGCGAGACGCTGGCGATCGTCGGCGAGTCCGGATCGGGCAAGTCCACGTCCGCCATGGCGGTCATCGGCCTGCTGCCGGGCAACGGCCGGGTGACCAAGGGCAGCATCCTGTTCGAGGGCGAGGACCTGGTCGGCGCCCCCGAGTCGGTGATGCGCACCATCCGCGGGCGGTCGATCGGGCTCGTGCCGCAGGACCCGATGTCGAACCTCAACCCGGTGGCGAAGATCGGCACCCAGATCGCCGAGACGCTCCTCGCGCACGGCCTCGCCACGCGCCGGGACGTCGACCGCAGGGTGGTCGAGACGCTCGCCGCAGCGGGACTGCCCGACGCCGCCGACCGCGCCAAGCAGTATCCGCACGAGTTCTCCGGCGGCATGCGCCAGCGCGCGCTCATCGCGATCGGCCTGGCCTGCGACCCGAAGCTCCTCATCGCCGACGAGCCCACGAGCGCCCTCGACGTCACGGTGCAGAAGACGATCCTCGACCAGCTGGAGCGCATGACCGCCGAGCGGGGCACCGCCGTCATGCTCATCACGCACGACCTCGGACTGGCCGCCGAGCGCGCATCGCGCGTCGTCGTGATGAACCGCGGGCGCATCGTCGAGCAGGGCCCCGCGCGCCAGATCCTCGAAGATCCGCAGCATCCGTACACGCAGGCGCTCGTCAAGGCGGCGCCGTCGGTGGCGGCCGTCCGGCTGCGGCCCGAGGTGTTCCGCACCGCCGCACCGGAGGCTCCCGAGCCCGACATCGCACCGGCAGGAACGACGGATGCCGCGACCGCCGTCACCGGCCCGACGCCCGCCGAGCACCCCGCCGCGCACCCCGCCGAGGCGCACGCGGCGGCCGACGCGCCGGCCCCAGGGCCCGGCTCGGGACCGGCCCTCACCGGGCCGACGCCCGCCGAGCACCCCGTGGCGCCCGCGGGCGCGCACTCGGCCGGGGACGGCGGCGCGACCGCGGCGCCCGACTACATCGTCGAGGTCGAGGACCTCACCAAGATCTACCGCGTGCGGGGCAGCAAAGAGGACTTCGCCGCCGTGAAGGACGTCTCGTTCGCGATACCCCGCGGCGAGACGGTCGCGATCGTCGGCGAGTCGGGGTCGGGCAAGACCACCACCGCGCGCATGCTGCTGAAGGTGATCGAGCCGACGTCCGGCGCCATGCGCTTCGACGGCGTGGACGTGGCGACGCTCAAGGGCCGGCAGCTGCGCGACTTCCGCCAGCGCGTGCAGCCGATCTTCCAGGATCCGTACTCGTCGCTGAACCCGATGTTCTCCATCGAGCGCATCATCTCCGAGCCCCTGGAGTTCTACCGGCGCGGCTCGTCCAAAGAGCGCGCCGCGCGCGTGCGGCAGCTGCTGGACGATGTCGCGCTGCCGCAGACGATGCTGCGCCGCTACCCGTCCGAGCTGTCCGGCGGCCAGCGGCAGCGCGTCGCGATCGCGCGGGCCCTCGCCCTCTCCCCCGACCTCATCGTCTGCGATGAGCCGGTGTCGGCGCTCGACGTCCTGGTGCAGGACCAGGTGCTGACGCTGCTGCGAGACCTGCAGCGCGAGTACGGCCTGAGCTACCTCTTCATCTCGCACGACCTCGCGGTGGTGCGGCTCATCAGCGACTACGTCTGCGTCATGAAGGATGGGCAGCTGGTGGAGGCGGCATCCTCCGAGGAGATCTTCACCAACCCCCGCGACCCGTACACGCGGCGCCTGCTGGCCTCGATCCCCGGCAACGAGCTCGACATCGCCGTCTGACGACGCCTGCCGCCCCGGCCCCACCGCCCGGGTCAGCGCGCCCGGGTGCGCGGGTCCATCGCCTCGCGCAGCGCCTCGCCGAAGAGCGTGAAGCCGAGCGCGGTGATGGTGATGCAGATGCCGGGCAGGAACGCCAGCCACGGCGCGACGGCCAGCTCGAGCTGCGCATAGGTGAGCATGCGGCCCCACTCGGCGGTCTGCGGCACGTCGCCGCCGAGGCCGAGGTACGACAGCGCGGCCGCCTCGATGACGGCCGTCGCCAGCGACAGCGTGCCCTGCACGATGACCGGTCCGACCGAGTTCGGCAGCACGTGGCTCATCGTGATCTTGCCGCGCCCGAGGCCGAGCGTCTGCGCCGACAGCACGTAGTCGGCGTTGCGCTGCTGGAGCATCGAGGCCCGGAGCAGGCGCGCGAACACCGGTACCTGGGCCACGCCGATGGCGATCATCAGCGAGGCCTGCGTCTGGCCGAGGACCGCCGCCACCGACACCGCGAGCAGCAGCGACGGCACCGACAGGAGGATGTCGACGATGCGCATGACGAGCGTGTCGACCCACCCGCCGAACATGCCGCACAGGAACCCGAGGATCATGCCGCCGATGAGGCCGATCGCCGTCGAGACGACGCCGATGATCAGCGTGGCGCGCGCGCCCCAGATGAGCTTGGACAGCACGTCGCCGCCGAAGCGGTCCAGGCCCAGCGGGAAC
This sequence comes from Microbacterium sp. CCNWLW41, assembly GCF_037083505.1. Lineage (NCBI taxonomy): Bacteria > Bacillati > Actinomycetota > Actinomycetes > Micrococcales > Microbacteriaceae > Microbacterium > Microbacterium sp. CCNWLW41. The sequence continues at coordinate 42,862 of NZ_JBAOJP010000001.1, forward strand.
TCGGGGATCTCGCCCGGCCCGGGGATGTGCGTCGGCGTGATGTACCGCTGGCCGGGAAGCTCGGTCGGACCGTACGGCGCCAGCCAGGGCGCGAGGATCGCGACCAGCACGAGGAGGGCGATGATCGCGCCGCCCACCCACGCGCTGGGGTTGCGGCGCAGGCGCCGGAAGACGTCGCGCCAGAACCCGCCGCCGCCGGTCTTGGCGGCCAGCAGCTCCTTGTCGTCGACGGCGGTGTCGTCGACGGGCCCGCCGCTGGGGGCGGGGGGAAGCATCGCGGATGTCATGAGACCCTCACTCTCGGGTCGATGAAGCTGTACGACACGTCGACCGCCAGGTTGATCAGGGCGTAGCCGATCGCGATGAAGATGATGAACCCCTGCAGCACGGGGTAGTCCCGCGTGAAGATCGCACGTGCCAGGAACGAGCCGATGCCCGGATAGGCGAAGACGGTCTCGGTGAGGACCGCGCCCGAGATCAGCAGGCCCACCTGGAGGCCGATCGTCGTGATGACCGGCAGCATGGCGTTGCGCAGGATGAAGCGGCTGCGGATCGTCGACCGCGAGATGCCCTTGGCCATGCCGGTGCGCACGTAGTCGGAGTTCTGCACCTCGAGCACCGACGCGCGGGTGATGCGCACGATGATCGCGAGCGGGATGGAGGCCAGCGCGATCCCGGGCAGGATCAGGTGCAGGAAGGCGTCCCACGCGGCATCCCACTCCCCCGTCAGGATGCCGTCGAGCACGTAGAAGCCGGTGTAGTGCGTCGCGTCGAGCCGCGGATCCTGCCGTCCCTCGGACGGCAGCCAGCCGAGCTGGACGGCGAAGACCCACTTCAGCATGAACGCCAGGAAGAAGACCGGGATGGTGATGCCCAGGAGGCTCGCGCCGACCAGGACGTGGTCGGACGCCCTGCCGTGGCGGCGGGCGGCGAGATAGCCGAGGGGGATGCCGATGCCGACGGCGAGGATGATCGCGAAGACGCTCAGCTCGATCGTCGCGGGGAGGCGGCGCAGGAACTCCTCGATGACCGGCTGGCGCGTCTGCAGCGAGACGCCGAAGTCACCCGACAGGAGCTGGCCGAGCCAGGTGAAGTACTGCACGAGGATCGGCTCGTTGAAGCCGTACTGCTCGTTGATCTGCTCGACGGCCTCAGGCGTCGCCCGCTCGCCCAGCAGGGCGACGGCGGGCCCGCCGGGAAGGGCACGGACCCACAGGAACAGCAGGATCGACAGGCCGAACAGGGTGGGGATCAGCAGGAGCAGTCTGCTCCCGATGGTGCGTAGCACGGATGCTCTCTCCGGGGGACGGGCGGCGCGGGTGCGCCGTCGGGTCGGGCGGGGAAGCCGGAGCGGATGCCGCGGCCCGGGGCCGCGGCATCCGCTCTGCCTTCCTTACTCGCTCAGCTCCACCATGTTGTACACCTCGTCCTGCACGGGGCTGGCGGGGTACGAGGTCACGCGCTCGGCGAAGGCCAGCGTCGGGACCGGGTGCGCCAGCGGGACGCCCGGCAGGAACTCCATGATCTGCTCGTTGACGGCGAGGTACGCCGCCTCCTGCTCGTCGGCGTTCGCGAGGCCGCGGGCCTCGGTCAGCGCTGCGGTGAGCTCCTCGTTCGTGAAGCCCCACTCGTTGCCGGGGGTGGCGAAGAACGTCCCGACGAAGTTGTCGGGGTCGTTGTAGTCGCCGGTCCAGCCGAGCAGGTGCAGACCGTGGTCGGCGCCGCCCTGGATGCGGTCGAGGTAGGTGGGGTTCCAGTCCTCGCCGACGGGGGTGACCACGATGCCGACGGCCTCGAGCTGCGATGCCAGGTTCGTGAAGATCTGCTCCGGGTTGGGCATGTACGGGCGCGACACGTTGACGGGGTAGTTGAACTGCAGCGTCAGCGGGTTGGCCTCGTCGTAGCCCGCCTCGGCGAGCAGCGCCTTGGCCGCCTCCGGGTCGTAGTCGTACGTGGTGACGTCCTCGTTCCACCCGATGACGACGGGCGGCATGAACTCGCGGGCGACCTCGGTGCCCTCCGGGAGCACCTGGGTGACGAGCTGCTCCTTGTCGATCGCCTGGGCGATCGCCTGACGCACGCGGATGTCGGCGAGCTCCGGCACAGCCTGGTTCATCGCCAGGTACAGGATGTTGAACGGCTCGCGGTTGACGAGCTTGAAGCCGGCCTCCTCGAGGGAGGCGAGGTCCGCGGGCGCGACGAGGTCGTAGCCGTCGATCGAGCCGGACTCGAGCGCCTGGCGGCGGGCGGTGGTGTCGCCGATCACCTGGAAGATGATCTCCTGCACCTGGCCCTGCTCACCCCAGTAGTCCTCGTAGGCGCTGAGGGTGACCGATTCGCCCGGTGCCCACTCGTCGAACTTGAAGGGACCGGTGCCGACGGGGTGGCCCTGCGCGTACTCGCTGAGCACGGGCGCCTCCGCCGTGCCGCCGACCTCATCGGCGCTGAACTCCTCCAGGGCCGCGGGGCTCTGGATCGCGAACGACGGCAGCGACAGTGCGGGGATGAAGCCCGCGAACGGCTGGGTCAGCGTGATGACCGCCTCGGTGTCGCTCGTCGCCTCGCAGCCGCCGTAGATCGACGTGCCGGTCTCGGCGTAGCCGCGCATGAGCTTGCCCCAGTAGTACGAGAGGCTCTCGGTGGCGGCCAGGCCGGTGAAGTTGTTCATCCGGTCGAAGTTGAAGCACACGGCCTCGGCGTTGAAGTCCGTGCCGTCGTGGAAGGTGACGCCCTCCTTCAGCTGGAAGGTGTACTCGAGGCCGTCCTCGGACTGCTCCCAGCTCTCGGCGAGCCCGGGGGCGGGGTCGGCCGAGCCCGGCTCGACGCCGACGAGGCCCTCGAAGATCTGCCGCGAGACGCGGAACGTCTCGCCGTCGTTCGCCATCGCCGGGTCGAGGCCTGCGATGTCGCCGGAGGAGCCGAAGATGAACGTCGAGTCGACGTCGGCGGCCTCGTCGGTCGCGCCGCCCTCGTCCCGCTGGCTCGCGCAGGCGGTGAGGACGACCGCGCCGACGGCGATCGCTGCGGCGCCGGTGAGCCAGCGCCTTCTGGCGGTGTGGAGCATGTGCTGTGCACCTTCCATGTCGTGTGGGCTCCGCTGCACATCGATGTGGAGCAGAGGTGCGCGCAGCCCTCATCGGGGAGTGATCCTCCGACGCTACCCGCGCGGAACCCCTCCGTCGGTTACGCCTGTGTCTCGATTCGGTTTCGGTGAAGACGGATGCCGCTTCCTCAGCGTTCTGCCAACCCCATCCGCACGCTCGCGCGCAGAAGTGTCAAACCGGCGCGTCGCAGGCACGGGGTGCGGCTAACGTGGTGGCCATGGCACGCGCGAGGGACGAGCCGGCCGCACCGACTGCTCGACTGTCGGACGGCACGCTGGCGCGGATCGTGCGCTCGCCCTTCGGCGGCGGCTGGGAGCTCGACGTCGACGGCACGCCGCAGTCGCACGTGGACCTCGACGATCCGACGCACCTGCACTTCGAGTACATCGCGCGCATGGGGGCGGTGATCGACCAGCTGCGGATGCCGGGGCAGCCGCTGACGGCGATCCACCTGGGCGCGGGCGCGCTGACCATCCCGCGGTACGTCGAGGCGACGCGGCCGGGGTCCCGGCAGCAGGTGGTCGAGCTCGAGCCGGCGCTGTGGGATCTCGTGCGCGAGAACCTCCCCCTGCCGCGCGGAGCGTCGGTGCGAGTTCGGATCGGCGACGCCCGGCAGGCGCTCGGCCGCCTGCCCGCGGGGCTCGTCGGCGCGGCGGACCTCTTCGTGTCGGACGTGTACTCGGGCGCCCAGACGCCCGCGCATCTGACGACGGTGGAGTTCTTCACCGAGGCGGCGCGCTTCCTGGCGCCGGACGGCGTGCTGCTGGTCAACGTCGCCGACGGCGCGGGCCTGGCGTTCGCGCGCCGCGAGGTCGCCACGGTGCGCGCCGTGCTCGAGCACGTCGTGGTGCTCGCCGAGGTGCAGACCCTGAAGGGACGCCGCTTCGGCAACCTCGTGATCGCGGCCTCGCGCGCCCCGCTTCCGACCGAGTGGCTGCCGCGGCTCATGGCCGCCGGCCCCCACCCGGCCAAGGTGGCCGAGGGCCGCGAGCTCGACGACTTCGTGCGCGGCGCCCGGGTGGCCACCGACGCCGATGCGACGCCCTCACCCAAGCCCTCGGCATCCGTCTTCACCCGCTGACCCCCCACCCGCCCGCCTTTCCCCTCCCTCCCTCCGCCGACCCCTCATTCCCCTCCCTCCCTCCCTCCGCCGAGATACCGCGAACTCGGCGAGGTACCACGACATGGGCGCCGACGGCATGGTCGTTCGGCGAGACCGCGGTTACTGGGTGAGAGGAGGAAGAGGAGAGGGGCGGGGAGGGACGGGGACGGACGAGGGGGCGGATGCCGCGACTCGGCGTGGCACGACGGAGACCCACGCGGCGCCAGGCACACTGGATGCAGCCATCGGCGCGGCGAAGGGAGTCAGACGTGAGCTACATCCGCGGGTACGATCCCGACACCCTCCGCGAGCAGGTGGATCCGCGCCAGTGCAAGGAGCGGCTGGAGGAGATCGGCGAGCAGCGCAGCCTCCCCGCCCTGCTCGAGCGGGTGTGGCTGCTGAAGGTGCTCGACCGCCTCGACGACGCGCTGGTCGTCTCGGAGCAGTCGGTGCGCGTGGCCCGCATGGCCGGCACCCGCAAGGACCTGCTGCGGGCGCGCATCCTGCACGCCACCGTGCTGCAGGCGCGCGAGGCCTACGCCGCGGCGGATCAGGAGCTGACGACGTGCGCCGAGGAGGCCGAGGGGCAGGGCTGGGCCGGCATCGCCGCGTTCGCGCTGCAGCACCGCGGCAAGGTGAACTACGACGCCGGCGACTTCGAGGCGGCGCGCAAGGACTTCAAGCGGGCGCTGTTCCTCCGGCAGGAGTCGGGGGCGACCGAGGACCAGCTCGAATCGACGCTGCTCGCGATCGACGCGGCCGACCGGCGCCGCGCGGCGGCCTCGGTGGCCAGCTGACCCGCCCCGGCCCGAGTGTCGGAGATACGTTCTAGTCTCGCGTCATGTCGGAACTGCATCGCGTGCGGCACTGGGCCGAGGCCCTGATCGCCGCCCACCTCGACGGGTCGTGGACCTTCGCGTTCGACAACGCCAAGCGCCGCGCCGGGCTCTGCGACTACTCGCGCAAGCGCATCAGCGTCTCGCGCTACCTCGCCGCGCGGTACGACGACGACACCAACCACCAGACGCTGCTGCACGAGGTCGCGCACGCGCTGGCGGGCCCCCGGGCCGGGCACGGCCCCCGCTGGAAGGCGGTCGCGCGCGACCTCGGCTACGCCGGCGGCACCACGCACGACGGTGAGACCGCGGTGGAGCTCGCGCCGTGGATCGGCGTCTGCCCCGCCGGGCACGTCGCCTACCGCCATCGCAAGGCCACGCGCCCGACCTCCTGCGCGAAGTGCGCGCCGCGATTCGACGAGCGCCACGCCTTCACCTGGACCCGCCGCGACATCACGCGTGCGACGCGGCTCGCTGCGATGACGCCGCGGGATCAGTAGGCGACGAAGCGGCCCTCGCGCAGCACCGGGACGACGGATGCCGCATCCACCGCGGCCGCGTTCAGCACCTCGTCGCGCGACGCCGCCTGCGGGTGGTCCGGGCGGCCCAGCAGCTCCTGTCCGGAGGCGCTGGCGGTGAGGAGGTGCCGCACCGCGCCGCGCAGCCCGCGGAACGCCTCGCAGGCCGCAGCCGCCTCCGGCGACGTGTGGTCGATGCCGACCGTGCCGAGCGCCTCGATGACGGCACCGGCGCCGAGCTGATCCTCGACGGCGAACCGCAGCGGCGCTCCGCTCCACCGGCCGGCGAGCTCGCCCGCGGCGATCACGGCGATGCTCGTGCGCTCGGCGCGACGGCGCTGGATATCGAGCACCGCGTCGGCGACCGCGCGGGCGTCACGCAGGCACCCGAGCAGCACGGTGGCGCCGGTCCCGGCCGCCGCCGCCGCGACGGCCGCGCCGTTCAGCGACACCGCGTGCGCGGAGGCGTCGAGCGGCGGGGTCTCGCCGCGGGCCACGGCATCCGTCACCGTCGTGGAGAACCGCAGCACGTCGACCACCACGACGACGTCGGCCGGGGCGAGCCGGCGAAGCCCCTCGACACCCCAGTCGTGACGGACCTGGTAACGCTGCTGGTCGAAGGGGCTCTCGGGCATCCGTCCAGCCTAAGCCGACGCGATCGCGGGTCCTCGGCCGGCCCCCGGCGCGGACCGCCCGTGCTCAGCCGAAGCGCGCGAGAGCCGCGACCATCCGACACACAGGGTGCGACACTGGAGCATGCGGATCCTGCTGAAGTTCGTGATCGACTGCGACCCCGACGCGGCGTGGCGGGCGCTGCACTCGCCACGGGCGGTGGCCGAGCTGTACGGTCCGGTGCTCGGCCTCGAGCCCCTCGTGCCCAGTGGGCTGCCGACCTCGTGGTCGCCCGGCGATGACGTGCCGGTGCAGCTGTCGGCGTTCGGCTCGGTGCCGGTCGGCCGCCAACTGATCCACGCGAGCGAACGGCGCGTCGACGGGCCGGGCGGCGAGGTGCGCATCTTCCGCGACAGCGGCATCCCGCTCACGGGGCCCCTCGCGAGCCTCGACGTCTGGGACCACCAGATGGCCGTGGCGCCGGCACCGGGACAGCCGGGCAAGACCCTCTGGCGCGACCGGCTCGTGATCGGCGGACCCACCGCCGCGCTCCTGTGGCCGATGCTGTGGGCGACCTGGCAGTGGCGCGCCGCGCGCATCCGCGCCCTCGCGCCCACGTGGGCGCACGACCCCGAGCCGGCGGATGCGACCGAGGCCGCGGCATCCGGCTCGGACGTCACTCCTGCGGGATGACGGTCAGCACGCGCGCGACGTATTCGAGGAACTTCCGCATGAACGTGCGGAGGAACTCCTCGGTCTCGGGGTCGGTCACCCGCGCGTCGTCGTCGATGAGGCCGGGCGTGACCTGGATGTAGGCCTCGGGCGACGTCATCTGCCGTGCGTTCAGGTAGCTCAGCGTGCTGCGCAGCGTCTGCTGGCCCACGGCCGTGCCGATCTTGCCCGGTGACGCCCCGATGACCCCGGTGGGCTTGTCCTCCCAGGCGTTCTGCCCGTACGGCCGGCTGCCCCAGTCGATCGCGTTCTTCAGCGGGCCGGGGATGGACCGGTTGTACTCCGGCGTCACGAAGAGCACGGCGTCGGCGGAGTCCACCGCCTCCTTGAAGTCGGTCGCGACCTGCGGGTAGTCGCCGTCGAGATCGCGGTTGTACAGCGGGAGGTCGGCGTATCCGATCTCGAAGAACTCGAGCTCCCGCGGGGCCAGGCGCTGGAGCGCCTCGGCGAGGCGGCGGTTGACGGATTCGCGCGACAGGCTGCCGATGACGATGCCGACGCGGTAGGGCGGTTCGTGCTCAACGATGTCGATCTTCATGGGGTCAGCCTGCACCCGCCGCCGGATGGCCGCACCCGCCTTGACGGACGCCGCGGAACCTGGCACCCGGCGCGACCGGCCCCGCGGGTATCAGCGTGCGCGCGCCACCCCTCTTCCGCATCGGGGCGGTCCACTGCAATGTGGTCCCAAGACCCTGGGGAGGTGCGACATGGCCGACGAAGTCCAGTACGCCGAGCCCGCCGACGAGCCGCGCACGCACGTGACGCTGCGGCTCATCGCGCAGGACCCCGCGGTGAGCGGCGACGACGGGCGCATCCTCACCGCGAACGTGAAGGTGCCGTGGTCGCGGATGGAGGACGGTCCCCGCGGATCCCGGCTGCACGTCGTCGACTACGACACGGCGACCGGCCGCTACGTCAAGCACGCGCCGCTGGGCAGGGAGGATCTGTTCGCGGATGCCGCGGACGACGTGCTGCGCACCGATCTGGCCTTCCACGCGCAGCACGTCTACGCCACCGCCGCGCGCACGCTCGCCACGTTCGAGACGGCGCTCGGGCGCCGGCTGCCGTGGGGCTTCCGCAGCCACCAGCTCTTCCTCGTGCCGCACGCGTTCCCGGAGGCCAACGCGTTCTACTCCTACGACGACAGGGCGCTGCTGTTCGGCTACGTGCCTCCGGTTGACCCCCGCGGCGAGGCGGTGTACACGTGCCTGAGCCACGACGTCGTGGTGCACGAGACGACCCACGCTGTGCTCGACGGCCTCCGCCGGCGGTTCCTCGAGCCGAGCCTGCCCGACCAGGCGGCCTTCCACGAGGGGTTCGCCGACATCGTGGCGCTGCTGTCGGTGTTTTCGATGCGTCCGGTCCTCGAGCAGGCGCTCGGGCGGCCCGACCGCAGCGGCCGGATCCCCCGCAGCCGCGTCGAGCGCGAGGCGCTGCGGCGGAGCATGCTCGCCCGGGTCGCCGAGCAGATCGGCAGCGTGCTGACCCAGGGTCGCGGCGCGCTGCGCCAGTCGGCGCTGAACCCGCCGCCGCAGGACTGGGCGAAGCTTCCCGAGTTCCTCGAGCCGCATCGGCGCGGCGAGGTGCTCGTGGCGATCGCCTTCGACGTCCTCATCGAGATCTGGGTCAAGCGCCTGCAGGCGCTGTTCTCCAGGCCCCGCGGCGAGGGGGCGACCGGCCGGATCACCCTCGACCGGGCGCGCGCCGCCGAGGAGGGCGCCAAGGCGGCGTTCCAGCTGCTCACGATGCTGATCCGGGGTCTGGACTACCTGCCGCCGGTCGAGTTCGACTTCGGCGACCTGCTGAACGCCGTGCTGCTGGCCGACAACGAGGTCGCGCCCGACGACGACCTGGGCTACCGGCAGCTCCTGGTGGAGGGATTCGCGCGCGCCGGCATCCAGCGCTCCGCCAACCGCGTGACCGACGTGCTGGAGTCCGAGCTGCCGCCCTACTACCTGGGCATCAACTTCGCCGGCCTGCGCAGCGACCGCGACGAGGTGTTCCGGTTCCTGTGGCAGAACGCCCGCCGCCTGGACGTGTCGACGGACTACTACACCGTGATCGAGTCCGTGCTGCCCACGCAGCGGATCGGCCCCGACGGGCTGATCGTCCCCGAGTCGGTGGCGACGTACGTCCAGATGGCCGAGATGACCGCTCGCGAGTTCACCGACGAGTCGGGGCTGCAGCTGTCGCCGGCCATAGACCCGCGCACGCCCGTCCAGCTGTTCGGCGGCGGAACGCTCATCTTCGACCAGTTCGGCCGCCTGAAGCTGCACGTCCACAAGCGTCTCGACGACTGGCGCCGCCAGCAGAAGCGGCTCGACCACCTCGCCCGGACGGGCCGGCACGACGCCTCGCGGCGCCTCGGGTTCTCGGACAGCGCCGCGCGCGGGCAGACGTTCGCGCAGCTGCACCGCACCGAGCGCAGCTCCGGGGAGACATGGTGAGCGCCGCCGTCCGCACGCGCGTGCGCATGTACCAGGTCGGCTTCGGCGACTGCTTCCTGGTGTCGATCGAGTACGACGGGCCGCTCGAGGACGGGCGCGCCGCCCGGCACATCCTCATCGACTACGGCACCAGCCATTCGCCGCGGGAGGGCATGGCCCGCGGCCGCATGGCGGACGTCGCCGCGCTCGTCGAGGAGCACACCGGCGGCCACCTCGACGTCCTCGTGGTGAGCCACCGTCATCGCGATCACCTCAGGGGATTCGAGGTCGACGCCGGCGCGGCGATCATGAGGCGGCTCGCTCCGACGCTCGTGCTGCGGTCGTGGACGGAGGACCCTGAACTGTCGGCCACGGCGGACGGCCCGGACGCCGGCGCCGCGCCGGCCGGCCTCAGCCGCGCGTCGGTGCGCTACGCCGCGCTCCTCGCGCAGGCGCAGGAGCACGTCGCCCGGCTCGCGGGGCTCGCCGGCCTCGACGACGAGGTGCGGACGGCCGCGGAGGACCAGCTCAAGAACGCCGAGGCCGTGGCCCTGCTCGACGAGCTGTCGCGCGACGGCCGCGGGCGCTATCTCCACGCGGGCATGGAGTCCGGGATGGAGGCGCTGATCCCCGGGCTCCGGGCGACGGTGCTGGGCCCGCCGACGGTCGACCAGGATCCGCGGGTCGCGAAGCAGCGCGAGGACGATCCGGAGTACTGGCTCACCGCACTGGACGCCTCTTTGCGCATGGTGGGCGCCGCCGCCGACGCCGGCACCCCGGCGCCCATGACCCACGGCCCGGGCCCGGTCCGCTGGCTGATCGACCGCCTGGCCGATCAGCGGACCGCGTCGGCCGCGCGGCTGGTCCGCGACCTCGACGACGCCCTGAACAACACCAGCCTGATCCTGCTGCTCGAGATCGGCGGCCTGTCGCTGCTCTTCCCCGGCGACGCCCAGATCGAGAACTGGCGGCACACGCTGGACCAGCTCCCCGGCGAGCCGCGGCTGCGCGAGCGGCTTGCACGGATCGACCTGTACAAGGTCGGCCATCACGGCAGCCGCAACGCCACGCCGCGCTCGCTGCACGCGCTCTGGAAGGACCGCGCCGACAGCCTGCCCCGGCTCGCCGCGGTGATGTCGACGCGGCAGGGCGTGCACGGCAAGGGCGACAACGCGGTCCCGCAGACGCACCTGGTCACAGCGCTGCAGGAGGTCGCCGACCTCTACTCCACCGACGACCTCGTCGGCGGCGAGGAGTACGTCGAACTGGTGTCGGAGGTCTCCGGGGGACCGTTCCGGCCGGTCCCGGCGGCGGGGAACGGATGACCGGATGCCGCGGCCCGCGCGCGCGGGCCGCGGCATCCGTCCTCACTCGGCGAGCGCCTCGACCGCCGCCACCCGCGTCGCGAGCCGGGTCGGCACCACCGCCGCGACGAGGGTGAGCACCGCGGTGGCGGCCACGATGATCGCCACGGGAAGCCACGGCACCGCGGGCGCGACCAGCGTGGGCGCCGAGAACGACGGCGGCATCGGCACGGAGCCGAGGAGCGACTGCGCGCCCGCCCAGCCGTACGCGATCCCCAGCACGAGACCGGTCACCGTGGCGGCGATCGTGATGTGCGCCGCTTCGAGCAGCACCATCCGACGCACCTGACCCGTCGACACGCCCAGCGCCCGGAGGAGCCCGAGCTCACGGCGGCGCTGCACGACGCCGATCGTCAGGAGGTTGACCAGCCCGACGGCCGCGATGACGGCCGACACGGCGACCAGGCCCATCATGATCCCCGCGAAGGTGTCCAGCAGCGTCGTGAGCTCGTCGGGCGCGTCGCCGCCCGCCGACGTCGTGAGCACCGCCTTCACGGTCTCGAGGGCGACCGCGAACATCGTCACGAGCGTGACCCCCATCACGACGCCGATGGCCATGCGGCTGGATCGCTCGGGGTACCGCAGCGCGTTCTCGGCCGCGAGCCGGGCGGTCGCGGACGATCCGAACCACCTGCCGACGAGCCGCAGCACCGGCGGCATGACCAGGGTCGCCCCCAGTGCGAGCCCCGTGAAAGAGAAGATCCCGCCGAAGAAGGCGATCACCACGCCGAGGGGGCTGAGCAGGCCCAGCGCGATGCCCGCGACCAGCAGCGCGCCGCCGATCGCGAACAGCGCCACGGCGGCGCCGTTGCGGGGGCCGCGGCGCGCGAACGCGTCGTGGGATGCCTCCACCGACCCGCCGAGCGCCTGCAGCGGCGTCACGGTGAGCACGCGGCGGGAACCCGCCCACGCCGCGGCCCACGTGGTCAGGGCGACGACGGTCGCCGGGACCACCAGCACCGGCTGGACGACGGCGTACTGGACGCCGTCGATGCCGAGGTATCCGACGGCGAGGGCGACCCCGGCCCACGACACCAGCGTGCCGCCGACGAGTCCGAGCAGCGCGCCCACGATGCCCACCGCGAGACCCTGCCGAGCCACCTCGGCGCGCTGCGACCGCGCCGATGCGCCGATGAGCCGCAGCAGGGCGATCCGGCGGGTGCGGCCGGCGATCACCGTGGCGAACGTGTTGGCAGTGACGATGGCAGCGACGTAGACGGCGACGCCGATGAGCAGGACGCTCATGATGCCCAGCACCGCGGCGAGCGTGCCGCTGTCGCCGATGAACGGGTCGGCGCGGAGGACGGCCGCGATGAACCCGGTCGCGCTGAGCAGGATCGCCCCGAACGCGCTCGAGATCGCCGCGACGAGGATGCTCGCGCCCATACCCCGCTCGCGGAGCCATCCGAGAGGCGCCGCGACCGCGGCCCCGGCCCCGCGGGTCGCCGGCGTGCGCTCCGCCGTCGGCGCTGCGACGGCGCTCACGAGGCGGCCTCCGCGACCGGAGCCGCGGCGACCGGCGCCGCCGCCACCGGCGCCGCCGCGCCGAGCTCGGAGGCCAGCATGTACGCCGAGATCTCCTCCGCGCTCTGGCGGGGCTTGTCGGCGACGATGCGGCCGTCGCCGAGGAACAGGACGCGGTCCGCGTGCGAGGCGGCGACCGGGTCGTGGGTCACCATGGCGATGGACTGGCCCTGGTCGCGGCTCGCGGCGGCGAGGAGCGCCAGCACCTCGCGGCCCGAGCGGGAGTCGAGGTTGCCGGTGGGCTCGTCGGCGAACACCAGGTCGGGCGCCGTTGCGAGGGCGCGCGCGATCGCGACGCGTTGCTGCTGGCCGCCCGAGAGCTGGTGCGGCCGATGGCGGAGCCTGCTCGTCAGCCCCAGGCGCTCGACGAGCCCGTCGATGCGGGACCGCTCGAGCGTCGTCGGGCGGCGTCCGTCGAGGTCGAACGGCAGCAGGATGTTGCCCAGCGCGTCGAGCGTCGGCACGAGGTTGAACGCCTGGAAGACGAAGCCGACGCGCCGCCGGCGCAGGATCGTGAGCTCCAGATCGCTGAGGCCGGTGATGTCGGTGTCGCCGATCCATGCCCGGCCCGAGGTCGGGGCGTCGAGCCCGGCCATAATGTGCATGAGCGTGGACTTGCCCGAGCCCGACGGGCCCATGATGGCGGTGAACTCGCCGCGACGGATGCCGACGGTCACGCCGTCCAGTGCGCGGACCGTGCTCTCGCCGGTGCCGTAGGTCTTGGTGAGCTGGTGGACCCGGGCGGCGAGGCCCAGATCGGTCGAAGAGATTTCCATGTCCTCGACGGTAGGAAGCGCCTGCTGTCGCGCGCGTCCGCCTGGCGAGGCATCCGTCTACATCCCCGGGATGATCCTCCCCGCCGCATCCCGCCGGTCAGACGAGGTCGTGCTCGAAGGCGAAGACGACCAGCTGCACCCGGTCGCGGAGGGCGAGCTTGGTCAGGATGCGGCTGATGTGCGTCTTCACCGTCGCCTCGGAGAGGAACTCCCGCGCCGCGATCTCGGCGTTGGACAGGCCGCGCGCGGCGAGGGCGAAGATCTCCCGCTCGCGCTCGGTGAGCTCGCCGTAGGCGGCGGGGACCGGGCGGGCGGCGGCATCCGTGAATCTTGCGAAGAGCTCCCGGGTGGCGGATGCCGCGATCACGGCCGATCCCGCGTGCACCGTGCGGATCGCCGCGAGGAGGAACTCGGGGTCGGCGTCCTTCAGCAGGAAGCCGCTCGCACCCTGGCGGATCGCCCGCGCCGCCGCCTCGTCGAGGTCGAACGTCGTGAGCATGACGATGCGCGGAGGCTCGGGGTCGGTGAGGAGCTCGGCGGTGGCGGCCAGTCCGTCCATGACGGGCATCCGGATGTCCATGAGCACGACGTCGGGCCGGGTCTGGCGCACGGCGTCGACGGCCTCGCGGCCGTCCGACGCCTCGGCGACCACCTCGAGGTCGGGCTGCGAATCGACGAGCATGCGGATGCCGGCGCGGAAGAGCGCCTGGTCGTCGACCAGCGCGACGCGGATCATGCGAGTCCTCCGATCGGAATCAGTGCGGTCACCGCGAACGCGCCGTCCTCGTCCGCCGCGTCGAGCCGGCCGCCGGCGAGCTGGGCGCGTTCGCGCATGCCGATCAGGCCGTGCCCCGCCTTCGGCGTGCGCGGGCCGGACGGCAGCGGGTTGCGCACCCCCAGCTCCACACGGTCGGCGAGCCACGCCAGCCGCACGTCGACCGGACCCCCGGGCGCGCCGTGTCGCAGGGCGTTGGTGAGCGCCTCCTGGAGGATGCGGTACACGGCCAGCTGGACCGCGCCCGGCGGCTCCCCGGGCGGTGCCGGATCGACGTCGACCCGCAGCCGCACGCCGGCGGCCCGCACCTGCGCGTAGAGCTCCTCGAGGTCGGCGAGCGTCGGCTGCGGGCCGTCGCCCTGACGGTGGCGCAGCTGCCCGAGGAGCAGCCGCACATCGGCGAGGGCGGAGCGCGCCGTGCTCGCGATCGTGGCGAGCGCCTCGGTCGCGACCGCGGGATCGGATCCGGCCGCGTAGCGTGCGCCGTCCGCCTGGGCGACCACGACCGCGAGCGAGTGCGCGACGACGTCGTGCATGTCGCGCGCGATGCGCACGCGCTCCTGCTCGGCGATGGCCTCGGCCTCGGCCCGCTGCTGCGCCTCGCGGTTCTCCCGCGCGCGCACCGCCGTCCGCACGAGCGCGCCGATCGTCCACGCCAGGCCCAGCGCGAAGGCGGCCGCCACGAGCATCACCAGCGCGAGCGGCAGCGTCTGCCAGGTGAGGCCGCCGGAGTACAGCGGCCCCGCCGCGAGGTAGACGGTGATCACCAGCGCGCCCACGAGCGCCGAGACAAGGCCCGCCCAATAGACGCGGGAGCCGCCATAGGCCGCCGTGGCGTACAGGACGGCGAAGATCGCGACGTCGGCGAAGCCCGGCGGGCGCCCGAATCCCATCTGCAGCAGTGCGCCCGCCCACGCAAGCCCCAGCGCGAGCGCCGGTGAGAGGCGGCGCACGGCGAGCGCCGCACCGAAGAACAGGGCGATGACGAACGCCTCGAGCGCCGGGAACGTCCCCTGCAGCGGTGCGCCGTAGCCCGTCGCGCCGGTGACGACGTGCTCGATCGGCCACGCCGCGAGGAAGAAGAGCACGCCCAGCGAGACGTCGACGACGAGCTGGTACGTCTTCAGGCGGCGGAACACCGTTTCACGTTACGGGAGACCAGCGGGCGCGGCATCCGTCCCGCGCTGTACCTGCGGCCCCGATGGCATCCTCCGCCGGATGTATCCATAAGGTCTGCTGGACCCACCATTGCGCGGCACCGGGTGAGGCTTTACTGTCGCGTCACAGGCCGAAACCGACGGGAAACGTGCAGTCGACAGGATCGTGGTGCGGGGCCGCCCCATCGATCGGACCCGTCGGTCCCAGCCCGAGGGATGCCCCCGCGGGGGCGCGGACGACGAGCCGGCGAGCGCCGGCTCACGAACGGAGACACGATGACGACGGTACGCGCGGCGATCTCGCAGACCACCTGGACGGGCGACAAGGAGTCGATGCTCGACAAGCACGAGGGCTTCGCCCGGGATGCCGCGGCGCAGGGCGCGCAGGTGGTGTGCTTCCAGGAGCTGTTCTACGGCCCCTACTTCGGCATCACGCAGGACAAGAAGTACTACGGCTTCGCCGAGCCCGCCGACGGGCCGATCGTGCAGCGGTTCGCCGCGCTGGCCAAGGAGCTGGGCCTGGTCACGGTGCTGCCGATCTACGAGGAGGCCGAGACCGGGGTCTACTACAACACCGCGGTGCTCGTCGACGCCGACGGCAGCATCCTCGGCAAGTACCGCAAGCACCACCTCCCGCACCTCGACCGGTTCTGGGAGAAGTTCTACTTCCGCCCGGGCAACCTCGGGTACCCGGTGTTCGAGACCGCCGTCGGACGCGTCGGGATGTACATCTGCTACGACCGCCACTTCCCGGAGGGGTGGCGCGAGCTGGGACTGAACGACGCGCACATGGTCTTCAACCCGAACGCGACCAAGCCCGGGCTGTCGAACCGGCTGTGGGAGGTCGAGGGTCCCGCCGCGGCCGTCGCGAACGGGTACTTCGTGCTGCAGCCCAACCGCGTGGGGCGCGAGGACAACGAGTACGGCGACCTCGCTGTCGACTTCTACGGCACCAGCCAGGTGATCGACCCGCGCGGGAACTTCGTCGGCGAGCGCGGATCCGGCGACCACGAGGAGCTGCTGGTGCGCGACCTGAACATGGACATGGTGCGTGAGATGCGGGACGACTGGCAGTTCTACCGCGACCGCCGGCCCGACTCCTACACGAAGATCGCGAAGCCCTGAGGGCCTGACAGGCTCGGCCACCGGAGGACTGACATGGCAACGACACTCATCAAGGGCGGCACCGTCGTCTCGGCGACGGGACGCGGCGAGGCCGACGTGCTCATCGACGGCGAGACCATCGCGGCCGTGCTCGCGCCCGGCTCGCAGCTGCTGGGCACGGATGTCGCGGCATCCGTCGACACGGTCATCGACGCGACCGGGAAGTACGTGATCCCGGGCGGCATCGACGCGCACACCCACATGGAGCTGCCGTTCGGCGGCACCAACGCGTCGGACACGTTCGAGACCGGGACGCGGGCGGCCGCGTGGGGCGGCACGACGTCGATCATCGACTTCGCCGTGCAGCGCTACGGCGAGCGCGTGCAGGACGGGCTCGCGGCGTGGCACGAGAAGGCCGCCGGCAACTGCGCGATCGACTACGGCTTCCACCAGATCGTCGGCGGCGTCGACGACGACTCCCTCGCGGCGATGCGGGGCCTGCTCGACGAGGGCGTCTCGAGCTTCAAGCTCTTCATGGCCTACCCCGGCGTGTTCTACTCCGACGACGCGCAGGTGCTCAAGGCCATGCAGGTATCGGCGGAGACCGGCCTGCTCACGATGATGCACGCCGAGAACGGCCCGGCGATCGACGTGCTCGCGGCGCAGCTGGCCGAAGCCGGCAAGAAGGCGCCGTACTACCACGGCATCGCGCGCGCCTGGCAGATGGAGGAGGAGGCCACGCACCGCGCGATCATGCTGGCGAACCTCACCGGCGCGCCGCTGTACACGGTGCACGTGAGCGCCAAGCAGGCCGTCGACCAGATCGCCTGGGCGCGCGACCAGGGCTGGAACGTGTTCGGCGAGACCTGCCCGCAGTACCTGTACCTCTCGCTGGAGGAGCAGCTGGGCGCGTTCAGCGAGGAGTGGGGGCAGTTCGAGGGTGCCAAGTGGGTGTGCTCGACGCCGCTGCGCAGCAGCAAGGAGGGCCACCAGCACCACATGTGGCAGGCGCTGCGCACCAACGACATCCAGATGGTCTCGACCGACCACTGCCCGTTCTGCATGAAGGGCCAGAAGGAGCTGGGTCTCGACGACTTCCGCGCGATCCCGAACGGCATCGGCTCGGTCGAGCACCGCATGGACCTGATGTACCAGGGCGTCGTCACGGGCAAGATCACGCTCGAGCGGTGGGTGGAGCTGACCTCCACCACACCCGCGCGCATGTTCGGCCTGTACGGCAGGAAGGGCGTCATCCAGCCGGGCGCCGACGGCGACATCGTCGTCTACGACCCGAACGGCCACACGTCGATCGGCCTCGGCGAGGGCCGCACGCACCACATGAACATGGACCACTCCGCATGGGAGGGCTACGAGATCGACGGGCATGTCGACACCGTGATCTCCCGCGGCAAGGTCGTGGTCGACGGCGGCCGGTACCACGGCTCCAAGGGCGACGGGCGCTTCCTCAAGCGCGGCCTCTCGCAGTACCTCATCTGATTCCCGGCGATCGAGCGGAGCGTATCGAGATCATGGACTTCGGCGTCGTCCTGCAGACCAACCCGCCCGCCGCGCGCACCGTGCAGCTCGCCAAGCTCGCCGAGGCGCACGGCTTCAGCCACGTGTGGACCTTCGACTCGCACCTGCTGTGGCAGGAGCCCTACGTCATCCACTCGGCGATCCTCGCCGAGACCAATCGCGTCACGGTGGGGCCGTTCGTGACGAACCCCGCGACGCGGGACTGGACGGTGACGGCCTCCGTGTTCGCCACGCTCAACGAGATGTACGGCAACCGCACGATCTGCGGCATCGGCCGCGGGGACTCGGCGGTGCGGGTGACCAACGGCAAGCCGGTGACGATGGCCGAGCTGCGCGAGTCCATCCACGTGATCCGCGAGCTCGCGAACTCGCGGCCCGTCGAGTACCACGGCTCGACGATCCGGTTCCCGTGGAGCCGGGGCTCGCAGCTGGACGTGTGGGTGGCGGCGTACGGGCCGATGGCGCTCACGCTCACCGGCGAGGTGGGCGACGGGTTCATCCTGCAGCTGGCGGACGTCGACATCGCCGCGTGGATGATCAAGACGGTGAAGGATGCCGCGGCCGCCGCCGGCCGCGACCCCGACTCGCTCGCCTTCTGCGTGGCCGCCCCGATGTACATCGGCGACGACGAGGCGCACATGCGCGACCAGTGCCGGTGGTTCGGCGGCATGGTGGGCAACCACGTCGCCGACATCGTCGCGAAGTACGGCCATCACGGCGCCATCCCCGACGCGCTCGCCGACTACATCGAGGGACGCAAGGGGTACGACTACAACACCCACGGCAAGGCCGACAACGACCACGTCGACTTCGTCCCCGACGAGATCGTCGAGCGCTTCTGCATCCTGGGCTCGGCATCCGACCACATCGCCAAGCTCGAACAGCTGCGCGAGCTGGGGGTCACCCAGTTCGCCGGCTACCTGCAGCACGACAACAAGGAGGAGACGCTCCGCGTCTACGGCGAGACCGTGATCCCGGCGCTGCAGACCCACGTGACGGCCAAGTCGTGAAGTCGGCACCGGCATGAGGCCCATCGGCTGGTCGGCGCGCCGTCAGGGCGAGCTCCGCGGCTGGATCGCCGCGGGCTGGGGCGCGGTGGGGGTGGTGGCGGTCATCGTGCTGTGGGAGCTGTACAAGTTCCTCGGACCCGCCGACGGCGTGGTCGTGGGCGCCGTCCCCGGCGAGTCCGGGTCGGGGCTCATGATCCTCCCGCGCACCCATGACCGGGCGATGCCGCACGTGTGGGACATGGTCGCGCGCCTGTTCGCCCCCACGAGCGGCGGCGACACCCCCGCGCTCTGGGTCTCGGTCGCCGGCGCCGCCCTCATCACCCTGGGGATCGCCGCCGTCGGATGGCTGATCGGCGTGGTCGTGGGCGCACTCCTGGGCCTGGTGATGCAGCGGTGGCGCCTGCTGGAGTGGGGCCTGCTCCCCTGGATCGTGGTGAGCCAGATCGTGCCGCTCATCGCGTTCGCCCCCGTCGTCAATGCGATCGGCAACCAGATCGACCGCGGCGGCGGCACGTGGCCGCAGTGGCTGTCGGTGGCGGTGATCGCGTCGTATCTGGCGTTCTTCCCGGTGGCCGTCGGGGTGCTCCGTGGCTTGGCGTCGCCGGACCGCATCCACCTCGACCTCATGAGCAGCTACGCCGCGGGGTACTGGCCGACGCTGTTCCGGCTGCGCCTGCCCGCGGCCGTCCCGCACCTGCTTCCGGCGCTGCGGCTCGCCGCCGCGAACGCGGTGCTCGGCGCGGTCGTGGCGGAGGTCTCCATCGGCATGCGCGGCGGCATCGGCCGCATGCTCATCCAGCTGGCGGGTCAGGCCTCGAGCGACCCCGCCGCTCCATGGGGGCCGACGTTCGGCTCGATCGCCCTCGGCCTGATCGCCGCCGGCTCGGTGGCCCTCATCGGCCTCGGACTTGCCAACTACCGCAGAGGAGAGGCCGCCGCATGACCGACCTTGCCGTTCACGCATCCGGCGTCGGGAAGGTGTTCCCGACGAAGACCGGGGAGGTCGTCGCGCTGACCGACGTCGATCTCGAGGTCGCCGGCGGTGAGTTCGTGTCGCTCATCGGCCCGTCGGGCTGCGGCAAGTCGACGCTGCTGCGCCTGATCGCGGACCTCGACCAGGCGACGTCCGGCACCCTCCAGATCTTCGGAAAGCCCGCCAAGCGCGCCCGCATCGATCAGGACTACGGCATCGCGTTCCAGCAGGCCGGCCTCCTGCCGTGGCGCTCGGTCGCCGCCAACATCGGGCTGCCGCTCGAACTGCACGGCACGGGCAAGGCTGCTCGCGCGAGCCGCGTGGCCGAGCTGGCGGAGCTGGTCGGTCTCTCGGACTTCGTCGATCGCTACCCCGACCAGCTCTCCGGCGGTATGCAGCAGCGCGTCGCGATCGCCCGCGCGCTGGCCGCCCGCCCGAAGCTGCTCCTCATGGACGAGCCGTTCGGCGCGCTCGACGAGATGACGCGCGAGCGCCTGCAATCCGAGCTGACGCGCATCGCCGCCGAGACCTCGGCGGCCGTCGTGTTCGTGACCCACTCGATCCCGGAGGCGGTCTTCCTCTCGGACCGCGTGGTGGTGATGAGCCCGCGTCCCGGGCGCATCACCGACGTGGTCCAGACCTCTCTCGGCGAGGTGCGCGACGAGGCGCTGCGCGAATCGCCGCAGTTCTTCGACCGCGTGACGGCCGTCCGCGAGGCCTTGCACGGCTCGCCCGTCACGAGGGCGAGTGAATCATGACGGATGCCGCGACCACGATGCTGCCCGCCCCGCCGGGTCCGGCGGGCGCGGGGGCGGGGCCCGGCGAGCGCGAGCTTCCGGGGTGGCTGAAGTGGGTGGCGCCCGTCGTCGTCGGCGTCCTGATCCTCGCGATCTGGATCTTCTGGGTCGATGTGCTCGGCACCGCGCCGCGGATGCTGCCGAGCCCGATCGCGATCGCCGAGGAGTTCGTCCGCCGGTTCCCGATCATCCTCGACGACATGATGATCACGGCCACGAACGCTCTGATCGGCCTCGTGGTCGGCTCCCTCCTCGCGCTGCTGTTCGCCGGGCTGGCGGCCGCGGCCAAGCCCGTCGACGGCATGCTCGCGCCGCTGGTGTCCGCCCTCGCCGTCATCCCGATCGTCGCGATCACGCCGATCCTCAACACGATGTTCGGCGCCTCGAGCCAGTTCGGACGTCAGGCGGTCGCGACGATCGCGGCCTTCATCCCGGTGTTCGTCAACGTGCTGCGGGGCCTCCGCCAGACCCGGCCCGTTCACCGCGACCTGCTGCGCTCGTCCGCGGCATCCGGCTGGCAGACGTTCCGCGTCCTGACGCTCCCGACCGCCCTCCCGTACCTCATGACGGGCCTGCGCATCGCCAGCTCGCTGGCGGTGATCGCCGCCCTCGTCGCCGAGTACTTCGGCGGGCCCGCCGACGGCATCGGCACGGCCATCGCCACCTACGCCAAGTCCGGCCGGGCCGCGCTGGCGTGGGCCTACGTGCTCGGCGGCATCATCATCGGGCTCGTGTTCTTCCTCGTGACCTCGCTCCTGGAGCGCCTGGCGACGAGGCGGTCGCCGGGATAGCCCGCCGGCGAGCACGTGCAGCACCACCCCGCAAGCACCACACGAAAGGAACGCCATGACACACAGCATCAGACGCGGCCTGGCCGCAGCATCCGCCGTCACCGTCGCCGCGCTCGCACTCGCGGCCTGTTCCGGATCGGGCGGCACCGACGACGGCGGAGGAGGCGGAGACGAGGACTTCGAGCCGCTCACCTCGATCAAGCTGCAGCTGCAGTGGCTGCCGCAGGCCCAGTTCGCCGGCTACTACGTGGCCCAGGAGCAGGGCTACTTCGAGGAGGAAGGGTTCGACGAGGTCGAGATCATCCCCTCCGGCGGCGACATCGTGCCGCAGGACGCGCTGGTCGCGGGCGACGTCGACTTCGCGATCGCGTGGGTTCCCAAGGTGCTCGGCACGCTCGAGGCCACGGGTGTCGAGCTCACCGACATCGCGCAGGTCTTCCAGAAGTCCGGGACGCTGCAGGTGTCGTGGAAGGGCGACGGGATCGAGTCCGTCGCCGACTTCGAGGGCAAGCGGATCGGCTCGTGGGGCTTCGGCAACGAGTGGGAGATCTTCGCGGCGATGGCCGCCGAGGACCTCGACTCGACGACGGTGTCGATCACGACGCAGGACTTCTCGATGAACGCGCTGCTGGACCGCGACGTCGACGCCGCGCAGGCGATGACGTACAACGAGTGGGCGCAGATCCTCGAGGTCGTGAACCCCGAGACCGGCGAGCTGTACCAGCCGGAGGACTTCGACGTCATCTCGTACGAGGAGACCGAGGGGGCCATGCTGCAGGACGCCATCTGGGCCGACACGCAGCGCCTCGAAGACGACCCGGCGTACGCCGACGCGGCGGTGCGGTTCCTCAAGGCCGTCACCAAGGGCTGGATCTTCGCGCGCGACAACCCCGAGGAGGCGGCGTCGATCGTCTACGACATCGCCTCGAACGCGGAGGCGGCGTTCCCGGTGGGTCCGGTGCACCAGCAGTGGATGATGAACGAGGTCAACAAGCTCATCTGGACCGGCGCCGACTTCGGGCTCGTCGACCAGGCGGCGTGGGACAAGACGGTGGCCGGCGCGCTGTCGGCCAAGAACCAGGACGACCTCGAGCTCATCACCACCGAGCCGGCCGAGTCGGCGTACTCGAACGAGTACATCGAGCAGGCGCTGGCCGAGCTCGAGGAGGAGGGCGTCGTGGTCGGCGGCGAGTACACGCCGATCCAGGTGACGCTCACCGAGGGCGGCCAGTAGCGGATGCCGCACCCGCGCGGCGACCGGACACTCCGGTCGCCGCGCGGGGCAAGGCAAGACGAAACGCCGTTGACCCGCCTTCCGCGAACAGGGAACGTGGACACATGACCGAAGACCTCGATGCCCTCGCGAAGGAGCTCGACCGCGAGCACGTGTTCCACTCCTGGTCCGCGCAGGCGGGCCTGGACCTGCCCGTCATCGCGGGCGGCAGGGGCACGGTGGTGTGGGACCACGCCGGCAATCGCATGCTGGACTTCTCGAGCCAGCTGGTCAACGTCAACATCGGGCATCAGCATCCCGCCGTCGTCGCGGCGATCCGCGAGCAGGCCGAGCGCCTGGCGACCATCGGGCCCGCCACGGCCAACCTCCACCGCGGTCAGGCCGCGCAGCGCATCCTCGACAAGGCCCCTGCCGGCTTCGCGAAGGTCTTCTTCACCAACGGCGGTGCGGACGCGATCGAGAACGCGATCCGCATGGCACGCCTGCACACCGGTCGCGACACCGTGCTCTCGACCTACCGCTCGTACCACGGCAACACCGGTGCGGCGATCGTCGCGACGGGCGACTGGCGACGGATGCCGAACCAGTACGCCCGCGGACACGTGCACTTCTTCGGCCCGTTCCTGTACCGCACCGAGTTCTGGGCGACCACGCCGGAGGAGGAGTGCGAGCGAGCCCTGCACCACCTCGAACGCGTGATCCAGTCGGAGGGGCCTTCCACGATCGCCGCCCTGCTGCTGGAGTCGGTGCCCGGCACCGCCGGCATCATGGTGCCGCCGCCCGGCTATCTGGCGGGAGTCCGCGCGCTGGCCGACGCCTACGGCATCGTGCTCATCCTCGACGAGGTGATGGCGGGGTTCGGGCGCACCGGCCGCTGGTTCGCCTTCGAGGGCCACGACGTCGTGCCCGATCTGATCACCTTCGCCAAGGGCGTGAACTCGGGCTACGTGCCGGTGGGCGGCGTGATCATCTCGCCCGAGATCGCGGCGACGTTCGACGACCGCGTCTTCCCCGGCGGCCTCACCTACTCGGGGCACCCGCTGGCCGCGGCCTCGATCGTCGCAGCGATCGACGCGATGGAGTCGGAGGGGATCGTCGAGAACGCCCGGCGCGTCGGCGAGGAGGCGATCGGCCCCGGTCTGCGCGACCTGGCGTCGCGGCATCCGCTCATCGGCGAAGTGCGCGGCGAGGGCGTGTTCTGGGCGCTCGACCTCGTGACCGACCGCGACACCCGTGAGCCGGTCGGCGCCGAGGTCGTGGGGAAGCTCAAGAAGGAGCTGACGTCGCGAGGGCTGCTGCCCTTCGCGGCGGAGAACCGCATCCACGTCGTGCCGCCCTGCGTGGTCACCGACGAGGAGGTGCAGGAGGCGATGTCGATCTACGATGAAGCCCTGACGAGCGTCGAAGGCGACCTCTTCTGACGCGTGCATCGCGTCGCGGCCGACCGACCGGGTCGGCCTGCGGCGCTTCCGAAGGAGGAACACGACAATGACGGACATGATGGAGCGCACCGACCCGGTGGGCGCCGACACGGCGGTCCTCGAGCACTGGGTGAACGGCGGGCCGTGGGCGGGGGCATCCGACCGCACCGGCTCGGTGTACAACCCCGCGCTCGGCACGGTCCAGAAGCGGGTGCGGTTCGCCACCCGCGACGACGTCGGATCAGCGGTGGATGCCGCGTCCGCGGCGTGGGCGCAGTGGCGCGACGCCTCGATCGCCAAGCGCCAGGCGGTGATGTTCGCGTTCCGCGAGCTGCTGAACGCGCGCAAGGAGGAGCTCGCCGAGATCCTCACCTCCGAGCACGGCAAGGTGCTCGCCGACGCGCGCGGCGAGATCGCCCGCGGCATGGAGGTGGTCGAGTTCGCGTGCGGCGTGGGGCACCTCACCAAGGGCGCGTACTCCGAGAACGTCTCGACCGGCATCGACGTCTACACGCTGCGTCAGCCGCTGGGCGTCGTCGGCATCATCAGCCCCTTCAACTTCCCGGCGATGGTGCCGCTGTGGTTCTTCTCGATCGCCCTCGCGGCCGGCAACGCCGTCGTGCTGAAGCCGTCCGAGAAAGACCCGAGCGCCGCGAACTGGCTCGCGGGCCTGCTGACGGAGGCGGGGCTCCCCGACGGCGTCTTCAACGTCGTCCACGGCGACAAGGAGGCGGTGGACGCGCTGCTGGAGCACCCGGACGTGCGGGCGATCTCGTTCGTCGGCTCGACGCCGATCGCGAAGTACGTCTACGAGACGGCGACCTCGCACGGCAAGCGCGTGCAGGCCCTCGGCGGCGCGAAGAACCACATGCTGGTGCTGCCCGACGCCGATCTCGACCTGGCCGCGGACGCCGCCGTGAACGCCGGCTTCGGCTCGGCGGGTGAGCGCTGCATGGCGATCTCGGTGGTGCTCGCCGTCGACACGGTCGCCGACGAGTTCGTATCGAAGGTGGCCGAGCGCATGTCCTCCCTGCGCACCGGAGACGGCACCCGCGGCTGCGACATGGGACCGCTCATCACCGGACAGCACCGCGACAAGGTGACGTCGTACATCGATGTCGCCGGCGCCGACGGCGCCTCGGTCGTGGTCGACGGTCGCGGCGTGGAGGTCGACGGAGACGCGAACGGCTTCTGGCTCGGCCCGACGCTGATCGACAACGTGCCGACGTCGTCGACGGTGTACACCGACGAGATCTTCGGCCCGGTGCTGTCGGTGGTGCGCGTCGAGGGCTACGAAGAGGGCCTCGACATCATCAACGCGAGCCGGTACGGCAACGGCACCGCCATCTTCACCAACGACGGCGGCGCCGCACGACGCTTCCAGCGCGAGGCGACGGTCGGCATGATCGGCATCAACGTGCCGATCCCGGTGCCGGTGGCGTATCACTCCTTCGGAGGCTGGAAGGCGTCGCTCTTCGGCGATGCGAAGGCGTACGGCCCGCACGGCTTCGAGTTCTTCACGGCCGAGAAGGCGATCACGTCACGCTGGCTCGACCCGTCGCACGGAGGGATCAACCTGGGCTTCCCGCAGCACGACTGACCCGCCTCGCCTCGCTCGCTCAGGGGCCCGGAGGAGCCGGTGCGAACACGGTCACCGCGCGAGGCACCGCGACGCACCGCAAGGTGAAGCCGCCCGCCTCCCGCTCCTCGAGTTCGCCGTCGTGCACGAAGACGGACGGATGCCCCGCCTCGGGGCGGACGCGGACGTCGAGCTCGCGCACGACGAGGCGCTCGACGTCCTCGTCGCGGGGGAACAGGCGCACCGCGCGCAGCACGGCCGCCGTGCGCTTGCCGAAGGCGAGCGAGGCGAGCGCGCGCACCTTCGACCCGCGCGCGTGGTGGATGCGGACATCGAGCACGCCGGCCTCGGTCTCCTGCCGCTGCATCGTGGCGACGCGATCGGGGTCGTTCCGCCCGACGCTGACGAACACCGACCACACGCGCGCGCGGCGTCCGCCCCGCACGATGGTGAGCGGCTCGGCTCGGCGCAGCGCGACCGCGGTCGCGACGACGCCGCCGATCCACTTGCCGAGGCTCGTTCGCCGCTCGCGCTCCCCGATGAGCTCCGGGTAGGCCCCGACCGAGACGACGTTGAGCACGGTGAGCGGCTCGTCGTCATCCGCCGTCGCATCCGCGACGCCGACCTCGGCCGTCGAGCCCGCCTCGTACGCGTCGATCGCGGCGTCGACGCTGTCGAGGCCCAGCGCGCGCACGAAGTGGTTGAACGTGCCGCCCGGCATGGCGAGGAGGGGCCGGTCGTACCGGCGGGCGAGGTGCGCCATGCGCGAGACCGACCCGTCGCCGCCGTAGACGCCGAGCACCGCGGGAGCGGGGTCGGCGGCCATCGCCTTCGCGACGACGTCTTCGAGGTCCTCGTCGTCGCCGAGCTCTCGGATCTGCGCCCCGGGCAGGCGCGCGGCGAAGATCGAGGCGGGGTCGGACCGGATGACCGCCGAGCCGGATGCCGCGTTCCGCACGATCAGCACTCCCCGGCCGCGATCGTCGGCGGGGGGAGGCAGAGCGGGGTCCATGCGCCGAGACTACCCACCGCTCGCCGGGAAAGGGTCAGGCGGGGAGGATCGGGCGGTTCTCGTAGAACGTCTGCAGCACGACGGTCGTGCGCGTGTTCACCGACGCGGCCGCGCGGATGTCGCGGATCAGCGATTCGAGGTGACGCGGGGTGGCCACGCGCACGAGGAGGATGTAGCTCGCGTCGCCGGCGATCGAGTGGCACGCCTCGATCTCGGTGAGGTGCTCGAGCAGCTCGGGCGCGTTGTCGGGCTGGCCGGGATCGAGCGGCGTGATCTCGACGAAGGCGGCGAGGGGCTTGCCGACCGCTTCGGCGTCGACGAGGGCCCGGTAGCCGGTGATGACGCCGCGGCTCTCGAGCCGCCGCAGTCGCGCCTGGACGGCCGACACCGACAGCCCGACCGCGGCGGACAGATCGGCGAGCGTCGCGCGCGCGTCGCGGGAGACCTCCCGCACGATGGCGGCGTCGGTCGCGTCATCCAGGCTCGGCATGCCTCGACTCTATCCCAGACAGGAAATTTTCCTGCTGAATCGTGTCGCTGGGGGAAGTTCTCTAGAATCGGGAGAGAAACCGCGCTCGAAGATCGGAGGTTCACCATGCCCGCTCCCACCCGCACCACGCAGGTCATCGTCGGCGAACCCGAGGTCGTCGAGGATGCGACCCGGTCATCGGCCGCCGAGCCCGTGGAGGCGTCGCCCGCCTGGTTGCGCCTGAAGGCGGCGGCGACCGCGATCCAGGACCTGCAGATCAAGGACGGCTCGATTCCGGATGCCGCGGCCCACGACCGGGCGCGCGCTCTGGTCGCCGAGATCATCGCCGGCATCCGGGCGCTCGCCCCGGCGTTCCCGCACGACGGGGAGTACCTCGCGGCCTCGGTGCGCGACTTCCAGCGGTGGGCCGACGAGGGCTTCGGCATCCCGGACTTCCTCGACTCGCTCATGGCGTTCCAGCCGCAGCGGCACCGGGTCGACGGCATCCGTCACCTGGTCGTCTTCCCCATGTACACGCAGAACGGATCGTCCGATCGTCGCGTCGAGGCCGTGCTCGTCGAGGTGATCTGGCCCGAGTTCATCGCCCAGCTGGAGGCCGGCGACTACGGCAACAAGCTCTTCGTGTCGCTGCGGTTCCTGGACTTCACCCCGGGCTACGACACGAACAGCGCCGTGCTCTTCCCCGAGACCGTCGCGATGCGCGAGATCCCGGCGTTCACGTGGGGCGCGATCTTCCAGGACCGCGAGGCCGCCCGCTACCGCCGGGTGGTGCGCGCGGCCGCCGAGATCACGAAGCTGGAGCTCCCCGCCGACGCCGCCCGCATGCTCGACGACCAGGCGCTCACCGAGAAGACGTTCGTGATGTGGGACATCATCCACGACCGCACCCACATGCGCGGCGACCTCCCGTTCGATCCGTTCATGATCAAGCAGCGGATGCCGTACTTCCTGTACTCGCTGGAGGAGCTGCGGTGCGACCTCACCGCGTTCCGCGAGTGCGTCGCGATCCAGCGGCGGCTGGCCGATCGACAGGCTCAGGGGGCGGAGCTCAGCGAGGCCGAGGCCGAGATGCTCGAGCACGCCAAGCTGGTGCAGTACGCGGTGATCTTCGACCGGATCTTCCGGTTCTCCATCACCGGCACGCGGGTGCGCAACTACGACGGGCTCGGCGGCCAGCTGCTGTTCGCGTGGCTGCACCAGCGCGACGTGCTGCACTGGACCGACACGGCCCTCGCCTTCGACTGGGAGGACGTGCCCGCCGCGGTCGTCGCGCTCGGCGACGCGATCGACGAGCTCTACTGGCGCTCGATCGACCGCCCGAAGACCGCGCACTGGCTCGCCGCGTACGACCTCGTCCGCGGCACCCTGACGCCGAACCCGGCGTCGCAGTGGGCACGCGGACTGCCCGACGAGATCCTCGCCGGCCCGCCGAAGGGCTACACCGACGCGGTCATGGACGACGAGTTCCCGCTGTCGATGTTCTTCGAGGCGCTCGAGCGGAAGATGAAGCCCGTCATCGAGTCGACCGCCGGCATCACCGGCCGCGACTCCTGAAGCGTCGTTCGGCCCATCGTTCTCGCCGAGATCGCACGTTCTCGCCGAGAACGCACGTCGTGGGCGCCGACGACGTGGTCATTCGACGAGATCGCACGATCTCGGCGATGGAGGGCGGAGTGGAGAGCGGAGTGGAGAGCGGGCGTGGAAGGGTAGGGGTATGAGCGTCTCAGGCAGACTCGTGGTCGTCTCGGGGGCCACCAGCGCGTCCGGTCTCGCCGCCACCCGCGAACTCGTCGCGGCGGGCGCGCGCGTCATCGCGGTGGGGCGGAGCTCCGAGAAGCTGGAGGAGCTCACCTCCTCCCTCGGCGCCGGGCCGGGCGTCGCCGACGTCGACCCGGCCAGCAGCGTCCGCACCGAGGTGTGCGACCTGACCGATGAGGCCGACGTCGCCGCACTCGCCGAGCGGATCCACGCGGCCGACGGAGCCGTCGACGGGGTGCTGCACCTCGTGGGCGGCTGGCGCGGCGGCGGCGGTCTGGCGGGGCAGACCGACGACGACTACCGCTTCCTCGAGCGCTCGCTGACCGCGCTGCGCCACGTCAGCCGGGCATTCGACGCCGACCTGCGGAGGTCGTCGTCCGCGCGCACCGCGATCGTCTCCTCCACCGCCGTGGAGCGCCCGCTCGCCGGCGGCGCCAACTACGCCGCGGTCAAGGCGGCGAGCGAGGCGTGGGCGCGCGCCGTCGCTCAGGGCTTCGCGAAGGCCGCGAAGGACTCCGGGCGGCCGCTGGCCGCGGCATCCGTCATCTTCCGCACCAAGAGCCTCTCGGGACTCGAGGAGGCCCTGGCGCAGCGCTTCGCCGACCTGTGGATGACCGACGCCTCCGAGACCAACGACACGATCGTCGACCTCACCGACCCCTCGCTGTGACACCGCCGCGCCCGCCGTCGCCGCGGGAGAATGGATACCCGTGACCACCATCCACGACCCCAACCTGCGCGGATTCGCGTCCGACAACTACTCCGGCATCCACCCGGAGGTGCTCGCGGCCATCGCCGCCGCCAACGACGGACACCAGGTCTCGTACGGCGAGGACGTCTACACCGAGCGCCTGCAGGAGGTCATGGCCCGGCACTTCGGCGACGGCGTCGACGCGTACCCGGTGTTCAACGGGACCGGCGCCAACGTCGTCGGGCTGCAGTCGATGCTGCCCCGCTGGGGCGCCGTGATCACGGCCGGGACCGCGCACATCAACGTGGACGAGGGCGGTGCGCCCGAGCGCGTGGCCGGCATCAAGCTGCTCACCGTCCCGACCGACGACGGCAAGCTCACGCCCGAGCTCATCGACCGCGAGGCGTGGGGCTGGGGCGACGAGCACCGCGCGCAGCCACTCGTCGTCTCGATCACGCAGTCGACCGAGCTCGGCACCCTCTACTCCGTCGACGAGATCGCCACGATCGCCGCGCACGCGCACGGCCTCGGGATGCACGTGCACATGGACGGCTCGCGGATCTCGAACGCCGCCGCGTCGCTCGGCGTGCCGTTCCGGGAGTTCACGCGCGACGCGGGCGTCGACGTGCTGAGCTTCGGCGGCACCAAGAACGGCGCCATGCTCGGGGAGGCCGTCGTCGTGCTCAACCCCGAGGCCTCGCAGGGCCTGAAGTTCCTCCGCAAGCTCGACATGCAGCTCGCCTCGAAGATGCGGTTCGTCTCGGCGCAGCTGCTCGCGCTGCTCGAGGGGGATCTGTGGCTGCGCAACGCCTCCCACTCGAACGCGATGGCGCAGCGCCTGCGCGCCGGCATCGAGCGCGGCCTCGCCGACGGGTCGATCCGCGGGGTCGCGTTCACCCAGCCGACGCAGGCCAACGGCGTCTTCGCGACCCTGCCGGCCGGCGTCGCCGATCGTCTGCGCGCGTCGTTCCGGTTCTACGACTGGGATGCCGCGAAGAACGAGGTGCGGTGGATGTGCAGCTTCGACACGTCCGAGAACGACATCGACGCGTTCCTCGCCGCGATCGCGCGGGAGACTTCGGCCTCGTAGCCGGACCGCGCGGCTCCCGGACCGCGGGGCGCGCGGTCCGGGACCCGGGGGCTCAGCCCTCGTGCTGCTCGACCTCGGCCTCGTGCTGCTCGGCCTCGGCCTCGTGCGACTCTGCTTCGGCTTCGTGCGGCTCGCCGCCCCCAGCCGTGTCCTCCCGTGACTCGCCGCTCTCGGCCGGGTCATCCTGCGACTCACCGTCCACGGCCGCGTCCTCGCTCGGCTCCGGCACGACCGCCGCGTCCTCGCTCGGCTCCGGCACGACCGCCGCGTCCTCGGCGGAATGGCCGGGGGCGGCATCCGTTGTCTCCTCGTCCGGCTGATCTGCAGAGGTGACGGATGCCGGCGCGAGGGCGGTCTCGGGCCGGATGAGCTCCTTCACCTCGGCCATGAAGCTCATGAGCTGGTGCTGCTGCCAGCGAAGCGTGCGCGTGCGGTCCTCGGCGTCGCGGAGCACGGACTGGGAGTGCGACGTGACCAGGGCGATGATGCGCTCGGCCTTCACGTGCGCCTGCTCGAGGTGCTCCCGGGCGCGTAGCTGCGCGTCGGCCTCGATCTGCTGCGACTGGGCGCGCATCAGACGCTCGAAGTCCTCCGCCTTCGCCGAGACCCGCTGCGCGTGCTCCAGCGACGCCGTGACCTGCTCGTTGGCATCCTGCGTGATGCGCTCGGCATGGGCGACCGCCTGGTTGTGGAGCACGAGGAACTCCTGGTGCGCATCGTCCTGGCGACGGGTGAGGGATGCCTCGAACTCCAGCACCCGCAGGCGCAGCTCGCGCACCGCCTCCTCGGCCTCGGACCGGTCGCGCGCCGTCTCGCGGGCGACCGTGGAGCGCAGCACGGCCGCGCCCTTCTCGGCCTCCGAGCGGATGGCGGCGGCCTCGCGCTCGGCCTGCGAGATCTTCTCGGCGGCGTGCGCGGACTCGCGCTCGATGCGGGCCTCGTGCGCGGTCAGCTCGGTGTCGATCTTCAGCCGGATCTGCTGCGCCTCGTGCTGGGCCTGCGAGACGATGCCGTCGGCCTCGGCCTGCGCGGCCGTGCGCCGGTTGGCGATCTCTTCGCGCGCCGCCTCGAGCAGGCGGTCGCCCTGGATGGAGGCGTTGCGGATGAGGAGACTCGCCTGGTCCTCCGCGACGCGCAGCACCTCCTCGAACTGCTGGCGGTTCGGCGACTCGCCCGTGGCGCCGACAAGCTCGTCGCTGAGCGCCTGGACCCGCTGCTCGGCGTCGGCCAGCCGGGCATTGGCGAGTTCGAGCTCGGCCTGCAGGCGCTGCAGGGCGTCGCCCTCCTCCTCCCGGGCGGCGGATGCCTCGGCCTCGGCGCGCTCGCGCTCGGTGCGGCGGTTCTCGTCCGCTGCCGCGAGCTCGGCCTGCAGCCGGTCGATCTGCTCCTGTCGCGCGGCGAGCTCGGCGTCGACCTCGGCACGGTGGGCGGCGATGGCGGCGTCGATGTCGGCCTGACGCCGCTCGTTCGCGACCTGCAGCTCCGCCTCGAGACGCTCGGCCTTCGCCCGGCTCTGCGCGACGGCGGCGCCGGCCCGCCGCTGGTGCTGCTTCAGCTGCGCGACTTCGTCGGCCGCGGCGCGCACGCGCGCGTCGAGGCCGGCGATCGCGGCATCCACCTCTTCCTTGTCGTAGCCGCGGAAGGTCGTGGTGAAGCCCGATCCGAACGTCGTCGACGTCTCGCCGATGATCGTGTCGAAGGGGCTGGGGTCTTCCGGACCAGTGGTGCCGGGGTTGACGGCGTGCTCGGACATCGAGTGACTCTGCTTTCTAGGGGCGAGGGGAATCACTGTGTCGGCGACCGCATACAGCGGCGGCGGTGCGTTCCGCCGGTCGCACGGCGAACGGGTCGCCGGGCGCGGCCGACGGAGGCCGCATCGCCCTCGACGACACCGGGGGGTGAGTGTCGCAGGGGTGACTGCGCTCAGGGTGACTGAACCCTACCGCGCCTCGCCGTGTGCGCGAAACGCGCGGCGCTCACCGCCCCGCGAGCCACTCCTGGTACGCGTCGAACGACGACGCGCGCCCGAGGAACGCCTCGACGAGCTCGCGTGCGTCGCGGGATCCTCCGCGCTCGAGCACCTCGGTGCGGTAGCGGCGCGCCGCCTCGGGATCCATCAGTCCCTCGCCGAAGCCGCTGAGCAGGTCGCGGGCGATCACGAGGCTCCACTGGTACGTGTAGTAGCAGGCGCCGTAGCCGGTGAGGTGGCCGAAGCCGGCATAGGAGTGCTGGCCGGGCAGCGGCTGGACCGGGCTCGTCGCGGCGTAGATCCGCTCGGTCTCGGCCTGCAGGTCGGAGGGACGGTCGACGTGCAGGCGGTACGACACGTTCGCGTGCCCCAGCTGGCGCCGCACTTCGAGTGCGCGACCGAACCCGTCGGCCGTGCGCATGCGGGCCACGAGATCGGCCGGGATCGGGCGGCCGTCCGCGTCGCCGCTGAAGGAGGCCAGCACGTCGGCGTCCCACGCCCATTCCTCCAGCAGCTGGCTGGGCGCCTCGACGAAGTCCCACTCGGTGGCCACGCCGCTGAAACGGGCGAACCGCTGGTGGCCGCCGAGGATGTCGTGCACGAGGTGCCCGAACTCGTGGAAGAACGTCACGACCTCGTCGTGCTCGAGCAGTCCGCGCGAGAAGTTGCACAGGAGCGCGGCCTCGGGGAGCACCCGACCCGCCACGCCCGGAGCGAGCGGGAAGCAGGCCGCATGGCTGAACTTGCCCTCGCGGGGGTGCAGGTCGAGGTGGATGCGGCCAAGGCGGACTCCTCCGCGCACCACGTCGAAGGACTGTACGTCGTCGTGCCACGCCGGAGCGTCGACCGGCAGGTACTCGACGTCGAGGAGGCGGCCGGTGACGTCGAGGACGCCCGACACGACTCGCTCGAACGGGAAGTACGACCGGACGAGCTGGGCGTCGACGTCGTACTGCTCGCGCTTGATCGCTCCCACCAGGTACCAGTAGTCGGCGATCGTGACGGCGTCCACGTCGGGCACATCGCGGCGCAGCCGCTCGAGGAGCAGCGGGTACTCGGCGTCGGCGGCCGGCTTCGACGCGTCGTCCAGGCGCGAGAGGAAGACCGGGATCTCGGCACCCGCCCCGATCATCCGCGTCTCGGTCTCGTAGTCCGCCCAGTCGGGGTAGCCCAGCAGGCTCGCGCGCTGCGCGCGCACCGCGAGCAGCTCCGCCAGGACGGGGTCGTTCTCTGGCCAGGCGAGGTCGTTGTAGGCGCCCACCAGCGCCAGGCGCGTCGCACGGTCGGAGGCGTAGTCGCGCACCGGCATGAGGTCGGGGTAGTCGGTGCTCAGCGTGACGAAGCCGCGCTCGTCCGCGGGGTGCGCGTCGACGAAGTCCTGCGGCAGTCCTGCCAGGCCCGCGACGGGCACCTGGACCTCGCGCCGGCCGTCGCGGATGTTGCGCGAGAACGTCAGCGACAGCTCGGTGTCGCGGTCCGCCAGCTCGCGCGCCCGCTCCCGCTCGTCGTCGGCGAGCTCCACGCCCCCGCGACGGAAGTCGCGGAGCAGGTGCGAGAGCAGCCGCGCCTGGTCGGCGTCGAGGCCGTCCGGCGGGGCATCCGCGAACACGCTCCACAGCTCGCGGTCGAGCAGGCGCGCGGCCGACAGCGACTCGACGGCCTGCACCTGCCCCTCGGCCAGCTCGCGCACCTCCGCGTCGGGGTGCGCCTCGCTCAGGAGGTACGCCTCGCTGAGCGCCTCGGCGAGCGCGAGCTCGGTGTCGTTCCACAGCTCGAGCCGGTCGGCCGTAGACAGGGCCGGCTCGCCCTTGAGCCGCTCGTCGAGCTCCCGCACGCGGGCGATGCGCTGAGCCGGGCGCTCCGAGACGAAGTCGGCCCATCCGGCGGCGTCAGCGGGGAACGGCAGCGGTTGGAGGGTCATCCTGCGAGCCTAGGGGGCGGGGCGGACGCTCCGCGAGAGCCGGCTGGATGACGCGGATGCCTCAGCGCAGCGCGCCCACGCTGGCCAGCGCGAGCCGCACGAGCGTGCCCCTGCCGCCCTCCATCTCGGCCGACAGCGCGTCGGAGGACGCCTCCTCCGGCGTCAGCCACGTCACCTCGAGGGCGTCCTGCCGCGGCTCGCACGTCCCGGTGACGGGAACGACGAACGCGAGCGAGACGGCGTGCTGACGGTCGTCGTGGAACGCGCTGACCCCCGGGAGCGGGAAGTACTCCGCGACCGTGAACGGTACCGGCTGCGGCGGCAGGAGGGGAAACGCCATCGGCCCGAGGTCGTTCTCGAGGTGGCGGAACAGCGCGTCGCGCACCGTCTCGCCGTACCGCACGCGGCCCGACACGATCGTGCGGGTGATCTCCCCCACCGGAGTCGCCCGCAGCAGGATTCCGACGGCGGTCACCTGCCCCATGCCGTCGGTGCGCACCGGCACGCCCTCGACGTAGAGCATCGGCAGGCGGCGGCGGGCCTCCTCGAGCTCGATGTCGCTCAGCCAGGCGGGGTTCGAGACGTTCCCCGCGGGCGGGCCGAACGGTTCGTCGCCCGCAGGTTCGGGGTCGGGGGTGCGTACGGACATGACTCCTGTATACCCCGGGTGCGCCGCCGGCGCCCGAGGTCCACCGGACGTGTCGACGTCAGGTGGGAGGATGGGGGCATGCCGGAAGCGCTGGTCCTCGACGCCGACGCCGTGCTGTGGTCGGCCGATCGCAACGACCTCGCCGGGCGCCATCTGCTGCTGCTCCTCCACGGCTACGGCGCCGACGAGCACGATCTCTATCCCCTGCGCGCGTACCTGCCCGAGCCGTTCGCCGTGGCGAGCCTCGCCGCGCCGCTGTCACCGCCGTGGCCGGCTCCCGGCCGCTCCTGGTATCCGATCGACGGCCTGGACGGTCGGGATCCCTCGCACGTCACCCGCGCCGCCGAGGCCGTCCTCGCCTGGGTCGACGCGCACGTGCCGGGCGCGGCATCCGTGGGTCTTCTCGGCTTCTCGCAGGGCGCCGCGGTGTCCCTGCAGGCCATGCGCCTCGACCCGCATCGCTTCGCCTTCGCGGTGAACCTGTCGGGCTACGTCACCCCCGGCGAGCTGCCCGGCGACGCCGAGCTCGCCGAGCGCCGCCCGCCGGTCTTCTGGGGCCGCGGCACGAACGACGACGTCATCCCCGGCTTCCTCGTCGAGCACACGACGCAGTGGCTTCCCGAACGCGCCGAGCTGAGCGGACGCGTCTACCCCGGCCTCACCCACAGCGTGTCGGAGCAGGAGCTCGCCGACGTGCGCGTCTTCCTCGACAAGCAGCTCGAGGCCCTCGACGCCGCGGACTGAGCGCACGGCGGTCACTGGTCATGCCCGGCATGGTCCGCTATGGTGTCTCACGGCCTTTGTCCCCTCGGTGAGGAACTCCCTTGAAGCTGATCGACGCGACCGCGCTGTAATCGCGCTGCTCCGTCGACCTTCGACGCGTCAGCGCTTGAATCCTTCGCGCTGGCCGTCGATCCGCCGCTTCTCTCCTGCGGTGCTGCGCCCTTCGATGGGCCGGCCCGCCTGGGCGACCTCCGCGGTGTCGGTGTCAGCGCCTGACCGACCTGGAGGCCTCATGCCCGCTCACACCCTCACCCCTGCCATCATCCTCGACCGGGTCTCGCTCTCGTGGCCCGACGGCACCACCGCGCTCTCCGACGTCTCGGGGTCGTTCGGTGCCGGTCGCACCGGCCTCGTCGGCCGGAACGGCTCCGGCAAGTCCACGCTCCTGCGCCTGGTGGCCGGAGAGCTGGCGCCGACCGCCGGCCATATCACCCGGACGGCGGATGCCGCCTACCTGCCGCAGCGCCTCACGCTCGACGTCGACCGTCCCGTCGCCGACCTGCTCGGCGTCGGTGCGCCCCTGCGCGCGCTGCGCGCGATCGAGTCCGGCGACGCTGATCCGCGCCACTTCGACGCGGTCGGCTCCGACTGGGACATCGAGGCGCGCGCGCACGCCGCCCTGGCCGAGGCCGGGCTCACCCCCGACATGCTCGACCGCAGCGTCGGGCAGCTGTCGGGGGGCGAGGCGGTGCTCACCGCGATCGCCGGCATCCGTCTGCGCGGCGCGTCGATCGCCCTGCTCGACGAACCCACCAACAACCTCGACCGCGACGCCCGGGCACGCCTGTACGACATGGTGCGCTCGTGGCGGGGCGCGCTCGTCGTCGTCAGCCACGACATCGCGCTGCTGGAGCTGGTCGACGACACCGCTGAGCTGTACGACAACGAGCTCTCGGTGTTCGGCGGCCCGTACTCGCAGTGGCGGGCGTGGCTGGATGCCGAACAGGGCGCCGCCCGCGACGCCGAGCGCGCCGCGCGGCAGGCCGTCAAGCGCGAGAAGCGCCAGCGGATCGAGGCCGAGACGACCATCGCCCGCCGTGCGGCGATGGGCCGCAAGGCCCAGCTCGAGAAGCGGGTGCCGCCGATCGTCGCCGGCAACCTCAAGCGGGCCGCTCAGGTCTCGGCCGGCAAGCTCCGGGGCGAGAAGGCCGACCGCGAGGCGTCCGCCCGCGAGACGCTCGATGCCGCGGAGCGCCGCGTGCGCGACGACGACATCGTGAGGATCGACCTTCCCGATCCCGGCGTGCCCGCGGGCCGCCGGATCGCGACCCTCGGTGACGGCGAGCGCTCGTGGATCGTCCAGGGACCGGAGCGTGTCGCCCTCATCGGCCCGAACGGCGCCGGCAAGACCACTCTGCTGGAGCGGCTGGTCGGCTCCGGTGTCGAACCGGCGGGCGGATCTGCACCGCGCGTGTTTCCTGGTCCGGCTGAAGGTCCGTCGATCCCGCTGCTTGCACGGGCCGAGCTGCACACCGACCGCGTCGGCTACCTGCCGCAGCGGGTCGACGGTCTCGACGACGGCGCCTCGGTGCTCGAGAACGTCGCGCCCTCCGCGCCGAAGGTGACGATGGTCGAGCTGCGCAACCGGCTCGCGCGGTTCCTCATCCGAGGTGCGGCGGTCGAGCGCCCGGTCGGCTCGCTGTCCGGCGGCGAGCGGTTCCGGGTGGCGCTGGCCCGGCTGATGCTGGCCGACCCGCCGCCGCAGCTGCTGATCTTCGACGAGCCGACGAACAACCTCGACCTCGACACGGTCGACCAGCTCGTCGCCGCCCTCGCCGCCTACCGCGGCGCGGTGCTCGTCGTCAGCCACGACGACGCGTTCCTCGAGCGCATCGGCGTCGACCTCGTGCTGGAGCTCGACCGCGACGGCACGCTCACCGAGCGCTGACGCAGGGTCGCGGCATCCGTCCTCAAGGAAGGCGACGGATGCCGCGGCCGGCCCCCTCTCGGTTCGGGGGCCACCCCCAGTGCGCGCGGGCGTCCCTGCGCGCAGGATGGGGTCATGAACTCATTCGTCAGACCTCAGAACGGCCGCTGGATCGCCGGCGTCTGCCTCGCCGTCGCGAACCGCTTCGGCTGGAATGTCACGCTGATCCGGATCCTCACCGTGGTCGCGATGATCTTCTTCGGCCTCCCGCTGTGGATCTACATCCTGCTGTGGATCCTCGTGCCCTCCGAGCGCTGACGCACGGCACATCTGGCGCGCACGGGCGGGCCGGGCGATGATGAACGCATGCATCGGCTGGTGCGTCCCGTTCGGGGACGGATGATCGCGGGGGTGTGCCAGGGCATCGCCGACCGCTTCTCGTGCAGCGTCGTGCCGGTGCGGGTGCTGTGGGTCGCCTCGACCGTGTTCTTCGGCGTGTCGATCCTGATGTACCTGCTGCTGTGGATCCTCCTGCCCGACGAGCGCTGACGCCGGCGGTCAGGGCGCGACGAAAGTCTCCGCGATGAGCGCGGCGAGCTCATGCGGCGACCACCCGCTGTCTGGGGCGATCTCGACGTTCATCCCGTTGACGCCGTCGGTCGCCTCGTACACCTCTCCGCCCAGATAGCCCCCCTGCGTGGAAGAGAACGCCTGCACGCCGGGCACTCCGAGATCCACAGGCTGTCCAAGCCCTGCCCAGGGCAGGTCCCAGGCGACCCCGGACTCGAAGACCGCGAGCGCGAGCTGCCGCCCCTCGGTCGAGAACCCGCACCACGTGCGATGGCTCGCGATGTCCGCCAGGATGGTCGCGGGGCTCGGAGGATCGTGGTAGCCGGCCTCCTCTGCCGTCACGACCGCGCCCAGGTGCGAGCCGAGCTGTGTCGCGAGGTCCGCGCAGTCCGCCGCCGGCCACCAACGCGCGCTGTCGCGCTGCCATCCGAGTCCGGCCTCCGCCGTGCGGGAGGCGATGCCCATCCCGACCTCGGCACCGATCCGGTCGGCCTCCTCCCGACCGCGGTCGGCGAGGTCGCTCGAGTAGCCCATCACCGAGAAGTCGGCGGATTCCCATTGCCATGAGCAGTTCCAGTCACAGGGGCCGAAGTACGTGTCGGACACCTCAGCGGGCAGCTCCGCGCCGCCGAGGCCGACTTTCGGGAGGATCGTGACGTTGCCGCTGACGCCGTCACCCTGCCACTCGCACACCAGTCCGCCGACATTGTCGATCGAACGCGTCCACGTCTGATCGCGGCGGGTGACCTCGATTCCGTCGATCCCGGTGGCGGCGATCAGCCCCGCAGCCGGCAGGGCGACCGCGCAGTCGCCGCCGAACACCGCAGGAGGTGCCTGTCCGCCTGCGACGATCTGGATGGTCAAGGCCGGCGTCGGGGCCGCTTCGCCCGATGGAACCGGATCCGGCGTCGCGGTCGCGCCGGGCTGCGCCGTCGGCGCACAGGCGGTGAGGACGCCAAGCACTGCCAGCGCAGCGAAGGCGAGGGGAAGCGGACGTCGCACGGTATCTCCATCGAGCAGGTGCCGCGACTCTATCGGCGGCGGGGCACGGCCGCCGAGCACCTTTCACAACGGTTGACTAACGGTCGACCGCTCGCGCGAAGCCTGCCCTCATCAGGGACTCTTGGGCGGTTTCGTACGGCCCGGCGCGCTGCCGCTGTTCCCGGGGGCATCCTCGACGGGCTCGTCGACCGCGGGCGGATCGGTCGCCACGGGCGACGGCGCGGGCGCGGGCGCGGGCTCGGTCGCCCCCTCCTCGGGTGCGGGCTCCTCGGCCTCGGGGGTCGCGACCACCTCCGGCCGCGGAGCGGGCGTGGACGGCGTGCTGCTCGGCGTCGGCCGGGGTGTGACCCGCACGTCCGAGGCGGGGGCCGGCTCGGGCAGCAGGGAGGGCCGGTCGCCGGAGGCGGCGAAGATCGAGGTCACCACGACCACGAGCGACAGGGCGAGGGCCCCGCAGAGGGCGCCGAGCCCGAAGGTGCGCACCCGGCGCGAGGCCGGCCATGAGCGGACGGCGAGGGCGGGGTTCGTGCGGCGGGTGAGCGGCGTCGGCGATTCCGGCCTGCTCGACGGCGTCGACTCCATGGAGGATCCTCGGGCGGTGCGGGCGTGCGGGGGGACACGCACCCACCCGAGCTTACGCGAGGCCCGCCCATCCGTCCCCGCCTGGCCCGATGTCGGAGATCGCGACGAAGATGGAGGGATGGGCGATGTCCTGGAGCGATTCGGTCCTGCCACGCGGGACTGGTTCCGCGGCGCGTTCGCGGCTCCGACCGACGCGCAGAAGGGCGCCTGGGCGGCGATCTCCGCCGGAAAGCACGCGCTCGTCGTGGCCCCGACCGGCTCGGGCAAGACGCTGTCGGCGTTCCTGTGGGCGATCGACCGGGTCTTCCACGACAAGGCGACCGCACCTTCATCCGTCGCCCCGTCGGGCCGCAAGAAGCGAGCGGATGCCCCCGCCCCCGCCACGCGCATCCTCTACATCTCGCCGCTCAAGGCGCTGGGCGTGGACGTCGAGCGCAATCTCCGCTCCCCGCTCGTGGGCATCGGCCAGTCCGCGCGCCGGCTCGGTCTCACGGTGCCCGACGTCACCGTGGGAGTGCGCTCCGGTGACACCCCGGCGGGTGACAGGCGCAAGCTCGTGCAGGCGCCGCCCGACATCCTCATCACGACGCCCGAGTCGCTGTATCTCATGCTGACGAGCCGCGCGGGCGAGACGCTGCGCGACGTCCACACCGTCATCGTCGACGAGGTGCACGCGGTCGCGGCCACCAAGCGCGGCGCGCACCTCGCGGTGAGCCTCGAGCGCCTCGACGCGCTCCGTCGCTCGTTCGCGCCCGATGCCCCGCCCGCGCAGCGCATCGGGCTGTCGGCGACGGTGCGACCGATCGACGAGGTGGCGCGCTTCCTCGGCGGTGCCGAACCGGTGGAGATCGTCGCCCCCCGCGCGTCGAAGGCGTTCGACATGCGGGTCGTCGTGCCGATCGACGACATGCTCAACCCGCCGCCTCCGCCGAGCGCCTACCAGTCCGAGCCCGTCGCGTGGACCGGCACGGATGCCTCGGCCGAGGCATCCGCCGATCCCGGCGCCGAGCCGATCGACGAGGACTGGTTCAACGACGGCTCGTCCGGGCGCCCGCGCGCGGCGGACGGCGGTGAGACCGAGATCACCGGCTCGGTGTGGCCGCACGTCGAAGAGGCCATCGTCGACCGCATCCTGCTGCACCGCTCCACGATCGTGTTCTGCAACTCCCGGCGCCTCGCCGAACGGCTCACCGGCCGGCTCAATGAGATCTACTCCGAGCGTTTCGGGCTCGAGCTCCCAGACCCGTCGGTTCCCGCGGCCATGATGGCGCAGGCGGGCACGACGGCCGGCGCCGACCCCGTGCTGGCCAAGGCCCACCACGGGTCGGTGTCCAAGGAGCAGCGCGCGCAGGTCGAAGAGGAGCTGAAGTCCGGGGTGCTGCGCTGCGTCGTCGCGACCTCGAGCCTCGAGCTGGGCATCGACATGGGCGCCGTCGACCTGGTGATCCAGGTGGAGGCGCCGCCGAGCGCCGCATCGGGTCTGCAGCGCATCGGGCGCGCGGGCCACCAGGTGGGCGAGGTCAGCCGCGCTGCGCTGTTCCCCAAGCACCGCGGCGACGTGCTCCACACCGCGATCGTGACCGAGCGCATGCTCGCGGGGCAGATCGAGGCGATCGCGATCCCGCAGAACCCCCTCGACATCCTCGCCCAGCAGACCGTGGCGGCCGCCGCGATCGGGCCCGTCGACGTCGAGGGCTGGTACGAGACGCTCAAGCGGAGCGCCCCCTTCCGCTCGCTCCCGCGCTCCGCTTACGAGGCGACGCTCGACCTCATCGCCGGGCGCTTCCCGTCCGACGAGTTCGCCGAGCTGCGTCCGCGCGTGGTCTGGGACCGCGACCTGGGCGTGCTGACGGGGCGCCCGGGCGCACAGCACATCGCGGTGACGAGCGGCGGCACGATCCCCGATCGCGGGTTGTTCGGCGTCTTCATCGCGGGCGAGTCCCAGAACGCGCGCGTCGGCGAGCTCGACGAGGAGATGGTCTACGAGTCGCGCGTCAACGACGTCTTCACCCTCGGCACGACGAGCTGGCGCATCGTCGAGATCACCCATGACCGCGTCAACGTCGTGCCCGCGTTCGGCCAGCCGGGCAAGGTTCCGTTCTGGCACGGCGACGGCATCGGACGTCCCGCCGAGCTCGGTGAGGCGCTCGGCAAGTTCTCGCGCGAGGTCTCCACGGCCAAGCCCGACAAGGCCGAGGCGCGTCTGCGCGACGCCGGCCTCGACGAGTACGCACAGGACAACCTGCTGGCCTACCTCGCCGAGCAGCGCGAGGCCACGGGCACTCTGCCGACCGACCGTCAGCTCACCGTGGAACGCGGGCGCGACGAGGTCGGCGACTGGCGCGTCATCCTTCATTCCCCGTACGGCATGCAGGTCCATGCGCCGTGGGCGCTGGCCGTCAACGCCCGCATCCGCGAACGCCTCGGGGTCGACGGCTCCGCCGTCGCCAGCGACGACGGCATCATCGCCCGGATCCCGGATGCCACGGCCGAGCCGCCGGGCGCCGACCTCTTCGTCTTCGACCCCGATGAGCTCGACCAGATCGTGACCGAGGAGGTCGGCGGCTCCGCGCTGTTCGCCTCGCGATTCCGCGAGTGCGCGGCGCGGGCGCTGCTCATGCCGCGGCGCAACCCCGGCAAGCGCACACCGCTGTGGCAGCAGCGGCAGCGGTCCGCGCAGCTGCTCGAGGTGGCCCGCCGCTACCCGACGTTCCCGATCATCCTCGAGACGCTGCGCGAGGTGCTCCAGGACGTCTACGACGTGCCCGCGCTGCTGCGGCTCATGCGCGGGATCGGCGAGCGGCGCATCCGGCTCATCGAGACCGAGCCCGCCCAGCCCTCGCCGTTCGCGCGCGACCTGCTGTTCGGCTACGTCGGCGCCTTCATGTACGAGGGCGACTCTCCGCTCGCCGAGCGGCGGGCGGCGGCGCTGTCGGTCGATCCGGCGCTGCTGTCGGAACTGCTCGGCAAGGTCGAGATGCGCGAGCTCCTCGACCCCGACGTCATCGCGCAGTTCGAGCGCGAGGCGCAGCGCCTCGATCCCGAGCGCCGCGCACGCGGGCTCGAAGGGGTCGCCGACCTGCTGCGCATCCTCGGCCCGCTCGACGCGCCCGAGGTGGCGGCGCGGCTCGAGCCCGCCGCCGACGGCTCCTCCGACGGGCACGCCACGGCGGATGAGGCATCCGCTCTCCTGGACGCCCTCGTGACGGCGCGCCGGGCCATACCGGTGACGATCGCCGGCATCACCCGGGTGGCCGCGATCGAGGACGCCGGCCGGCTGCGCGACGCGCTCGGGGCCGCCCTGCCGGTAGGCATCCCCACCGCGTTCCTCGAGCCCGTCGCCGACCCGCTCGGCGACCTCATCGCCCGGTACGCACGCACGCACGGCCCCTTCACGGCGGATGCCGCGGCCGACCGCCTCGGCATCGGCGTGGCGGTAGCCCGCCACACCCTGCAGCGGCTCGAGTCGCAGGGCCGGGTGACGAGCGGCTTCTTCCTGCCCGATCCGCCGCCCGGCTCGGGGGACGGCTCGGCGACGCGGGGCGACGAGGCGGAGTGGTGCGATGCGGAGGTGCTCCGGCGGCTGCGCATGCGGTCCCTCGCGGCGATCCGCGGCAGCGTCGAACCGGTGCCGCAGCAGGCGTACGCCCGGTTCCTTCCGGTGTGGCAGCACGTGACGCGGCCTCTCGACGGCGTCGACGGGGTCGCCGCCGTCGTCGAGCAGCTGGCCGGTGTGCCCATCCCGGCCAGTGCGTGGGAGTCGCTGGTGCTCCCCGCACGCGTGGCGGACTACACGCCGGGGATGCTCGACGAGCTGACGGCGACCGGCGAGGTCGTCTGGTCGGGTCACGGCAGCCTGCCGGGCAGGGACGGCTGGATCGCGCTGCATCCAGCGGATGCCGTGCCGCTGACGCTGACGCTTCCCGACGAGGCGGACGAGCCCGCTCCGGGCTCGCTCGATGCCCAGCTCCTCGCGGCGCTCTCGAGCGGGGGCGCCTACTTCGCGTCGCAGCTGAAGCAGACCACGGGCGCGGAGAACGAGCAGTCCGTCGTCGAGGCGCTGTGGCGGCTGACCTGGTCCGGGCGCGTCACGAACGACACCTTCGCGCCGGTGCGCTCGCTCGTTTCGGGCGGCTCGCAGGCGCACCGCGTGAGCCGGCGGGCTCCGCGCGCCCGCCTGTACCGTGGCGCAGCAGTGCGCACCGTGGCGTCCTCCGTGCCCGCGCGCCCGCCCGCCATCGGCGGCCGGTGGTCGCTGCTGCCCGAGGCGGAACACGATGCGGCGCTGCGGGCGACGGCGACGGCGAGCCTGCTCCTCGACCGGTACGGCGTGGTGACGCGCGGCGCCGTCCAGTCCGAAGGCGTGCCCGGCGGCTTCGCCCAGGTCTACCGCGTCCTGGCCGGCTTCGAGGAGGCGGGTCACTGCCGCCGGGGGTACGTGATCGAGAAGCTCGGCGCGGCGCAGTTCGCAGCCTCCGCCACCGTCGACCGGCTGCGCGAGTTCGCCGGCCTGCCCGATCCGCCGCCGCTGCGCGCCGTGACCCTCGCCGCCACCGACCCCGCCAACCCCTACGGCGCCGCGCTGGCGTGGCCGGCGCTGGAGGGGGTCGGACACCGTCCGGGCCGCAAGGCCGGCGCGCTCGTGGTGCTGGTCGACGGAGAGCTCGCGCTGTACCTCGAGCGGGGCGGCAAATCGGCGCTGGCGTTCACCGCGGACGAGTCCGTGCTCTCGGCCGCTGCCCGGGACCTGGCCGCGACGTCGCGCGCGCGCCGGCTCGACACCCTCACCGTCGAGCAGGTCAACGGGGCGTTCGTCTACGGCACCGGCGTCGGACGGGCGCTGCGGGAGGCGGGATTCGTCGAGTCCCCGCGTGGTCTCACGCTGCGCCGCCTCACTGCCGGG
Source organism: Microbacterium sp. CCNWLW41 (assembly GCF_037083505.1). Lineage (NCBI taxonomy): Bacteria > Bacillati > Actinomycetota > Actinomycetes > Micrococcales > Microbacteriaceae > Microbacterium > Microbacterium sp. CCNWLW41. Next base: position 87,520 of record NZ_JBAOJP010000001.1, read on the forward strand.
GACGTGCTCCGCGAGGGCGCGCGTGCCTGACGCGCCGCGCCGGCGCCCGGTGCCGGGCAGGAGGTGCCGTGCCTGAGGGCGACACCGTGTTCCGTGCGGCGCGCCGGCTGAACGCGGCGCTCGCGGGCGCGACCGTGACGCGCTTCGAGCTTCGCGTACCGCAGGCGGCGACGGCGGACCTGCGCGGCGAGGTCGTGCACGACGTCGTCGCGCGCGGCAAGCACCTGCTGCACCGCATCGGAACGTGGACCCTCCACACGCATCTCAAGATGGAGGGCGAATGGCACGTCTACCGGCGCGGCGAGCGCTGGCACGCCGCGGGGTTCCGGGCCCGGGCCGTCATCGGCGCGACCGCGCCCGACGGGGCGGAGTGGGAGACGGTAGGGTTCGACCTCGCCGACATCACGCTCGTTCCGACCGCCGAGGAGGACGCGCTCGTCGGCTACCTCGGGCCCGACCCCCTCTCGGCCGCATGGGACCCCGCAGAGGCGGCGAGACGGCTCGCGGCCGACACACGCCCCATCCACGTCGCCATCCAGGACCAGCGCAATGTGGCCGGCTTCGGGAACGAGTACGCCAACGAGATCCTCTTCGTGCGCGGCATCCTGCCCACCACCCCCGCGAACCAGACCGACACCGCCGCCGCGGTGGACCTCGGGGCACGCATGATCCGCGCGAACCGCGACCGCTCGGGGCGCACCTTCACCGGCGACGCGCGACCCGGCCGCTCCACGTGGGTGTACCGTCGCGAAGGCCGCCCGTGCCGGCGCTGCGGGACGCTGATCCGCGGCGGCAGCCTCGGCGCCGACCCGACGCGCGAGCGCATCGTGTTCTGGTGCCCGACCTGTCAGCGCTGACCGCACGGCCACGCTTTCATCACGATGCGCGACGGACGAACTGTCGCCCGACGGCCACCGACGCGGACGCACTCGACGTCGAGCCGTTGAAACGCCGCGGTCGCCTGCCCGTTACACAACTCCGGACGATCTGTCAGGCGCGGGCCATGGGACGCCTCGGATCGTCTGGTTCGCTCTCGGGCGCATTGCAGGGGGGCACCGCTCGATATTGAATACGTGACACACCCGATAGGGGTCGCGCAACGTCGCGCGACCCGATGATCAGAAGGACCTCACGAGGTGACGATGTCCACAGGCACGGCGACCGCGGCGAATCCGGCGGAGCAGGTTCCCACCGACAGCGAGGCCGCCCGCGGCGCCGTCGTCCTCTCGGGAGTGACGAAGTACTACGGCGACCAGATCGCCGTCGACGACCTCTCGCTCACGGTGCAGCCGGGCGAGTTCATCTCGCTGCTGGGCCCGTCGGGCTGCGGCAAGACGACGACCCTGCGCATGATCGCAGGATTCGAGCAGCCGGATGCCGGCGACATCCGCATCTCCGGACGCCCCGTGCGCGGCGTCCCGCCGTACCGTCGCGACGTCAACACGGTGTTCCAGGCCTACGCGCTGTTCCCGCACCTGTCGGTCGCCGAGAACGTCGCATACGGACTCCAGCAGCGGCGCACGCCGAAGTCCGAGGTGCGCGAGCGGGTCACGCAGGCCCTCGACCTGGTGCAGATGCGGCGCTTCGGCGACCGCAAGCCGGCGCAGCTCTCCGGCGGCCAGCAGCAGCGCATCGCCCTGGCGCGCGCCCTCGTGAACCGGCCCGCGGTGCTGCTCCTCGACGAGCCCCTCGGCGCGCTGGACCGGCAGCTGCGCGAGGAGATGCAGCTCGAGCTCAAGCTCCTGCAGTCGCGGCTGGGCATCACCTTCATCTTCGTGACGCACGACCAGGGCGAGGCGCTCTCGATGAGCGACCGCATCGCCATCATGCGGTCGGGTCGCATCGAGCAGCTGGCCGACGCCGACACGGTGTACGCCCGTCCCGCGTCCGCCTATGTCGCCGCGTTCGTGGGGCAGCAGAACTTCTTCCGGGGTCCCACCGCCGAGGCCGGCGCCGCGATCTCCTCCCCGCACGCGCTCGTGCGGGCGGCCTCACCCGTGCTCACGACGACCAATCTGGGTGAGGCGGCCGTCCGCCCGGAGTACATCCGCATCGAGCGCGACGCGTCTGCCGCGGAGCCGGGCGCGGGCCTCTCCGACGCGAACACCTCGCGCGGCGAGCTCATCGGCGTCTCGCACCTCGGCGACACGATGCAGTACCTCGTGCAGCTCGGCGCCGACCAGAGCCTCATCGTCCGACGCCCGACGCCCGACGCGCCGCCTCTCGCCGTCGGCGACCGGGTGGTCTGCACGTGGGCAGCCCACCACGTGCTGCTGTTCCCCGCCGCCGATGACGGCGCCGCCGAGCAGGGCGGCTACATCGCACCCCCGACCGTCTGATCCACACCCGAAACCCGTGCCCGACGAGCCGGCCGCCGCCGCGGCATCCGCTCTTCCCACATCCGACCCGAACCAGGAGTACTCGTGACCCAGCCCCGGAACCCGCTGCGCATCCTCGCTCCCGAAGGATCCGCGCCCTCGATCGTCCGCGAGCTGTCGCGCCGGCGCTTCCTGAGCCTGGCCGCCCTCGCCGGCGGCGCCACCGTGCTCGCCGCCTGCTCTCCCGGCGGCGGCGGCTCCCCCGCCCCGCAGGCGACCGGCGGCGACCTCGAGGACAGCCTTTCCATCTACACGTGGGGCGACTACGACTCGCCCGACGTCATCGCCGCCTTCACGGACCAGCTGGGACCCAAGGTCACGCTCGACTCCTACTCCTCGAACGAGGAGCTCATCGCCAAGCTCGTCGCCGCCAAGGGGACCTCCGGCTACGACATCGTCGTGCCCACCGGCGTCTTCATCCCGCAGATGATCGAGAACGAGCTGCTGACCAAGTTCAACAAGGACCTGCTGCCCAACATGTCGAACATGGACCCCGCGTTCCTCGGTCGTGCATGGGACCCGGAGAACGACTACTCGGTCTGCAAGGCGTGGGGCACCACCGGATTCGTGTACGACAAGACGGTCATCACCCGCGAGCTCAGCACCTGGGGGGACTTCTTCGACGCCGCGCAGAACGAGGCGAGCGGCAAGACCGCGATGTCGGACGACCCCGCCGGCATCATCGGCGCCTACTTCTGGGCCAACGACATGGACTGGAACACCGACGACCCCGAGGAGCTCGAGGCCTGCCGCCAGTTCCTCGTCGAGCAGATCGCGCCGCACATCTCGGCGTTCGACTCGTACCCGGGCACCAACGCGATCCCCCAGGGCACGCAGGTCCTCATGCAGGCGTGGAACGGCGACGCCCGTCTCGGCCTGCTCGAGTCCAGCGAGCCCGAGCGCTGGCAGTGGGTCCTCCCCGGCCCGCAGACGGAGCTGTGGATGGACAACTGGGCCATCGCCGCCGGCGCCCCGCACCCCGAGGCCGCCCACGCGTTCATCGACTTCTCCATGACACCCGAGAACCTCGCGCTGAACCTGGACTACATCGGCTACAACGTCGGCGGCAAGGACATGGAGGCCGCGGCCACGGAGGGCGGCCTGGAGCTGGCCGACATGATCTTCTTCACCCCCGAGCAGCTCGAGACGATGCACGAGCAGGAGCTCAACGACTCGCAGACCACGCGGGTCGAGATCTACAACGAGATGAAGGCCGCAGCAGGTGCGTGAGAACCGCTCCGCAGGGGCCGCGCTCGCCGTTCCGGCGTGGGCGTGGCTCCTGCTCTTCTTCGTCGCGCCGGTCGCGATGGTGGTGTGGTTCAGCTTCGGGTACAAGCCGGGCGTCTTCGGCACCCACGCCAACGACATCCTGTCGTTCGACCGGTACGTCGAGGCGGTGTCGCCGACCTTCTTCGCGACGTTCGCGAACACGCTGTGGGTCGGCGTCATCGGCACCGTGCTCTGCTTCCTCATCGGAGCGCCGGTGGCGTACTGGATGGCCTTCAAGGTCAAGCCGCAGCGCCGCGGCATCCTCATCGCGCTCGTGCTCGTGCCGTTCTGGACGAACTTCCTCGTGCGCACGATCGGGTGGCAGGTCATCCTCGCACCGGATGGCTGGCTCTCGTCGCTGCTGCAGGGCATCGGCGTGCTCGACGGCCCGCTGGAGCTGCTCTACACCCGCACGGCCGTCGTCATCGGCGTCGTCTACAACTACCTGCCGCTGATGATCCTGCCGCTGTTCGTCGCGTTCGACCGCGTCGGCCCGGCGCTGCGCGAGGCCTCCAAGGACCTCGGCGCCGGCAAGGTGACCACCTTCTTCCGCGTGACGCTGCCGCTCTCGCAGCCCGGCATCGTCGCCGGCGTGCTGCTGGTGTTCATCCCCCTGATGGGCGACTACATCACCGCGACCGTGCTCGGCGGCGCCAAGGGCAACATGGTCGGGCAGCTCGTCGCGAGCCAGTTCCAGACCGCACAGAACTGGGCGCTCGGCTCGGCGATGGCCGTGCTGCTGATGCTCGTGATCATGCTGACCATCGGCGTCGCCGCCGTGCTCATCTGGCTCATCGCGCTGCCCTTCCGCAGCCGCGACCGGCTGGTGCTGGGTCCCGTGTCCGAGACGGCGACGACGGATGCCGCGCCCGCGGCGACCGTGGAGGTGACGACATGACTCCCCCCGAGACGATGACCGCGACCGAGACGATCCTGCAGGCGCAGCAGCGCGACACCCGCACGGCGGCGGCGCCGCGGCGCCGCGCACGCCGATCGTGGTCGGACATCGCCTTCACCGTGTGGGGCGTCCTGGTGATGCTCTTCCTGTTCCTGCCGATCATCGTGATCGTCGTCTACTCCTTCAACACCGGCCGCCTGCTCGTGTCGTGGGACGGCTTCGGGTTCGACGCCTTCGGCACGATCCTGGCCAAGCCCGCGATCCAGAGCGCGGTGCGGGTCTCGCTCATCACCGCCTTCATCGCCGCCGTCATCGCGACGGTGCTCGGCACCCTCGCCGGCATCGCCATGGCCCGCCACCCCGGCAAGTGGGTGTGGTGGTTCCTGGGCCTGCTCCTGCTGGTGTCGGTGACCCCCGAGATCGTCGACGCCGTGGCGCTGCTGCCCTGGCTGGTGTTCCTCGGCCAGGACCTCGGCCTCTCGATGTTCAACGACGGCATCGTGCGCCTCTCGGTGGGCTCGTCGCTGTTCGCCACGGCCGTCGTCTCGTACATCGTGCGGGCGCGCCTGGTGGGCCAGGACTCCCATCTGGAGGAGGCATCCGCCGATCTGTACGCGAAGCCGTTCACGACGTTCCGCAGGGTGACGCTGGCGCTGGCCATGCCGGCGGTGCTCGCCGGCTTCCTGCTGGCCTTCACGCTGAGCCTGGACAACACGATCGTCGCCGCCTTCGTGCAGGTCTCGGGCACCACCCCGTGGCCGGTGTACGTGCTGAGCGCGGTGAGGTCGGGCCTGCGCCCCGAGATCGCCGCCGTCTCGACGATCATGCTGCTGCTGACGCTCGTGGCCCTCGCGCTCGTCGCGCTGGTGCTCAAGCGGGCGGGCGACTCTGCCACGCAGATCGCCCGCACCATGACGGGCGGCTGACCTTCAGAAGGAGACCTTCCGTGGCCCACGCCGACCTCGTCTTCACCGGCGGACCCGTCTTCACGGCGAACACCGTGCGCTCCCGCGCGAGCGCTGTCGCGGTGAGGGCCGGCCGCATCGTGGCGGTCGGCGGCGACGACGTGCGCGAGCTCGTCGGGCCGTCGACGGAGCTCGTGGATCTGCGGGGGCGGATGCTGATCCCCGGGTTCCAGGACGCGCACGTCCACCCCGTGTGGGGCGGCCTCGACATGCTGCGCTGCGATCTGTCGGAGCTCGGCACCGCCGCCGAGTACCTCGAGGCCATCGCCGGCTACGTCGCCGACCATGCGTCGGACGAGTGGATCCTCGGGGGCGGCTGGCAGATGTCGGCCTTCCCCGGCGGCACCCCCACGGCCGCCGCCCTCGATGCGGTGACCGGCGAGCGCCCCGCGTTCTTCCCCAACCGCGACGGGCACGGCGCGTGGGTGAACTCGGCCGCGCTGCGCCTGGCCGGCATCGACCGCGAGACCCCCGACCCGGCCGACGGCCGCATCGAGCGGGACGCGGACGGCACGCCGTCCGGAACGCTGCACGAGGGGGCCATGGCCCTGGTCAACCGCCTGCTGCCGGAGGAACCGCTCGAGCGGCTCACCGACGCGCTGCTGCTCGGGCAGCGGTACCTGCACTCGTTCGGCATCACCGCATGGCAGGACGCCATCGTCGGGTCGTACGGCGACGCCGGCGACCCGGGCCCCGCCTACCTCCAGGCCGCCGCAGACGGCACCCTGACCGCGCGGGTCGTCGGCGCCATCTGGTGGGACCGCACGCAGGGCCTCGAGCAGATCCCGTCGATCCTCGAGCGCCGCGACCGCTACCGCGCCGGCCGGTTCGCGGCGACCTCGGTCAAGGTGATGCAGGACGGCGTCGCAGAGAACTTCACCGCGGCGATGCTCGAGCCCTACTGCGACGGACATGGTCACTTCACCGACAACTCCGGCATCTCGTTCGTCGACCCGGCCGTGCTCGCCGAGGCGGTGCCGATCCTCGACGCCGAGGGCTTCCAGGTGCACTTCCACGCGATCGGCGACCGCGCGGTGCGCGAGTGCCTCGACGCGGTCGAGCGCGCGATCGCGCTCAACGGCCGGAGCGACAACCGTCATCACATCGCCCACATCCAGGTGGTGCACCCCGAGGACGTCCCCCGCTTCCGCGAGCTGGGCGTGGCCGCCAACATGCAGTCGCTGTGGGCGACGTACGAGCCGCAGATGGTCGAGCTGACCCTGCCGTTCCTGGGCGAGCCGCGAAGCGCGTGGCAGTACCCGTTCGGCGATCTGCTGCGAGCGGGAGCGGTGCTCGCCGCCGGCAGCGACTGGTCGGTCTCGACACCCGACCCCATGGCGGCCATCCACACCGCGGTGAACCGCACGGCCGCCCCCGGCCATGAGGAGGGCGAGTACGACGCGTTCCTCCCCGAGCAGGCGATCGACCTGGCGACGTCGCTGACCGCCTACACCGCCGGCTCGGCGTGGGTGAACCACCTCGACGACGTCACGGGCACCATCGAGGTCGGCAAGCTCGCCGACCTCGTCGTGCTCGACCGCGATCCGTTCGCCGGGCCCGCGGAGGAGATCGGCGCGACGCATGCGCTGCAGACCTTCGTCGAGGGCGAGCGCGTCTTCGCCGCTCCCGACGCCTGATCCCCGGTCGCCGGTTCGGCGGTCGCCGACTTCTATGCTGTTGCGGTGACCCGACTCCTGCTCCTCATCGACATCCAGCGCGACTACTTCCCCGGTGGCCGGCACCCTCTCGTGGGCGCGGATGCCGCCGCCGACGCCGCCGCCCGGCTCCTCGCCGCCTTCCGCACCACGGGTGAGCGGGTGGTGCACGTGCAGCACCTGTCGGACGATGCGGATGCCTCCTTCTTCGCACCGGGGACACCGGGCGTGGAGATCGACCGGCGGGTGGCGCCGGACGGCGAGGAGCACGTGGTCGTCAAGCACGAGCCGAACGCCTTCCTCCGCACCGGCCTGGAGGCGCTGCTGCGCGCGGCTGCCGCGGACGAGGTCGTGGTGGCCGGGATGATGTCGAGTATGTGCGTGGATGCCACCGTGCGCGCGGCATCCGATCTGGGCTTCTCCGTCGCGGTGGCGGAGGACGCGTGCGCGGCGCCCGACCTCGCATACGACGGTCGCACCGTGCCGGGCGAGCAGGTGCACGTGGCGTTCATGGCCGCGCTGGACGGGACGTACGCCCGCGTCCGCAGGGTGGACGCGCTCGTCGGCGAGCTCACCGCTCGCTGACCTCGCGGGTCCGGGACGACCGGGCGCCACGCACCGATCAGTGGGCGGCACGACACAACCTGTCCGACCGCGGCGGCAACTCCCGACACCGCCCGCCGCCTCGCGTGACGGCGAGCGGCCAGGATGGGAGCACCTCTCATGCATCGGAGTTGATCCCCGTGGGCACCACCGTCTTCGAACGACAGCGGCCGGCGGCATCCGTCGTCCAGCACTCCCTCGCCGAGGCGAAGCACTCCGTCTTCTGGCGCGACGACCTCCCGCAGAGCCTCACTCCCAACCGGCCGTCGCTGGCCGGGACGACGCGGGCCGACCTCGTGGTGGTCGGCGGCGGGTACACCGGCCTGTGGACGGCGCTGCTGGCCACCGAGCGCGACCCCGATGCGAAGGTCGTGGTCATCGAGGCGCAGCGGGTCGGGTGGGCCGCCTCGGGGCGCAACGGCGGGTTCTGCGAGGCGAGCCTCACGCACGGCCACGAGAACGGCATGGCCCGGTGGCCGCGCGAGATGCCGACGCTCGAGCGTCTCGGGCGGGAGAACCTCGACGCGATCGAGGCGTCCGAGTCCCGCTACGGGATGGACTTCCAGTTCGAGCGCACGGGCCAGCTCGCACCGGCCGTCGAGCCGCACCAGGTCGAGTGGCTCGAGGAGTGGGCCGCCGAGGGCGAGGAGGGCGTGGTCTACCTCGACCGCGACGAGGCGCAGGCCGCCGTCCACTCCCCCACGTACCTCGCAGCGGTGTGGGAGCGGAACACCTGCGGCATGGTGCACCCCGCCCGGATGGCCGCGGAGCTCGCGCGCGTGTGCGAGGAGCGCGGCGTCGAGATCTTCGAGCGCTCGCGCGTCACCGCACTCGACACGAGCGGCGTCGGCGTCGTGGCGGTGACGGAGGACGGCCGGGTGGAGGCATCCCGCGCCGCACTCGGCACCAACGTCTTCCCGTCCCTCATCAAGCGCAACCGCCTGATGACCGTGCCCGTCTACGACTATGTGCTGATGACGGAGCCGCTCACCGACGCGCAGCTCGCCTCGGTCGGCTGGCAGGACCGCCAGGGGATCGGCGACCTGGCCAATCAGTTCCACTACTACCGGCTCAGCAAGGACAACCGCATCCTGTTCGGCGGCTACGACGCGATCTACCGCTACGGCCGCCGGGTCGACCCCGCCTACGAGCACCGGCCCGAGACCTGGCAGAAGCTCGCGAGCCACTTCTTCACGACCTTCCCGCAGCTCGAGGGCCTGCGCTTCACCCATCAGTGGGCCGGCGCGATCGACACGTCGACGCAGTTCACGGCGTTCTTCGGCACCGCGCGCGACCGCCGCGTCGCCTACGCCGCGGGCTTCACCGGACTCGGCGTCGGCTCCACCCGGTTCGCCGGAGAGGTGATGCTCGACCTGCTCGACGGGGTGTCGAACGAGCGCACCGAGCTCGAGATGGTGCGCAAGCGCCCGCTCCCGTTTCCGCCGGAGCCCGCCGCGTCGATCGGCATCAATGCCACCCGCTGGTCCCTCGACCGCGCCGACCACAACAGGGGCAGGCGCAACCTGCTGCTGAAGACGCTGGACGCGCTGGGACTGGGGTTCGACTCGTGACGTCGCCGTTCGACGGCCTCGAGCCCGGGACGGTGACGGATGCCGTCGCCCTGACGCTCCCCCTCGAACCGCTGCCTGCCGAGCTGGTCGTGGCGGGCGCGCCGGCCGCCGGCCTCGTCGAGCTGACCGACACGATCGGGGTGTGGGAGCACACGCCGGGCACGTCCACGGATGTCGAGGCGGACGAGGTGTTCGTCGTGCTGGCGGGCGCCGCCACTGTGTCGTTCGACGACCCGGCTCTCGAGCCGATCGAGCTGCGGCCTGGATCGGTCGTGCGGCTCACCGCGGGGATGCGCACGGTGTGGACGGTGCGCGAGACGCTGCGGAAGGTGTACCTCGCGGGCTGATCCCGTCGGTCGTGGCGCGAACCGGATGAGAGGATGTCGCGGTGCGAGCTGTCGTGTACGACGCCATCGGTGTGATGCCCGAGGTCCGGGACATCCCGGTTCCGAGCGCGCCGGACGGCGGGGTCGTGGTGCGCGTCCACGCGACCGGCCTCTGCCGCAGCGACTGGCACGCCTGGGCGGGGCACGACGAGGTCGCCCTGCCGCACGTGCCCGGGCATGAGCTCGCCGGAGTGGTCGCCGAAGTCGGCGCAGGCGTCGAGAAGTGGGCGGTCGGCGACCGCGTGACCGTACCGTTCGTGTGCGGGTGCGGGCGCTGCGAGTGGTGTCTGAACGGCGAGGCACAGGTGTGCCCGGATCAGCAGCAGCCCGGTTTCACACACCGGGGTTCGTTCGCCGAGTACGTCGCCCTGCACGCGGCCGACATGAACCTCGTCGCGGTCCCCGAGTCCGTCAGCTTCGAGGCGGCCGCGAGCCTCGGCTGCCGCTTCGCCACGGCATACCGCGGACTCGTCGGTCGTGCGCGTCTCGCGCGCGGCGAGTGGGTCGCGGTCGTCGGGGCCGGCGGCGTCGGACTGAGCGCGGTGATGATCGCGAAGGCGCTCGGGGCGCGCGTGGTCGCGGTCGACCGGAACCCGGCTGCGCTCGACGTGGCTCGGTCGCTCGGCGCCGATCGCGTGCTCGTGGCCGATGGCCGGGACGTCCCCGCCGCCGTCCACGAGCTCACGGGAGGTGGCGTGCATGTGTCGGTCGACGCGGTCGGCAGCGAGGAGACCTGTGCCGACGGCATCCACAGCCTCCGCCGCCGCGGCCGGCACGTGCAGATCGGGCTGTTGCCTCCGGTCGAAGGGCATCCGCGCGTGCCGATGGCGCGCGTGATCGCGTGGGAGCTCGACATCCTCGGCAGCCACGGCATGGCCGCCGCCGACTACCCCGGCATGCTCGCGCTGATCGAGAGCGGTGCCCTCGACCCCGAGCGCCTCATCGAGCGCGTCATCGACCTCGACGAGGCGGCCCGGATGCTGCCCGGCTTCGACCACGCCACGCCCGCCGGCATGACGATGATCGACCCGCACCGCGTGTGAGGCACGCCGCACGCTCGGGTGGGGTGCGCGGCAAGCTCGGGTGGTGTGCGCCGCAAGGCCGGCGTGATCGCCCACCGGTGGAACGGGCGTGCGCACGCAGGTGTCCAGCACGTGAGGGTCGATGCCGAACCCGGCTCAGGCGCTGCGCCGGAAGATCGGTTCCTGCGCAGGCGAGGCGGGCGGGGTACGCCATCCTGTTCGACCGGGCGGTGGATCCCAGAGCAACCGCAACGGAGACTTGGAGCGCAGCCGGATCGGCTTGTCATCGACGTTCGGCGGCGGATGAAGCATGAAGGCGCTGCCGCCATCGCCGCTGATCCGCCACCCGCGGTTGTGGAGGTGAAGATGGTGGAATCGACAGAGCAGGACGCCGACACTGCAATCCGTACGGCCACCGTCCGACCACCGTTCGCAATGATGCGCCTCGCAGTATGCGGGTGGGCGATCGCAGCCTGGCCAGAGACATCCACCATCTCTGATCCCCAGCGCCAGTCGTTGCTTCGCCGTGAAGAGGCGACTCTCACGGCCGGCATCAAGCGGATTGCCTGACGTGTCGATCGTGACCTCGACAGTGCCCGTCGCACAGATCGCGCGCTCCAGAGCCGACCCCGGAAGCGTGACGGTGCCGTCGTCGGAGTGCGCCGTGGTCACGAGACGGCCGAATACATCTCGCCGCACGAGCTCGCCGGTTACGGCATCCGTCATCGTGACCAGCCGCACACCCGCCTCTTTCGTGCCGTACACGTCGACGGCGTCGGCGAGCGCGCCCGCGCGAAGGACGTCCACGAGCAGGTCATAGGCGAGCTGCTCGTTGGTGCGTGGATCGCGCACGAGGTCTTCCGCCGCCGCTCTCTCATCCTCGGCGACGAACCGTGGGCCGCCACGTCGAGGGGCGAGTCCCGCATCGAGCAGGCCGCGAACCCAGGCACCCATCTCGTCGTCGAAGGTGATGATCGCCCGCGGCAGCCCTTCTGCGCCGGTGGTCCATCGAAGCCCACGCTGGCTGAATCGCGCGGCGAACCTCTCTTCGGCTCCCGCCGGGTCGAGCATGTCTTTCAGCGCGCGGGCGCGAGCCGAGAGGTCTTCGACAGTGCACGTCTCGGCGTCTGCGACCAGCTCCCCCGCCGCCGCGCGCCACGCCGCGATCACGGCATCCGGTTCGCGTCCATCGATGACCGGCGGCTCGCCGAGTCCGCTGCGGACGGCGTGATGCTGGGCCGTCGTGATCAGGCCTGCCAGCACGGCTTCGCGCAGCGGCTCATGCCAGAGGGGCGAAATCACGGGCGTTTCCTTGCCCCCGGTCGCATCCGTGTCCAGCGCAGAGTCGACGCCATCGTCACTCCCGAGGCCGTCGAGTAGCGCTTCGCCGACCTTCACCGCCCGCGTCGCCTCGCCGCGCGTCGCACCGGTCAGGTCGCGCAGGAGTTCGACGGCATTGCGGTGCCCGGTCTGCTGCGTGAAGCCGGTGTGGCCGCGGTCGCGAGCAGAGCGCGCCGATGCGACCCCTGCGAGCACGGCCTGCAATGCGGCGATCTGCTTCGCGAGTCCGCTCGTCTCGGCGAGCAGCTCGCGCACAGATCCATCGCTCAGCCGCGACGCAGACGCGGGAAGCTCGCCCGCCTCGACATCCAATTCCCCGAACACGCGAAGCCGGTCGACAGCGTCGCACATATGTTCGATGAATGTCATGACTTCAGTGTGGCGACCACGTCCGACATCGCGCACGGCACTCCGTGGGGTCTGCAGGAGGCGCCGTGGTGGCGCTCAGCAACGGAGAACTCACCGCCCCGCCGACCTGCGCACGAGCAGAGCGAGGTGCAGCGCCGTCTGGGTCTCGCCGTCGTCGAGGTCGACGCCCAGCAGCTCCTCGATGAGCGCGATCCGCTGGTAGAACACCGATCGGGAGAGATGGGATGCCGCCGCCGCCGCCGTGCGGTTGCCGGGGTGGGCGAGCATGGCCTCGAGCACGTCGAGCAGGTCGCCGGAACGGGAGAGATCGTGCGCGATGAGCGGCGCCAGCATGCGCTCCCCGTGCTCGAGCACGCGATGGTCGTCGCGCAGCGCCGTCACGAGCTGGACGAGCGGGCGGTTCTCCGCGCGACGCAGCTGCGGCCCGCGACCGGGGCGGCGCCGACGGCCCCCGGCGAGGTCGACGGCCTCATGCACCGACGCGAGCGCCGCGTCGATGCCCTCGGACGCGCGCCCGACCGACACCGTCACGCGCTCGGCGTCCGCGGGTTCGACGAGCGACCGCGCGAAGGCGAGGACGGCGTCGTCGTCGAACACTGCGTCCACCGGCAGGGACAGGAGGACGGTCGCGGCGGGCGCGACGACCCCCGACGGAGCCGAGCCGGCGAGGGCTCGGCCGCGCAGGGCGCGAGCCGCGGCATCCGCCCGCTCCGCCGCGACGGGGGCCCCCGAGATGACGAGGCCGTACAGCTTCGCCCCGCGCAGCGGCAGGCCGGCGGCCTCGAGTCGCGCCGCGGCCCCTCCGACTCCCGCGAACCGACCGGCGAGGAGACCGTCCACGAGGCGGCGGCGCCCGATACGGGCCCATTCGTCCGCGTCGCCGTCGGCGAGCCGACCGACCGCGAGGGCGATCGCGCCCTGCTCGAGCACGGCAGTGCGCCCGGCAGGATGCTCGGGCCCGGGCAGCGCGATGAGATTCCCCCAGCGGATGCCGCGGGCCTCGACCGGCACGATGAGCCAGTCCTCGGCGCCGGCGGCCACGCCGCGCTCGCGGCGCTGCTCGGAACGCCGGTGGGCTGAGCGCGACCGCAGCTCCCACTCCGTGAAGAGCTCCTCCTCCATCGCGAGGGGGACCTCGGCGGCCACGACCTCGTACCCGAGGTTCTCCAGGACGATGGGAGCGCCGAGCGTCTGCGCCAGCTGGTGGACGATGAAGTCCGCGGGGGAGCCTCGCAGCACGAGCGCCGTGAACCGCTCGCGCACCTCGTCGCGGGCGCGGAGCGCATCCGTCTGCCCCGTGATGATGCGGGCATGCACGGCCTCGGTGATCGTGATGAACTTCAGCTCGCGGTGGAGGATGATCAGCGGCAGCCCCCGCTCCCGCGCCGCCTCGACCACCGCCGGCGGCACGTCGCGGTAGTGGGTGCCGAGCTCGAGGATCAGGCCGGAGAGCCCGGCGTCGTCCAGCTCGCCGATGAATCGCCGCAGATCGGCCGCGTCCTCGGGCCACGACGCACCGGTGGAGAGCAGCAGCTCGCCGCCGTCGAGGAGCCGTGCCACACCGGCGTTGTCGGACACGTGGAGCCACCGCACGCGGCGCTCGAGCGCCTGGTCGCCCACGAGCACCTCCGGCACCCCCTGGACGACGGCGTCGAGCGCGATGACCTCGCGGATCGTCGGAAGGGTCTCGAGCGCCGATCCCGCGACCAGACGGTCCGTATGGATGGAGCGATCCTCGCGACGGTCGGGCACCGTTGCACCACACTTCTGCTCGAGGGATGGGTGATTCCACAGCCTAGAGCAGAACCGGTCGATCTGTCCGGGAAGACCCCCGCGGCAGCATCCCGGTGCGCGCTCGACCCCCTCGCGGACGCGGGCGCAATCCGCTTCATAGCCCGGTTCCGAATATTTGGCAACCCCGTGCATCCAAAGCATCCGATGCGCGGGAATGAATCATCAAGGGTTGAGGTTATTCCTGTACTCAGCGCCTTCCGGTGCTGCAGGAGGGGACAGTGGGCAAGAACTACGTCGACATCGAGAACGACCAGGGCGAGACGCTGCGCTATCGCAAGCACGCCAATGGCCGTGGCCTTATCGCGCATGGAGCGAAGGTGCACCCGAGCGCCATCGTCGAAGCGGGGGCATATGTCGAACCGGGGGTGCAGATCGCCGCGGGCGCGCACGTCGGCCGCGGCGTGTGGGTGGAATCGGATGCGGTGATCGGCCCCGACGCGGAGATCGCACCGCACGCTCACATCGGTCCCCGAGCGGCCATCGGACCGCGCGCCAAGATCGGCGTCCGCACGCACGTCGGGCACGACGCCCGCGTGGCCGGCGGTTCGCTCATCGGCGACGACGAGACGATCGGCGACGGCGAGCGCGTGGCCACCGACAAGCGGGGGCTCCGCCTCGCCGCCTGAGCGCCGGGCGCCCGCCCACCTCGAGACGGCGCACGTCGCCGCCAGGCTCTAGGCTCGCCGCGTGGTCAAGCGCGTCCTCGTCGGCATCCTGCTCGTCGTCCTCGCGGGCACCGCCCTGTGGTGGTTCATAGGCCGCGGCGACGCGCCCGAGGCCGCTCCGACGGCAGGGGCCACGACGGCCGCGATGCCGGCGATCCCGGCCGACGCGTTCGAGATGACCGTCGAGAGCGTCCACGACGGCGACACGCTGCGCGCTCACGTGGCCACTCCCAACCGGGTTGTCACCGATCAGGAGTCGACGCGCGTGCGTCTGCTGGGTGTCGACACGCCGGAGGTCTCACCCGAGGTCGAGTGCTGGGGCGCGGAGGCGACAGCGAGCCTGACGTCGCTCGTTCCGGTGGGATCCACCATCTGGGTCACCACCGACGTCGAGCCGCAGGATCAGTACGGCAGGACCCTGCTCTATGTCTGGACCCCTGACGGCCGCTTCGTGAACGGCGAGCTCGTCGCCGGCGGTGATGCGCGCGTGGAGGTCTACTCGCCCAATCGCACCCACGAGGAGCTGCTGCGCTCGCTCGAGTCCACCGCGGTCGCCGCCTCGGCCGGCCGCTGGGGCGCGTGCGACTGAGCCGTCGGCGGCGCGTCAGGCGAAGAGGAACAGCACGAAGCCGATGAGCGGCAGCGTCCCCTGGATGAGCGCCGCGCGCAGGTACTTCATGCCGGTCGTCAGCAGCACGAGGGCGGCCGCCACCATCGAGCCCAGGCTGAAGAGCACGAGCGCGAGGCCGGCCGCGCGCAGCGGGGCGGAATCCGCACCGGCGTAGACCAGCACCAGACCGATGACGACGCCGACGGCGAGGAACAGGTTGTAGAAGCCCTGGTTGTACGCCATCGGCTTCGTAATGTCCGCGGCCGCCTGGTCGGCCACCCCGAACCGCCGCCAGATCCGCGGCTGCGTCCACTGCACGCTCTCCATCACGAAGATGTACACGTGCAGCAGCGCGGCCAGCGCTGCGAAGACCGTCGCCAGGATCGCCACCATGAGCGAACGATAGCGCCCCGGCTACGCTGAACGGTATGGCGAAAGGCGGGGCACGCGCGGGTGGGCGGGGACGGGGCACGCCGCCGAAGCGCGGCAACACCGCCGGCCGTGCGCAGAAGCCCGGGCCCACCCGGTCCCGGCGGCCGCAGCCGTCGCCCGCTCCTTCCCCCGTACCGCCCGGCGATCCGGCGCCGCCGGTGTTCACGCTCGGCGCGATCGCCGGGGCGACGCCCGGCAGGTGGATCGACACGTGGAACGAGCGGATGCCGCGCACCGCGCTGGAGCTGGTGCCGCTGGCCACCGACGACGAGCGGCGGGCCCTGCTGGACGGCGATGTCGACGCGGCGCTGGTGAGGCTCCCGATCGACAAGGACGGGCTGCACGTCATCCCGCTGTACGACGAGGTGCCGGTCGTCGTCTGCGCCGCGGACTCGCACCTCACCGCGGCGGACGAGCTGGACACAGCCGACCTCGTGGGCGAGGTGCTCATCGTGCCCGGGGACGACGTGCTCGGCATCCGGATCCCCGGCACCCTCTCGCCGGCCTTCGACCCTCCCGCCGAGACCGCCGATGCGATCGCCACCGTCGCGGCCGGGGTGGGGATCGTGGTCGTCCCCATGTCGCTGGCTCGCCTGCACCGGCGCAAGGACGCGGACTACCGGCCGCTCATCGACGGCCCCTCGTCGACGGTCGCGCTGGCGTGGGTGGCCGAGCGGAGCACGGCCGCCGTGGAGACCTTCGTCGGGATCGTGCGAGGTCGCACCGCCAACTCGTCGCGCGACTGACTCCGCAGGGCGAGGAGAGGGGTGCCGCCCCAGTTCCCACGCGGCACCCCTCGCGGACCGGCGCCGAGACGCGCAGCCCGATCTGCGTTCCCCAATGCCTCGCGTCGCACCCGACCCCCCGTCGGCATGCCGAGCCTGTCCGATGATGAGGAGTGCGCGGCATCCGTCCTGATACACGCGCGGTGGATCGGGTCAGAAGCCGGCGCCGTGAACCTGGAACGGGGCGACGATGCCGGTGCGCTCTGACGCCTCGGCGAGCGCGACCGAGGGCGCGGTGCCCGCTGCGAGCCCCTCGTGGACGGCGCCCAGCAGCTCGCACGCGTTGTCGTCCGCGACGACCACCGGAGCGGCGATCACGCTGCGCGTCCCGGCGTGCAGCCAGATGCGGGTCATCCCGAGCGCCTCCTCGCCCCACCGGACCGACGAGCGTCCGACCTCGCACGCCGAGAGGACGACGGTGTCGGGCACACGCGGGATGAGATCGATGTCATATCCGAAGAGCGCGCCGTCGGCCAGCTCGAGACCCGAGAACATCGGGTTGTCGGCGGCGTGCCTGCCGTGCGCGGCGACGTGCAGGACGTCCACGCGCGAGGCCAGGGCAGTGACGTCCGCGACCGTGGCGCCGACGCCCGTCCGCACCTCGGCCTGCCGCCAGGCCGCCGAACCGGCCGTCACCTCCTCCTCGCCGCGGGCGACCCGCGGTCCCGCCGCGAAGCCGGCCGACCCAGGAGGCGTCCACTCGCGTGAGCGCTCGCGGAGCCAGGCCGAGACCGAGGAGGCGATCGAGATCGGCTGCCGCCGCAGCGCCGGCAGCATCATCCAGGGCACTCCCGAGAGCACGCCGGGCGCAGTGATGAGGACGCGCTCTGCGCGCCTGAGCAGCCCGTCGACCGGTGTGCAGAGCACCTGCGACAGCGTCTCGAGACGCGCGTCCAGGCCGCGGCGGACCACCGCGGCCATCGGCCCGACGACGGTCGCCGACATGTCGAGGTCTGCGCGCAGGCCGCCCAGCGCCGAGCGCGCCGCCGCCCAGTCCAATCCGACGAGCTCGCTGCCCTGCTTCGACACCACGAGCGCCGCCAGCTGGTTGCCGTCGAACACATATGAGACGAGCACCTCGCCGTCGCCGAGCTCGCCGACGGCGTCGTCGAGCGACGCGCGTCCGGTCTGCTCGCCGGCGGCGGTCTGAGACCACTGGCGCTGGCGGGCGCGGTCGCTCAGCAGCGAGGCACGACGGTCCGACAGCCAGTCGCCGTCGGGGTGGGCGGTGCGCAGCACCCGCAGCTCGGCGAGGTCGGCGGCCAGCTGCGGGTCGGGCGGGGGCCGCAGCGGCAGCACGAAGCCCGTCAGTGCCCGTGCGCGCTCCGACCACTCGAAGACGGCGGCATGGCTGCCCGACCGCAGCGCCGACGAGAGGCCCGTGGTCGCCAGCCCGATGCCGCGCATGGCGGCCGACACCTGCAGGTCGAGGCTGCCGAAGGACTGCCGGTTGCGGTCGAGGAGGTCGAGCCCCGCCGCGGCGTGCCGGCGGGTGTCACCCTCCCGGCCGCGGTCGGCGGCGCGCGCCGCGCGCAGCTCGTGCGCCAGCAGGCCCACCTCCAGGGGCGTGCGCGGGCCGACGCGGGTGCCCGGATCCGACGCCGCCCCCCGGCGGTTCGCGCGCAGGCGCGCCAGCGCATCGGTCAGCCGGAGCGCCTCGGCCTCGGAGCGGAATCCCTGCGCCTCGAGCTTCTCGGCGACGGCGGCGACCTTCGCGCGCGAGGGCAGCCGGCGGGCCACCCGCACCGGCATCCCGCTGCGGTCCAGGCGGCCGACGGCCAGGCGCGCGCGGAGCCCGATCGCGTCGGCCCGCACCGCCCAGCCCGGACTGCCGATGGCGGCGAAACGGCGGGCGGACGCAGCGGCGACGGCGGCCGCGCGCGCCGGGTCGTGGCTCAGCAGCGACCGCGCGAGATGGTAGTCGGCGGTCGCCCGGTCGCGCGGCGCACGGTGCCGACCGAACGCCGCCGACACCGCTGACAGGCTCCGTTCGGCCTCGGTCACGAGGCCCGCCTCGCGGAGCACCTCGGCACGGTCGAGCTCGTTGACCGCCGCCCACATCGTGGAGGCGTCGTCCAGCGGCTCGCGAACGGACTGCATCGTCTGCAGCGCGGCCACGAGATCACCCGCGAGCATCAGGGTGTAGCCGCGGTTGTGCACCGCGAGGTTCGCCTCGGTGGTCATCCCCGCCTCGCGGTACGCCTGCTCGGCCGCGGCGAGGTCGGCCAGCGCCGTGTCGAGCTGACCGCGCTGCATGTCGACGAGGCTCCGGTTGATCCTCATGTTGGCCTGGCGCACCGGCTCGTCCCGAAGCCCCCGGATGCTCTTGTCGAGCCACGCCGCCGCGTCGTCGAGCAGACCGCGCTCGAGGGCGAGGGCGCCGAGCTGCCCGTGGAGCTGCGCGATCGTCACGGCGTCCAGGCCGTCCTGACCGAGCGCGTCCAGGCAGAGCCGCTCGCCTGCGTCGACGTCGCCGGTGCGCGCGAGCACATACGCGGTGGTGCCCGCGATGCGGGCCGTCAGATTCCGGTCGCCGTCTCGCTCGGCGGCGGCGCTCGCCTCGGCGAGCACGCGCTTCGCGTCGGTGTAGCGACCCCGATTGGCCAGCTCGACCCCGCGGGCATACGACGCCCCCGCGTCGAGACCAGTCCCCATGGAGCAATCATGGCGCGAAGAGGGCCCGCGGAGCGACGACGGATGCCGCGCTCCGCCGCTACCCGGAGGGGAGCCGCGATCGGTCCAGCGCCGTGATCGCCTCGACCGCCTCGTCCACGGGGTGCTTCCTGCGTCCGGCGACGGCGGCGCCCATCAGCTGCGGGGCGAGTTTCGCCGCCACCGTTCCCGCGACGTACGGCGCGGCGAACGAGGTGCCGCTCCACACGGCGAACCCTCCCTCGTCGCCGTTGTCGAAGTCGTCCGGATCGAGGCTCTGGCGACGGCGCTGCCCGCGGTCGTTGCGCGAGCCTGCCTGGAGGCCGCCCTCGAAGGACGGGAAGACGCTCAGCACCGACGTCCCCGGGGCGTAGAGGTTCACCCAGTCCCCGATGTTGCTGAACAGCGCGACCGAAGTGCGCTGCGGGTTGAGCGCACCGACGGCGAAGTGCCGCGCGGCGTCGCCGTCCGGATCGTCGAAGCTGAGGAGCGGGTCTCCCCAGTTGTACAGCGCCGCCGGGAAGGTGGGACGCTCGGTCGCGTCGTTCCCGGCCGAGCAGACGATCACGCAGCCGCGGGCTCGGAGGCTGCGCAGCGCCTCGTACATGCGCAGGCTGAACCGTCCGTCCTCGGGGGTCTCGTGGTAGTAGCCGAGCGAGAGGTTCAGCACGTCCACAACGTGCGGCTCCGCCTCCGTCCCCGCGTCGATCCAGTCCGCCAGCTGCTCGAGGGCCGTGATGAGCTCGCTCTCGAGGACGCTGCCGTTGCTGTCGGCGACCCGGATAGCGATGAGGTCGGCGTCGGGACAGACCTGGCGCAGCACGCCCGCGACGAACGTCCCGTGCCCGGCGGCATCGTCGAGGAACCCGTCGAGCGGGCCGGCGAGGTCGCCGAAGCGCTCGGGGTCGGTCGCCGGGTCGTTCACGCCGATGACGCCGGAGCCGTCCGCGGCGTCGATGGTGCGCACGACGGACCGGCCGTCGGGCGCGGTGAACCAGGGGTGCTCGCCGCAGCCGGTGTCGGCGAAGGCGATGACGGGTCGCCGGCCGCCGTTCGCGAGCGCGTGGCGGTCCGCAGGTGCCGCACCGATGAAGGTGACCAGCTCGAGCCCGCCGGAGCCCGGGTACGCGTAGCCGTCGGTGCCGCTCGGGTTGGTGCGCCCGTGCGGATTCGTCCGCCCGTGCGGATTCGTGCGGCCGTGGGGGTTGGTGCGGCCGTGGGGATTCATGTCGATCGGGTCGACGCCGAGCACGTGGTCGAGGCTGACCTGTGCGAGCACGGGATCGTCGACGGCGCGGGCACGCCGGGTCTTCACCTCCGGCTCGGCCGCGGCCTCGGCGCGGTGGGGCGGGTCGTTGGCGATCGCCGCCTCGAGCGACACGCTGCGCGTCGCGGCCGCACGCGCCGCGGAGTCGACCTCCTCCGCGGCCGCCTCCCGCCGCGCGAGGGTGCGGGGGGAGACGCCGAGGCGCTCGGCGATGAGCACATCGCGGCGCGCCTGCTGCAGCAGACGCCAGGCGTCCACGGGCGGCACGGGCTCGTCGTCGCGGTTCTCCCGCGGCGCCTGGACGATCCACGCACGCGAGAGCGCCGCGGTGTCCTTCCCGCTCGGGAGCGGCTCCACCTCGACGTCCCAGCCGAGCTTGGCCGCGGCCCCCTTCAGGGCCTCCTCGGCGGCGGCGGGGTCTCCCGAGATCACCAGGTGCCCCGGCACGTACACCGTGTCGTACGCCTGAAGGCCGGGGACCGGCTCGCGGCGGGGGTCGAGGACCACGCCCTTCGGTTCCCCCGCGACCTCTCGCTCCCGCCAGGTGCGCCGCTGCGCGCTCTCGCCCTTCGCCATGTCTTCTCCCTCATCACATGCGGAATCCGCGGCCCCCAGGCCGCGGCATCCGTCTCTCGGAACTGCGTGTCAGACTTCGAACTGCGGGGTCTGGAAGTCGTGCATCGCCCCATCGGCGTCGCGGACCACCAGGCGAAGCCGCGCCACCCCTGGCGTGACCTCCTCGAAGGCGAACCGACCGTGCTCGCCGGGTTCGGCCGACCATTCGCGGTCGTCCTGGACGAGCCGGATGGCCAGCGCCGTGGCATCCACCCATCCGTCCACGCGCCGGCCGCCGCCCTCGGTGGCCGTCACGTGCAGCAGCACGCTCGTCGTGCCGTCGCTGAACTGCAGCGTCGCGGTATCGGTCTCTCCGCGCACCGCCGCGAGCGTCCCCTCCACGAGGGTCAGCAGCGCGTACTCGCGCGAGAGGTCCTCGACGGCCACTGCGGCGACCATGCGGTCGACCAGGTCGGCGGGAACCGGATCGACGTCCTCCCACATCCGGCGCATGCGTGCGAACAGTGCGGCATCGGCCGCGAAGTCCTCAGTTTCCATCGTCGTCCCCTCTCCATCCGTCGCCCTCGAGAACGGCGCGCAGCTTCGCGAGACAGCGCTGACGGGTCGGTCCGATCGATCCGATGGGCATCGCCAGGTCTTCGGCGATGCGGGCGTAGTCGGGGCGGTCCTCGAACGCGACGATCCGCAGCAGGCGCTGGCATCGGTCGTTGAGCGTGCCGACAGCGGTCCAGAGGCGACGCGTCTCGTCGTCCTGCGCTGCCGTCTGCTCGGCGGATTCGTGGACAGGAAGGTGCGGTTCGAGCGACTCGGCCTCGGTCGCATCGGCGCGCCGATGCTGCTTGCCGACCCGCCACGCCTCACGGCGTGCGCACATCGTGAGCCACCCCGACACCGCGAGCGGGTCGAGGATGGTCTCGTGACGGCGAACGAGCGTCAGCCACGTCGTCTGCACGACGTCCTGAGCGAGCGCGTGGTCGAGACCGTACGCCCGGACGACGTGCCACAGCGGCGGCGTCATCAGGCGGACGAGCTCATCCATCGCACGGCTGTCACCCTCGCGCCACCGCACGAACAGTGCGGCGGCTCGCTCCCATCGCGCCGGCTCCACGGAGTCGACGGATGGCTCGGCGCCCGTATGCGTCATAGCGCCCATTCTGTCCACACCATGCCCGAGCACGGAAGTGTCGGTCTGATACACGCGACGACCTGACCGATTCCGCAGATTTCGGCCGCCTCGCCCGCCGTGCGGGCGGAGACCTAGACTGCGTGCATGACCACCCGGCCGCTGCTCTATGTCTGCGTGCGCCCGCAGCTGAACGCGGCGGCAGCCGAATACGAGTCCTTCCGCGCCGCGATGCGCGTGGACGCGGACGCCCTGGCCCGCCACGATCTGGTGCGCGATCCGCTGCCCGCCGGCGTGTTCGACCAGTACGCCGGCTTCCTGATCGGCGGGAGCCCCTTCAACGTCGCCGACCCCGAGTCGACCAAGACCGACGCCCAGCGGCGGCTCGAGGCCGAACTCGAGCGCATCGCCGAGCACGCGGCCTCGGGCATGGGTCCGGCGGCGCTGTTCACCTGCTACGGGATCGGCGTCGCGACCCGTACGCTGGGCGGACGGGTGAGCCGCGCCTTCCCCGAGGACACCGGCCCCGTCGCGATCGAGCTCACCGACGCCGCCTTGGCCGACCCGGTGTTCGGCGGCCTCGCGGACCGCTTCACCGCGCTCACCGCGCACAAGGAGGGCACCGAGGAGCTGCCGCACGGAGCGGTGCTGCTCGCGTCGAACGAGGAATGCCCCGTCCAGGCGTACCGCGTCGGCGACCGGCTCTACGCCACCCAGTTCCACCCGGAGCCCACGACGAAGGCCTTCACCGAGCGCATGGCGGTCTACCGGGACGACGGCTACTTCGAGTCGGCGCACTTCGACACGATCGCCGCGCGCGTGCTCGCGGCGTCCGTGACCGAGCCGGCACGGCTGCTGCAGGCCTTCGCCGCCCGGTTCGCGAGCGCCTGACTCACGCCGACGCGTTGCGGACGGACGCCGCTTCGCGCAGGATCGTGCCGATCACGGCCGCCGCGAGGACCACGAAGGCGACGATGAGCGCGGTGATGCCGATGGCCGTGCTCGGCGGTTCGCCGGACAGTCGTCCGACGGCGAGCCATGACAGTCCCCAGGCGATCGCCAGCGCCGGGCCGAGCCGCCAGCCGCCGGCGGCCTCGATGCCGAGGCCGATCACCGCGACGGCGATCAGCACGACGACGCCCCAGAGATCGGCGGATGCCTCCCACTCGGGTGGGCCGATGACCGTGAGCCACGCCGTGATGTTGGCCACCGTCGCGAGGGTCACCCAGCCGAGGTGGAGACCCGTGACACCGTCGACGAGCAGCCGGTCGAGCCAGCCGTCGGCCGGGTCGATGACCGTCCGGTGGAAGGTCACCCCGAGGAGGGCCAGCAGCACGATGATGACGAGCACGGTGAGCGCCAGCGAGCCGAACTGGGCCGCGACGAGCCACAGCCCGTTCACCATCATCGTGCCGGCGATGAGCCACCCGAGCGTGCGCTGCCGGTCGCTGCGGCGCTGGGCCGGCAGCGCCTGCCAGATCGTGTAGGCGAAGAGCCCGAGGTAGATCACGGACCAGATCGCGAACGCCGGCCCCGCGGGGGCGAGATACGAGCCGTCCTCGTCCAGCGCGCCGTCCTGCAGGTTCTCCACAGATGTCCCACCGAAGACGCCGGAGCCGACCATCGCGGCGACGATCATGAAGCAGAACGCGCTGATGACGACGATCTGCCGGAGGAGGTCGCGTCGCGCCATGGTCTCACCGTAGGCGCGCGCGAGAGGCCCGGCCACCTCTTGACCCGACCCAGGCCCGTTGGTAAGCGCTTGGCGGGCGCTCTACGCGCCGGTGGGCGGATCGAGCAGCAGTGCGACCCGCTCGGACAGGTATGCCTCGAGCGGCATGAGTCCGCCTGAGATGCTCCAGCGGATGCTGGGAGCGCCGTCGTCGGAGATGAGCGGACCGGATGCCTCTCCCCTGTCGACGGCGTCGGGCCGCAGCATCCGCCATCCGATGTGGACGGTCTCGCCCTCCGCGAAACCGCCGCGGCGTGCCGCCGCCGCGAGCTCGGCGCGGTGACGCTGGGACTCGGCGGTGTACCCGCGCCGAGCCTCCGCACGGGCACGGACGATGTCGCCCGTCGCGCACACGGCGTCGTCGGCGAGCAGCAGCACCCCCAGGTGCCACGCGGTTCCCCGCGGCTCGATTCGCGGCGGTCGCGAGACGCCGAGGATCCGCCGGGGCACGACGAGCTCGCCGAGGGCCTCGCGCGGGGCTCCGGCAAGCTGCGCGCGGGCCCGGTCCAACAGCTCGGCGGTGGTCATGCCATGTCGTCCTGGAGCACGTCGCCGGCGACGCGGTCCCCCCGCAGCGCCATCGCCACGACGGGGAAGAGCAGCACCGACAGCATGCCGGTGGCGATGAGGGCCGCCTGGTGCCCCGTCGATAGGACGCCCTCTTCGACGCCGATCGCGGTGACGGCGACGATGATCGGGAGGCCTGTCGCCCCCAGGAGCGCGATCGAGAGCCGATCGCGCGGCGTCGAGCCCTCGGGCGCGGCGAGCGTCGACGGAAGACCGCGGATCACCAGCAGAGCTGCAAGACCGACCGGAAGCATCAGGAACAGCGAGGGCTCGTCGAGCAGCGCCTGGAGGTCGAACGTCACTCCCGTGTAGACGAAGAAGATCGGCACCATGAACCCGAACGCGACGCCCTCGATCTTGCTCTCCACGGCCGCGGCGTCCTCCTCTCCGGCGTCGCGCATGAGGAGGCGCCAGATGATCCCGGCGGTGAAGGCGCCGAGGAGGAAGTCCAGGTCGAACACGATGCTCAGCGACACGAGTGCCGCGAGGATCAGCAGCACGACCCGGATGGCGAACTGGCCCGACGTGTGCAGGGTCGACGCGACGAAGGCGTGCATCGCCCCGTGCGGGATGCGGAACGCCAGCCAGATCGCGCCGGCGGCGATGAGCGCGAAGGCGATCAGGACGAAGGTGGACAGGCCGGGGTTGCGGCTTCCCAGGAAGATCGAGATCGCGATCAGCGGCCCGAACTCCCCTACGGCGCCGAGCGCTCCGACGGTCCGGCCGAACGGGGTGTGCAGCTCGCCGGCGTCGCGCAGGATCGGCAGCAGCGTCCCGAGTGCCGTCGAGCAGAGCGCGATGCCGATCACGATCGCCGCTTCGCCCGGTGCGATGAGCCACCCCAGGCCGATGCCGAGCACCAGGCTCACGATCCACCCGAGGCCGGCCCGGCGCCCCAGCCGGCCGCGGAACGACCCGAACGCGATCTCGGTGCCGGCGACGAAGAACAGCATCGCCAGGCCGAAGTCGGCGAGCGTCTCCACGAACGGGTTCTCGCTCGCCCAGCCCAGCACCGAGGGGCCGATGACGATCCCGAGCACGAGCTCGAACACCACGATCGACACCCGCAGCCACCGGCCGACCAGCCGCGCGAGAACCGGAGCCAGCACCGCCACCGCCGGGATGAGGATGAGCGTGGGTTCCAGATGCACGGGTTCAGGGTAGCGGCAGGCCTCCGGCGCGCACCCGGCCTTCGCGCGGGGCGACCGAGCGGCTACAGCGAGACGGACCGGTCCCGGGCGTCGCGGGGCCGCGCGGGCGCGGCATCCGTCGACGGACCCGGCGCGACGACGGCGGCGATCTCGCGCACCGCGACGGGTGCGGCAGCGCCTGCGCCGCCGCCCTTGATCTCACGGTGCAGGCGCTCCATGCGCTCGTCGAGCTCGGCCGCGCTGTCGGCGGCGTCCTTGAGGCTCGCGAGCAGCTCATCGGGCACGCGCGTGGCGTACTTGTAGTAGATCTTGTGCTCGAGGCTGGCCCAGAAGTCCATCGCGATGGTGCGGAACTGCACCTCGACGGGCACCTCGATGCGTCCGGTCGAAAGGAACACCGGCACCTCGAGGATCACGTGCAGGCTCTTGTAGCCGTTGGGCTTCGGTGCGGCGATGTAGTCCTTCACCTGGATGACGCGCACGTCGTCCTGCGCGGTGAGCAGGTCGAACAGCCGGTAGACGTCGGCGACGAAGCTGCACGTGATGCGGATGCCGGCGATGTCGGTGATGCTGCGGCGGATGGAGGCGAAGTCCCCGTCGATGCCCTTGCGCTGCACCTTCTCGACGAGGCTGTCGGGGGACTTCACCCGGCTCGAGACGTGCTCGATCGGGTTGTAGTCGTGCGTCAGCAGGAACTCCTCGCGGAGGATCCCGATCTTGGTCTCGACCTCCTGCAGCCCGAAGCGGTACTCCATCATGAACCGCTGCAGCTCGTCGCGGAGCTCACGCAGCTCGCTCGGCGAGACCGTGATCTCACCCTCGTCGGTCGCCGTCACGGACACCACGGGTGCGGGAGTCGCCATGGGTCTCACGGTAGGACGGCGGCCTACGAGTGTGCTGTGAGTGGCGGCGGGACGACCTTCAGAGGTCGTCGAGCGCCTGCTGCGCGCGCTCGGACTCCTTCGCGGCGGCGCGCGCCTTCGCGACGGCATCGGCCCGCTCGCGCTCGATCGCGTCGAGCTTGCCGACGGCGGCATCCTCATCGGCCTCGAGCGCGGCCAGATCCCTGCGGAGATCGTCGATGCGCTCCCGCACGTGATCGACCCGCTCCTGGGCCTTGGCCTGGCGCGTCTCGACCCGGGCGAGCTCGCGCTCCGCCTCGCCGGCCAAGCGCTCGGCCTCCCGCGCGGCCTTCTCCGCCGCGCGGCGCGCGCGCCGCTCGGCCAGGTCGTCACGCGGCGGCGGCGCGACGACTCCCGGCACCGAACCGCCGACCGCGTCGGCCAGCGCGCTCGGGTCGATGTCGCCCGCCTCCAGCGCCTTGACGAGGCGCCCGGTGAGCACGGCGGCGGCGGCGGCGGCATCCATCACCGCCGCGTTGATCGTCTTCTCGGCCTCCTCGCGGGCCGCGGGACTGAGCGCGACGCCGGCGTCGGCGGCGAGGCCGGCTGCCTGCTTCGCCAGGGCGGCGACCAGCTGGCGCCGCTGCTTGCCCAGCCGCGACAGCTCGGCCGCGTCGAGGTCGTCCTGTGCCTCGCGGAGCGCGGCCGAGAGCTCGAGTGCCTCCGAGAGCTGCCCTTCGCGCGCGAGCAGATTCACGCTCCACGCCGGCACGGTGGGCTTGCGCAGCGCTTTCAGCTGCTTGGCGAGGCCCGGCGCGGCACGTCCCGCACGGGCGTTGCGGGCGGCCGTGAACTGCGCGGGTGGCAGCGCGTACAGCTCGGCCGCGATCGCATCGAGGTCGTCGGCATCCTTCGCCATCCCCTCATTGTGGCCGCTCCCCGCGATCCGACCCGCGCCCTGCCGGGCGCGGGTCGGAAAGTTCTGCGGCGTCGGGTCAGACGATCTCGTAGAACCGCCACAGCCCGAACTCGGGCACGAGCACGCGGATGTCGCTCCAGCCGGCGGATCGCGCGTAGCCGCGGAGGGTGTCCGGGCGCATGACGGTCCCGGTGCCGGCGCTCGGCTGGTGAGAGAGGCCGTCGGGGAGGCACACGAAGATGCTGAAGCCGTACAGCAGACGCTCGAGCTCGCTCGCCTGCGGCGCGAAGCGCTCCTCGGCTGCCTCGTCCATGATGACGACGATGCCGTCGTCGCGGACCGCCTCGCGCGCCGCGGCGAGGACGGCGACCGGATGCGGCATGTCGTGCAGGCACTCGAAGGCGAAGACGGCGTCGAACGGCCCCTGCGAAGCGGCCAGCGCCGCGTCGGAGAGCAGGAACTCGACCCGGTCGCCGACGCCGGCCTCCGCGGCGTTGCGCCGCGCGGCCTCGACCGATGCCTCGTCGATGTCGAAGCCGACGACGCGAAGCTGCGGGTAGGCCTGCGCCAGAGCGATCGAGGACCATCCGCCGCCCGACCCGAAGTCGGCGATCCGGGCCCCGGGGCGCCGCAGCACGTCGTCGATGCGCTCGATGCCCGCGAAGAGCGAAGGGAGCTGCTCGAACCACGGGCGGTTCATATCGGCCTGCGCCTCACGCGCGTGCCGGCCGAGCTGCTCCCAGCTCACGCCCCCGCCCGTGCGATAGGCATCGAGCAGGGCGTCCACCTGCCCCGAGACGGCCGCCGCCATGCGGGCGAGCGGCTCGAGGTACGACAGGCTGCCGCGGTCGAGCAGGACCTCCTCCACGCCGGGCGCGAGCAGGAAGCGGCGGCCGGCGTGCTCCGCGGCGTCCTCAGCGTGCAGGATGCCGCTCGCGGCCTGCTGCTCGAGCCACTCGCGGGCGTACCGGGCGTCGGTGCGCGTGCGTGCGGCGAGCTGCGCCGCCGTGAGTCCGCCCGGCTGCGACAGGGCGGCATACCAGCCGAGCTGCGAGCCCAGGTGCACCGCCATGAGGTCGAACCAGCCGAGCGTGGCGCCCATGAGCCGGTCCGCGAACGCGGCCGTCGCCTCCGGATCGGTCCGGGTGATCGTCGTCGTGGACATCGTGGTCTCCTTCGTCGAGGTCCATCGGGTGTGTGTCTGGGGACGACGCTACGGACGCCACCCGGGCGGCCGCCTCGGGCGAACGGCGCAACTTCGTCCACGCGCCTGCACCATTCCATGCAGACCGCCGCGCCGGCCGGGCGGCGGGCGCCCGCCGCCCGGCCCGCGCGGGGAGCATCGGCCTACCGCCCGCGCGGCCCGCCCTGCTCGTGCCACCAGGCCACCGCGGCGGTGCGCGAGCCGACGTCGAGCTTCACGTACACGTTCGCGAGGTGCCGGCTCACGGTCTTCTCGCTGATGAAGAGCTCCGCGGCTATCTGCCGGTTGGACTTGCCCTGTGCCACGAGCTCCACGATCTGCCGCTCCCGGGCGGTCAGCGGGCCGTCGGACGCGGGCGCCGTCCCCGACCGCACCACGACCGGCGGAGCGCCGAGCCGCTCGAAGATCGCGCCGGCCTGGTCGCGCAGCTGTGTGGCCAGGGCGTCGTCGCCGCGCCGCTCGTGCGCGGACGCGAGCCAGCACAGCACGTTGGCCTGCTCCCATGGCTGCCGCAGGCGCCGGAAGATCTCCAGCGCGGAGTGCAGGCGGCTGATCGCACCGTCGGCGTCGCCGGCGTGGATCAGCGCCATCCCACGGGCGTGCGCGGCCCACGCCCGGAAGCCGTCGCTGCCGAACTCGCGCGCGTCGTCCTCGAGCTCGTCGAGCAGCCGATGCGCCTGCTCCGGCGTGCCGCCCGCGAGCGCGATCTCGACGCCGGGGCGCAGCAGCCGTGCACGGCCCAGGCGATCGCGCTGAGCCAGCGAGGTCGAGATCATCGCCGCCGCCCGCTCGAGGTCGCCCTCCGCGAGCACGAGCAGCGCCTCGCCCGGAACCGGGTCGACACCGGCCGCGCGCGCCCGGTCGTACGCCTGCCGAGCACCCGCGGCATCGCCGCGCAGCCGGCGGACCTCGCCGACCTGGTACCACCCCTCGCCGGCGACCCAGGGATGGTCGGATGCGAGGTCTGCGCATGCCCGCTGCAGCGCCGCCTCCGCGGCATCCCACTCCCCGCTCGCCGACTGCAGCTCGAGGCGGTGCACGCGGCACACCCCGGCGTAGACGACATCGGTGCCGTGCGACGCGCACCATGCTTCGGCGGCGCGCGTCCAGTCGGCCATCCGCCGGAAGTCGGCCAGCTCGTGGCAGACGTGGATGGTCGTGCACAGCACATCGCCCGCCCACTCCGCCTCGAGCTCGCCCGACACCACGCTGAGCATCGCCTCGTCGAGCTCGGCGAAGCCCTCCGCGGTGCGGCCGGCGCGGATGGCGTGCATCCCCGACACGACGGCGCTGAGCGCCGACACCGCGGGGATGCGCAGCGACGACGCCAGCTGCCGCATCCGCGACACGCTCGCGGCGGGCCACAGCGCACCGGTGGCGTCGAGATCCATGCTCGCCGTCAGGTAGACGTCGTACGCGTGCGCCCGGGCGTCGGGGAGGTCCGCGAGGATCCGGTGCGCGCGGCGCGCCCACGCCGTGCCGACCGTCATCTCGGCACGCGTCAGCCGTACGAGGGCGATGACGAGCGCGGCTTCCGCGGCGGCCATCGCCTCGCCGTCCGCCGAGAGGATGCGGTAGGCCTCGTCGAGGATGTCGAGGCACGACTCCTGCCGCCCGAGCCACCACTCGCACGCCGCGAGCGCGCGCAGATCGGGGCCGGTGGCCGCCGCCCCATCGCGCGCGGTGGCGAAGCCGTCCCGCGCCGTCTCCCAGTCACCGGACCGATATGCCGTCCGCGCTCGCTCGAGCACGGCGGAGGTGTCCGCCATGGCGGAATGGTACCGCCGCGGAGGCTCCGGCACCCGGTGTCGGCGTGCGCGCCTAAGGGGAGAGGACGGATGCCGCCTGCCGCGCCGCCCCCAGCGCCACGTACTCGCCCGGCTCGGGCACGTCGACGGGCAGCCCGAGCACGAGCGGGGCGATCCGGCGGACCGCGTCGGACTGGGCGCCGCCGCCGACGAGCAGGGCGCGCTCGAGCGGCACGCCCAGGCCGCGGAGCGCCTCGAGCCCGGCAGCGAGCCCGGAGAGCATCCCCTCGACCGCGGCGCGCGCCAGGTTCTCGCGCGTCGTCGAGGCCAGCGTCATGCCCGTGAGCGACGCGGTCGCGTCGGGCAGGTTCGGCGTGCGCTCGCCTTCGAAGTACGGCACGAGGGTGAGCCCCGCGGCGCCCGGTTCGGCGGCGAGGGCGAGACGCGACAGCTCGGCGTGGTCGACGCCCAGCACGCGGCCGATCGCGTCGAGGACGCGGGCGGCGTTGAGGGTGGCCACGAGCGGGAGGAACCGCCCGGTGCAGTCCGCGAACCCCGCGACCGTGCCGCTGGGGTCGATCGTGCGCTCCTCGCTGACGGCGAAGACCGTGCCGCTGGTGCCGATCGACACGACGACGTCGCCCGGTCCGGCGCCCAGGCCCAGCGCCGCGCCGGCGTTGTCGCCCGCACCGCCGCCGACGCGCCGGCCGTCGGCATCCGTCACCCATTCCGCGGGTCCGAGCACGCGCGGCAGGACCGCGTCGTGGCCGAGCGCCGCGATCAGCAGTTCGCGGTCGTACCCGCCGGTCGCGGGGTCCCAGTAGCCGGTGCCAGAGGCGTCGGAGCGATCGGTGACGAGCTCGTCGAGCACCGCGCCGCGGGACGACTCGCCGGCGGGTCCGAAGCCGCGCAGGCGCCACGTCAGCCAGTCGTGGGGAAGGGCG
The DNA here is from genome assembly GCF_037083505.1 of Microbacterium sp. CCNWLW41. Classification (NCBI taxonomy): domain Bacteria; kingdom Bacillati; phylum Actinomycetota; class Actinomycetes; order Micrococcales; family Microbacteriaceae; genus Microbacterium; species Microbacterium sp. CCNWLW41. The sequence goes on from NZ_JBAOJP010000001.1 coordinate 118,988, forward strand.
ACGGCCGCCACGCGAGCGGCGTTGTCGGGCTCGTGGTCGCGCAGCCACCGCAGCTTCGTGATGGTGAACGATGCCACGGGCACGAGGCCCGTGCGGTGCGCGAGCAGGTCGGCGCCGAACTCGGCGACGAGGTCGGCGGCGGCCTGCGCGGAGCGGGTGTCGTTCCACAGCAGCGCGTCGCGGACCACCCGGCCGTCGGCATCCAGCGCCACCATGCCGTGCTGCTGGCCGCCGATCGCCCACGCCTCGACGTCGTCGAGCCCGCCGGCGTCCTCGATCGCCCGCTGCAGCGCCGTCCACCAGGCCTCGGGGTCGACCGAGGTGCCGTCGGGGTGCCCCGCACGCCCCTGGCGCACGACAGCGCCGGTCGAGGCATCCGTGATCACGACCTTGCACGACTGCGTCGACGAATCGACGCCCATCACCAGAGCCATCGCTCCTCCTTCTCGCTTCGCGCGCCCCCGACCCGGCTCACGTGCGCTGAACGTACGCCGCACCGGGTGCAGAGCGTGCATTCAGCGCACGTGAACGACGGGAGGGGGCGCGCCGGGGCGTATGACGACGGACGGATGCCTCAGCCGCGGGCGCCGAGCAGGTGCTCGGTGGCCAGCTGCTGCAGGCGGACGAAGCCGAAGCCCTTGCCACCGAGGTAGGCATCGGCGTCGAAGTCCTCGTACGCCGAACGGTCGGCGAGGAAGTCGTCGTAGCTCTCGCCCTCGTTGAGGGTGGGGACCGACAGCTCCGGCACGCGGGCGGCTTCGAGCGCCTCCTGCACCTCGGGGTCGGCACGGAAGGCCGCGGCGCGCTCCTTGAGCAGCAGGTAGGTGCGCATGTTGGCCGCCGCGGAGTCCCAGACACCGGTCTCGTCCTCGGTGCGCGACGGCTTGTAGTCGAAGTGACGCGGGCCGTCGTAGGCGGGGACGCCGCCGGGGCCGCCGTTCTCGAGCAGGTCGACCAGCGCGAACGCGTTGTGCAGGTCGCCGTGGCCGAACACGAGGTCCTGGTCGTACTTGATGCCGCGCTGACCGTTGAGGTCGATGTGGAAGAGCTTGCCGTGGAACAGCGCCTGCGCGATGCCGGCGGCGAAGTTGAGGCCGGCCATCTGCTCGTGGCCGACCTCGGGGTTGAGGCCGACCAGCTCGGGACGCTCGAGCGAGTCGATGAACGCGATCGCGTGGCCGAGCGTCGGCAGCAGGATGTCGCCGCGGGGCTCGTTGGGCTTGGGCTCGATGGCGAAGCGGATGTCGTAGCCCTTGTCGGTGACGTAATCGCCGAGGAGGTTGACGGCCTCGCGGTAGCGCTCGAGGGCGGCGCGGATGTCCTTGGCCGAGTCGTACTCGGCGCCCTCGCGTCCGCCCCACATCACGAAGGTCTTGGCACCGAGCTCGGCGCCGAGGTCGAGCTGGCGGAACACCTTGCGCAGGGCGTAGCGACGCACGCCGCGGTCGTTCGAGGTGAAGCCGCCGTCCTTGAACACCGGAGCGGAGAAGAGGTTGGTCGTCACCATGGGCACGATGAGGCCGGTGTCGGCGAGGGCGCCCTTGAGGCGGTCGATCTGGGTCTGACGCTCGGCGTCGGTCGAGCCGAAGGCGAACAGGTCGTCGTCGTGGAACGTGAGTCCGTAGGCGCCGAGCTCGGCGAGCTTCTCGACCGCGTGCACGACATCGAGGGCGGGACGGGTCGGCCCGCCGAAGGGGTCGGTGCCGTTGTAGCCGATCGTCCAGAGGCCGAACGAGAACTTGTCGTCGCGGGTGGGGGTGGGCATGACGCTCCTTTGCGGGTAAATGTTGCTGACGACAACCTATACCAGAACGGATGCCCCGTCCAGCGGCATCACTCCTCGTCGACGGCCGGCGAGACGTCGATCCCGGCGCGCAGTCGCCGACGGTGATCCACCCGCCGCTCCGGCCCCGCGAGCACCACCGGGTGCGCCGAGACGAGGTCGCCGCTGGACCTGCCGGCCGAGAGCACGATCTCGCCGGCGTCGACGACGCGCTCGCCCGCCGAGCCGGTATACGCGGAGAGGTCGGCGTGCACGCGGAAGCGGACGTCGGCAGCCTCACCCGGCTCGAGGGACACCCGAGCGTAGGCGATCAGCTTCTGCAGCGGCCGCGCCACCGAGGCGACAGGGTCGTGGAGGTACAGCTGCACCACGTCGCTGCCGGCGCGCTTCCCTTCGTTGGTCACGCGCAGGCCGACCGTCAGCTCGCCGTCCGTCGCGATCTCGGCGGCGTCCGCGGTGAGCGGCGACCACGCGAACGACGTGTACGACAGCCCGTGGCCGAACGGGAATGCCGCCGTCGGGTCGATGTTCGAGACGTCGGTGCGGCGCGCCAGCTTGGCAGCGAGGTACGTCGTCGGCTGGCTGCCGGGCGACGACGGCACGCTGACGGGCAGGCGCCCGCTCGGGTTGACCCGTCCGCTCAGCACCCCGGCGATCGCCGCCGCGCCCTCTTCGCCCGCGAAGAACGCCTCGATCACTCCCGCCGCTTCGCTCGCCGCGCGTCCGAGGGCGTAGGGACGACCGGCCAGCAGCACGGCGACGGCGGGGGTGCCGGTGTCGAGGACGGCATCGAGCAGCTGCTGCTGCGCACCGGGCAGATCCAGCGAGGGCGCATCGCATCCCTCGCCGCTCGTCCCCCGTCCGAAGAGGCCGGCGCGGTCCCCGAGCGCCACCACGGCGACGTCGGCGTCGCGGGCGGCGACGAGGGCGGCCTCGAAGCCGTCGCGCTCTCCCCCGTCGACGGAGGTGCCGCGCGCGTGGATGATCCGCGCTCCCGGGAACTCCTCGTGCAGCGCGTCGAGGAGGGTCGGGATGCGGATGCCCATCTCGGTTCCCGGGTGCTGCGTCACGACGTGCGTCGGGAACGAGTAGCACCCGAGCATCGCGTAGGGGTCGTCGGCATTGGGGCCGATGACCGCGATCGTCGCGGGCCGGGCGAGCGGGAGGGTGCCGTCGTTGCGGAGGAGCACGATCGCCTCCTCCGCGAGCCGCGCCGCCAGCGCGCGGTTGCGGGGCGGATCGAGGTCGACGGTGCCGCGCACCGCTTCGGGCGACGACAGGTCCGCGCCCGCGAGCGCGTCCGGAACGGCCGACCAGGCCTCGTCGAGGAGCCCGAGCTGCTCCTTCTGGCGCAGCACGCGACGCAGGGCGCGATCGACGAGGTCCGCATCGACGACTCCCTCCTCCACGGCGCGCCGCAGCGGCTCACCGAAGGTCTTCACGGTCGGCAGCTCGACATCGATGCCCGCCGCCAGCGCCGCGCCCGCGGCATCCGCCCACGAATCGGCCACCCCGTGGAGGAGCTTGAGGAACGCGATGGAGAAGTAGTCGGCGACCACCGTGCCCTCGAAGCCCCACTCGTCGCGCAGCAGGTCGGTGAGCAGGGACCTGTCGGCGGCGGTCGGGACGCCGTCGATGTCGGCGTACGAGTTCATGACGCTGCGGACGCCGCTCTCGCGCACCGCCATCTCGAACGGGGGAAGCAGGACGTCCTGCAGCTCACGCGCGCCGACCGACACGGGCGCCAGGTTGCGGCCGCCTTTGGATGCCGAGTAGCCGACGAAGTGCTTGAGGGTCGCGACGATGCCGGCGGACTCGAGACCGGTCACGTACGCGGTCGCGATCGTCGCCACCAGGTGCGGGTCCTCGCCGATCGTCTCTTCGACCCGGCCCCACCGCGCGTCGCGGACCACGTCGAGCACGGGCGCGAGACCCTGATGCACGCCCACCGAGCGCATGTCGTCGCCGATGTGCCGCGCCATCTGCTGCACGAGCTCGGGGTCGAAGGTAGCCCCCCAGCTCAGCGGCACGGGGTACGCCGTCGCCCCCCAGGCGGCGAACCCGGCGAGGCACTCCTCGTGGGCCACGGCGGGGATGCCGAAGCGGGATGCCGCGCGCAACCGCTGCTGCGTGCGCATGAGGGACAGCGCGCCGACGCCGGCGTCGACCGGCTTGGTGCCGAACGGCCTTGTGAGCTGACCGAGGCCCGCCGGAAGCAGGGCGTCGAGGTCGACGGGATCCTCCACGTCGTGCTGGTGGGGCGCGACGTCGTTCCCTTCATCGGAGGCCCCCACCCACACCCCGTAGAGCTGGGCGAGCTTCTCGTCGAGCGACATGCGCGCGACGAGCGTCTCGACGATGTCGGAGTCGGTGGCGATGGCGTTCCGCAATGAGGACTGCTCGGCGACGCCGGCCGTGGTCGCCTCGAGCTCGGCGGGTTCCGAAAGTTTCATTTCTGCGCCTTCACAGTTCGCTCGATCGAGACGAGACCGTCGATTCGTTCCCAGAACCGGGCGCAGGAGCGAGCGGAAGAGCCTCCGCGGGGTCGGGCCGCGGTCCGCGCGTTCAGTGCCTGATCAAAGGGATAAAAGTCGTTGACCCTCGCTCCATCGCATGGCTAGGTTAACGTTTACATTACACGCCGACAGTTTCGAAGGAGAACTGTGAAGAAGACATTGTCGTTAGTCGCCGCTGTGGCACTGACAGGATCGGCCCTGGCCGTTCCCACCATCGCCACAGCCAATGACGCGACGGAGATCGACCTGCAGCCCGAAAGTGTGCAGCAGACCATCGACGGCTTCGGCTACTCCGCCGCCTTCCAGCGCACGCACCGCCTGAACCTGCTCTCGGACGAGAAGAAGGCGGAAGCCGTCGAGCTCTTGCTCGGCGATACGGGCGTCGACCCGTCCATCCTCCGGCTCGGCATCGGCGGGCAGTCGATCAACACGTACGACGTCATGCAGTCGATCCAGCCCACCGACCCGGGCGGCCCGGATGCCGAGCCGAACTATCAGTGGGACGGCTACGACAACGGCCAGGTCTGGTTCGCCCAGGAGGCCGAGGCCGCCGGCGTCGAGTACATCTACGGCAACGCCTGGACCGCGCCCGGCTACATGAAGACGAACAACTCGCCCACCAGCGGCGGAACGCTGTGCGGTCTGAGCGGTGCGACCTGCGAGAGCGGGGATTGGACGGACGCCTACGCCGACTATCTCGTCGCCTGGGCGGACTTCTACAAGCAGGAGGGCGTCGAGATCGACGGGCTCGCGTTCGCGAACGAGCCGGACTACACCGCGACCTACGAGGCCATGCGGCTGACTCCGGCGCAGGCGGTCGAGTTCACCAAGACGGCGGGACCGGTCTTCGACGCTGCGGGCTACGACCTGCTGTGCTGCGAGTCGTTCGGCTGGAGTCAGGGCAAGAACTACCACAGTGCGATCCAGGAGGATGCCGAGGCGGCGCAGTGGGTCGACGTCCTCACCGCTCACTCCTACGCCAGCCGCTCGGACACCACCTTCGAGACCGACAAGCCGCTCTGGATGTCGGAGTGGGCCGCCTCCGTGGCCGGCCTCACGCAGTTCAACGCGAACTGGGACGGCAGCCCCGGCGCCGGCTCGGACGGCATCCGCATGGTGGATCACATGATGGACACCCTGACCCGTGCGAACGCGACCGGCTACCTGTGGTGGCTCGGTGTGAGCCAGGGCGGATCCGGATCCCTCATGGTGGTGGACGTCGAGAACGACACCTACACGGTGGGTGCGCGGCTTTACGGGATGGCCGCGTTCAGCCGGTTCATCCGCCCCGAGGCGGTGCGTTTCGACGCGGTGCACGGCATTGCGGACCTCAAGGTCGCGGCGTTCGACAACGCCGACGGCACGCGGGTGGTGCAGCTGCTGAACAACGGCACCGTGCCCATCTCGACCGACATCGACATCGACAGCCAGCCCACGGTTTACTTGAACGACCAGACCCACCAGCTGGTCCAGAGCGAGGGCATCGCCACGACCGCCGACGGCAAGACCGACCTCGAGCTGCCCGCGCGGTCGCTCGTGACGCTCGTCGTCGAGCCGCAGGAGCCGGCGGGCGAGGGGATCCCGCTCGAAGCGACCGTGGCCGAGCCCGGCGAGCCCGGCTCGCTGTCGATGACGGTGGCCGATTTCGGCGAGGGGGTCGTGCTGGAAGAGGGCGCGAACGCGGGCGACCGGATCCGGTTCGAGGGGGAGCTTCCCGTCGTGACGGTCACCGACTCGCGCAACGCAGAGCAGGCGGGAGACGGCGGCTGGTCGGTCTCGGGCCAGGCGAGCGACTTCGACGCGGGCGGAGAAGTGCTGGGCGCCGGGCATCTCGGGTGGTCGCCCGAGGTCCTCACCCCGCGTGCGGGGGTGACCGCGGGTGACGCGGTGCCGACGATCCTCGACGGCGGCACGGGTCTGGCAGGCCCGAGTCAGCTCGCGGGGGCGTCGACTGAAGGCCGGTTCGGCTCGACGGAGCTCAGCGCGGACCTCGCCCTCGAGATGCCGGTGGACACCGCACCCGGCACATATGCGGGCGTGCTGACCGTCACCCTCTTCCCCGAGGACTGACCCGCACCCCACCCGGCGCGGCCGGCCGCCCCAGGTCGGCCGCGCCCCCTTCCCGCATCACCCATCGACGTATCCCCCCGCTCACATCGGAGTCCGCGATGAATATCCCCCATCTGCTCCCCCGTGCCGGAGCGGCGATCCTCGTCGGCCTGATCATCGCGGCACCGTCCGGTGCCGTGGCCGATGACACCGCTCCCGGCACGACCTGGTCGCTCTCCCCAGCCGGCACAGACGGCGACAGCGGAGCCGACGACCGCATCTCCCTGCGCCACGTCATCGAGCCGGGCGGGAACGCTGACGATCAGGTGGCCCTCACCAACTTCAGCCCGCACCCCGCGACGTTCGCGGTCTACGCGAGCGACGGGATCGTCACCCCCGACGGCAGCTTCGACCTGCTGCCTCCCGGCGAGCGTCCTGTCGACGGCGGTGCGTGGATCGACATCGGCGCCGTCGGCGACGACGATCCCTCTCCGGGCGAGACCCTGACGATCGAGGTACCCGCCGAGGAGACGGTGGTCATCCCTCTGCGGATCGCCGTGCCCGCCGACGCCTCACCGGGCGATCACCCCGCCGGACTCGTGGCGCAGTTCGTGCCCGCCGAGGGTTCCGGCGTCGAGATGGCGAGCCGCGTGGGCGTGCGCGTGCATCTGCGGGTCGACGGGCCGGTCGTGACCGCGCTCGCCGCCGATGCCGTCTCGGTCACCTACGAGCCGTCGTGGAACCCGTTCTCGCCCGGCACGGCTCGCGTCGAGTACACCCTCGGCAATGCCGGCAACGTCCGTCTCGGTGCGACCTCCACCACCACGATCGTGGGACCGTTCGGCATCGCACCCGTGTCGGAAGCGACGACGATCCGCGAAGTCCTCCCCGGCGAGGTCGTGCGGGCCTCCTCGACGTTCGACGTCTGGCCCCTTCTCCTCGGCTTCGGCGGAGTGCAGGTGACACCTGAGGCGGTCGGCGAGGACGTGCTCCCGGGGACGGTCGCCGCGTCGACGACGTCGTTCACCGTCTGGACGGTGCCGTGGTCGCAGATCCTCCTGCTCGCCGCAGTGTCGGGGGCGATCGTCCTGACCGTGCGAGCGCGCCGAAGGTCGTCCGCGCGCGTGCAGCGTCGGATCGACGAGGCGGTGGCCAGGGCGGTCGGCTCCGATCACCCCGTCACGGCGGGGGCGCAGTCGAATGCCGTCGACGCCCCTCCCCGCGAGGGTGACCACTCGACGGCGTCGGCCCCTGCTCCCGCGGGCGCGGCGGCTCAGCCCGGCGGCGCCGTGGAGGCGCGGACGGCGAGCCGCGGGTGAAGCGACCGGTGGATGTCGCCCTCGGGATTCGCGCCGCGCGCGTCGATCCGCTCGAGCAGCAGCTCGACCGCGGCGTCGCCCAGCTCGCGCAGGTCGGCCCCGACGCTCGTGAGCGGCGGCGAGGCGAGCCCCGTCACGAACGTGTTGTCGAAGCCGACGAGGCTCACCTGGCCGGGCACGCGGATCCCCGACTCGGACCACTGCGCCAGCATCCCGAGCGCGACCAGGTCGTTGTAGGCGATGACGGCCGTCGCTCCGGTCTGCAGCGCGCGGTCGGCGACCGCCCGCCCGCCGGCAGACGTCGGCGTGCAGTCGTCCAGCTGGTGCAGGGCGAGATCGGGGTGAACGGCCGAAGCCTCGGCGATGCTGCGCGAGCGGCGGGCCTGCGACCACGAGGTCACCGGGCCGCCGACGTATGTGATGCGCCGATGGCCGAGCCCGTACAGGTGCTCGACGGCCGCCCGGCCCGCCGCCGACTCGTCGATCGTCACCGACGGCGTCGCCGGACCGTCGTCGCCGAGATCGCGGTTGATGAGGACGCACGTGTTCCCGGCGACCACCTCGGCCAGCCGTTCGTCCGACAGCCGCGACGAGACGAGGATCAGCCCGTCGATCTGCGAGCGCAGCGCGCGGATCTCCTCATCCTCGACGTCGGCGCGTTCGGTGGTGTCGACCACGACCAGACCGTACCCGCGCTCGCGCGACGTGGCCTGGGCGCCCTTGGTCATCGACGAGAAGTAGGGGTTCTCGATGTCGGGGACGACGAGCGCGATGACGCCGGTGCGGCCGCGGCGCAGGCTCGCCGCGGCGCGATTGGGCCGGTACCCCAGCTCGTCGATCGCGGCGAGGACCCGGTCGCGGGTGTCGCCCGAGACCCGATGCGGCTCGCGCAGCGTGCGCGACACGGTGGCGATCGAGACACCCGATCGGGCCGCGACGTCGTGGACGGTCACCATGTCGAACGGACACCTCGCTAGCGGTTCAGAGCTCCATCATCCCAACCGCCGGTGACGGAATGCGAGATGGACACTAGGATAATAACGTTTACATTCGTGAGGAGCTCCCCCATGTCGGTCCACGGCCGCGACGACGCGCCCACCGCCCAGCAGCGTTTGCACCCCGATCGCGCCCTGCCGGCGGACCCCGGCGTGCGGGCTCTGGCCCGTCGCATCCTCGATCGGACGGCGGCGCTTCCCATCGTCTCGATGCACGGTCACGTCGACGTCGACATGCTCGCCGACGACGAGGCCTTCTCCGACCCGTCGTCGCTGCTCGTGAGCCCCGACCACTACCTGGTGCGCATGCTGGTCTCGCAATCCACCGCACCCGGAGCGGTGCGGGATTCGGGGGTGCGCACGGTGGCCGACCTCGGCGCGGGGGCCTCACGCGGCGCGGCGGTCGAGACCGACCCGCGCGCGATCTGGCGGCGCTTCTGCGCCGGCTGGCCGGCGCTGCGCGGCACGCCCACCCGCTTCTGGCTCGAGCACGTCCTCGCCGAGGTCTTCGAGGCGCCGCAGCGCCCCTCCCCCGAGACGGCGGATGCCCTCTACGACCACATCGCGGACCGTCTCGGCCGCCCGGAGTACCGACCGCGGGCGCTGTTCGAGCGCTTCGGCATCGAGCTGCTCGCGACGACGGACCCGGCCACCTCCGACCTCGCAGGCCACGGCCGGCTGGCGGCGGACGGGTGGGGAGACCGGGTCATCCCGACGTTCCGACCCGACCCGCTCCTGGAGCCTGTGCGCGGGGACTGGACCCGGCAGCTCGATGCCCTCAGCGAGAGCGCGGGGATCGACGCGCACGACTATGACGGCTACGTCGACGCCCTCCGCGCGCGACGGCGGGCATTCGCGGACGCGGGCGCCCGCGCCTCCGATCACGGTCACCGCTCCGCCGTCATGGCGCCGCTCGAGACCGACGAGGCCCGCAGGCTGTTCGCCGCGGCACGTGACGGCGGCATCGATCCGGCATCCGCGTCTGCGTTCACCGGCCACATGCTGTTCGCGATGGCCGAGATGGCCACCGACGACGGCCTGGTGATGCAGCTGCACCCCGGCGTCATGCGCGACCATGACCGCGGCGTCGCGGAGCGCTTCGGGCACGACATCGGCTACGACGTCCCGGTCGCCGCCGAGTTCACGCGCGCGCTGCGTCCCGTGCTCGAGGCGTTCGGTCACCACGAGGACTTCCGTCTCATCGTCTTCACCGTGGATGAGACGGTCTACTCGCGCGAGCTCGCCCCGCTCGCCGGCGTGTACCCCGCGATGCGCCTCGGCGCGCCGTGGTGGTTCCTCGACACGCCCGACGCCATGCGCCGATTCCGTGAGGCGATCGGAGACACCGCGGGCCTGCGCAACACGAGCGGGTTCGTCGACGACACCCGCGCCTTCTGCTCCATCCCCGCCCGTCACGACCTCTCGCGCCGCATCGACGCCGGGCATCTCGCCCGGCTGGTCGCCGAGCACCGGCTCGACCTCGACGAGGCCATCGAGTCGGCGGTCGAGCTCGCCTACACCCTGCCGCGCGAGAGCTACCCCGCGCCGAGACGCGCCGGCGCGGCCCAGGCGGCAGCCGGCGCGGTGTCCCACCCGGCGTCCGAGGCGCTCGCATGACGACGGTCGCGCGCATCCGATCGGCGGAGGTGCTGGTCAGCAGTCCGTCCCGCAACTTCGTCACCCTGCGCATCACGACCGACGACGGCGTGGTGGGCCTCGGCGACGCCACGCTGAACGGCCGCGAGCTCGCCGTCGCGTCCTACCTGCGCGACCACGTCGTGCCGCTGCTCATCGGTCGAGACGCGCACCGCATCGAAGACACCTGGCAGTTCCTGTACCGCTCGGCATACTGGCGCCGCGGACCGGTCACGATGAGCGCCGTCGCCGCGGTGGACATGGCACTGTGGGACATCAAGGGCCGGCTCGCGGGCATGCCGGTCCACCAGCTGCTGGGCGGAGCGTCCCGCGACGGATGCCTCGTCTACGCGCACGCGTCGGGCGCCGACCTGGAGGACCTCGGCGATTCCGTCCGCGCGCGCCTCGACGAGGGGTATCGCGCGATCCGGCTGCAGGTCGCGGTGCCCGGGATGGGCGGCGGGTACGGCATCGCCTCCGCGCGTGCGAGCGGCGGTCGTTACACCTACGAGCCCGCCAAGCGCGCAGGCCTCCACATCGAGGAGGGGTGGGACTCGCGTCGCTACCTGCGGTACGCCCCCGAGCTCTTCGAGTGGGCACGGGCCGAGTTCGGGCCCGAGGTGATGCTCCTGCACGATGTGCACCATCGCCTGACTCCGATCGAGGCGGGGCGGCTCGGGCGCGCGCTCGAGCCCTACGACCTGTTCTGGCTGGAGGACTGCACCCCGGTGGAGAACCAGGAGTCGCTCCGGCTCGTGCGCCGGCACACGACGACGCCGTTGGCGATCGGCGAGGTGCTGAACTCGGTGTGGGACTTCCGGACCCTCATCCAGGAGCAGCTCATCGACTACGTCCGCGCGTCGGTCACCCACACCGGCGGCATCACGCACCTGAAGCGCCTGTTCGACTTCGCCGCGCAGTACCAGGTCAAGTCGGGAAGCCACGGCCCCACCGACATCTCGCCGGTGGGGATGTCGGCCGCCCTGCACCTGGGCCTGGCGATCCACAACTTCGGAATCCAGGAGCACATGGCGCACCACGAGCTGACCCACGAGGTCTTCCGCACGTCGTACCGCTTCGCCGACGGCTTCCTGCACCCGGGCGATTCCCCGGGGCTCGGCGTCGACTACGACGACGCGGCCGCCGAGCGCTTCCCCTACGAACCCGCCTTCCTGCCCGCGGCGAGGCTGGTCGACGGCACCGTCCACGACTGGTGAGCCCCGGGCGCCGGCATCCATCCCCCACCACCGACGATGAGGTACGCATGACTTCCGACGCATCCGGCCATCCCGTGCGCGAGCACCCGATGTGGCTGCCCGACGACCGCCTGGCGGCCCTGCGCGGCCGCACCGTCTCCGTCCTCGGGGAAGGGGACGTGGTCGACACCGTCCGCGCCGAGGCGGCGAGGGCGGGGATGACGGATGCCACAACCGCTGCGGACGTGCTGATCCTGTCGGCCGACGACGCCGCCGCTCACGGTCTCGCGGATCTGCCGACCGCCGGACTGGGCGCCGAGGGCTTCGTCCACGAGGTGCGGGATGGCCGGGTCGTGGTCGCGTACGGCGGGCCGAACGGAGCGCTCTACGGCTGGTTCCACCACGTGCGGCACCTCGCACTCGGCGGCGGCGACGGGACCACGCGGCACGAGCCGCTGCACGAGCTGCGGATGCTGGACCACTGGGACAACGTCGCGGTCCATCCCTATATGGGGCAGGTCGAGCGCGGCTATGCCGACGGGTCGGTCTTCTACGAGGACGGGATGCTGCGTGACGACCTCTCGCGCGTCGAGCGCTACGCGCGGCTGCTCGCGTCGATCGGCATCAACCGCGTCACGATCAACAACGTCAACGTCGGGCGGCGCGAGGCACGCCTGCTCACCGACGACCTCGGCAGCGTCGAGCGCCTGGCCGCGATCTTCCGCCCCTGGGGCATCCGGACGCACCTGTCGATCAACTTCGCGTCACCGCTGACGCTGGGCGATCTGGACACCTCGGATCCGCTCGATCCCGCAGTGCAGCGCTGGTGGACGGATGCCGCGGCCCGCGTCTACGCGCGGATCCCCGACTTCGGCGGGTTCCTGGTGAAGGCCGATTCGGAGGGGCAGCCCGGGCCCTACGCGTATGGCCGCGACCACGCCGACGGCGCGAACATGCTCGCCCGCGCGCTGGCGCCGCACGACGGCCTCGTGCACTGGCGGGCGTTCGTCTACAACCACCGGCAGGACTGGCGCGACCGCACGACCGACCGGGCGCGCGCCGCCTACGACACCTTCGCGCCCCTCGACGGACGCTTCGACGACAACGTCGTGCTGCAGGTGAAGTTCGGCCCGCTCGACTTCCAGGTGCGGGAGCCGGTCTCGCCGGTCATCCCGGCGATGACCCGCACGCGGGTCGCCCTTGAGCTGCAGGTGACGCAGGAGTACACCGGCCAGCAGCAGCACGCGGTGTACCTCGGCCCGCAGTGGAGCGAGATCCTCGCGTTCCGGCCGACCGGCGACGACGGGCCGGAGCTCGCCCAGATCGTCCGCGGTGGGATCGCGGCGGTGGCGAACGTGGGCGCGGACGCGTTCTGGACGGGCCACCCGCTCGCGCAGGCCAACCTGTACGCCTACGGGCGACTGGCGTGGGATCCGGCACTCGAGCCCGGGACGATCCTGGACGAGTGGATCGCACTCACCTTCGGTGAGGACGAGACGACGCGCCGCGGCATCCGCTCGATCCTGGACGACTCGTGGCGGACGTACGAGTCGTACACCGCACCCCTCGGCGTGTGCTTCATGGTGAGCCCGCTGAACCGCCACTACGGCCCCGACGTCGACGGTTACGAGTACTCCGCGTGGGGCACGTACCACTTCGCCGATCGCGACGGCATCGGCGTCGACCGCACGGTGGCGACCGGCACCGGATACGCGGGCCAGTACGCCGAGCCGTGGGCGAGCCGGTACGAGTCCCTCGACACGGTGCCCGACGAGCTGATCCTCTTCTTCCATCACGTGCCCTACACCCACCGGCTCCACAGCGGCCGGACGGTCATCCAGCACATCTACGACACCCACTTCGCCGGCGTCGAGCGCGTGCGCGAGATGGTGGCGGCGTGGGACGCGCTGCAAGGCCGCCTGCCGGAGGACGTGCACGCCCGCGGGCGGGAGCGCTTCGCGGAGCAGCTGCGTTCGGCGACCGAGTGGCGCGATCAGATCAACACGTACTTCTGGCGCAAGTCCGGGATCGCCGACGAGGCCGGGCGCACGATCTTCTGAGCGCGACCGGCGTCACTCGGCGTCGGCGGTGAACCGGGCCGTGACGTCGGCGATCATCGGACGCGCGTTGGCGCCCGCGAACACCGCGAAGACGACGGCGGCGAGCGCCAGCATCCAGTCCGACCCGAACGTCACGAGCGCGGTCGCCAGCACGAGGTACGAGGCGGCGCCGAGGGTCACGAGCGGCTTCGCGGCGAGGTAGTACAGCGCGAGGCGGGCGATGTCGCGCGCTCGGAAGCGGAAGAACGACGCGATCACCAGGGCGTGCGACGACCACAGCGCGAGGGCGACCAGCAGCACGATCGCGGCCCCTCCGAAGAACAGGTCCACGCCCGCCGCCGTGCCGAAGGCGATCGTGGTGCCGAGCACCGTCGCGAGTGCGAGGGCAGGGATCCAGACCCAGAGCACGTCGCGGAGGTTGCGGACATACGCGCGCCAGTATCGCGGCCAGACGTTCGCCTCGTCGGCCGACGCCCGCGCCGCCATCGTCGAGACGGCCGCCGAGAACGCGGGGCCGAGCGGCACGAGGCACAGGGCGTACAGCGGGATGTTGCTCGGATGACGCTCGAGCAGCAGGATGCCGGCGAGCCCCGGTGCGGCCGCCAGCAGGAAGCAGCACTCGACGACGACGTACCAGTACACCACCGTCGTCGCGCGCCAGAACGCGCCCTGGCGAGGGTCCGGAGACGACGCGGGAGTGGTCACGCGATCCATCCTGCCGGGCGTCGGCGCACCCGGCATCAGCCCGCCTCGATCACGGCCACACCGTTCACGCCGAGCCGCAGGGGCTCGCCGGCGGTCACGACGCGCCCCGACAGGATGTCCGTCCCGGTGAACGGGGAGTCCACCTCCACCTCGGCTCCGCTGTGGTTGAGCACGAACTCGTACCGGCGCCCGTCGATCTCGCGCGTCGTGTGCTCGAGGTCCGGCACGTCGGCGAAGACTCCCAGCAGCCCTTGCTCCCCCAGCGCGTGGCGGATCACCCAGTCGACGCCGCGCTGGTCGAGGCAGGCGCCGACGTACCAGGCCGAGCCGTCGCCGATGTCGTTCCGGGTGACGGCGGGCGTGCCGGCGTAGAAGTCCTGCGTGTAGGAGCCGACCGGCTCGGCGCCCTGCGGGATCACCAGATCGAAGACGAGGGAGGCCTCGCTGCGCACCTCGGGCTCACCGGGACGCGAGAGCACGACGGTGTTCGTCTGCGCCGGCGGCAGCGAATCGGTCTCGTCGACCCGCACGCCGACGATCGGGGCGAGGGGACCGGGAACGTCGAGGAGGAAGGCGTTGTCGTCCTCGTCCACGCGTCCCGAGAGGACGGTGGTCACGACGGTGCCGCCGCGGCGTGCGACCGCTTCGAGCCGGGCGGCGGTGTCGCCCTTGACCATGTGGAGGAACGGGGCGACCACGACGTCGTAGCCCGACAGGTCGGCGCTGACCGGCACGACGTCGAGCACGGCGCCTGCCTGCCACAGCGCCTCGTGATAGAGCACCATCTGCTTCTCGTACTTGACGAACCGACTGGGCCCGTCCGAGATCTCGAGGGCCCACCAAGAGTCCCAGTCGAACAGCACGGCAACCCGCGCCGGCGTCCGCGAGCCCAGCAGCCGGTCCCCGACCGCCGCGAGCTCCGCGCCGAGGTCCGCGACCTCGCGGAACGCCCGGGTGTCGGTGCGGCCCGCGTGGTTGAGGACCGCGCCGTGGTACTTCTCCGACGCCCCCTTGCTGTGGCGCATCTGAAAGAACAGCACCGAGTCCGAGCCGTGGGCGACGGCCTGCCACGACCAGAGCCTCATCTGGCCCGGTCGCTTGACCGGGTTGTAGTCGCGCGTGGATGTCATGGTCGGCGTCTGCTCCATGAGCCAGAACGGCTGGCCGCCCTTGATCCCGCGCATGAGCGCGTGGCTGAGCGCCTGACGCGAGACCGGCGACCCGTCGGTGGGGTAGTTGTCCCACGAGGCGAAGTCCAGGTCGTCGGCCCACCGGTGGTAGTCCAGGTGGCGGTAGATCGCCATCATGTTCGTGGTCGCAGGCAGGTCCGAGTGCTCGCGGATCGCCGCCTTCTCGTCGCGGT
This sequence comes from Microbacterium sp. CCNWLW41, assembly GCF_037083505.1. NCBI lineage: Bacteria > Bacillati > Actinomycetota > Actinomycetes > Micrococcales > Microbacteriaceae > Microbacterium > Microbacterium sp. CCNWLW41. The sequence goes on from NZ_JBAOJP010000001.1 coordinate 134,609, forward strand.
ACGACCGCAGGATGTTGTCGGTGTTGAACCGGTGGTAGTCCAGCGTGATCCCCTGGAAGGCCGTGTGGTCCGGGCTCTTCCAGTGCTCGGAGAGGGTGTTCGGCGGCACGATCTGGTCCCAGTCCGTGAACCGGTGCGACCAGAAGGCGGCGTTCCACGCGTCGTTGAGGCGGTCGAGCGATCCGTAGCGGTCCCGCAGCCAGAGGCGGAACTCCGCCGCGCACAGCTCGCAGTAGCACAGCCCGCCGTACTCGTTGTTGATGTGCCACGCGACGACCGCGGGATGACCGGCGTACCTCTCGGCGACCCGGCCGGCCATCGCCGTGGCGAGCCGGCGGTAGTTCGGCGAGCTCGTGCAGGCGTTGTGGCGCACGCCGTAGACGTGGCGGCGCCCCTCGAAGTCGACGCGGCACACGTCGGGGTACGCGGTCGCCAGCCACGGCGGCACCGCGGCCGTCCCGGTGGCCAGGCAGACCTTCCGCCCCTCCGCGTGGGCGCGCTCGATGATGCGGTCGAGCACCGAGAAGTCGTAGGTCTCCTCGTCGGGCTGGGTCAGCGACCACGAGAACACCCCGACGGTCAGCAGGTCGATGCCGGCGAGGTCGAAGGCGCGGTGGTCCTCGTCCCACACCTCCTCGGCCCACTGCTCCGGGTTGTAGTCGCCCCCGTAGGGGATCTTGTCCATGGCGGGGAGTGTCATCGTTTGCGGCTCCAGGTGGCGGTTCGGCAGGGTGGCAGAGGGCGGATGCCGTAAGCCGGCGTCCGGTCGCGGGAACGGCCCCGCGTCCAGACAAGGACGCGGGGCCGCACGGGCCGTATCAGTTGTTCGCGGCGTAGCGCTCCTGCGCGGCGTTGACGATGTCGAGGTACGCGGGCATGTTCATTCCCTCGAGCTCGGAGACGTAATCGTCCCACTCATCCATCGAGCGCTGGCCCAGGATGAACGACGCCGTGTTCTGCCAGACGTGGTCCTTGAGCGCCGACTGGTACAGCGACACCTGCTCGCGCTCGATCTCGTCGAGCGGTGCGGGCGGGGGCAGCTCGAGGACCTTCTTGGACGACATCGACTCGACGAACTCGAGCGCCTCCGGTCGCAGCATCGACCGGTCGAGGGCGAGCGTCGATCCGTGCACGAGCGTGAACACGCCGTTGGAGAAGCCATAGTCGGCCTGCAGGTTCTCAGGCGCGCCCGGGTTGAGGCCCATCGCGGTGATGTTCTCGTTGAGCACCCAGGTGTCGTCGCCCTCCTTCTCGTAGGTGACGCCCTCGACGCCCCACTTGGCGAACTCGAGTCCTTCGTCGGAGTAGTAGAGCCAGTCCAGGAACTGCAGCAGCGCGAGGAAGTTCTCCGACTCCGCGACCTCCGACGAGAGCATGAATCCGCTCACGAGCCGCTGGCCGGACTGGAAGTTGTCGCCGGCGGGTCCTGCGGGCACGCGGATCATGCCGATCTCGGCATCCGTTCCGAGCTCTTCGATCGTCGACCGATAGCGCACGATCTCCTGGTCGTTGGTCCCGATCGCGAGGGCTTGGCCCGACGCGAACTTCTGCAGGGCCTGGTCATCATCCTGCGTGATGGCTTCGGGGTCGAGAAGACCCTCCTCGACGAGCGAGGCGTAGTACTCGACCAGGTCGCGATAGCCGTCGGTCGCGCCGGTGTACTCGAACTCCTCGCCGTTCCACCACAGACCCTCGCCGAAGCCCCAGCCCGCCGAGGTGCCGAAGTTCGGCGACACGAAGCCGAGCGTGCCCTCGATCGGCCCGTTGGCCGACCACCGGTCGGTCATGGGGTAAAGGTCCGGGTAGGCCTCCTTGACGGTGCGGAGCTGCTCGGCGAACTCCTCGAAGGTCGCCGGCTCGAGGCTGAGGCCGAGCTCCTCCCAGATGTCGGTACGCACCGCGTACGAGTATTCGGGACGCGGCTCCTCACGGAAACCGGGGAAGACGTAGTACTTGCCGTCCTCCTGACGGAGCTGGTCGAGGTCGGCCTCCATGTCCCACTTCTCGACCTTGTCCATGTAGTTGGGCATGTACTGCACGAAGTCGCTCGCCGGGAGGATGGCACCGCCCGAGACGAACGCGACCTCTTGGCCCGGGTACGTCACGGAGATGATGTCGGGCGCGTCGCCGGCGCCGATCACGAGCGACTTGCGCTGATCCCACTCCGACAGCGGCGCGCTGACGACGTCGAATGTGACTTTCTGGTTCGCCTCGAGCTCTTCGAAGATCAGCCAGTTCTCGTCGATCGGGTAGTTGGGGTGATCCCGATAGAACAGCCCGAATTCGAGCGGCTCGGTCGCAGTGAAGGTGTCACCGACCCCGTAGTCCTCCATGGCCCCGACGTCCTTGCCGGTGAAGTCGAAGTCGCCGCCTTCAGCGGCTCCGCCGTCGTCGGGCGCGCTGCAGCCGCTCAGGACCAGGGCGCCGGCGGCGAGCAGCGCACCGGCGAGCATCGCGCCGCGTCGCGCGCGTCCCTTCGGTCGTATCTGCTGTGTCATCGGGATTCCTTTCTTGGGGGTGGTTCCGGGGGAGGGTGTCACTGCTTGACGGAGCCGAGCATGACCCCGGAGACGAAGTACTTCTGGATGAACGGGTAGAGGCACACGATGGGCAGCACGGTGAGGAGCATCGTCACGGCCTTGACGTTGGAGGCGACCTGCGCCGTCTCGCCGGAGCCCATCCCCGCGCCGAGGGACTCCCCGCCGGTCGCAGCCGCAAGCAGATTCCGCAGGTAGACCGTGACGGGGTACAGCTCCGACCGGTCCATGTAGAGGAACGCCGTGAACCACGAGTTCCAGAACGAGACCGCGTAGAAGAGCACCATGGTCGCGATCACCGCCTTGCTGAGAGGCAGCACGATTCGCAGCAGGATGCCGTAGGTGGTGAGCCCGTCGATCGCGGCGGCCTCCTCGAGGTCCTCGGGGAAGTTCTCGAAGAAGGCCTTCATCACCAGCAGGTTGAAGATGCTGATCGCGTTGGGGATGACGATCGCCCAGATCGTGTTCTTGAACCCGAGGGTGTTGATGAGGATGTAGTTCGGGATCAGTCCGCCGTTGAAGAACATCGTGAAGACGGCGATCCCGATGAAGACGGCGCGCCCCTTCAGATGCCTCTTCGACAGCGCGTAGGCGAACGACGTGGTGAGCACCATCGCGATCGCGGTCGCGACGACCGTGTAGATCACGGTGTTGCCGTAGTTGCGCCAGAACAGCGGATCGCTCATCACGTAGCCGAACGTGGTGACGTTGAATCCCATCGGGATCAGGTTCACCTGGCCCGAGTTGATGTACGCCTCCGAGCTGAACGCCTGCGCGACGACGTTGAGGAACGGGTACAGCGTGATGAAGCAGATGGCGACGATGAGGACGCCGTTGACCACCCGGAAGGCCGTGTAGCTGCGGGAGTCCTTGATCCCGCCGTGGGTCGACGGCCGGAAGATGCGGTCGGCGCGGCTGCGCACCGGAGTGCGGATGCTGGAGGTCACCACAGGCTCGTCCCCACGGTTCGACGCGAGATGGCGTTGGCGGTCAGAATCAACGTCAGGCCGATCAGCGCCTCGAACAGGCCGATCGCCGTGGCGTAGGAGAAGTTGCTGGAGATGATGCCCACCCGGTAGAGGTACGTGGATATGACGTCTGCTGTCGGATACAGCAGCGGGTTGTACAGCAGCAGCACCTTCTCGAACCCGACGGCCATGAACGTGCCGATGTTGAGGATGAGCAGCACGATCATGGTGGGCCGGATGCCGGGCAGCGTGACGTGCCAGATCTGCCGCCAGCGGCTCGCGCCGTCGATACGGGCTGCTTCGTAGAGCTGCGGGTCGATGGTGGTGAGCGCGGCGAGATAGAGGATCGTCCCCCAGCCCACCGTCTGCCAGATCTCGGAGCTCACATAGATGGTGCGGAACCACTCGGGCAGCTGCATGAAGGGGATGGCCTCGCCGCCGAAGAACTCGATCCCCTGGTTGATCGACCCGCGCAGCGCCGTGAGCTGGAGCACCATGCCGGCGACGATGACGATCGACATGAAGTGGGGGAGGTACGAGATCGACTGTGCGACCCGCTTGAACCGGTGGGACCGCAGCTCGTTGAACATCAGGGCGAGGATGATCGGGAGCGGGAAGACGATCGCGAGGGTGAGTCCGCCGAGGATCGCGGTGTTCCAGAACGCGCGCCAGAAGGTCGGGTCGTTGATGAAGAGCTCGACGTAGCGCAGCCCCACCCACTCGTCGCCGAACATGCTGCCGCCCGGGCGGAAGCGGCGGAAGGCGATGATGTTGCCCGCCATCGGCACGTAGCGGAAGATCAGCAGGAAGACGATCGGCAGCACCAGCAGCGAGTAGAGCCGCCAGTCCTTCTTGAGGGCTCGCCGCCAGGTCCTGCGCTGCTTCGGCACGCGAGAGCGCCCGCCGCGACCGGCGTTGCGCCGCTCGTCCTCGGCCTCTTCGCGCAGCTCGATCGCGTCGGCGATGACGACGTTGCTGTTGACGGACACTGCGCTCCTTTGCGGGGTGGTCGGCAGCCTCGGAAGGGCCTCGATTCGTGCAGAAAGTTTCGACTTCCCGTTCGATACACGATGACGGTAGCCTCTGGGGAAGGCAATGTCAACGTTTTCATTTGGCAGCGCCGACGAGGGACCGCCGAGTCGGGCGCCCCTCGAGATGAAGGGAGAACCGCCGCCGATGGCGCACTTCGACTTGCCCGAGCCGCAGCTGCGGGCATACCGCCCGGAGGTCTCCGAGCCCTCCGGATTCGACGATTTCTGGCGCGAGACGCTCGCGACGTCGCGAGCCGCGGGAAGCGGCATCCGTCGCTCTCCGGCGCCGTCGCCGCTCGACCTCGTGACCGTCGAGGACGTCGTCTTCCCCGGATTCGCGGGCGAGCCGGTGCACGCGTGGCTGATCCTGCCCGCAGGCGTCCGCGAGCCGCTGCCCGCCGTCGCGGAGTTCGTCGGCTACGGTCGCGGCCGGGGCCTCCCGCACGAGCGGCTGCACTGGCCGACGGCGGGTTTCGCGCAGCTCATCGTCGACACGCGAGGCCAGGGGTCGACCTGGGGGACCGGCGGGCAGACGCCCGATCCGCACGGCGCCGGGCCCGCGACGGCGGGATTCCTCACGCGCGGCATCGAGGACCCGCGCGAGTTCTACTACCGGCGCGTCTTCACCGACGCGGTGCGGGCCGTCGACGCGCTGCGCGAGGTGGCGGAGGTCGATCCCGAGCGCATCGCGGTCACCGGCAACAGCCAGGGCGGAGCGATCGCGATCGCGGCCGCCGGCCTGTCCGACGGGCTCGCCGGCGCGCTCCCCTCGGCGCCGATCCTGTGCGACCTCCCCCGCGTGGTCGGGCTCACCGACGCCGACCCGCACGCCGAGCTCACGCGGTATCTCTCGGTGCATCGCGACTCGGCCGAGCGGGTGTTCCAGACGCTGTCGTACTTCGACGGCGTGGCCTTTGCACGGCGGGCGACGGCTCCCGCGCTCTTCGGCGCGGGCCTCATGGACACCGTCGCGCCGCCCTCGGGCGTCTTCGCGGCCGCGAACCACTGGGCGGCCGGCGCCGACGTGGTCGCGTACCCGTGGAACGGCCACGAGGGCGGCGAGGGGGCGCACTGGGTGCGTCAGGCGGAGTGGCTCCGCGACCGCGTCGGACAGCCGGACCGGATGCCGGTGGGCGCGAAGGCGGCGTCATGACTCCCGATCCCCTCACCCGCCTGCACCGCGACCGGCTCGTCACCGCGGGGCTGGCCCGCCCCGCGGCGCCGGTGCGGATCGTCCACCTCGGCATCGGCGCCTTCCACCGCACGCACCAGGCGTGGTATACCGCGCGCGCCGGCGACGCCGCCGGCTGGGGGATCGCGGGATTCACCGGCCGCGGTCCGCGGGTCGCCGAACAGCTCGAGGCCCAGGGTGGCGTGTACACCCTCATCGAGCGGGACCGCGACGGCGACCGGTTCGCCTTCGTCGACAGCATCGCCGAGGCCCGGCCCGCGAGCGACCTGGCGCGGTTGGTCGAGCTGGTGTCGCACCCCGCGACGGCGATCGTCACCCTCACCGTCACGGAGGCGGGCTACCACCTCGGCGCCGACGGCCTCATCGACCCCGCCGATCCCGACCTCGCCGCGGACCTCGCCGCGCTGCGCGACGGTGATCCGGCACGCCTGCGCACACCGGTCGGCCGGCTCACCCACGCCCTGGCCGAGCGGGCCGCTCGCGGCGGCGGACCGATCGCCGTCGTCCCCTGCGACAACCTGCCCGGCAACGGCGCCACGATACGCCGCGCCGTCCGCGACATCGCCGCCGCAGCCGGGTGGGATGCCGCGTCCTGGCCGGTCTCGTTCGTCTCGACGAGCGTCGACCGCATCACCCCCCACACCACCGACGAGGACCTGCGCGCGGTCGAGGCGTCGACCGGCTTCCGCGACGAGGCCGCCGTGGTGGCGGAGCCCTTCTCGGACTGGGTGCTCGCCGGCGACTTCCCGGCGGGACGGCCGCGTTGGGAGGACGCCGGCGCCCGATTCGTCGACGACATCGAACCCTTCGAGCGCCGCAAGCTCCTCGTGCTGAACGGGGGGCACCTGGCCCTGGCGTTCCGCGGCCTGCTGCGCGGCCATGAGACGGTCGCGGACGCCATGTCCGATCCCGCGTGCCGCGAGGTGCTCGACCGGTTCTGGGACGAGGCCGAACGCGCGGTCGGCGGGGGCGCCGACACCGCCGGTTACCGGCGCGACCTCGTCGAGCGCTTCGAGAACGGACGGATCGCGCACCGCCTCCGTCAGATCGCCGTGGACACCGCGACGAAGGTGCGGCTGCGGATCCTGCCGGTCCTCGCCGCCGAGCGCGTCGCCGGCCGCGACGCCGGCGGTGCGCTCGCCGTCATCCGCGACTGGGCCGAGGGTGCCCGGCGAGGGGCCTTTCCCGCCGGGGACCCCGACGGCCTGCTCGACCGGCTGATGACCGGAGCGAACGCGGCCGACCGCGAGCTCATCTCGTCCGCGATCGCCGCGGACTGACCCGTAGAACCGACAGAAGAGGAGACCGACATGATCATCGATCGTGCCGAGGTCATCGTGACCAGCCCGGACCGCAATTTCGTGACGTTGAAGCTCACGACCGACGACGGCCTGACCGGGCTGGGCGATGCGACGTTGAACGGGCGGGAGCTGGCGGTGGTCGCGTACCTCAGCGAGCACGTGGTGCCGCTGCTGCTGGGCAGGGACGCGCACCGCATCGAGGACACCTGGCAGTTCCTGTACCGGTCGGCGTACTGGCGGCGCGGGCCGGTCACGATGGCCGCGATCGCCGCGGTCGACATGGCGCTGTGGGACATCAAGGGCAAGGCCGCCGGCATGCCGGTGTACCAGCTGCTCGGCGGCGCGTCCCGCACCGGCCTGCTCGCCTACGGGCACGCGTCCGGCAAGGACCTGCCCGAGCTGTTCGACTCCATCCGCGCCCATCAGGCGCAGGGCTACAAGGCCATCCGGGTGCAGACCGGCGTGCCCGGCCTGAAGTCGATCTACGGCATCGCCTCCAACGCGACCTACCAGGCCAACACCGGTGTCCGCTACGACCACGAACCCGCCCAGCGCGGTGACCTGCCCAACGAGGAGGACTGGGACACCCGCTCCTACCTGCGGCACGTGCCCACCGTGTTCGAAGCGGTCCGCCAAGAGTTCGGCCCGGAACTGCCCCTGCTCCACGACGCCCACCACCGCCTCACCCCCATCCAAGCCGCGCAGCTGGGCAAGAGCATCGAACCCTACGACCTGTTCTGGCTCGAAGACTGCACCCCCGCAGAGAACCAGGAGGCGCTGCGCCTGGTCCGCCGGCACACCACCACGCCGCTGGCGATCGGCGAGATCTTCAACACGGTCTGGGACTACCAGCAGATCATCCGTGAACAGCTCATCGACTACGTCCGCTCCGCCGTCACCCACACCGGCGGCATCACCCACCTGAAGAAGGTGCTCGACTACGCCGCGCAGTACCAGATCAAATCCGGCATGCACGGTCCCACCGACGTCTCCCCCGTCGGCATGGCCGCCGCCATGCACCTCGGACTCGCGATCCACAACTTCGGCATCCAGGAGTACATGCGGCACGGCACCAAGACCGACGCGGTGTTCCAGCAGTCCTTCACCTGGACAGACGGCTTCCTCCACCCCGGCGACGAACCCGGACTCGGTGTCGACCTCGACACCGACGAAGCCGGCAAATACCCCTACATCCGCGCCTACCTCCCGTACAACCGCCTCGCCGACGGCACCATCCACGACTGGTGAGCGAGCCGGAACCCCTCGCACCGGACAGCGAAACCCGGTATGGCATCCTGAACGTGGTCCCGGCGACGACGCCCAGGACAGGCGCACCACGACGCAAGGATCCGCCCATGTCGACACCGCCGCGCGTGACGCTGGCAGAGATCGCCGCGGAGGCGGGCGTCTCCCTCGCGACGATGTCGAAGGTTCTCAACGGCAGACCCGACGTCTCGCCTGCCACGCGCGCCCGGCTCGAAGAGCACCTCGCCCGGCACGGCTACACCCGGCGCAGCCAGACCCCGCGCAGCGAGTTCGTCGAACTGGTGTTCCACGAGCTGGAGCCGAGCTGGTCGATGGAGGTCATCGAGGGGGTCGAGGACATCGCGCACGCCGCCGGGCTCTCGGTCGTGCTCACCGTGAGCGGCGACCGCCACTCCCCCGCGGCGGACTGGATCGACGGGGTCCTGCGCCGCAGGCCGGTGGCTGTGGTGCTGGTGTTCTCCGACCTCGCCGAGCGCTACCGCGACAAGCTACGCTCGCGCGGCATCCCCTTCGTGATCGTCGACCCTGCCGGCGACCCGGCCCCCGACGTCCCGTCGGTCGGGTCGGCCAACTGGGCGGGCGGCCTGATGGCGACGCGCCACCTGATCGAGCTGGGGCACCGCCGGATCGCGGCCATCACCGGCCCCGAAGACATGATGTGCTCGCTCGCGCGCGTGGACGGCTACCGGTCGGCGATGAATGCGGCGGGGCTTCGCATCGACCCCGCGCTCATCCGGTTCGGCGATTTCCACACAGCCGGCGGCGAGGCCCACACGCGAGAGCTGCTGGCGCTCCCCGACCCGCCCACGGCGATCTTCGCCGGCAGCGACCTGCAGGCCCTCGGCGCGATCGCCGCGGGCTCGGCGGCGGGGCTGCGGGTGCCCGACGATCTGTCGATCGTCGGGTACGACGACATCGCGCTGGCGCGGTGGGTCAGCCCGCAGCTCACCACCGTGCACCAGCCGCTGCGACGCATGGGCGAGGAGGCGACCCGTCTCGCGCTGCGACTCGCCGACGGCGCCACGCCCGAGACCCTGCGGATGGATCTGGCGACGCACCTCGTGGTGCGCGGCAGCACGGCGCCGTATCCGTCCTGACCTCCGGCTGCGCTCCTGACCGGCGAACCCGGGCGTTCACCGGTGCGAGGCTCGGCATTCATCCGCCTCGGGTAGAACAAGGGGTGGCGGACGCCGGCTCGCGGAATCGCTTAGCGGCACCGTCCCGCAAGGTCAACCCCGATGCGCCGGAATCGTGCGGGGACCAGGATCGTTTCATCGACGAGAGGAGGCGGTCCATGGTCCTCGAAAGGCCGTCCTCACCCGCACGGCGCAGCGGTCTCCGCTCGCGCGCCATGCCTTCGCTCCGCGAGCTGCCGCCCCGCATGCCGGAGCCGCCCGCTCCCCGGGATTCCGCCGTGCGATGGGAGCGCATCGACGTCGACCGCTACGAGGTGAAGGTGCGCGGCGCCACCGTCGGCTTCATCGACGTCGTCGGCGCCGTGTTCGTCGTGCTGCAGGGCGCGCGCTACGACCGCGCCTTCGAGGTGCTCCAGACACTCGACTTCGCCGCCGCGGTGCAGTCGATCTGCCCCTCAGCCGTCGCGGACCAGACGCGGGAGAAGCCCGCAGCGCCGACCCGCCGCTGATCGCCCGCCGACGTCCGCCTCTACAGTGAGGGGATGAACGATCCGGTCGGCAGCCGCCAGGCGAATCTCTCGCGTCTGCTGCGCCTCATCCACCTCAAGGGCCCGGTCTCGCGCGCCACGTTGACGGCTGCGACCGGCCTCAACCGCTCCACCATCGCCGATCTCGTCGGCGACCTGGTCACCTCCGGCGTCGCGGAAGAGCGCGCACCCGATCCCAGCCGGCGCGTGGGGCGCCCGTCTCCGCTGGTGACCGCCGCCCCGCGCGTCATCGCCGTTGCGGCCAACCCCGAGGTCGACGCGCTGTCGATCGCCGCGGTCGGCCTCGACCGCCGCGTCCGCCGCCGCGAGCGCATCGAGATGACGGAGCTGCTGAGCCCCGAGCGCACGGCCGAGCTGATCGGCGAGCGCATCTCGTCGTGGCGGCGGGACGACCTCGCCGGATCGGTCGTCGCAAGCATCGGGATCGCCGTGCCCGGCCTCGTGCGCGGGTCGGACGGACTCGTCCGCGACGCCCCTCACCTGAAGTGGAGGGACGTCGCGCTGCGCGAGCTGGTCCAGGACGCCACCGGGCTCCCCGCGGTCGTGGGCAACGACGCGGCGATGGGCGTGGTCGCCGAGCACCTCTTCGGGGCTGCCCGGGGCATCGACGACGTCGTCTATCTCAACGGCGGCGCCAGCGGCATCGGCGGCGGGCTCATCGTGCAGGGCATCCCGGTCGGCGGCGCGTCCGGGTACTCCGGCGAGTTCGGCCAGAACCGTCCGGGCATCGCGTCCCCCACCGACAGGCGGGCGGCAGACGGCGTGCTGGAGGACGAGGTGAGCCGCGCACGCCTGCTCGCGGCGCTCGGGCGGCACAACGCCGACGAGCCGGAGCTCGCCGAGCTGCTGCGCACCTCGGACGCACCCGACGTGCTCGACGAGATCGCCCGTCAGCGCCGGATCCTCGCCACCGCCCTGGCCAACGCGGTCAACGTGCTCAACCCCGCGGTCGTGGTGCTGGGCGGCTTCCTCGCGATGCTCGCGGAGCATGACCCGTCGGGGCTGCGGCAGGCCGTCGTCTCGCAGACGATGCCGGCGAACGGCGAGGACCTGGAGATCCGGCCAGCCGCGCTGGCCGAGGACCGGCTGCTGATCGGCGCGGCCGAGGCCGCGTTCGCGGAACTGCTGCGCGATCCGTCCGTCATCGCGCTGCGCTGACCACCGCGATCAGGGCGGCGGCGCTGTCGTGGCGCGCGGCACGAGCCGGGTCGGCAGCGTCACGTGCGTGACCTCGGGGGTGTCGCCCTGCATGAGCGAGAGCAGCAGCCGCGCAGCCTCCGCGCCGAGCGTCTGCATCGGCTGGCGCACCGTCGACAGCGCCGGCGTCACCTTGGAGGCCTCCGGCACATCGTCGAATCCGATGATCGAGAGGTCGCGGGGAACATCGAGGCCGAGCTCGGCGGCCACCTTGACGATCTCCATCGCGGAGATGTCGTTCGCGGCGAAGATCGCCGTCGGCCGGTCAGGCCGTCGCAGCATCTCCAGCGCCGCCATGCGCACCGCGTCCTGGCGGTAGCTGCCCGAGCCCACCAGTGCCGGATCGATCGGCAGTCCGGCATCCGTCAGCGCACGCCGATAGCCGGCGTCGCGCGCGATGGAGGAGCGCAGGTCGGGGCGGCCGGCGATGAAGCCGATGCGGAAGTGGCCCAGCTCGATCAGATGCCGCGTCGCCTGGAGCGCCCCGCCGAAGCTGTCGCATTCGACGGTCGGCAGGTCGGCGGGACCGGTGTGGGGGTCGATCGCGACGAGCGGCACCTCCGCCCCCACGTTCACCACGGTCGGGGTGACCATGATCGCGCCGTCGATGAGCGTCCCGCTCAGCCGCGACAGCGAGCGGCGCTCCCAGCCGTCCGCCGCTCCGCGCGACCCCGAGTACGCCAGGAGGTCGTAGCGCGACTCGCGCAGCGCCTGGCCGACGCCCTTGAGGATCTCGGCGCTGAACGGCTCGAAGTCGGCGACGAGGACCCCGATGACGCCGGTCGTGCGCGAGCGCATGCTGCTGGCGATGAGGCTCGACTCGTAGCCGAGCTCCGCCACGACGGCGAGCACCCGGTCGACCGTCTCGCTGGCCACTCCGTAACGGCCGTTGACCGCCTTCGACACCGTCGCCACCGAAACGCCCGCCGCCGCGGCGACGTCGGTGATGGTGGGGCGGCGCTTCATGATCTCGAAAGCATAACGTGGTCGAAACCGTTTTCGAAAACGTTTGACAAACCTTTTGTTGCCATTTCAGACTTTTCAGGTCCGGGCCGAGCTCCGGACCGCGCGACCCCGAATCGCGCAGACCAAGGCACCGCGAAGCAGAGGTGCTCCTCGAAGGAGAGAACGGGAATCACATGAAGCGCAACAGGATCCTCGCGGGTTCGGCTGCACTCGTCGCCGGCGCGCTCGCGCTCGCCGGCTGCAGTGCGGGCGGCTCCGGCGAGAACAGCGACGGCAGCGTCGAGATGACGCTGTGGCAGAACTCCACCACGGGCCCCGGCCAGCAGTTCTGGAAGGACGCGATCGCCGCGTTCGAGGAAGAGAACCCCGGCGTCACGATCAAGATGCAGTCGGTCCAGAACGAGGACATGGACGGAAAGCTGCAGACGGCACTGAACGCCGGCGACGCGCCGGACATCTTCCTCCAGCGCGGCGGCGGCAAGATGACCGCGATGGTCAACGCCGGCCAGCTGATGGACCTCACCGACCTCATCTCGGACGACATCAAGGCCGAGATCCCGGAGGGCTCCTTCGCCGCCGAGACCTACCAGGACAAGGTGTGGGCGATGCCCCTGTCCGTGCTGCCCGGTGGCTTCTTCTACAGCCAGGACGCCTTCGACAACGCCGGCATCACCGAGACCCCCGAGACCATCGACGACCTCAAGGACGCGGTGGCCAGCCTCAAGGAGACGGGCATCGAGCCCATCGCCCTCGGCGCGAAGGCCGCGTGGCCGGCCGCGCACTGGTACTACTTCTTCGCGATCCGGGAGTGCAGCCCGGAGGTCATCGAGGAGACGGGCGACACGAAGGACTTCAGCGACGAGTGCTGGCTGCGCGCCGGCGAGGACCTCGAGGACTTCGCGGCGATCGACCCCTTCAACGACGGATTCCTCACCACCGAGCCCCAGCAGGGCGCGGGCAGCTCGGCCGGCCTCATCGCCAACCGCAAGGCCGCGATGGAGCTCATGGGCGCGTGGGACCCGGGCGTGATCGCCTCCCTGACGCCCGACGAGAAGCCGCTCCCCGACCTCGCGTGGTTCCCGTTCCCCGAGATCTCGGGCGGCGAGGGTGAGCCGGGCTCGATGATGGGCGGCGTCGACGGCTACTCGTGCTCGGTCGACGCCCCGGAGGAGTGTGCGGACTTCCTGAACTTCGTCGCCAGCGCCGAGCAGCAGACCGCCTACTACAAGGCATTCAACTCGCCGCCGGTCAACACCGTGGCGCAGGAAGCCGTCACCGAGCCGTACCTGCAGCAGATCCTCGAGGCGTACAACAGCGCTCCGTTCGTCTCGCAGTGGCTCGACACCGTGCTCGGCCAGAATGTCGGCAACGCGCTCAACGTGGCGGTCGTCGACATGCTCGCCGGCAACAGCGACCCGCAGCAGCTCGTCGACGCGGTCAACGCGGCAGGCAAGCAGGGCTGATCGTGTCCACCCGCGAGATGTCATCCGACGCTCGCGGCCTTGCAGAGCACGACGGGGGCGGCACCACGCCGCCCCCGTCGGTGCCGCGAGGCCGCCGACGCCCGCGAGGCCTGGGCTGGGCCGGCCGCCTCGAAGTCATGATCCTGGTGGGGCCGGCGCTGATCTTCTTCGTCGGCTTCGTGATCTTCCCGGTCATCATGGCCGCGTACTACGGTTTCTTCCGCTGGTCCGGCTTCGGCCCGGCGACCGAGTTCATCGGCCTGCAGAACTACGTCACGATCTTCACCGACACGATCTTCCAGCAGGCGCTCGGGCACAACTTCTTCATCGTCGTCGCGTCGCTGGTGATCCAGGGCCCGGTCGCGATCCTGCTGGCGCTGCTGCTCAACCGCAGGATGCGCGGTCAGTCCGTGATCCGCGTCCTCATCTTCGTCCCCTACGTGATCGCCGAGGTCATCGTCGGCACCGGGTTCAGCCTCATGCTGGCCACGAACGGAGCGCTGAACGGCTTCCTCGAGAAGATCGGGCTCGACGGGCTGGCGCAGGACTGGCTCGCCGACCCGAGCATCGCGATCTGGACGCTCATGGCGATCCTCACCTGGAAGTACATCGGGTTCGCCGTCATCCTCTTCCTCGCCGGGCTGCAGGGGATCCCCCAGGAGCTGTACGAGGCCGCTGCGATCGACGGCGCGTCCTACTGGCAGATCCAGCGGACCATCACCCTGCCGCTCCTGGGCCCGACGCTGCGCATCTGGGCGTTCCTCTCGATCATCGGCGCGCTGCAGCTCTTCGACCTGGTGTACATCATCTGGGGTCAGTACGTGTCGTCCGTGGCGGGAACCAACACCATGGCGATCTACATGGTCGCGACCGGACGGAACTCCGGCAATTTCGGGTACGGCAGCGCCGTGGCCGTCGTCATCTTCGTCATCTCGCTGGTGGTCGCCCTGATCTACCAGCGCACGATCCTGCGCCGTGACACCGCGGGGGCCATCACAGAGAGGGGCGTCAAGTGAGCTCCACGGACTCGATGAGCACCCGGACCATCACGATCCGCGACACGGTGCCCGCCCGCCGCCGCGACGTCAACAAGCTCCCCTGGGGAAGCCCGGCGGTGTACTTCGTCGCCCTGGTCATCATCGCGCTGATGCTCGGGCCGGTGCTGTACATCATCATCGGCGGCTTCCGCAGCAACTCCGAGATCACCGTCGACCCGTCGGGCCTGCCGGTGAGCTGGAACCCGCAGAACTATGTCGAGGTCCTGACCAGCGGGCTGTTCTGGAACGAGGTGCTGAACTCGACGATCGTCGCCCTCGCGACGACCGCGGGTGCGGTGGCGCTCGGGCTCATGGCCAGCTACGTCATCGCCCGGTACACCTTCGCCGGGCGGGGAGCGCTGTACGCGCTGTTCGCCGCGGGCCTGATGTTCCCGATCACGGTGGCGATCACGCCGCTGTACATCGTGGTGCGCAACCTCGGGCTCATGAACTCGCTGCCGGGGGTGATCCTGCCGCAGATCGCGTTCGCACTGCCGACGACGATCATCATCCTGGTCCCGTTCCTGAGGGCGATCCCCGACGAGATCCAGGAGGCCGCGTACATCGACGGCTGCGGTCGCCTGTCGTTCTTCTGGCGGATGGTGCTCCCCCTGGCGGTGCCCGGTGTCATCACCGTGGCCATCCTCGCCTTCATCGGAAGCTGGAACGGCTACCTGCTGCCGCTGTTCATCCTGAACGACGAGGCGCAGTTCACCCTCCCGCTCGGTGTGCAGGCCTTCTCGTCGCAGTACTCCGTCGACACGGCGAAGGTGCTCGCGTTCACGTCGCTGTCGATGCTGCCCGCGCTGGTGTTCTTCAGCCTCTTCGAGCGGCGGATCGTCGGCGGCCTGACGGGGGCGGTCAAGGGATGAGCGACGTCGTGATGCCCGCGGTCTCGCCGCGGGTGCAGTCCCTCCATGCGCAGATGACGCTGGACGAGAAGCTCGCGCAGCTCGTCGGCTACTGGGTCGACAAGGGCGGCGAGGTCGTCGCCCCGATGGCCGGCGAGCGCGGCAACACCGGCCCGTACGAGGAGGCGACGGCCCACGGCCTGGGCCACCTCACCCGCGTGTACGGCACGCGGCCCGTGGACCCGGTCGCGCGCGCCGAATGGCTCTGGGCGGAGCAGCGGCGTCTGCGTACCCAGACCCGCCTGGGCATTCCAGCCGTCGTGCACGAGGAGTGCCTGACCGGGCTCGCGGCGTGGAAGGCCGCGACGTTCCCGACGCCGCTGGCGTGGGGCGCGGCCTTCGATCCCGAGCTGACCGAGGAGCTCGGGGCGGCGATCGGCCGGTCCATGGCGGCGCTGGGGATCCACCAGGGCCTCGCCCCCGTGCTCGACGTCGTCACCGACCCCCGCTGGGGCCGCGTCGACGAGTGCATCGCCGAGGATCCCTACGTCGTCGGCACCATCGGCACCGCTTACGTGCGCGGGCTGCAGTCGGCCGGTGTCGATGCGACCCTCAAGCACTTCGCGGGGTACTCGGCCTCGCAGGCCGGTCGCAACCACGCCCCCGTCCAGATGGGCCGACGCCGCCTGCAGGACGTCGTGCTGCCGCCCTTCGAGATGGCCATCCGCGACGGCGGCGTGCAGTCGGTCATGAACTCGTACGCCGAGATCGACGGTGTCCCCGTCGCCTCCGACCCGACGCTGCTCACAGAGCTGCTGCGGGAGGAGTGGGGCTTCGAGGGCACCGTGGTCGCCGACTACTTCTCGGTCGCGTTCCTGCACTCGCTGCACGGCGTCGCCGCCGATCTCGGCGAGGCGGCGGTGCTGGCCCTCCGCGCCGGCATCGATGTGGAGCTGCCCACCGCGGACGCGTTCGCGGGGCCGCTGCGCGCCCGGCTCGCCGCCCATCCCGAAGAGGTGGAGCTCGTCGACCGCGCCGTGCTGCGCGTGCTCGCCCAGAAGGAGCGGCTCGGCCTGCTCGACGCCGACTTCGAGACGCCGCCCACCGAGATCGACCTCGACGATCCCGCGCTGCGCGCCCTGGCGCGGCGGGCGGCCGAGGAATCCGTCGTCCTGCTGACCAACGACGGCGTGCTGCCGCTCTCGGCTCCCGGGCGGATCGCGCTGATCGGCCCCAACGCCGACTCGGCCGAATCGCTCATGGGGTGCTACTCCTTCGCGAACCACGTGCTCGCGCACCACCCGGGCACTCCGCTCGGCTTCGAGATGCCGTCCATCGCCGAGGCGCTGCGCGGCGAGTTCGCGGGAGCGGACCTCGTGGTCGAACGCGGCTGCGACGTCGAGGACCCCGACACGAGCCGGATCGCCGCGGCCGCTGAGGCGGCGGCCGCCGCCGACGTCGCGATCGTCGTCGTCGGCGATCGTGCCGGCCTGTTCGGCCGTGGCACGGTGGGCGAGGGCAACGACGTCGACGACCTCGAGCTGCCCGGCGCACAGCGCCGCCTCGTCGAGGCCGTGATCGCCACGGGCACGCCGACAACCGTCGTGGTGGTCTCGGGACGCCCGTACGCCATCGGCTGGATGCTCGAAGGACCGGGCGCCGCGAGCGCGGTCCTGCAGGCCTTCTTCCCGGGCGAGGAGGGCGGCCCCGCGATCGCGGGGATCCTCTCCGGCCGCACCGCGCCGTCGGGGCGCCTGCCGGTGTCGCTCCCCCGGTCGGCGGGCGCACAGCCGTACACGTACCTGCACCCGGTCCTGGGCGGCCCCACCGAGATCACGAGCGCTGACAACACCCCGGCCCTGCCCTTCGGCCACGGCCTGACGTACACGACGTTCGAGCGCGGAGCGCTGACGGCGACGGATGCCGCGACCGACGGCATCCTGGAGGTGTCGGTCGTCGTCACCAACACCGGCTACCGGCCGGGAGCGGATGTCGTCCAGCTGTACGCGCGGGACCGGGTCGCATCGGTCACGCGTCCGGTCGCGCAACTGCTGGCGTACCAGCGGGTGCCGCTGGAGCCGGGCGAGTCGGTGTCGGTGAGCTTCGCCGTGCCGGCCACGCGCCTCGCGTTCACCGGACGTGACGGCCGCCGCATCGTCGAGCCGGGCGAGATCGAGCTCTGGGTCGGCCCCTCGTGCGCCCGGCGCGACGCCGAGGTACAGGTCGAGCTGACCGGCGAGGTGCACGTCGTCACGGCGGCCGACCCGAGGGTGGCGATGGCGACGGTCCGTACCGGCGCAGACGCCCTCGCCGCCCGCTGAGAACCGCACGAAGAGGGCCCACGGCATCGCGCCGCGGGGCCCTCTTCGTGCCCATTCCACAGGTCAACCGGCCCTCCGCCGGAGGTTGGACCGATCCAACCTCCTGCGGAAGCGCGGTTGACCTGTCGAACGGAAGGGAGCCAGCGGATGCCGTCATCCCAGGCGCGAGCTTGCTCCCCGGTCGCCGCGGGGCGCCTTCGTGCCCGTTCCACAGGTCAACCGGCCCTCCACAGGAGAGTGAACCGATCCAACCTCCTGCGGAAGCGCGGTTGACCTGTCGAACGGAAGCGGACGAGGGGATGCCACCCACCCACCCGCCGGCCCGCTGCTTCGGACGCGAGGAGGCCCGCGGCGATGTGCCGCGGGCCTCCTTCGTCTCCGCGCCGGCTACGCCAGGTCGAGCTCCACCGTCGCGAACGCGTGCGGCGGCAGCGACACCGAGAGCACGCCGCCGTCGAGCGACGTCTCCAGCGGCGCCGGCGCGACGGCGTCGGGCGTCTCGGGCGTGTTGTGGGCGGCGGCATCCGTCCCGGTCAGCACCCGCGCGCGGCGCACCGTCGCGGCGCGCCCGCGCAGGTCGACGCGCACGTCGAGCGTCTCGTCGAGCGAGAGGTTCGACAGCGACACCAGCGCCGCGCCCTCGGTGGTCGAGGCCGAGACCGACAGGCCCGGCACGCCCTCGGATGCCGACGGCGACGACAGCACGTGGGTGCCCAGCGCCGTGGCGTCGTGGTGGCCGCGGTTCATCTCGAACACGTGGTAGGTCGGGGTCAGCACCATCGCACCGGAGTCGTCGGTGAGGATCATCGCCTGCAGCACGTTGAGCGTCTGCGCGATGTTCGCCATCTTCAGACGCCCGGCGTGCCGGTGGAAGGCGTCGAAGTGCACGGCGGCCACGAGCGCGTCGCGCACGGTGTTCTGCTGGAAGAGGAACCCGGGGTTGGTGCCCGGCTCGACGTTCCACCACGTGCCCCACTCGTCGAGGATCAGGCCGACCTTGCGGTCGGGATCGTACGAGTCCATCACCGCCTCGTGCCGGCGGATGACGCGCTCGACATCGATCGCCTTGCGCATGGTGCCGTAGTACTGCTCGGCGTCGAACTCCGTCGCCGACTCTGTGTTGATGCCCGCTCCGGCGTGCGCGTAGTAGTGGAACGACACGCCCTGGAACACCGGGGACGGGTTGGAGCCGCAGGTGAGGCATCCGAGCGACTCCATGAGCGCCCGCGTCCAGGTGATGTCGTCGTCCGACGCGCCGGCCGCGATGCGGTAGAGCTCGTTGCCGCCGTGGTTGCGGCAGAAGGTGCCGTAGCGGCGTGCCTCCAGCGCGTACTGCTCGGCGGTCATGTTGCCGCCGCAGCCCCACGCCTCGTTCCCGATGCCCCAGAACGGCACCTTCCACGGCTCGTCTCGGCCGTTCTCGCGACGCAGGCGCGCCATCGGGCTGTCGCCGTCGCGCGTGAGGTACTCGACCCACTCGCTCATCTCGCGCACCGTGCCGCTGCCGACGTTGCCGTTGACATAGGCGTCGGCGCCGAGCATCTCGCAGAGGTCCATGAACTCGTGCGTGCCGAAGTGGTTGTTCTCGACGATGTCGCCCCAGTGGGTGTTCACCATCTGCGGGCGACTCTCGCGGGGACCGATGCCGTCGCGCCAGTGGTACTCGTCGGCGAAGCAGCCTCCGGGCCAGCGGAGGTTCGGGATGCCGAGCGCTCGGAGCGCCTCGACGACGTCCGAGCGGATGCCGCGCACGTTCGGGATCTCGGAATCCTCGCCGACCCAGAAGCCGCCGTAGATGCAGCGGCCGAGGTGCTCGGCGAAGTGGCCGTAGAGGTGGCGGCTGATGACGTCGCCGGGGACGTCGAGGTCGATGACGGCGCGGGCCGTGGTCACAGGCTTCTCCAGGTGTCTGCAGGGGTGAGGGGAACGAGGGAGGGGCGCTCGACGGTCGTGTGCAGCGGTTCGCGCGCGCCCGAGGCGGCCGAGGCGGCGAGCGCCGTCATGATCTCGAGCACGTGGTGGGCCATCGCCCCGCTCGCGCGCGCGTGGCCGGCGGCGAAGTCGATGAGCCCGATGCCGCGACCCGCGTCGGCGTATCCGGCCGACGGCTGCAGCGTCTGCCACTCGCCGCCGCGGGGGTGCAGCTGCACTGCGCCGGTGAACATGTTCGGGTCGGGCACCAGGAGCGAGCCGTCGACGCCGTGCACCTCGATGGGCGCCGCCGTCGACCGCACCCCGTCGAAGCTCATCGTCACGGTCGACAGGGCACCGGAGGCGTGGTGCAGGATGCCGGTGAGATGCGTGTCGACGTCGACGGCGATGGACTCCCCGGCACGCGGGCCGGATCCGATGACGCGCGTGTCGCGCGACCGCGACGCCGCTCCCGAGACGGAGGCGACCGGCCCGAGCAGCTGCACGAGGGACGTGACGTAGTACGGTCCCATGTCCAGCAGCGGGCCGCCGCCTTCGCGATAGTAGAAGTCCGGCTGCGGATGCCACGACTCGTGGCCGGCCGAGATCCACATCGCCGACGCCGAGACCGGGCGGCCGATCAGACCCTCGTCGATCGCAGCCCGGGCGGTCTGCACGCCCGTGCCGAGCACCGTGTCGGGCGCGGCGCCGATGCGGACGCCCGCGGCGGCCGCGGCATCCATCACCCGCGCGGCATCGGGGAGCGTCGCCGCGAGCGGCTTCTCGCCGAAGACGTCCTTGCCGTGGGCGATGGCGGCGAGCGCGACCTCGGCGTGCGCGGCGGGGATCGTGAGGTTGAGGACCGCGTCGACCTCGGGGTCCGCGACGAGCTGGTCCGTGGTCAGCACGCGCGCGCCGGGGATGGTCTCGGCGACCGCATCGGCCCTGGCCGTGTCGAGGTCCGCCACCGCGACGATGCGCACGCTCGAGACGCCCTTGAGGGTGTCGAGGTACTGGCGCGAGATGACGCCCAGCCCGACGATGCCGACCCCGGTCACCGCGCCGCCCACAGCAGCCCCCGCTCGATGATCGTGCGGACGTTGGCATCCTGCAGCACGTCGACGCTGTGACCCGGCGTCGCGACGAAGACGCGCCCCTGTCCCCACTCGCGCGTCCACACCGCGGGCGAGGTGATGGGGCGGTGCCAGGGGTGGTACGGCTGCACCGGATGCGTGGTGGTCGCCAGCACGTCGATGAGGTCGTCGTGGAGCACCCAGTACTGCTCCGTCGTCAGGACGAAGTCGTCCAGGCCGGCGGTGATCTCGTGGGTGCGGCCGAGGTCGGTGAGCTCGACGGTGTACTCGAGGTAGTTGTCGCTCTGGTCCCCGTGCACCTCGTCGGGGTGCTTCGAGGGGTGGGTGGCGAACTGGCCGCCGACGAGCTGGAGGTAGTCGGAGCTGGCCCGGAACGAATCGGCGATCCCGCCGTGCCAGCCGGCGAGGCCGGTTCCGGCGGCGACGGCGTCGCGCAGCCCGCGGACGGCCTCCTGAGAGGCCTGCGACATGGTGACGCACTGCAGCACGAGGTCGACCCCCGCCATGCGGTCGGCGTCCGCGTACACCTCGGGGCTCTCCTCCACGGAGACGTCGAAGCCGCTGTCACGGAGGAACGGCAGGAACAGCTCGGTCGCCTCGACCGGGTGATGGCCGTCCCATCCGCCGCGGACGACGAGGGCGGTGCGGGTCATGAGGGGTTTCCTTCCACGGGGTTTGCAGGGGCGTCGACGGCGCCGGCGGCGACCGTCGTCAGGATGCTGTCGTGCGCGGCGCTCTGCTCGACCGCGGCGAGCACGCGCTGCACCTGGGTCGCGTCGGCGAAGGTGGGCGACGCGGGGATCTCACCGGCGACGGCGCGCACGAAGTCGACCGCCTGGTGCGTGAACAGGTGCTCGTACCCGAGTCCGTGACCCACGGGCCACCACGCGCCGGCATACGGATGCTGCGCCTCGGTGACCTGCACGCGCCGGAAGCCCTGGGCGACGTCGGCGGCGGCGTCGTACACCTCGAGCTCGTTCATCCGCTCGAAGTCGAACGCGATCGCGCCGCGGTCGCCGTTGATCTCGATGCGGTTGGCGTTGCGGCGTCCGGTCGCCAGGCGCGTCGCCTCGAAGACACCCAGGGCTCCGCCGTCGAAGTGGGCGGTGAACGCCGCCGCGTCGTCGACGGTGACCGGGAGCCGGTCGGTGGTGTCGGCGGCCACGCCGCCCAGGCCTTCCACAGCCCCGCGTCGGGGCCGCGAGGTCACGAAGGTGCGCAGGGTCGCCGACACCGCCGTGATGTCCTGACCGGTGAGCCATTGCGCGGTGTCGATGCTGTGCGCGCCGATGTCGCCCAACGCGCCCGAGCCCGCCCGATCACGGTCCAGCCGCCAGGTGTGGGGCGCGTCTGCGTCGCTCAGCCAGTCCTGCAGGTACTGCGCCCGGACGTGGCGGATCTCGCCGACACGGCCTGCCGCGATGAGCTCGCGCGCGAGGGTGAGTGCGGGGGTGCGGCGGTAGCTGAAGCCGCACATGGCGACGACGCCGGCGCGGGCTGCGGCATCCGTCATCTCCTCCGCCTCGGCGACCGAGTTCGCCAGCGGCTTCTCGCACAGCACATGCTTTCCGGCGGCGAGCGCGGCGAGCGCGATCTCGGCGTGGGTCTGGCCGGGGGTGCAGATGTCGATCACGTCGATGTCGTCGCGTTCGACGGCCTCGCGCCAGTCGACCGAGTGCTCCGGCCACTCCCAGCGCGCCGCGGCCTCGGCCGTGGCGTCGGCGCGATGCCCGACGAGCAGCGCCGGCTGCGGAGTCAGCGGCAGGTCGAAGAAGCGCGGAGCGGTGCGCCAGGCGTGGGTGTGCATGCGGCCCATGAAGCCGGTGCCGATCAGTGCGATCCGCAGCGGTGATGTCGTCGTCGTCATCGGGAGTGTGCCCTTTCCAGCCACAGACGATGCCATCGCCCGGTCGGCGTCGCGACAATGTTGCGCAAAACCTCGACCGTGCGCCAAGGTGGTGCGATGGCCGTGAGGCGTCATCCGATCGCCGAGACCGTGGGGTTCACCCGCGGTCGCGGCGGCCCGGTGACGTCTCACGAGGAAGCGTCGAGCGGAGGCGTCCGGTGTCGGCGCGCGTGAGCCTGGCGGCCGTGGCGGCGGCGGCAGGAGTCAGCGTGGCGACGGCATCCCGCGCACTGTCCGGTCGCGGCGACCTGGCCCCTGCCACTCGACGTCGGGTGCTGGCGACGGCCCGCACGCTCGGCTACGCGCGTGACCCCGCCGTCGGCGGGCGGCCGCCGGGATCCGCGCGCCTGGTCGACCTGGTGCTCGGCTGGTTCCACAACGCCTACTCCGACGAGGTCACCGCCGGCGCCCGCAGCGCCGCGGCCGCCGCCGGCTACGACCTCGTGCTGACCGAGGAGCGCGACACCCCCGACGACGACTGGCCGATGCGCATCCGCCGGCGCGGTTCGGCCGGCGTGGTGCTGGGACTCATCTCGCCGACGGCGTCGCAGCTGGCGGCGCTGAACGACGCCGAGATCCCGGTCGTGCTGATGGATCCGCAGGCCGAGACGTCGCGGGGTCTTACGAGCGTTCGCACGACCGACAGGGAGGGCGGTGCGGCAGCGGCGATGCACCTGGCCGAACGCGGCGCCACCCGGTTCGCGGTGGTGCTGGGGTCGCCGCCGTACCGCTACGGCCGTGCACGGAACACCGGCTTCCGCGAGGCGCTGCGCCTGGTCCGCCCCGACGCCGACCTCGTCGCGGTGCAGGCCGACTGGGGCGGAGCGGCGGCGCGCGAGGCCGCGCTGCCCGTCCTGCGCGGCCTCCGGCCGGGAGAGCGGCTGGGGGTCTTCGCATGCTCCGACGAGATGGCGGCGGGCGTGTACTCCGCAGCCGCGGCGACCGGGCGGCGCATCCCCGACGACGTGCTCGTCGTCGGGTTCGACGACCTGCGCGGCGCCCGCTGGCTCACGCCGCCGCTCACCACCGTGCGCCAGCCCATCCGCGAGATGGCCGCGGCGGCCGTCACCGCGCTCACCGAGGCCGCCGCGGGTGCGACCCTGCCGCCTGGACCTATCCTTCTTCCCACCCGCCTCATCGAGCGCGGCTCGACCTGAGCGCTCCCGGGGTCACCGGATTCCGCGCCCGACCCGATCCCGACAGGTCAACCACGCTTCCGCAGGAGGTTGAACCGTTCCAACCTCCTGTGGAGTCGCGGTTGACCTGTGGCGCGACGGGGTGAAGACCCGAACCACAGAGAAGAGCGGATGCCGCGGCGCCACGGCATCCGGACGGACCGACGGCCGCGGCATCCGAACCGGACGAAACGTCCCCTCCGGGCCCGTGGGGCACGCGAGTAGCGTGGGAGAACCTCCGACGGAAGGGCTCTCCCATGTCCACCACCGCGCAGTCCGTGACCCGACGCCCGGCCCGCAGCGACGCGGAGCTGCAGCAGATGGCGAAAGACCACCTGTGGATGCACTTCGCCCGCCAGTCCGTCATGACCGACGGCCCCGGCGTGCCCATCATCGTCAAGGGCGAGGGGCACCACATCTGGGATTCGCAGGGCAAGCAGTACATCGACGGCCTGGCGGGTCTGTTCGTCGTCGCCGCGGGCCACGGCCGCCGCCGCCTCGCCGAGGTGGCCGCCAAGCAGGCCGAGGAGCTGGCGTTCTTCCCGATCTGGTCCTACGCCCACCCCGCCGCGATCGAGCTCGCCGACCGCCTCGCCGGCTACGCGCCCGGCGATCTGAACAAGGTGTTCTTCTCGACCGGCGGCGGAGAGGCGGTCGAGACGGCGTTCAAGCTCGCCAAGTACTACTGGAAGATCCAGGGCAAGCCCACCAAGCACAAGGTGATCTCCCGCTCGGTGGCCTACCACGGCACGCCGCAGGGCGCGCTCGCGATCACCGGCATCCCGGCGATGAAGGAGATGTTCGAGCCGGTCACGCCCGGCGGCTTCCGCGTGCCGAACACCAACTTCTACCGCGCCGCCGACATGGGCGCGCCTGCCGACGACCTCGAGGCGTTCGGCGTGTGGGCGGCCGACCGCATCGAGGAGATGATCCTGTTCGAGGGCCCCGACACCGTCGCCGCCGTGTTCCTCGAGCCCGTCCAGAACTCGGGCGGCTGCTTCCCGCCCCCTCCCGGATACTTCCAGCGCGTGCGCCAGATCTGCGACAAGTACGACGTGCTCCTGGTGTCGGACGAGGTCATCTGCGCGTTCGGACGCATCGGCCACATGTTCGCCTGCGACGCGTACGGCTACGTGCCCGACATGATCACGTGCGCCAAGGCGATGACCAGCGGCTACTCGCCCATCGGCGCCACCATCGTGAGCGACCGCATCTACGAGCCGTTCGCGCACGGAGACCGCGCGTTCTACCACGGCTACACCTTCGGCGGCCATCCGGTCTCGGCGGCGGTGGCCCTGGAGAACCTCGACATCTTCGAGGAGGAGGGCCTCAACGAGCACGTGCGCGAGAACTCGCCGCTGTTCCGCTCGAGCCTCGAGAAGCTCACCGATCTGCCGATCGTCGGAGACGTCCGCGGCGACGGCTACTTCTTCGGCATCGAGCTGGTCAAGGACAAGGCGACGAAGGAGACCTTCGACGACGACGAGTCCGAGCGGCTGCTGCGCGGGTTCCTGTCCAAGGCGCTGTTCGACGCCGGGCTGTACTGCCGCGCGGACGACCGCGGCGACCCCGTCATCCAGCTCGCGCCGCCGCTGACGGTCGGCCCGGCCGAGTTCGATCAGATCGAGCAGATCCTGCGCAGCGTGCTGACGGAGGCGTGGACGCGCCTGTGACGCCTGGCGGGCTCAGTCGTCGGAGTCGGACTCGGATTCGTCGGGCTCGGGGATGACGGTGAGCCCGTTCGGGCCGCTCGCGGTCCGCATGAGCTCCTCGACCCAGCGCCGGTTGATGCGGGGCTGGCGGCCGCCGAAGAAGTGGAACTGCAGCGGCACCGACGGATGGATCCAGAAGCTGCGACGGCCGCTCCCGTCCCCGATCTCGACGTCGAACATGAAGGGCTCGGAGCGCCGCAGCTTGTTCATCATGACGATGCGGAGATGGGCGAGAGTGCGGTCCTCGATGTCGACCGCGTTCGCGTTCGTGTCGTAGATGAACCTACCCATGGCAGGAGCCTACTGGGTCCTCATCGCGGGGCGAACGCCGCGGCGAAAAGGGCCCGCGCACGCCGCGCGACCGCCGGTCGCTGCGCCGGGTCGGCCCGCGCCAGCTCGGTGGCGAGCATCCCCGCCGCGAGCGTGACGTCCTCCGCCTCGATGTGCGAGCCGACGCGCCCCGCCGTCCGGTCGCGCGTCAGCAGGCGGTCGACGAGCACGCGGAACCGCTCACCCATCGCCGCGACCCGCCCGTCGGCGGGATCCGCCGTGACCAGCTGGATCAGCGCGGTCGAGCCCACGGCCTGATCGACGACGCGATCGAGCAGGTCCTCGATCGTCCGGTCGGACGCCGCCGAGTACTCCTCGAGCTCGCGCACGTTGTCTTCGAAGACGGCGACCGCGAGCGCCGTGCGGTCGGGGAAATGACGGTAGAGGCTCCCCTGGCCCACTCCGGCGCGCTTGGCCACGGCGCTGAACGGCGCGCCGAGGCCGCCCTCGGCGTAGACCTCGCGGGCGGCGGCGATGAGGGCGCGCCGGTTGTCGGCGGCCGCGGCCGGCCCGCGATTGCGGCGGGGAGTCGAATCGGGGACTGCTGTGCGGGGCACGGGTGTAGCCTAGTACCGGACATAGATGTCCGGTAGGAGCCGCCCCGAAGGTCCCGCACCCGCATCCCGGACGTCCCGCTGCCGGCAGAAAGGGAAGAACTCATGACCACCGACACCGCGCTCCTCACCGGAGCGTCCACCATCCAGGCGTGGCTCGACCACCCGGCCGGAGGCCCCGCACTGCGCGGCCTCCTCTCCCAGGGCGGCCAGAGCACCGACGCCCTCGCCCCCGTGGCGGGCCTCCCCATCCGCAACCTCGTCGCGATGAGCGGCGGCGCCTTCCCCCAGGCCGCGCTGGACGCCCTGGTCGCCCAGGTGAACCCGGACGGCATCGCGGCCGAGGCGGACACCGACCCCGGCGACGCGCCGGCCGCGGAGTGGGCCGAGAAGATCACGTCGGGCCGCTTCACCGGTCAGACCGTCATCGTCACCGGCGCCGGATCCGGCATCGGCCGCGCGACCGCTTCGCGCGTCGCGCGCGAGGGCGGCCGCGTGATCGCCGTCGACGTGAGCCAGGAGCGTCTGGACGAGTTCGTCGCGGCGCATCCCGGCGCGGACGTCGTGGCGCTCACCGCCGACATCACCGACGATCAGGGCGTCGCCCGCATCGTCGAGGCCGCCGGCGACCGCATCGACGCCCTCGCCAACATCGCCGGGATCATGGACGACATGACACCAGTCGGCGAGGTCACCGACGCCGTGTGGGACCGCGTGTTCCGGGTCAACGTCACCGGCACGATGAAGCTCATGCGCGCGGTGCTCCCCACGATGCTCGCGCAGGGCAGCGGCTCGATCGTGAACACCTCGTCGGAGGCATCCCTTCGCGGCTCCTCGGCCGGTGCCGCCTACACCGCGTCCAAGCACGCGGTGGTCGGCCTGACCAAGTCCAGCGCGTTCATGTACGGCCCCAGCGGGATCCGCGTCAACGCCGTCGCACCGGGCCCGGTGATCACCAACATCGAGGCCGCCTTCAACTCGCCCCTCGGCGCCGACCGCGTGCGCGCCGGCATGGCGATCATGCCGCCGCCGGTGACCGCCGACCGCCTCGCCGCGTCGATCACGTTCCTGCTGAGCGACGACGGCGTCAACGTCAACGGCCAGAACCTCGCCAGCGACGGCGGCTGGTCGGCGGCCTGACCTGCGGCCGGTGGTCGGCGCCCGCCCTTGGTCGTGGGGCGGGCGCCGTCGTCAGCCGCGGAGGCGAGCCAGGCCGGCGACGTCGTAAGCGAGCTCGACGGCCTCGAACACCGCGGCGTCGATCGTGCGGGGCGCGAACGCGTCGCCGATCGTGAGGACGCGGGGCGCGGCATCCGTCATCCCGCCGGGGATCGTGACCGACGCGCGCGGCTCGATCGCCACGACGGCCTCGAGCGCCCCGATCGTGTCGGCGACGCCGGTCAGCGCATCGCTCACCCGGACCGCACCGGCCGCGACCCCCTCGACGCGGTGGGCGGTGCGCCGGCGGAAGCCGCCGTGGGCACCCAGACGCTCGAGCAGCAGCGGACGGTCGTAGCCGGCGCCGATATGGGGGAACACGGTCTCGAACGGCGTGACGAGCTCGAGCTCGTCGACGTGCGGCAGGAGCGTCAGGACGATCCCGGCGGCATACGCGGTCCCGTCGGCGTCGACGACCGCGATCCTCCGCCCGAGCGGCCGGGCACGGGTCTCGGCGCCGGCGGTGCGGGACACCGCGGCGAACGCGTCGATCGTGCCCGCCGCCGGGAAGCCGCCCGCGTAGGCACCCCCGAGCGCGAGCGACGTCGACGCGGGGGCGACGGCGCCGGTCGCGACGACGATGCCGTCGGCGCCGAGTCCGCGCAGCGACTCGGTCGTCGCCTCGACGCCGAGCCGCACCTCGACGCCGGCGGCGGCGAGGTCGCGCTCCAGATCGTCGACGAGCAGCCCGACGCTCTCGCGCCCCGGCACGCGGCGAGCGAGCCGCAGCTGGCCGCCGAGCTCGCCGGAGCGCTCGATGAGCGTCACGGCGTGGCCGTCGGTCGCGAGCTCGACGGCGGCGCGCATGCCCGCCGGTCCCCCGCCGACCACGACCCACCGCTGCGCGGTCGCCGCCCGGGGCCGCGCGCCCCGCTCGAGCTCCCGCCCCGCGAGCGGGTTCACGGTGCACGACATGGCCAGACCGCGGCTGCCGCGGCCGAGGCATCCCTGGTTCAGCCGGATGCAGTGACGGATGCCGGGCTCCGCGACGCCGGCGGGCCCCGGTCCGTGCGCGGTCCCGGGTCCGATGAGCTTGCGGCCGAGGTCGGGGTCGGCGATCTGCGCGCGGGTGAGCGCCACCATGTCGGCGATGCCCGAGGCGACGACTTCCTCGGCGTCCTCGACCGTGCGCGCGGCGCCGACCCCGAAGACCGGAACGTCGGGGTTCGCGGCCTTGACGGCGGCGACGTCGTCGCGCAGCCAGGCGTAAGGCATCGGCGACGACGGGAAGACGTAGTGGACGTTGTGGTACCCGCCGCCGGCGAGGTCGAGGAAGTCGATGCGGGCCTCCGCGCGGAGCCGGTCGATGACCTCGCGCATTCCCGCGCCGTCGACGCCGTCGGGGTGGAACTCGTTCGCGACGATCCGGATGCCGACGGTGAAGTCGTCGCCGACCCGCGCGCGCACCGCGCGCAGCACCTCGCGCGGGAAGCGGGTGCGCCCCTCGATGTCGCCGCCGTACTCGTCGGCGCGCGCGTTGTAGAGCGGCGAGAGGAACTGGTGCAGCAGATAGCCGTGCGCCATGTGGATCTCGACGCCGTCGAACCCGCCGTCGCGGGCGTGCTCGGCCGACAGCGCCCAGCCGTCGACGAAGGCCGCGATGTCGTCGTGGTCCATCTCGCGCGTGGCGTGCGCGGTCGACGGCGAGAGCAGTCGCGACGGGGCGTACACCGCCCGGGGGCCGTCCGGACCGTCGGGCTGCGCCTGCGCGCCGTGGTGGTTGAGCTGCACGAAGATCTTCGCGCCGGCCTCGTGGACGGCATCCGTCATCTTCTTGGATGCCGCGACGCTCTCGGGGCGGTAGGCGTCCTCGAACCCGCGGATCGACCCGGTGGGGTGCACGAAGTGGTTGCCGGCGACGAAGAGCCCGCACCCGCCCTGCGCCCGCCGCACGTAGTACGCCGTCTCGCGGTCGGACTCGACTCGGTCGGAGTACTGCTTCGAGTGCGCCGTCTGCATGATGCGGTTGGGCACCGTCACGGCCCCGATCCGCAGCGGCTCGGCGAGGACGGAGGAGCGGATGCCGGGACTCGCGGTCATCCTCCGAGCCTACGTCGCCGCCCCGCGGCGCCCGCCGAGGAACCGCGACGTCGTCGAACGACCACGCTGTCGGCGACGGTGACGTGGTCACTCGCCGAGATCGTGGTTACTGGGCAGGGGTGCATACGCGCGGATGCCGCGGCCGGCGGCGGCCTGCGGGCGGCGTCAGAGGCGGTCGAGGGCCTGGTCGAGGTCGGCGACGAGGTCGTCGATCGACTCGATGCCGACGGAGAGCCGCACCACCTCCGGAGGGACGGCGAGCTCGGTGCCGCGCACCGAGGCGTGCGTCATCTCGTCGGGGTAGTTCATCAGCGACTCGACCCCGCCGAGCGACTCGGCCAGCTGGAACAGGCGCGTCGACTCGGCGAGACGGCGCGCGGAGGCGGCATCCGCCAGCGCCACCGAGACGATCCCGCCGAACCCGCTCATCTGCCGCGCGGCGACCTCGTGACCGGGGTGCGAGGGCAGGCCGGGGTAGTACACGCGCTCGACCGCGCCGTGGCCCGAGAGGAATTCGGCGATCGCGTGCGCGTTCTCGCTGTGGCGCCGCATGCGAAGGGGCAGCGTCTTGATGCCGCGGGTCGTGAGCCACGCGTCCAGCGGGCCCGACACGGCGCCCACGGCGAACTGCAGGAACTTCGCCTGCTCGTACAGCGCGTCGTCGTTCAGCACGAGCGCGCCGCCGACGACGTCGGAGTGCCCGCCGAGATACTTCGTGGTGGAGTGCACGACCACGTCCGCGCCGAGCGACAGCGGCTGCTGCAGCGCGGGCGACGCGAAGGTGTTGTCGACCACGACGAGCGCACCCGCCTCGTGGCCCAGCCGCGCGAGCCCGGCGATGTCGGTGATGCGCAGCAGGGGGTTGCTCGGGGTCTCGACCCACACGATGCGCGCGGGGCGCTCCTCGAGCGCCGCCCGCACCGCGCCCAGGTCGCTCATGTCGACGACGCGCACGCCGATGCCCCACGCGCCCAGCACGCGCGCGATGAGCCGATACGTGCCGCCGTAGACGTCGCTGCCGAGCAGCACCTCGTCGCCGGGCTCGAGCGCGGCGCGCAGCAGCGCGTCCTCGGCGGCGAGGCCCGAGGCGAACGACAGGGCGTGCGCGCCCCCCTCGAGTGCGGCGAGCTGCGTCTCGAGGGCGGTGCGCGTCGGGTTGCCGCTGCGGCCGTACTCGTAGCCGCCGCGGAGCCCGCCGATGCCGTCCTGGGCGTACGTGGTCGAGAAGTGCACGGGCGGGATGACGGCGCCCGTCGCCGGGTCGAACGCCTGGCCGGCGTGCACGGCGCGGGTCTCGAAGCCGGCGTCGCTGTTGTGATCGGTCATTCGGTCGCTCCTTCGTGGGGGGCTTCGGCGGTGGTGCGGTCGTCGGCGAGAGCGGATGCCGCGGGCTCGACGTCGAACCCGTGCTCGCGCATCCAGTCGTCGTCGTAGAAGCGCTTGAGGTAGCCGCGGCCATGGTCGGGCAGCAGCACGACGACGACCGCGTCGGCCGGAAGGCCGCGCGCCGTGCGCAGCGCCGCCACGACGGCCATGCCGCTCGATCCGCCGACGAGTAGCCCCTCCTCGCGGGCGAGGCGGCGCGTCATCGCGAACGTCTCGGCGTCGGGTATGCGGTGGATCTCGTCGGGGACCGAGGGGTCGTAGCTGTCGGGCCAGAAGTCCTCGCCGACGCCCTCGACGAGGTAGCCGTGGATCGGGCCGCCGGAGTAGATCGAGCCCTCGGGGTCGGCGCCGACGACACGGACCCTCCCGCCCGAGACCTCGTGCAGGTACCGCCCGGTACCGGTGATGGTGCCTCCCGTGCCGATCCCGGCGACGAAGTGCGTCACGCGGCCGTCCGTGTCGCGCCAGATCTCGGGCCCGGTCGTCTCGTAGTGGCTGAGCGGCCCGTTGGGGTTGGCGAACTGGTTCGGCTTGAAGGCGCCCGGGATCTCGCGCACGAGGCGGTCCGACACGCTGTAATACGAGCGCGGGTCCTCCGGCGGCACGCTGGTGTCGGTGACGACGACCTCGGCGCCGTAGGCCCGCAGCACGTCGACCTTCGCGCCGGCGAACTTGTCGGGCACGACGAAGATCATGCGATATCCGCGCTGCAGGGCGACCAGCGCGAGACCCACGCCGGTGTTGCCGCTGGTGGGCTCGACGATCGTTCCGCCGGGCCGCAGCTGCCCGTCGCGCTCGGCGGCGTCGATGATTCGGCGCGCGATGCGGTCCTTGGCGGATCCGCCGGGATTGAAGTACTCGACCTTCGCCAGCACGGTGGCGGCGATGCCGTCGGTGACACGGGTCAGGCGGACGAGAGGGGTGTTGCCGACGAGGTCGGCCACGCTTTCGGCGTAACGCACGGGTAGGTCCTCGGTGTTGCCGCGCGGGTGCACGGGGAGTGATCGGGGTCGCGGAGGTCTGCGTGAAGCACGGGCTTCAACAGCAGGGGCGACAACACCGACAGGTCAACACGCGGACGAGTCTAGTCCGACGGCGGACGGGAAGCGACGGATGCCGCGACCCGGCGCTCTGCCGCCGGTCGCGGCACCCGTCGGCCGTTCCGGGTCACCAGGTCCTCACGTCCTCCGATCGTCCGACGTGCGCGGCCTGCGCGATGAGCGGCAGGGAGCGGTCGACGGCCTGTGCGACGCGACGGGTCACCGCGGGGTCGACGAGCTCGTAGCCCGCGAAGTCGGCATCCGACGCGTACACGCCCATCGGCAGTGTGAGCGCCTGGAAGAAGCCGAACAGCGGGCGCAGCTGATGCTCGATCATGAGCGCGTGTCGCTCGCCCCCACCGGTGGCGCCGAGCAGCACCGGCGTGCCGACGAGCCCGTACTGACCGACGAAGTCGAACAGATGCTTGAAGAGACCGGTGAAGGAGGCGCGGTACACCGGGCTGGCCACGACCAGCAGATCGGCCGACTCGATCGCCTGCAGCGCCGCCTCGACCTCAGTGGCGACGTCGGCGCGCCGCAGCGCGCCAGAGAACCCGGGGCCCAGCGCTGCGACCTCGACCAGCTCGGTCTCGGCAGGGACCCGCTCCGCCACGGCGTCCAGGATCGCGCCGATCAGAGCCGTCGTCCGGCTCGGTGCCTGCAGCGAGCCCGAGACGCCGACCACACGCAGCCGCCGTGACGCGGATGGACCCGGCGTGGGGTCAGTGGACCCGGACGGTGTCCCCGCATCGCGCCACGCCCGGACCCCGAGCGGAGCAGCGAGCGTCGCCTGGGCGTCGAACGTGCTCACGAGTTCTCCTCCGGCGGCGCGGCCGGACGCCCGATCGACAGCATCAGGCGGTTCGCCCAGTTGAAGAACGCGGCGCCGTGCACGACGTCGGCGATCGCGAGCTCGTCCAGGCCCGCGGCGCGCAGGCGCGCGACGTGAGCGACGTCGAACGCGAGCGGCGTCGCGGTGAGCGCTGCGGCGGCCGCCACGATGGCGTCCCAGCGCTCGCCCAGCTCGGCGCCGATCCCCTCGGCGAGCAGGCGGTCCACCAGCTCGGGAGCTTTCGAGTGGTGGGCGGCGAAGCGTGCGTGCACCGAGGCACAGAAGACGCAGCCGTTGATCCGCGAAGCGGCGGTGGCTGCGAGTTCCCGTTCGGCCCGCGGGAGCCCGTCGGCCGTGTTGTAGAAGATGTCCTTGTCGACGAGCGTGCGCGCACGCAGGATCTCGGGGTCGCGCGCCAGCAGCCGGAAGTAGTCGCTCCCGGCGCGCTGCCGGTCGACCAGACCGTCGTAGTGGCGCTGGGTGAGCTCTTCGATGAGAAGCGGCTGGAGCCACGGCAGCCACCCCACCTCCGCGCGCGTGAACGCGTGTGGGTGCGCGGCATCGTGGGCGAGGACGGCTGATGCGGTCGTGCTGCCGGTCATGCGGAGACCTCCTGGGTCGCGGCGATCGCGCGGAGCCCGGCGGCGACGCGCTGCTGGAACGCGAGGAACGACACCAGCTGCGACAGCGTGACGATCCCGTCGGGGGTCCACCCCGCCTCGAGCAGACGCGCGTGATCGGCGGCATCCGCCTCACGTGGCCGGAACGTGAGCAGGTGCGTGTGGGCGAGCGCGGCCGCGAGCCGCTCCCCGAGCACGTCGCGCGTGTCGGGGGACGGCTCGTACCGTCGGCCCTCGCTGCTCTCGCCCCGCAGTCCCTCCTCGCGATACGCACCGAACGGCCCTGCCGTCGCGGCGAAGGATGCCTCGGCGAGGACGAGCGCGGCACGCTCGGAGTCGGCGTCGCGAGCGGCGTCCGCGTAGTGGCGCGCCGTCTCGTCGTCGGCCGTGGAGCGCGTCGCGAACGCGGCGACGAGCACGCGGTCGGCGACGGCGAACGTTCTGTCGTCGACCGGTGCGAAGAGGGCGTCGTAGCTGGCCTGCAGCTGGTCGCGCGTGACAGGTCGCCGGCGGCGAAGCTCGTCGAGCACGTCGCCTCGGCGCACGCCGACGAGCTCGTCGACGACGTCGGTGGTCGCGGTGGTCATGGGGTCTCCTTTCCGAGACGTCCGAGTGGTTCGAGGGTTCCTTCGCGCGCTCTCCAGCCGAGTGCGGGGGCGACCTCGGTGGCGAACAGCTCGATCGACCGCAGCACGAAGTCGTGCGGGGCGTCCACCGAGTGCACCTGGAAGGCGACCTCGGTGGCCCGCGAGAGAGTCGTGTCGGTGGCAAGCGATGCGGCCACCTCTTCGGGGGTCCCGAGGTGCGTGTCCGTCGCGGCGATGAGCTCGTCGAGCGTGTCGCCGGGGATGTGCTGTCCGGCGCGCCGGAAGCCCTCCGCCGCGCGGCGCAGCCCCACCGCGGCGAAGCGCACCGCGTCGGCGCGGTCGTCGGCGACGAACACGGTGCGGGATGCCGTGATCCGCGGCGCTGCGCCGGTCGGGAGCGCGTCGAGATAGCGGTCGATGATCGGATGCTGCAGGTCGGCGAGGGTCGCGCCGACGGCGTCCGCCGCGCGAGGCTGCGTGCGCGACAGCAGCAGGCCGTGGCCGTGCACGCCGGCGCGCGCGCCTCCCGCCGCGGAGAACGTCGCCTGCCACACGCGCGAAGACAGGGGTGTGGCGGTAGGCGGTGTCACCGCGCTCGGATCGGGGTAGAGCCTGTTGCCCGCGCCGATCTCACGCCCTGCGAGTGCGTCGAGCAGGAGCGCGAGCTTCGCGTCGTAGACGGCGGCCTTGGCCGCCGCGTCCTGACCGAAGGGCGCGAACGACGACGGGGTGCCGCCGCTGCCGAGACCGAGGTCGATCCGCCCGCCGGAGAGCAGGTCTGCCACGACGGCGTCCTCGGCGACGCGCACCGGGTCTTCGAGCGGCAGCGTGATGACGCCGGTGCCGAGCCGGATCTCGCTCGTCGCGGCGGCGACGTGGGCGAGGAACACGAGGGGTGCCGGCAGGCCGCCCTCGGCCGCGCGGAAGTGGTGCTGCGCGACCCATGCGCGCCCGATGCCGAAGCGTTCGGCATGCCGGATCTGGTCGGCGGCGAGGCGGTATCGCTCGGAGGCGGGCGCGTCGTCGAGCAGGCGGGTGAAGAAGGCGAGAGACGACACGGTCATGCCGCGACCTCCGATCGTCCGGGCACGGCGGCCAGCAGCTCGCGCGTGTAGTCATGGGCGGGTGCGGTGAATATGTCCTCGGTGCTGCCGGCCTCGACCACCCTCCCGCGGCGCATCACCGAGACCGTGTGGCTGATGCGACGCACCACCGCGAGATCGTGCGAGATGAAGAGGTAGGTGAGACCGAGTTCCTGCTGCAGCGATCCGAGCAGCTCGAGGATGCGCGCCTGGACGGTGACGTCGAGGGCCGAGACGGCTTCGTCGAGCACGACGACCTCGGGGCGGATCGCGAGTGCTCTGGCGATCGCGACGCGCTGACGCTGTCCACCCGAGAGCTCCCGCGGCGTGCGCTCGAGCACGTCGGCGGGGAGCGAGACGCGGTCGATGAGCTCGGCGGCGCGCGCCCTCCGCTGGGGCCGCGTGCCCTCCCGGAAGTTGTGCAGCGGCTCGGCCACGATCTGCGCCACGCTCTGCCGCGGGTCCAGTGACGAGAACGGGTTCTGGTACACCAGCTGCACGCGCCGGCGCAGTCGCCGAAGGTCTTCGCCCTTCAGGCCGGCGATGTCTGCGCCGTCGAGCTGGATGCGCCCGGCGTCAGGATGCAGGAACCGCGTCACGAGCCGTGCCGTCGTCGTCTTGCCGGAGCCCGACTCCCCCACCAGCGCGTGGGTCGTGCCCCGGCGCACCTGGAACGACACGTCGTCCACGGCGCGGAACGGCTCGCGTCCACGCCCGTGCACGGCGAACTCCTTCACCAGCCCCTCCGCTGCGACGGCATAGGGGTTCTCGGCTGCGGCGGCCGCAGCATCCCGCAGGAACAGCGGTGCCGCCGGCCCCCGGAACTCCCCGGTCGCGAGGGACGGCGCGTCGGCGAGCAGCTGACGCGTATAGGGGACAGCGGGAGACGACAGGATGCCGGCGCTCGGCCCCTGCTCGACGACGCGCCCGTGATTGAGCACCACGATGCGCTGCGCGCGGTCCGCCGCGACCCCGAGGTCGTGGGTGACGAGGAGCACCGACGTGCCCTCCTCGCGCCGCAGATCGTCGATGAGATCGAGGATGCGACGTTGCACGGTGGCGTCGAGGGCGCTCGTCGGCTCGTCCGCGATGATCAGGCGCGGCCGCAGCGCGATCGCGGTCGCGATGAGCACCCGCTGCCGCATGCCGCCGGACAGCTCGTGAGGATGCTGACGCGCCCGCAGCGCGGGGTCGTCGAGGCCGACCCGGTCGAGCAGCTCCAGCACGCGGCCGCGGCGGGTGGCGGCATCCCGCACCCCATGAAGCCGGAGGATCTCGCCCACCTGCACGCCGACCGGGCGCACCGGGTCGAGGGACGACACCGGGTCCTGCGGGACCAGGCCCACTTGTGCGCCACGCACCGCGCGCAGCCGCTTCTGGCTCCATCCGGTGATGTCGACACCGCCGATCGTGATCGATCCGCCGTCCACGCGGCCACCTTCTGGGAGCAGACCGATGAGGGCGTGAGCGGTGGTGGACTTGCCCGAGCCGGACTCGCCGACGAGTGCGACCACCTCCCCTTCGCCGACCGAGACGTCCACGCCGTGGACGACCTCTCGGCGTCCGGCCCGCGTCTGATACGACACGCGCAGATCCTGCACGTCGAGCACGCTCATCGCGCTCCCCTTCCGATCGACTGGCTGATGCGGTTGGCGCTCAGCACCACAACGAGCACGACAAGACCCGGCAGGGTGGTGAGCCACCAGGCGGTGGCGACGTAGTTGCGTCCCTCCGCGATGAGCAGCCCCCACTCCGGCGTCGGCGGCGGTGCGCCGTAACCGAGGAAGCCGAGCGTCGAGATCGCGAGGATCGCGGTGCCGAACTGCAGGGCCCCGAGCCCGACGACGGCTGTGGTCGAATTCGGGAGCACGTGCCGGCGCAGCACCGAGACGTACGACCCGCCGCTGCCGAACGCGGCCTCGACGTAGTCGGTGCGGCGCACGCGCACGACCTCGGAGCGGGAGACTCGTGCGAATGACGCGACGCTGACGACGCCGACGGCGATGGCCGCGTTGACCGTCCCGAATCCGAGCAGGATGATCACCGACAGCATGAGCAGCAGCCCGGGGATCGACAGGAGCACGTCGACAAGGCGCATCAGCACGTCATCCACCCAGCCGCCGACGGACCCGGTGACGACGCCGACGACCGTGCCGGCCGCGAGCCCCACCGTGACGGCGATGAGAGCCCCCGACAGCGAATGGATCGCGCCGTAGACGACGCGCGCGTAGACGTCGCGTCCGATCGCATCGGTGCCGAACCAGTGCGCCGCGCTCGGCGGCAGCAGCTTCTCGGCAGGCACTCCCGCGATCGGGTCGTGCGACGTGAACAGCCACGGCGCGACCGCCCACAGCACCGCGACGAGGATCACCGCCACCGCGGCGACGAGCGTCCACGACGGCCGCCGCCTGCGGGCGAACAGCCGCGCGGCCGACGCGCGTCGCTCGGGCAGGCCGTCGGGCGCCCCGGCCTCGCGAGCGACCGGATCGAGGACCACACCGGAGGCCTCGTCCCGCGCGATCGCGGCGGTGGAGGCATCCGTGACCTCTGTCGTGGTCTGCGCGTTCATGCGGTCGCCTCCTGCAACGCGATGGGGGACCGGTTGCGGGCAGCGCGTCTGCCGCTGCGCAGCCGGGGATCGAGCACGGGGTAGAGCAGGTCGACGAGGAGGTTCACGACGACGAAGGTCAGCGCGGCGAGCACGACGATCCCCTGCAGCACCGGGATGTCCTGGTTCGCGACCGCCTGCTCCGTCACGCGCCCGATGCCGGGTCGTCCGAACACCGTCTCGGTGACCACCGCGCCGCCGATCAGCTCGCCGAACAGCACGCCGGCGATCGTGAGCGTCGGCAGCAGGGCGTTGCGTGCGACCGAACGCCACAGCACCCAGGACGGCGACGCGCCCTTCGCCCGCACGACGGTGACGAACGGCTGCAGCTGCACCTCATCGATGCTGCGCACGAGGATCTGGGCCAGGGGCGCCGAGATGGGCACCGCGAGCGTGACCACCGGGAGGATGAGGCCCGCCACCGGATCGGCGCCGACGATGGGCACCCAGCCGAGGCCGAACGAGAACACCTGGATGAGCAGGATGCCGAGCCAGAACACCGGCACCGCCACGAACACCCCCGGGAGGGCTTGAAGCCCTTGGCGGAGCCACGCGAACGGTGACAGCGTCGAGAGGAACGCGACCGCGAACGCGAGCACCGCGGCCAGCGCGAACCCGAGCGTCGCCAGGGCCGCCGTCGGCGGGAGCGCCTCCCCGATGAGCTGCAGGACCCCGGTGCCGTACTGCGTGGAGAATCCCAAGTCCCCCTGCGCGTATCCGGTGAGGGTGGCCCAGTACTGCTCCCACCACGGCGAGTCGACGCCGTACGCGGTGCGGATGGACGCGATCTGATCAGGCGTCAGTCCCAGCTCGGGATTGTCGTACTTGATGAGGACGGCGTCGCCGGGCAGCAGCTGCAGCAGGACGAAGGTGGCCGTGAAGGCCGCGATCAGCACGATCGCGGCCTGCCCGGCGCGTCGGAGCGCGTAGCTCATGGGTTCGGCTCCCGAGTCCTACTGCTGCTCTTCGAGCCACACGTCGTAGAACAGCGGACGCGCGACCGACTCGAACTCGATCCCGTGGACGTACGGTGCTGCGCCGTACACCTGCGGCTCCTCGAACAGCGGGATGACGTACGCCTGCTCGGCGAGATGGTCCTGCACCGCCTGCGACGCCGCGATCCGCGCCTCCGCGTCGGGCGTCGAGGCCACGGCCTCGAGCAGGCGGTCGAGCTCGGCATCGTCCGACAGCAGCGTGTTGCGGTTCTTCGTGTAGTACTGGCTCTTGATGACGTCGAGGTCCGCGCGTCCGACCATCGAGTGGTAGAGCGGGGTCTTCAGCGGGTCCTTGATGTCCTCGGCGTACGTGCCGGCATCCGCCGACTTCACGTTGAGCTCGACGCCGATCTTCTTCAGCTGCTGCGAGACGAGTTCGAGCGTCTGCTTCGACAGCGGCTGCGGCTTCGCCTCGTAGACGTCCAGAGACAGGCGCTGGCCGTCCTTCTCGCGGATGCCGTCGGCTCCCGGCTCCCACCCGGCCTCGTCGAGCAGCTCCTCTGCCTTCTCGGGGTCGTACTCATAGAAGTCCGACTCGTCCTTGTATCCGAGAGCGGACGAGCTCAGTGCAGACGTGGCTCGCGGGTAGTTGCCCGTGAAGATCGTGTCGACGACCTCCTGGCTGTCGACACCGGCGACGAGGGCCTGACGAACACGGATGTCGCTCAGCAGGGGGTTGGTGAACCGCAGGCTCAGCCCGTTGTTCACACCACGGGTCTGCGGAGCGTACAGGTCGAAGCCCGACGACTCGACGCGCGCCTCGTCGAACGCCTGCACGTACCGGATGTAGTCGGCCTGGCCCGACAGCAGCGAGCCGATGCGCACGCTGTCCTCGGGCGTGACGATGAGGTGGATCTCGTCGAGGTACGCGCGGCCCTGGTGCTCGAAGCTCGGCGGCGCCCAGTCGTAATCCTCGCGTGCCTCGAGTGTGAGGTCGGTGCCCAGCTTCTCATCGGTGACCACGAAGGGACCCGAGCCCACGATGTCGACGGCGTTTCCGGCGCCGAGCTCCTCCAGCGAACGATCCAGCGTCGTCGGCGAGAGCAGGCCGGAGTTGATGGTCGACGTCGCCTGGAGGAAGCCGGGCGCCGGCGCCGAGAAGCGGAACGTCACGGTGTCGGCGTCGACGACCTCGCTCGAGGCGTAGTTGTTGATCGCCTCCGAGACCGTCAGTCCCAGCGTCGGGTTGCCGAGACCGTACGTGTCGAAGTTCTTCGCGACGGCGGCGGCGTCGAGCGGAGTCCCGTCCGAGAAGGTGACATCGTCGCGCAACCCGAACGTGTACTCCGTGGCGTCGGCGTTCACCGTCCACTCCGTCGCGACCCACGGCTCGATCTCGAGCGTTTCGGGATTCTGCCACGTCAGGCGCGCCGTGATGTTGTTCACGATGCCGCCGTTGGGGTAGAAGCCCGCCTGCGGCGGGTAGAGGTTCGTGTACGTCTGGTGCTCGAGGTAGGTGAGCGTGCCGCCGCGGACGGGGTCGTCGGCTGCGGCCGCCGCGCCCTCCGAGGCGGGCTGCCGCGACGCGCACGCCACCAGGGATGCCGCGGCGACGAGCAGGGCGGCAGCCCCGGCGGCGATTCGCAATGCGGGACGGGACATGGGTTCTCCAATGTGATTCGGGTGAGGTGAAGGGGTGCTGGCCACGCTAGGGAGCGGCATCCGTCGCCCGCCGATCGGGCTGTCACTGCTGTTCACCGTGCGCAAACGAGGGTCACCGACGTTCACGGGACGTAATACGGCGAGCTCAGCGACGCAGGGCGGCGGGTTCGGGTGCCCGCGCGAGCCGGGGCGCACCGAGCCCCAGGCGATCCCGAAGCGTCGCCCCGGAACGGCCGATGAGGCCCCGGCGCCGCAGTTCCGGCACGGCGAGGGACGTGAAGGACTCGAACTGCGACGGCTGGAAGGCAGACAGCACATTGAAGCCGTCCGCGGCGCCGGAGTCGCGCCACAGCTCGAAGTGATCGGCGATCGCTCCGGCACCGCCGACGACGAAGTTGGCCGGCACGGCGTGCGCGGCGATGAGGTGACGCCACGTGACCGGGTACGGACCGTCGAGGCTCCGGCCGGTGCGCCCGCGCACGATGTCGAGCGTCCGCGCCGCCGGCTCCGCGAAGCGGGCCGCGGCCCGCCGTGGCACCGCGTCGTCGACGGATGCCTCGCGCACGGCGTCGTCGGCGTCGATACAGGCGATGTCGAGGAACGATGCCAGCGAGCGGTTCGATGGGAACGCCGGCCGCCCGTCGGAGCCGGAGAAGCCGTCGTCGATCGGGACGAGCAGGAGCAGCCGGTCGACGATCGCGCGGGCCGCGGCATCCGTCTCCGCCACCACCGGCAGCACCGGGACGATGACCTTGAGCTCGTCGGGATCACGGCCGGATGCCTCCGCCAGCGTCCGCAGCCCGGCTCGCGTCGCCGCGGCCACGGCCGGCTCTCCCGCGGCGATGAGCGCGAGGTCGGCCTCGGTCGCGGCCAGCGCACGTGAACGCGGCGAAGTGCCGGCGTGGACGATCGGCGGATGCCCTTGCGGTGGGCGCGCGACATTCAGCGGCCCCTCGACTCGCACGTGCGCGCCCGAGAATGCGGCCGGGCGCAACCGGTCGGCGTCGATGAGCACGCCCCGAGCGGTGTCGGCGAGCCACGCGTCGTCGTCCCACGATTCCCAGAGCAGCCGCAGCGCGTGGACGAACTCGTCGGCGCGGTCGTAGCGCGACTCGTTGTCGGCGTGCGCGTCGCGCCCGTGGTTCGCCGCGGCGCGCGGCTCGGCGCCTGTGACGAGGTTGACGCCGGCGCGACCGCCGGTGAGGACGTCGAGGGATGCCGTCGCGCGAGCGGCTGCGTACGGATCTGCGTACGTCGAGTTGACGGTCGCGATGAGCCCGATGCGCTCGGTGACCCCGGCCAGGTACAGCACGGCGCTCAGCGGATCGATGCGTGCGAGCAGGTAGGGGTCGCGGAACTCCAGGTCGGGTCCGGTCGCGAGCCAGTCGCCGAAGAAGAGGTAGTCGAGGTCGGCGTCCTCGCCCAGGCGTGCGATGCGACGCAGGACCGCGGCATCCGACTGCGGGTCGTTGTGCGCGCCGGGGTAGCGCCAGCCTGACGGGTACGCGCCGAGTGTGCGCACCATGGCGCCGACGATGAGAGGCTCGCTCATACCGGCACCACGTCCAGCGAGGGCGCCGGGCCGACGGCGGCGAGGCGGCCGCGCGCGCGCGACCACTGGCTCCACGACCCCGGATACACCACGACGTCGATGCCCGCGATCACCCCGGCCAGCGCCGTGTGGGTCGCCGCGATGCCCGAGCCGCAGTAGGCGGCGACGGCGACTCCGTCGCGCACCCCGGCGGCGGCGAACTCGGCGCGGATCTCTTCGGCCGAGCGGAACTTCCCGGCTGACAGGTGCACGGTCGTCGGCAGGTTCACCGCGCCCGGGATGTGACCGCCGACGGGGTCCAGCGGCTCGCTGTCGCCGCGGTATCGCTCGGGCGCGCGGACGTCCAGCAGCAGGCCGTGGTCGGGCCACTCCTCCACGCCGTCGATGTCGGCGAAGCCGTCGCTGATGTCATCGAGAACGACATCGCCCGGCGGGCGCGGCAGCACGTCGCCGGTCTCCAGCGGCAGCCGCTCCGCCAGCCACCCGCGAAGCCCGCCATCGAGCACACGCACGTCGGCGAGTCCGGAGCGGGTCAGCACCCACCAGGCGCGGGCCGCCGCGACCGAATGCACGTCGTCGTACGCGACGACGGTGTCACCGGTGCGGATCCCCCAGCGCCGGGCAGCGGCCTGCAGCTGCTCGCGGGACGGGAGCGGATGCCGCCCCTCACGCGGGTCGCCGCGGCGGGCGAGCTCGTTGTCGAGGTCGACGTAGACCGCGCCCGGCAGGTGCCCGTCGAGGTAGTCCGGACGGCCCTCCGGCCGGTCGAGGCGCCAGCGCACGTCGAGGATCCGCGGCGGGGTGCCGCCGCGGATCAGATCGGCGAGGTCGGTCGGCGAGATGAGTGGGGTAGGCATGCGCTCATGCTGGCCGGGCGCCCGACTCGGTGAAACGCTGAGACGACACACGCCGCGACAGGGCGACACGCGGCGTCATACGGGGTCATCCGCGCGCTGAATCGCGGTGTCGCGATCGAATCGCGGTGCGCCGTGCGCACCGACTACCGCGAGTCGTACGCGACATCACGAGTGGACGACGGGGGCGCGGGTCAGCCGCGCAGCGCGAGGGCGAAGGGCAGCACCTCGGCCGCGCCTGCCCGCCGCAGCTCGCGGGCGGCGATCGTCAGGGTCCACCCGCTGTCGACGCGGTCGTCGACGAGGAGCACGGGCCCGTCGGGAAGGTCGAGAGTCGCCGCGGAGAAGCGCCCCCAGACGCCCGCCACCCGGAATGCGCTGTTGCCGCCCGGCCGGCCCGTCGGGCCGCCGTCTACGAGGTCGAGGGCGCCGAGGAACGGCAGCCGCCCGATCTCGGCGATGCCGCGGGCGAGCGAGTCCACCAGCTGCGGCTTCGACCGCGACGGCATCGCCACGACGGCCACGGGCCGGCGGTCCCAGCCCCACTCCGCGAGCACGCGGACGCAGGCCTGCAGCACGTTCGGGGGCACCGGCGCGTCCCCGGCGCCGACGGCGAAGAGGTCGCGCAGCGCGCCGCCCCAGCCGAGGTCGGTGAGGCGAGCGAGCGCGCGTCCCTCGGCT
Source organism: Microbacterium sp. CCNWLW41 (assembly GCF_037083505.1). Lineage (NCBI taxonomy): Bacteria > Bacillati > Actinomycetota > Actinomycetes > Micrococcales > Microbacteriaceae > Microbacterium > Microbacterium sp. CCNWLW41. Next base: position 178,202 of record NZ_JBAOJP010000001.1, read on the forward strand.
GCCTGCTCCTCCGAAGGGATCCGGCCCTTCACCGCGACTCCGAGCCGGTCGGCGCCCGTCGGCCACTGCCGCCGGGGCTCTATCGGCACGCCGACGCGATCGAGCGCGGCCGCGGCGGCATCCGTCGCCCCCGTCGCGATCTCGGTCGGGAACCACGCGCCGGCGCAGTTGTCGCAGCGGCCGCACGGGGCGGCGGTGTCGTCGTCGAGCGAGCGCTGCAGGAACTCCATGCGGCAGCCGCGCGACTCCTCGTACTCGATCATGTGCTGCTGCTCGGCGACCCGCTCGGCGGCGATGCGCCGGTAGCGGTCCTCGTCGTAGGTCCACGGCTCGCCGGTGGCGATCCAGCCGCCCCGCACCCGGGCGACGGCTCCGTCGACGTCGAGCACCTTCAGCAGCAGCTCGAGCGGCGTGCGGCGGATGTCGACGACCGCCTCGAGCGCGGGCGTCGAGAGCGGCCCCGCGGCGTCGGCGAGAGCCGCCAGCACCCGCTCGGCCCGCTCCCGGTCGGGCATCGACGCCGTGGCGAAGTAGTGCCAGATCTCGCGGTCCTCGGTTCCCGGGAGCAGCAGCACGTCGGCCGACTCGGTCGCACGGCCGGCGCGCCCGACCTGCTGGTAGTACGACACCGGCGACGACGGGGCGCCCAGATGCACGACGAAGCCGAGGTCGGGCTTGTCGAACCCCATCCCCAGCGCGCTGGTGGCCACGAGGGCCTTCACCCGGTTGTCTTTCAGGAGCGCCTCGGACTGCTCCCGCTCGTCGGTGTCGGTCTGTCCGGTGTAGGCGCGCACGTCGTGGCCCCGCTCGCGCAGCAGTCGCGCCGTGTCGTTCGCGGCGGCGACCGTGAGGGTGTAGATGATGCCAGAGCCGGGCAGGTCGCCGAGGTGGCTGATGAGCCAGGCGAGGCGGCTCGGCGAGTCGGGCAGGCGCAGCACGCCCAGCCGCAGCGACGCGCGGGCCAGCGGCCCGCGGATCGTGAGCACGCCTGGTCCGGCATCCCCCGCCGGCCCGTCGCGGTGCGCACCCGCGTCGAGCTGCTCGGCGACGTCGGCGACCACGCGGCTGTTGGCCGTCGCGGTCGTCGCCAGCACGGGGACCCCGTCGGGCATGCGCGCGATGAGCTCGCGCAGGCGGCGGTAGTCGGGGCGGAAGTCGTGGCCCCAGTCGCTGATGCAGTGGGCCTCGTCGACGACCAGCAGGCCGATGCGGTCGACGAGCTGCGGAAGCTGCTCGTCTCGGAACGAAGGGTTGTTGAGCCGCTCCGGCGAGACGAGCAGCACGTCCACCTCGTCGTGGTCGAGCTGCGCGAGCACATCGCCCCACTCGTGCGCGTTCGTCGAGTCGATCTTCACCGCGCGGACCCCTGCCCGGGCGGCCGCCGCGATCTGGTCGCGCATGAGGGCCAGGAGCGGAGACACGAGCACGGTCGGCCCCGCACCCCGTCGGCGCAGCAGCAGCGTCGCCACGAAGTACACCGCCGACTTGCCCCAGCCGGTGCGCTGGACCACGAGCGCGCGGCGCCGGTCGTCGACGAGCGCCTCGATCGCCTCGAACTGGCCCTCGTGGAAGTCGGCGTCGTCCCGCCCCACCAGCGCCCTCAGCACGTCGAGGGCCTCGGCACGGGTGGTCGTCGTCGGTGTCACGGGTTCCACCCTGCCCCATGCTCCTGACACGTCTCCCAGACGCGTCCGCGCGCGCGACCGGTCAGGCGCGGGGGGCCGCCAGCAGCTGGTCGAGCAGGGCGAGCGCGGCGTCCTGGGGAGCACTGGCGTCCAGGAGCCACTGGGTCTGCAGACCGTCGGATGCCGCGATCACCAGGGCCGCGACCGCCTCGGGGTCGACATCCGCCCGGATGCGACCGGCCTCCTGGCTGTGACGCACCCGCCTGGCCATGTCGGCGCGCACGCGGGCGAAGCGCGAGGTGGCGAACTCGCGGGCGGCCGGATGCCCCTCCTCCAGCGCCGTCGCGACGAGAGTCGAGTAGAGCTGGACGAGTCCCTGCACCTCGCGGTTCGACTCCGTCCAGCGACGGAGCGCCTCCACGGGGGTCTCGTCCTGATCGGTGGAGGGCTCGTCGTCGCCGCGTCGCTCGGACTCCTGGTAGACGGCGACGAGCAGCTCTTCCAGCGACCCGAAGTAGTGCTTCAGCGCGGCATGGGTGACGCCGACCTCCTCGGCGATCGCGCGCAGGCTCGTGCGGTCCGAGCCGCGCTGCGCGAAGACCTCGATCGCGCGGTCGAGGATCTCCTGACGTCGGGCGACGCCCTTCGCATACGACCCGCGCGGGGCCGGCTGGTGCTCGTCGCCGGACATGCGGCCATGCTATCCGACGAAAACCTCCACGTGGAGGTTTTCGTGGTACCGTGATCGTCGGCGGGGTCGGTCGACCCGCTCCCGCCCACAGCGACAACCGTCGAAGCAGACAACGAAGGAGCGCGACCGATGCCGGTCCAGACATCCATCCAGCTGTTCACCGTGAAGGACGCGCTCGAGGCCGACCTCGAGGGCACCCTCGCCGAACTGGCCGCCCGCGGCTTCACCGCCGCGGAGCCGTACGACTTCGTGCGCCGCGCCGAGCCGCTCGCGGCAGCGCTGAAGGCCAACGGCATCGCCGCCCCCACCGGTCATGCCTTCCTCGCGTCGACCTCGTTCGTGAACCCCGACGGCACGACGACGACCCGCCCGGTCCCCGCACCGGAGGCCGTCTTCGACGCCGCGGACACCCTCGGCATGACCACCGTCATCGAGCCCTACACCGACCCCGCCCTGTGGCAGAGCCGTGAGCACATCGCCGACATCGCCCGGCAGCTCAACGCCGCCGCCGAGATCGGCGCCGCACGCGGCATCCGCGTCGGGTACCACAACCACGCGCACGAGCTCGAGGCGACCTTCGACGGCAAGACCGGTCTCGAGGTGCTCGCCGACCAGCTCGACGAGCGCGTCGTGCTCGAGGTCGACCTCTATTGGGTGGCGCGCGCCGGCGTCGACTCGGCGGCGCTCCTGCGCCGGCTCGGAGACCGCGTGATCGCAGTGCACGTCAAGGACGGCACGCTCGACCCCGAGGCCGTCGCGGCCTACCCGCCGGCCGACCAGGTGCCCGCCGGCCAGGGCGTCGTGCCCCTCGAAGAGGCGCTGGCCGCGGCATCCGCCCTCGAGGTCGCCATCGTCGAGTTCGACCACTTCGGCGGAGACCTGTTCGACGCCGTCGAGCAGAGCCGCCGCTTCCTCGACGAGAAGGTGTCCGCCTGATGGCCGCCGCGACCCAGCCCGTCGGCGTCGGCCTCATCGGCGCCGGAAACATCAGCGACCAGTACCTGACGCACCTCACGAGTTTCCCCGACGTGCGCGTGCTCGCCGTCGGCGACCTTCTCGAGGAGCGCGCCAAGGCCCAGGCCGACAAGTACGGCGTGCCGCGCGGCGGCAGCGTCGAGTCGGTGCTGAACGACCCCGACATCGACATCGTCGTGAACCTCACGATCCCGGCGGTGCACGTGGAGGTGTCCGAGGCGATCATCGCCGCGGGCAAGCACGTGTGGACCGAGAAGCCGATCGGCATCGACCGCGAGGAGTCGCAGCGGCTGCTCGACACCGCCCGCGCGGCCGGTCTGCGGGTCGGCGTCGCGCCCGACACCGTGCTCGGCCCCGGTGTGCAGACGGCGAAGCGCGCGATCGCGCGCGGCGACATCGGCCGCCCGCTGTTCGCGACCACCACGTTCCAGTGGCAGGGTCCGGAGCTGTGGCATCCGAATCCCGCGTTCCTGTACGCCAAGGGCGCCGGGCCGCTGCTGGACATGGGTCCGTACTACGTCTCGACGCTCGTGCACGTGTTCGGCCCGGTCGCGTCGGTCGCCGCCCTCGGGCTCCAGGGCGTCCCGACCCGCACCGTCAAGTCGGGAGAGCTCGCCGGCCAGGAGTTCCCGGTCGAGATCCCGTCGACGCTGTCGGTGCTGATGGACTTCGAGCAGGGCGGTCAGGCGCAGAGCCTGTACAGCACCGACTCGCCGCTCAAGCGCCACGGCATCGTCGAGATCAACGGCACCGAGGGCACGATCGTGATCCCCGACCCGAACATGTTCGGCGGCGACATCTCGATCATCCGTCCGCTGACCGACGCGTCGGTGAGCGAGCAGGAGATCCTCGAGGTGCCGCAGGAGGGCGTGCTCACCGGCCGCGGCCTCGGACTGCTCGACATGGCGCGCTCGATCCGCGAGGACCGCCCGCACATCGCCACCGGCGAGTTCGGCTACCACGTGCTCGACACCCTGCTCTCGATCGAGGAGGCCGCGGCGTCCCGCGGCTTCGTCGAGGTGAAGAGCACCCTCGGCGAGGTCGGCTCGCTGCCCGCGGACTTCGACCCGCTGGCCGCCACGCTCTGACGGGCGCCGCCGCGCCGAACGCCCCCTGCCGCGAGGCGGGGGGCGTTCGTTTTGGGGATGACGGATGCCGCAGGCCGCGACACCGGAGCTCAGCCCAGCAGCGGCCGCTGCGTGACCCGCTGCTCCTCGTACTCCCGACGGGCCCGCTGCGTGGACTCGAGGGTCGAGACCTCGGCCACCGGGACGTCCCACCAGCCGGCGCCGTCGGGCGCGTAGATGAGCGGATCGCTGTTGATGTGGATGACGGTGGACCGGTCGGATGCCTTCGCCTGCGCGACGGCCGCCTTCAGGTCGTCGATGGCGGAGGCGCCGGGCTGGACCTCGATGACGTCGAGTCCGTAGCTGCGGGCGTTCATCGCGAGGTCGACCGGGAGGATGCCGTCGCCCTGGAAGTTGCGCGCGTGGGGGTCGTACTCCCGGTAGCGGGTGCCGAAGCGCTCTGAGCCGACCGTCTCGGACAGGTGGCCGATGGAGGCGAACCCGTGGTTCTGCACGAGGATCACGATGAGCTTGATCCCCTCCGCGACCGCGGTGACGAGCTCGGTGTTGAGCATGAGGTAGGAGCCGTCCCCCACCATGACGATGACGTCGCGGTCGTCGCCGTCGGCGAGGAGACCGCGCTTCGCGCCCAGTCCACCGGCGATCTCGTACCCCATGCACGAGAACGCGTACTCCACGTGATAGCCGAGCGGGTCGCGGACGCGCCACAGCTTGTGGAGGTCGCCCGGCAGTGAGCCGGCCGCCTGGACGACGACGTCCTCCGGCGCGCTCGTGGACTGCACGGCGCCGATGATCTCGGGCTGGCCCGGCAGGGCGAGCCCGGACGGCGCAAAGGCTGCATCGACCGCGGCATCCCACTCCGCCTTCACGCGGGCGATCCGCTCGCGGTGGTCGCGGCCGACCTGGAAGCCCTCGAGCTCGATCGAGAGCTCGCGGAGAGCCTCGCGCGCGTCGGCGATCACCGGCAGCTCGGTGCCGTGCTTGTAGGCGTCGAAGGACGCGACGTTGATGTTGACGAACACGACACCGGGATTCTGGAACGCCGTGCGCGAGGCGGTCGTGAAGTCGCTGTACCGGGTGCCGATGCCGATGACGACGTCGGCCTCCGCCGCGAGGCGGTTGGCGGCGGAGGTGCCGGTCGCGCCGACGCCTCCGACGTACTGCGGGTGGTCCCACGCGAGGGAGCCGCCGCCTGCCTGCGTGGTGCCGACGGGGATGCCGGTCGCCTCGACGAGCGCGCGGAGCTGGTCCTCGGCCCCCGAGTAGAGGACGCCGCCGCCGGCGACGATGAACGGGTTCTTCGCGCCGCGGATCGCTGCCACCGCCCGCGCGAGCGGGCCGCGCTCGGGAAGCGGACGGCGCAGGTGCCACTCGCGGTCGTGCAGGAACTCGACGGGCACGTCGAGGGCCTCGGCCTGGACGTCCTCGGGCAGGGCGATGGTGACGGCGCCGGTCTCGGCGGGATCGGTCAGCACCCGCATGGCGGCGAGGGCGATCGAGTACAGCTGCTCGGGGCGCTGCACGCGATCGAAGAAGCGCGACAGCGGGCGGAAGGCATCCGTCACCTGCAGCCCGGTGTCCCACGGCTGCTCGAGCTGCTGCAGCACCGGGTCGGCGACGCGCGTGGCGAAGGTGTCGCTGGGCAGCAGCAGCGCGGGGAGGCGGTTCGTCGTCGCGAGCGCCGCGCCGGTGAGCATGTTGGCAGCACCGGGACCGACGGAGGCCGCCGCGGCGATCGTCCCGCGCCGGCGATGCATGCGCGCGTACCCCACCGCCTCGTGCACCATGGCCTGCTCGTTGCGGGCCTGGTAGTACGGCATGAGCTCCGGCTGCTCGACGTTGACCTGCTTCAGCGCCTGGCCGATGCCGGCCACGTTGCCGTGCCCGAAGATGCCGAGCACCCCCGGGACGGTGCGCTCGCGGATGTCGCCGTCCACGGTCCACTGGTGCGCGAGGAACTCCACGAGGGCCTGGCTCACCGTCATCCGTCTCGTCGCGCCCATCAGCTGCTGCCTTCCTCGTCGTCGGCGGTGAACGGCAGTCGGTCGTCGACGTCCTGCCCGGTCCAGGTGTCGCGCACCCACGCGTGCGCGGGGTCGTCGCTGATCAGCCACACCCGCTCGGGGTCGGGGCCGGCCATCACGTTGAGGTAGTAGAGGTCGTACCCGGGCGCCGCCACGGCCGGGCCGTGGTAGCCGTAGGGCACGAGCGCGATGTCGCCGGTGCGCACCATCGCGTTGATGTCGATCTCGCCTGCGGGTGAGGAGTAGGTGCTGAACATGCCGAAGGATGCCTCGGGCGAAGCATCCGATCCGGCCACCGGCGCGGTCTCGAAGTAGTAGATCTCCTCGAGGCGCGACTCGTGGCCGGGGACGTGCTCGTCGTGCTTGTGCGGCGGGTACGACGACCAGTTCTCGGCGGGCGTGATGACCTCGCACACGATGAGCCGCGCGGCGTCCAGGGCCTGCGGGGTGCCGAAGTTGTGCACCTGACGGCTGGAGCGGCCCGCCCCGCGCAGCTCGACGGGCGTGTCGGCGGCGGGGACGTGCACGCTCGGCTTCACGATCTCGGTGGGCGAGGACGCGATCGCGACGCGGCCGGCGCCGGCGAGCACCGCGGTCGCGGCGGACGAGAGGTAGAGCACGTCGGTCGGCCCGTCGAACACCGACGCCCGGCCCTTCAGACGCGCCGTGGTGGTCTCGGCGCCCTCGAAGTACGAGACGGTGAACGATCCGGCCAGCGGCACGACGATGCGCTCCACCCCTGTCGGCGCGAGCGCGAGCGAGTCGGTCTCGGCCAGTTCGGCCACCCGGATGCCGGTGTGCGCCCAGCCGGGAGTGGTCTCGTCGACGACGCTCTCCCACCCGTCACGGGCGAGCTCGCCGCGGCGGTGGAACCAGCGCTGGTCGGTGGTGCTCATGTCTCCCAATCGGGGTGATCAGTGGTTCTGGGGGAAGCCGAGGTTGATGCCGCCGTGGCTGGCGGGGTCGAGCCAGCGGGAGGTGATGGCCTTCTCGCGGGTGAAGAAGTCGAAGCCGTGGACGCCGTAGGCTTTCGCGTCACCGAAGAGAGACTGCTTCCAGCCGCCGAAGGAGTGGTAGGCGACGGGCACGGGGATGGGGACGTTGATGCCGATCATGCCGACCTGCACCTCGTTCTGGAAGCGGCGAGCGGCTCCGCCGTCGTTGGTGAAGATCGCGGTGCCGTTGCCGAACCGGCCGGAGTTGATCAGCTCCAGGCCCTCGTCGTAGGACTGCACCCGGACCACGGACAGCACCGGTCCGAAGATCTCCTCGGTGTAGGCCCGGGAGGTGGTGGGGACGTTGTCCAGCAGGGTGGGGCCGAAGAAGAACCCGTCCTCGTGGCCGTCGACGGTGCAGCCGCGGCCGTCCACCACGATCCTCGCGCCGTCGGCCTCGGCGATGTCGACGTACTCGGCGACCTTGGCGCGGTGCGCGTCGGTGATCAGCGGACCCAGGTCCGGCTCCACCCCGTCGGTGCCGGCGCCGTTGCCGATCCGCAGCCGCCCGATGCGGTCCTGGATCTTCGAGATCAGCTCGTCCGCGACCGGCTCCACCGCGAGAACCACGCTGATGGCCATGCAGCGTTCCCCGGCGGCGCCGTATCCGGCGTTCACGGCCTGGTCGGCGACGAGGTCCAGGTCGGCGTCCGGCAGCACCAGCATGTGGTTCTTCGCGCCGCCCAGCGCCTGCACCCGCTTGCCGTGCCGTGACGCCGTCTCGTAGATGTACTGCGCGATCGGGGTCGACCCCACGAAGCTGATCGAGGCGACGTCCGGGGAGGTGAGCAGGCCGTCCACGGCGAGCTTGTCTCCCTGCAGCACCGTGAACACCCCGTCCGGCAGTCCCGCCTCCTGCCACAGTCGCGCCAGCCACAGCGCCGCCGACGGGTCCTTCTCACTGGGCTTGAGGACCACCGAGTTGCCCGCGGCGATCGCGATCGGGAAGAACCACATCGGCACCATCGCCGGGAAGTTGAACGGGCTGATGATCCCCACCACGCCGAGCGGCTGCTTGAGCGAGTACACGTCGATCCCGGTCGAGGCGTTCTCGCTGAACGCGCCCTTGATCAGGTGCGGGAACCCGCACGCCAGCTCCACCACCTCCTGGCCGCGCAGGATCTCCCCCATCGCGTCCGAGACGACCTTGCCGTGCTCGGCGGTGATGATCTCGGCCAGCTCCTGCTTGCGTGCGTTCAGCAGCTCCCTGAACGCGAACAGCACCGTCTGCCGCTTCGCGACCGAGAACCCGCTCCACACCTGGAACCCCGCCTGCGCCGATGCGATCGCCGCATCGACCTCCGTCTCATCCGCCAGCGCCACCTGAGCCTGCACCGCACCTGTCGCCGGGTTGAACACCGGCGCCGTCCGCCCCGAGACCGACGGCCGCTCCGCGCCGTCGATCCAGTGCGAGATGACGCGGACGTCCGAGTCGACGTCGGACGTCGCGGGAGAGATCTGGGTGTCGGTCATGTGAGTTCCTTCGTGAGAGTCGAGAGGTCGGAGTGGACGAGCCCCGCCGCGATGTCCACGGCGGCGGCGACGCCGTCGTCGGGGGGATACAGGAGCGTGCGGCCGACGGTGAGCCCACGCACGCCGGGGAGCGACAGGGCATCCTCCCACGCGGCGAAGGTCTCGTCGGGATCGACCCCGGAGTCGCCGCCCAGCAGCAGCGTCGGCATCGTCGTCGCCGCCATGACCCGCTCCATGTCGTCCACCACGGGCAGCTTCATCCACGTGTGCGAGCTGGATGCGCCCAGACCCGAGGCGATCGCCACCGACAGGATGACGGCATCCGTCGACAGGTCGTTGACGACGCGGCCGTCCGCGCGCGTGCTGAGGAACGGCTCGAGCATGATCGGCAGCCCGGCGGCCGAGGCCTGCGTGACGGCGGCGGCCATCGCCGTGAGCGTGGACACCGTTGCGGGATCGGCGAGGTCGATGCGGACCAGCGTCTTGGCGAAGTCGATACCCGCGCCGACCATCGTCGGCACGTCGTACGCGGTCATGCGGTCGTCCAGCTCGAACGCCGCGCCGCGCAGTCCGCCGCGATTCATGGAGCCGACGATGATCTTGTCGTCCAGAAGCCCGAGCGCGGCGAGGTCGTCAATGATGTCGGGCGTGCCGAGCACGCCGTCCACACCGGGCCGGCTGAGCGCGATGGCGAGCCGGTCGAGCAGCTCGTACCGGTCGGCCATCGCGGTGGGGTTCGGGCCGACCGCGAGCGCGCCGCGGGCGGGATGGTCGGCCGCGACGATGAACAGGCGGCCGTCGGCGGACAGCACGTCGCGCCGGCGGCGGGCGGTGAGGGAGGCGCGGATCACCTCGGGTGCCGTGGCACGCAGATCGCGCAGGCGGACGAAGTCGTCCGCGGTGAGGAACCGGGTCATCGGGATGCTCCCGCCCCGATGATCGCGGCCACCTCGGACTCCGTCGGCATCGCCGTGGAGCATTCCAGGCGCGAGGCGACGATGGCTCCGGCGACGTTCGCGAACCTCAGGAGCCGCTCCAGGTCCCAGCCCGCGAGCAGCCCGTGGCACAGGGCGCCGCCGAACGCGTCGCCCGCGCCGAGGCCGTTGACGACGTCCACGTGATGCGGGGGCACCACGACGGACCCCTCGCGGGTCTTCGCCAGCACCCCCTTCGGGCCCTGCTTGACGATCGCGAGCTCGACGCCGCGCTCGAGCAGGGCGTCGGCGGCGCGCTCCGGCTCCGACTCGCCGACCGCGACCTCGCACTCCTCGCGGTTCCCCACGGCGACGGTGGCGTGCTCCAGGGCACGGGTCATCTGGGCGTGCGCGTCGGCCGGGCCGGCCCAGAACATCGGACGGTAGTCCAGGTCGAAGACGGTGTGGCCGACCGTGCGCGCCTGCAGCGCGGCATGATGAGCGGCACGACTCGGCTCCTGGCTCAGCCCGGTCGCGGTGATCCACAGGATGCGGGCGGCGCGGACGGCGTCGAGGTCGAGGTCCGCCGGCGGCACGTTGAGGTCCGGCGCCTTCGGCTCGCGGTAGAAGTACAGCGGGAAGTCGTCCGGCGGGAAGATCTCGCAGAACGTCACCGGCGTCTTGAGGGTGTCGTCGACCGCGACGAAGCGGTTGTCGACACCCAGCCGCTCGAGCTCGGCGAGCAGATAGCGTCCGAACGGGTCGTCCCCGACGCGCGAGATCAACGCGACGTGCCGGCCGTGGCGGGCCGCGGCGACGCTCACGTTGGCGGCGCTGCCCCCGAGGAACTTGCCGAACGTCTGGACCTCTTCGAGCCCGACGCCCGACTGGAGGGGGTAGATGTCCACGCCCAGGCGCCCGAACGCCAGCACGTCGAAGGGAGGAGTGTTCTGGGTCATACCCCGCTGTACAACTCTCTGCGGCGCCCTCGGGCCGCCTCGGCGGACTCTTTGTCCTGACAATAGCACAACGCCTCCGGAAAGCGACACACCCGCCTGGACGTATGACAAACGCCTGGCGATGTATCATTGTCGGGACATTATGCTGTCGGGACTTGGAGTGGATGATGGCAGACGACGTGGTCAGGCTCGACGACTTCCTCTCGAGCATGGACCGCACCGGCCCCGTGCCGCTGTACTTCCAGGTATCGAGCGCGATCGAGAAGGCGATCCGGTCCGGTGAGATCCCGCCGGGAGCGCGGCTCGAGAACGAGATCGCGATCGGCCAGCGCCTCGGGCTCTCCCGCCCGACGATCCGCCGCGCGATGGAGGAGCTGGTCGACAAGGGGCTCCTCGTGCGCCGGCGCGGCATCGGCACGCAGGTGGTGCAGGGTCAGGTCACGCGGCAGGTGGAGCTGACGAGCCTGTACGAGGATCTCAAGAACTCGCAGCACGAGCCCGGCACCCGGGTGCTCGAACACGACACGCGCGCCGCCGACCCCGCGACGGCGGACGCGCTGAGCGTGCCCGTCGGATCCGACATCGTCTACCTCCGGCGGCAGCGTTCCACCGACGGCGTGCCCGTCGCCGTGCTCACCAACTACCTGCCCCTGGACTTCGCCGACATCACCACCGAGCAGCTCCAGCAGAAGGGGCTCTACGAGATCATGCGGGCGCGGGGCGTGACCATCCGCGTGGCCAACCAGAAGATCGGCGCCCGGCGGGCGCACGGCGATGAGGCGGGACTGCTCGACATCGACAAGGGCGGGCCGGTGCTCACGATGGAGCGCGTGGCCTTCGACGCCTCGGGCCGCGCGGTGGAGTTCGGCCACCACTGCTACCGGCCCGACATGTACAGCTTCCAGACGACGCTCGTGGCCAGGTAGGACGAGCGGGACGGATGCCGCAGGCCCGCGCCCGCGGCATCCGTCCGGTCACCTCGTTCAGCGCAGCGCGCGGTGCCCCTTGTACTCGGGCGACCACTGGCCGAGCGCCTTGCCCTTGGCCGTGCCGTTGATCGCCGACTGCGTCTCGGCGAACGTGAGCGTCGCGTGGGCGGCGGCATCGGACATCTGCTCGAGCAGCGTGTCGCTGATGTTGGCGTAGGTGTCGCAGGCCTGGTGGTAGCACGGGTCGAACGCGACCCCCGCGGTGCCTCCGTACAACTCCACCTGCGCCGCCGACTTGAGGTCCTCGGCGCCCGAGAACAGGCCACCGGCCGGGATCCCGGCGCCGATGAAGGCGAAATAGTCGCTGCGCCCGTCGAACGCCGTCGGCTCCGTGTCGAGATCACGCGCGTCGAACCAGTCCTCGAATACGCTCTCGACGATGTCGGATCCGTTGGGGCCTGTCGTGCCGAACCCGTCGCCGTCGCCGTCGTAGATGAACCGGCCGCCGTTCGGCGACCCGAGCATGTCGAAATTGAGGTTGACGGCGTGCTGCTTGATCTCGGCCTTGCTCAGCTGCGACACGTAGTGGTTCGAGCCCTGGAGGCCGTCCTCCTCGCCGCCCCAGAACGCGAACCGGATCCGGTTCTCGGTGTCGATGCCGAGCGCATCGATCTGGAGGGCCATCTCCATCAGCGCCGCGATGCCCGAGCCGTTGTCGTTGATGCCCGGCCCTTCGGGCACGGAGTCGAGGTGCGCGCCCACGATGACCGTGCGATCGGTGCGCCCGGTCGGAGTGTCGGCCAGCAGGTTCGAGGTCTGGATCGTCGTCTCGGTGGTCACGACGTTGATCTCCATGACCAGCCCGCTCGTGGCGACCAGCGCTGCCCCGAGGTCGAACGAGGTGCTCACGACCGGCACGGGGTCGGCGGTCCAGTCCGCCGTGCTGAGGGTGCCGCCGAAGACGCCGAACCGGTCGTCGTTGGGGTTCTCGTTGCCCTGGTTGAACATGATGACGCCCACGGCGCCGGCGGCCACGGCGTTGACCGCCTTGACACTGAAGTCGCACGAGCCGCGCTGCAGGAGGGCGATCGAGCCGGCGACGAAGTTCGCGAAGTCGGCGCTCTCGCAGCCGCTGGTCGACGCGCGGTCGCCGCCGAGGTTCACGTCGACGGCCTGGACGGCGGCTTCCACCGTGCCGTCGCCCGAGTACTCGAACGGGTAGAACTCATCGATGAAGTCGTATGAGACGTCCGCCGGCGCGGTCTGCGTGAGCGTCGAGCCCTCGTAGTCGACCACGGTGTACTCGAAGGGCTGGACCGTCGTGAGATAGCCGGCTGACTCGAGGGTCGTCTTGACGTACGCGAGCGACGCGTCGTACCCGCTGGTGCCGGCTGCGCGGTTGCCGCCATTGGCATCCGCGATGCTCTGCAGCGCCGCCAGGTGGGACTTCAGCCCGTCGATGGTGATGGCGTCGGTCAGGGCCGTCGTGTCGATCACGGGGGCCGCCGTCGCGGGGGCGCCGACCGCGGCGACCGTCAGGCCGCCGGCGACGAGAGCGGACACGGCGATCGTGGCGCCGCGCCTGGTTCGATGATTCACTGCTGCTCCTAGGGTCTCGGGAGAGTGATGTTCCGACGTCGGGAGACGCCTGAGCGGGAACCTACTCGCCGCCGACCCCCGGGGGAAGAGCGGTGCCGCGCGCAGCGGGGGCGCCCGGCCGGCGAGCTCAGAGGGAGGTCTCGGAGTGATCGCTCGCGCGCGTCGCCGCGCCGAGCGCCTCGCGGGCTGCGGCGATCGCCGCATCGGTCGCGGAGTAGCCGTGCTCAGGCCCGGGGAACACGCCGCCGCGCACCTCCCGCGCGTACGCCGCCACGCCGGCGACCATGTCGGGCCCGATGGCGCCGTAGCGCTTGACGAAGGCGGCCGTCTTCCCCTCGGTGATGCCGAGCAGATCGTGGATGACGAGCACCTGGCCGTCGGCCGGCCCGGCGCCGATCCCGATCACCGGGATCCGCAGGGCCGGCAGCACGACGGCGGCGACGTCGGCAGGCACCGCCTCGATGACGAGCACCGCGGCTCCGGCCTCCTGGACGTCCAACGCCTCCCGCACGATGCGCGCCGCCGACTCCGCGGTGCGTCCCTGCGCGCGCAGCCCGCCGAGCGCCACGGCCGTCTGCGGGGTGAGCCCGACATGGGCGACCACGGGGATGCCCGCGTCGGCGATCGCCCGGATGCGGCTCAGCCGCGCCTCGCCGCCCCCCTCGAGCTTGACCGCGTCGGCGCCGGCCTCCTTGACGAAGCGCACCGCCGTGGTCACGGCCTGCTCGTCGGACACTTCCGTCGAGCCGAAGGGCAGATCGCACACGACGAACGCGGAGCGCACGCCGCGACGCACCGCGCCCGCGAGCACCAGCATCTCGTCGACGGTCACCGACACCGTGGAGTCGTGGCCGAGCACGACCTGCGCCCCGGAGTCGCCCACCAGCACCATGTCGACCTCGGCCTGCTCGGCGGTCCGCGCGGTCGGGAAGTCGTAGGCCGTGACCATGACGATCGGCTCGCGGCGTGCCTTCATCTCGTTGAGCCGCTGCAGCGTCACCGGGGCGCGCATCATGAACCTCCAGGAGCCGGGACGCCGCGGGGAGCGACGACGGTGTTGTCGATGAGTCGCGTGGCCCCCACGCGGCCCGCGACGGCCACGAGGACGGGGCCGCCCACGTGCGCGATCGGCGCGAAGGTGCCGGGGTCGACGAGCGCGACGTAGTCGGGACGGATTCCGGATGCCTCGAGCACGGCCTGCGCCCGCGACCGCAGAGCCTCGGCGTCCGTGACGCCCGCGGCCGCGGCATCCGTCACCTCCTGCAGGGCGCGCGGGATCGCCAGCGCCCGCGCGCGCTCTTCGGGCGAGAGACGGGTGTTGCGGCTCGATCGGGCAAGACCGTCGTGATCGCGCGACGTCGGGCACACCACCAGCGACACGGGGATGCCGAGGTCGGCGACGAGGCGGCGGATGACGGCGACCTGCTGGGCGTCCTTCGCGCCGAAGTAGGCGCGGTCGGGCAGCGCTGCCAGCAGCAGCTTGGTGACGACCGTCGCGACGCCGTCGAAGTGCGAGCGACCGCGCTGCGCCCCTTCGAGCGTCTCGGCGATCGGGCCGGTGACGCTGACGGTGGTGGCGAAGCCGGGCGGATACACCTCCGCGGCGTCGGGGGCGAACACCACATCGACACCCTCGGTTTCGGCGAGGGCGAGATCGGCCTCCTCGGTGCGCGGGTAAGCCGCCAGGTCGGTCTGCTCGTCGAACTGCGCCGGGTTGACGAAGATCGACATCACCACGGTGTCATCGGCGGATCTCGCCGCGCGCAGCAGCGTCGCGTGGCCCTCGTGCAGCGCTCCCATGGTCGGGACGAGCCCGATGCTCCCGTCGCGCCTTCCGCGCAGCGCGTCGCGGAGATCGGCCACCGTGCGCACGACGATCATGACGTCGCCCCTCGCAGCTCGCGCGCGGCAAGGTCCCTCGTCGCGGCGGTGAGCGCATCGAACAGCTCCGAGCGGGCGGGCAGCCTGTCGTGCACGGCCTCCCGCTGGCGGGACACGGTGCCCTCGTCGCCGCGGGCGATGGGCCCGGTGAGCGCGGCCGCGCCGTGAGATCGCCAGTTGTCCAGCGCGGCCTGCGCCAGCGGCACGAGGGCGTCGCGCGGAACGCCGGCTGTCGCGGCCAGCTCCTCGGCGAACACCTCGAGAGCGACGAGGAAATTCGACGCGATCGAGGCGGCCGCGTGGTACGCGGCGCGGTCGGCGTCGGCGATCTCGAACGCCGTCATGCCGATCGCCTCGGCGATCGCCCGCGCCCGCTCGAGCGCATGGGGCGTGGATCCTGCGACCGCCGCGGGGACGCCGGCGAACGAGGTCTCCCCCGCCACGGTCATGAGGGGGTGGATGCCGAGAGCCTCGTGCGGCGCCAGCGGCTCGAGGGTCGTGGCCCCGGAGAAGTGCCCGACGAGCCGTCCGGGTGCGACCAGCGCGGCCGCGGCGGCGATCTCGGCGTCCGGGACCGCCAGGAGCACGATGTCGGCGTCCGCCGCCGTCGCGCCACGGCCGAGGGGGCCGGTCACCTCGACGTCCGCCCCGCGCAACGCCGCCGCGACCGCACGGCCGACGCGTCCGTCGCCGATGACCGCGACGGCGCCGAGGCCGCCGGGGCGCGCGCGATCGGGGTCGAGGTCGGGCATCGTCGTCGTCTCCCGTCGTGCGGCGTCTGGATCGCGTTCCAAACTACCCCCGCGCGCACACCCCTCACGCCCGGCCGAGCGGCACCCCTACGTCTGCGGCGACGTCTGGTACGCGATGCGGACCTTGCCGATCTCCCCGTCGAACGCGAACGGCATCCGGTCGGCGTACGCCCTCGACACGGCGCCGCCGTACGCGCGCCCGATGTCGAGGCAGTCGTTCGCGGAGAAGAGCAGTGGGGCACTGATCGGGACCACGCCCGAGGCCACCGCTTCGCCGTCGACGCGCAGCGTCACCGAGAGAGGTCCTCCGGGCCTGGCCTCGACGTACGTCGTCTCGACCTCGATCGTCACGTCGCCGGCCGATACCGGTGCCGACGTGGCGATGGTGGTGCGCTGCACGAGGAACAGGTTGTACTCGAACGTCAGCACGCCGTCCGCGAAGAAGCAGGTGAGTCCGCCGCCCGCGCCGCCGAGCTTGTAGAGCACGCCGTTCGCCCGATCGGGCACCGACGCCTTGATCGTGACGATGTTGGGTGTGTTGCCGAGCGCCGGCGCACAGAACTCGGGCACGCGCACGGTGTCACCCGACATCTCCCACGAGGTGTAGGGCACGGTGATGCGGAACTCCGGGTGGTAGACCGGCACCCAGAGCCCGGCACCGACCGGGAGGACCTCGTTCCTGGCCGCCTCCATGGCGAAGAGCTCCTTGAGCTCGGCGAGCTTCTCGGGATGCTCGGCCGCGAGGTCGCGAGCCTGGCTCCAGTCCTCGTCGAGGTGATACAGCTCCCACGCGTCGTGGTCGGGTGTCCAGGCGGCGATACCGGGAGGGACGCCCGGCACCCACGGCAGCCGCGGGCCGGTCGCCGACGCGATCCATCCGTCGGAGTAGATCGAGCGGCTTCCCATGATCTCGAAATACTGCGTGCGGCGGCGGCCCTCGGCGGACGCATCGTCCACGGCATACGCGAAGCTGATCCCGTCGACCGGATCCTGGTGGATGCCGTTGACCGACTCGGGATGCGAGATGCCGAGGATCTCGTAGAGGGTCGGGGCCAGGTCGATGACGTGGTGGAACTGCGTGCGGGGCACCGGGTCGTGCTCGACACGGCCGGGCCACCTCAGGAACATCGGGTTGCGCGTGCCGCCGAGGTGCGAGGCCTGCAGCTTCATGCCCTGGTACGGACTGGAGCCTGCCCACGCCCACGCGGCGTGGTACTGGTTGTCGGTCGCCGGCGTGCCGAGGGCGTCCAGCCCGCCGAGCTCATCGAGTGCGGCGAGGTGCTGCTCGATCGTCGTGGGGATCATGTTCTGCGCGAGAAGCTCGCTGATCGTGCCGTTCTGCCCCTCGCCGGATGAGCCGTTGTCTCCCCAGATGTAGACGACGAGCGTGTTGTCGCCGTAGCCGAGGTCCTCCAGCGCGTCGATGACGCGGCCCGCCTGAACGTCGGCGTGCTCGCCGAAGCCGGCGCACACCTCCATCAGGCGCGCCTGGAAGGGCTTCTGATGATCGGGGATGTCATCCCAGCTCTGCAGGCTCTCCGGACGAGGGGTGAGCACCGCGTCGTCCGGCACCCAGCCGGCCGCCTTCGCGCCCTCCAGCGCCCGTTCGCGGTAGACGTCCCAGCCGTCGTCGAACGCGCCGCGGTACTTGTCGGACCACTCCTTCATGACGTGGTGCGGGCCGTGGATCGCCCCCGTCGCCCAATACATGAAGAACGGCTTGTCGGGCGTGAGCGCCTTGTGGTCGCGCAGCCACCCGATCGCATCGTCGGCGATGTCCTCACTGAGGTGGTAACCCTCCTCCGGCGTGCGGGGAGGCAGCACCGACGTGGTGTTGCGCACGAGGTTGGGCTCGTACTGCGAGGCCTCTCCGGCGAGGAAACCGTAGAAGTACTCGAAGCCGTATCCCGTGGGCCACCGGTCGTACGGGCCGGCGACGGTGGTCTCCTCGGCCGGGGTGTTGTGCCACTTGCCCCACGCACCCGTCGAGTAGCCGTAGTTGCGCAGCACCTCGGCAATCGTCGCGCTGCTCTTGGGGATGTGCCCCGAGTAGCCGTCCCAGTCGTTCGCGAGCTCGGCGATCTGACCCGACCCCACGCGGTGGTGGTTGCGGCCCGTGAGCAGCGACGCGCGCGTGGGCGAGCACATCGCCGTCGTGTGGAACCTGTTGAAGCCGACCCCTTCGCGGCGGATCCGGTCGAGGGTCGGCGTGGCCACGGCCCCGCCGAGGGGCTCGGGCAGGGCAGGTCCGGCGTCGTCGATGAGGATCACCAGGATGTTCGGTGCGTCCTCGCCGAGATGACGCGAGGGCGGCAGTGGCGAGTACGTGGACTCCGCCAGCGTGCGCCCCGCGACGCTTCCCGACGTCTTGGGCGGGAAGGGCAGCGTCCTGGCCGGCGGGAGGGGCGCGCCCACGATCGTCTGGTTCTCTTGCGTCATCGTCTTCTCCTGTCACGGCGCAGTCATCCCGCTCGACCGGCGCGCTGACGGGCAGCCGGCCGAGACCCCCGCGTCACGGTATCGAGCGGCATTCCGCCCCACATCACTCGGATCGCGTGAAGCCGATGGCGAAAGGGGCGCAGGCACCTGGTTCACATGATCTGCATGGTGCGCGCGATCGGCGCACATTGTGCACTTGGTCCAGTTGTCCGGGTTTCGGAGCGGAGGCGGGCAGGTGGACGATGTCGAACGGCTGCGACGCTTCTGCGTCGACGACCCGGCGCTGGAGAGCGAATCCGGGGCTCCGTGGTGGTCGGGAGCGCTCGACACCCGCACCGTGGCGCTCGTGCGGATGGGGGCGCTCATCGCGACCGACGCACCCGCCGCGTCCATCCGCTCCGCGGTCGACGACGCGGTGGCGGCGGGGGTCACGCTGCACGAGATCGTGGCGGTGCTCGAGGGGATGGTGAGCGTCGTGGGCCTGCCCCGGGTCGTCGCCGCCGCACCACGGATCGCCGCGGCGCTCGGCTACGGCGACGACCTCGTGCCCGAGCCGGCGCTCTGACCCTGCCGAGTCCGGCGCGCGTCAGCCGCCGAGGAGTCCCAGCGCGCTCGCCCTGTCGACCGCGCCGCCGCGCGTGGTGACCCCGAGCTTGCGATAGATCGACCCGACCTCCGAGCTGACGGTGTTCCGTGAGATGAAGAGGCGCTGCCCGATCTCGGCGATCGTCAGGTGCGTCTGCAGATACGGCAGGAGCCGCAGCTCGGCCGGCGTCAGGGGAACGGATCCGCCGGCGGCGGGCTCCGCCGCGAGCGCACTGCGCAGCTCCGCCACCTGCGCCGAGACCACGCCGACGTCCGGTCGCCTGCGCAGCAGGTCGTCGATCTCCTTGACGAGATGCCACGCCGCTGACCGGTCCCCGATCGCGACGTGGGCTTTCGCGAGCTGGATGCGTGCGCGGATCGAGAGGTACGGAAGCAGGTACGTGCACCCGATGCGCGCCCGCATGCCGCGGGAGAGCAGCCGCGCCCCCTCGTCGCGGTCGCCGTCGTGGATGGCCACGCGGGCCGCGACGGCCAGCGCCAGCGCTGTGGTCGGGTAGCCGTCCATGTGACTGGCGTCGATGGCGCCGACGCCGCGTTGCGCGTGATCCCGGGCGACTCCCCAGCGCCCGGCGTCGATCGCCAGCAGTGCGAGCTCCGGCTCGCTGAGGATCACGGTGTCGGGGTTGCCGGCCAGCGTGGCGACCTCGACGGCCTCGTCGAACGCGTCCTCCGCCCCCGCGAGGTCGCCGACGAGCAGGCGGGCAGATCCCCACAGGTGAAGGGCCTGATCGCGCCAGGGACTGGTCGTCGGCTCGTGCTGCACGGCGTAGGCGGCATCCGCCACGACCCGCTCGTGCCCGCGCTCGCACATCGCGGCACGCACCATGGCACGCGCGGACTCGAACGCCACGCGGTCGCCCTCGGGGAGGGAGTCCAGATCGAAGGCGTCGAGGATGCGCGCCCAGCGTTCGCCGGCGGACACTTCGCCGAGGAGGACCGCCGTCCACGTCATCGTCACCACCAGCGGCGGGTAGCTGCGGACCAGACTGTCGCCGAGCTCCGACAGCCACCGGCGGACCGTGGAGACCTGCCCCATCTGGTACATCGGCAGGCCGAGTTCGGCGATGCGTCCGGCCGCGCTCTCGATCTCGCCGGCGAGCAGCAGGTGCTCCACGGCCTGGACGGGCATGCGATGCTCCTCGTGCCAGGCGGCGGCCCGACGGTGCAGCTCGGCGACGGCCACCGCGCCCTCGGCGCGCTCGAGCTCGGTCTCGAGGAATTCGCGGAACAGGGCGTGGAAGCGGAACCACCCGCGGTGCCGGTCCATCCCGACGAGGAAGAGGTTGGCGTCCTCGAGGTCGCGCAGCCGTGCACGTGCGTCCTCGATGCCGAGCACGGCGTTGCACGAGGCCGCCGAGAGCTGTTCGAGCACGGCGGCCCGGCGCAGGAAGACCTGCGTGTCTTCGGGAAGGCGCGCGACGCACTCCCGATAGAGATAGTCCGCGACGAAGCGGTCGTCGCCGGTGATGGATGCCGCGTCGCCGCCCGACCGCGCCACCAGGGCGCACAGGAACAGGCCCGTCGGCCAGCCCTCGCAGCGCTCGACGATGGTGTGCAGGTCGGCGTCGTCGACGCCCGCCGCTCCGGCGTGCTCGAACACGGCGCGCGCGGCGGCGTGGTCCAGCGACAGGTCCGCCGCGGTGATCTCCCAGGCGTCGCCGGCCGCGCGGAGGCGTCCGATCAGCGACGGCTCCCGCCTGCTGGCGAGCACGACCTGGGATCCCGCGGGCACGCGCGCCAGGAGCACCTCCATCGCATCCTGGCAGTCGGGAGAGTCCGCCCAGTGCAGGTCGTCCACGAACAGGACGAAGGCGCTCGGCGCGCCCGCGAGCGCGCCGGCCAGCAGCGGTGCGGAGCGGCCCAGCGCCGCGGTGCCGACACCGCGCATCTCGGAGACGACGGATGCCGCGCCCGGTGAGAACGACGCCGAGGCCGACGCGATCACCGACAGCAGTGACGCCGGGTCGACATCGGTGCGGTCCAGCGAGACCCAGGCCACGCGGCGGTCGTCGGATGCCGCCCACTCCGCCAGGAGCGTGGACTTGCCGTAGCCGGCGGGGGCGGTGACCGAGACGACGCGGGCGCCGCTCGCGCGAGCACGCTCGATCAGGCCGCGCCGGCTGACCGCACCCGGGCGAGCAGGTGGCGGCTGGGTCTTGCTGCGCAGAAGCACAGCCTGCAGGTCAGGGCCCCCCAGCCCGGACTCACGGAGAATCTCCGTCACGTCCGTGATCCTACGGGCCCGCGAACCCTGCCACAAACACGCCGGTCACACCAGCGAATGCACCGACTGCGAAAGACCTCCAAGTCCCCGCCCTCGCGTCCCCGCCCCTCCCAGGATATCGGCGGGTGCGGGGCTTGCGGCAAGGCCCCCACGGGGGCGCATACTGTCGGTCGCGACGCGCTCCCTCCGCCACCCCTCCGCACCTCAGCGTCGCGCAGCAGCCAGGAGTCGATGCCGTGAACACCACCCGGACCAGCCCTTTCCTCCTTCCCGAACGTCTCGCCGCCAAGACCGACCCTGTGCTCATCGGCGACGACGAACGCCACTTCGCCGCGATCGCCGAGAGCATCGCCCAGTCCGTCGCCGCCATCGAGGAGCGCCTGGACGCGCTCCGTCGTCTGCCCGGCGGACGTGGGCAGGCGGCGCTCGAACGCGACCTCGAGATCCATCGCCTGTCCGCACGACTGCGCACGCTGCGCCGTTTCACGATCGACGCGTGCCTGGGGCGCATGGTTCCCGCTGACAGATCGGAGCCGGCCTACATCGGGCGGTTCGGGCTCACCGATCCCGCGGGCCGGCGCCTCCTGGTCGACTGGCGGACGCCGGCGGCCGAGCCGTTCTTCGCCGCGACCCATGCGCGGCCGATGGGCCTTGCGAGCCGCCGCCGGTACCGGTGGACGGGCCGCCGGGTGACCGACTACTGGGATGAGGTCTTCACCGCGGAGGGATTCGCGCACAGCGCGGCCCTCGATGATCAGTCGGCGTTCATCGCCAGCCTGGGCGCGAGCCGTTCGCCGCGCATGCGGGATGTGCTCGGCACGATCCAGGCCGACCAGGACGCGATCATCCGCGCCGGCTCGCGCGGCAGCCTCGTCGTCGACGGCGGGCCCGGTACGGGCAAGACCGTCGTCGCACTGCACCGGGCCGCCTACCTCGTGTACTCCGACCCGCACCTGGGCGGCGGACGCGGCGGCGTCCTCTTCGTCGGCCCCAGCCCCGCGTACCTCTCCTATGTCGAAGACGTCCTCCCCGGTCTCGGCGAGGAGAGCGTGCGAACCTGCACGGTGCGCGACCTCGTGGCCGAGGGGGCAGCGGCCCCGCCCGAGGCCGACCCGCGCGTCGCCCGCCTGAAGGCCGACGCGCGCATGATCGACGCGATCGAGCCCGCCGTGCGCCTTTACGAGGAGCCGCCCCTCAAGGGCCTGCTCGTCGAGACGCCGTGGGCGGAGCTGCGGCTCGCTCCCGACGACTGGGCGGAGGCGTTCGCATCCGCCGAGCCCGGCGTGCCGCACAACGAAGCGCGCGACCAGGTCTGGGAGAGGGTGCTCGACATCCTCACCGACCAGGTCGACGGCGAGGAGGTGCCGCTGCACCAGCTGCGACGGGCTCTCGCACGCCACGACGACCTGACCAGCGCCTTCGCGCGAGCGTGGCCGCTCGTGGAGGCATCCGTCGTCGTCTCCGACCTGTGGACGGTGCCCGCCTACCTGCGCCGGTGCGCACCGTGGCTCACCCCCGAGGAGGTCCACCTCCTGCAGCGCGCGGAGCCGGCCGCGTGGACGGCATCGGACCTGCCGCTGCTGGATGCCGCGCGGCGGCGCCTCGGCGACCCGGACGCATCCCGCCGACGGCGACGGCGCGAGGCGAGGCTCGCGCAGGAGCGCGAGTACATGGCGCAGGTCGTCGAGCGGCTGAAGGAGGCCGGCGACGAGCTGATGCAGTGGCTGGACGGAGACGACCTGCGCAACAGCCTCGTCGACGAGTCCGTGCTCGACGCGGTCGAACCCGACGTGCTGGCAGGCCCGTTCGCGCACATCGTCGTCGACGAAGCGCAGGAGCTCGCCGATGCGGAATGGCGGATGCTGCTGGCCCGCTGCCCGTCGCGCAGCTTCACCGTCGTCGGCGACCGCGCGCAGGCACGCCACGGCTTCCACGAGTCCTGGCAGGAGCGTCTGCGGCGCGTCGGGCTGACCGAGGTGTCGATCGCGTCGCTCACGATCAACTACCGCACGCCGAGCGAGGTGATGGCCGAGGCCGAGCCGGTGATCCGCGCAGCCGTCCCGGACGCCAACGTGCCGACGTCGATCCGGTCGAGCGGCATCCCGGTGCTGCGCGCGCCGGTGTCGCGGCGCGACGCGATCGTCGGGGAGTGGCTGGCCACCCACCCCGACGGCACGGCCGCGGTGATCGGCGACGCCGCATTCCCGCCGCAGGATCGCGTGCGATCGCTCACCGCCGAGGGGGCGAAGGGCCTCGAGTTCGACCTCGTGGTGATGGTCGCGCCGTCGACCTGGGGGGTCGGCGTCGAGGGCGCCGTCGACCGCTACGTCGCCATGACGCGCGCGACCGGCCGCCTGGCGGTGCTGGAGGAGTGACGGGGCGCCGGCCGTCGGGGCAGCGTCAGGTCGCCTCGTCCCACCACCGCAGCACGCGGGTGCCGATCAGGGTGAGCCAGCGCGACGGCTCGCCCTCGGCGACGTCGACGGAGAACCAGGTGCGACCGGGCAGCGGTGTCGTCTGCAGCCACGTGCCATCGGGCTGACGCGCCGCCCGCACGAGGGCGACCGCGTCGGCCAGCCTCGGGTCGGGCCGGCCGCCCTCGAGCAGCGCGACCTCGCGGAAGTGGTCGAGCGCCGCCAGGGCGCTGTAGCGGTGGCGGTTCGGGTACACGAATCGGCTGACGAAGTCGCCGACGACCTCGCCGGTCGACGCACGGAGCATGAGGCGCCGGGACAGCAGGTACTCCTCGCCGCCGTGGCGGGCGTCGCGCATGCCGGCGTCGCCGGTGATCCGCTCGTAGGCGAGGATGCCGCGGGCGGCGTTCAGCGTCGAGTGGAACGAGGAGCGCACCGAGTCGCCCTCTTCGGCCTCGCAGTTCCAGCCGCCGTCGGCCAGGCGATGCTCCGGGAACCAGGCGACGAGCCGGGAGACGTCCGCTCCGAGCCACGCACCGGCGGCGAGCGTGTAGGAGTTGATGCAGACGTCGACCTCGCCGCCCCAGTACGGCAGGTCCTCGTACTCCCAGCGGCTGTTGACCGCCAGCTTCTCCGCGGTTCCGGCGAGCGCCCGGGCGTCCAGGCCCCACTCGCGCAGGTCCTTCAGCACCCACGTGGTGGCCGTCCAGGGCTGGCCGGGCTCGTCGGCCTCGGCGCTTCCGAAGAAGCCCGCCGGGAAGAACGCCCCTCCCGCCCATTGGCCGTCGTCGCCCTGCAGCGCCAGCAGCCGCGCGCCGAAGCCCTCGGTCGCAACGCGCGACCGCGTCGCCTGCCACACCTCCGGCGGGGCGCCGGCGAGGTCGCGCTCGACCTGCCAGCGCAGGGCGGGGTCGGAATCGAGGAGCCACTCGAGCACGCGCTGATCCGTGGTCATGACGGCAGAGTACCCACGCGGTCCGACGTTCACCGGGCTGCGGCATCCGTCCGCCGCGGCGGGTCGCACCTCCCGCGGTCGCGGGGCGAGAAGAATCGGCAGATGCCCATCGTCGACAACGGCGTGTACGTCGCCGGGAAGCGGATCCGGAATCCGTCGAGCCTCAGCGAGACCTTCGAGTACACGCGCGAACACCACGGGATGGCGTGGATCGGGCTGTTCCGCCCCTCTCCCGAAGAGATCGCGCAGGTCGCCGACGAGTTCGGGCTGCACCGTCTCGCCGTCGAGGACGCGCTCACCGGGCATCAGCGCTCCAAGCTCGAACGCTACGGCGACATCCTGTTCATCGTCCTCCGGCCCGCCCGGTACGTCGACGAGACCGAGAGCGTGGAGTTCGGCGAGCTGCACGTCTTCGTCGGGCCCGACTTCATCGTGACGATCCGCCACGCCGAGTCCCCCGACCTGGCCCGCGTCCGCCATCGCATGGAGGGCGAGCCCGAGCTTCTGGCCCGGGGGCCGGAGGCCGTGCTGTACGCGATCCTCGACGAGGTCGTCGACGAGTACACGCCCGTCATCGACGGCGTCGAGAACGACATCGACGAGATCGAGGACGCGCTGTTCGAGAACGGCGGCGTCACGCTCTCCAAGCGCATCTACGACCTCTCGCGCGAGGTGATCCTCCTGCAGCGGGCCGTCGCGCCGCTCGCCGACATGCTCGAGGCGCTCCAGCGCGGCGCCCCGAAGTACGAGGTCGACGTGGAGCTGCAGCGGGCCCTCCGCGACGTCCACGACCACGCGCTGCGGATCGTCGACAAGACGGTGGCCTTCCGCTCGATCCTCGACAACGCGCTCACCGTCAACGCGACGATCGTCACGCAGCGCCAGACGGATACCGCACTCATGCAGAACGAGCAGGTGAAGAAGATCTCCGGGTGGGCGGCGATCCTCTTCGGCCCCACGCTCGTGGGGACCATCTACGGCATGAACTTCGAGTACATGCCCGAGCTGGCGTGGCCGCTCGGCTACCCGATGGCCCTCGGTCTGATGGCCGCGACGAGCATCACCCTGTACTGGGTGTTCCGCCGGCGGCACTGGCTCTGAGCCCGAGCGACGACGCTCGAACGAACGGGGGCGGGCCGACCTGACGTCGAACCCGCCCCGCTGTCCCCCGCGCGTGGGGGCGGCCGGCGGCTCAGCCGCCGGCCGTCGCGTTCTCGTACGCCCGCATCGCGGCGGACTGCGCGTCGGCGAGCGCCTCTTCGGGCGTCTTGTCGCCGAGCAGCGCCGCGGTGACGGCGTTGTTCAGCTCGTTCTGGATGTCCTGCCCGGCGGGCGAGGAGCCGAACGACCGACCGTAGTCGAGCACCTCGTAGTAGGTGGCGATGGTCTGGTCGAAGCCGGCGTTGCCCGTCTCGACGACGTACTCGTCGCGGATCGCCTGGTCGGGGCCCGGCGCGCCGGTGAACAGCCCGGTGTTGATGCCGCCGTCCTCCTCGCGCGTCGCGGCGCGCGCCTCGCCGGCGGCCGCCCAGGCGTCCTCGCTGGTGAGGCTGATCATCCATGCGCAGGCCGCGGCGGCGTTCTCCGCACCGGCGGGGATGACGAAGGCCTGGCCGCCTGTGACCGAGAAGGGCTCGCCGTCGCTGTTCTTGAACGGCACGGCCTCGATCTGGATCTCGTCGACGTACGGCGACAGCACGTTCGGGTACCACTGCGCGTTCACCTGCGCGCCGACCTGGTCGGCGACGAACTGGTTGTTGTCTCCGAACGTGTCGAACGAGTCGGTGAAGCTCTTCACCGATGCGTAACCGCCCTGCGCGTCGTTGATCTGCTTGAGCATGTCGATGCCCGCGATGTTGCTCGGGTCGTCGAGCGTCGGCGCACCCTCCTCATCGGTGAGCTGGCCGCCCATGCCGAGGATCCACAGCGGCGCCTGGCCCGTCGAGACCGGGTCGAAGCCCAGGCGCGTCGGCACTCCGCCGGACTCCTGGTACATCTTCTCGATCGCGCCGAGGAGGGCGTCGGGGTTCGACGTGTCGATGTCCTCACTGGTGACACCGGCCTCGTCCATCACGCGCTTGTTCAGAATGATCGCCGGCGGCTGGTAGAACTGCGGCACGGCCCAGATCGCGTCGTCGTAGCGGACGTCGTCGACCACGAAGGGGTACCAGTAGTCGTCGGGGGTGACCCCCTGCGCCTCGAAGCACGCGTCGAGCGGGACGATGAGACCCTGCGCGGCGTACTGGGTGACGTACCGCCGGTCCATCTGCACGACGTCGGGGACGTCGCCGCCCGCGATGCGCGTGGTGAACTTCTGCGCGTCGAACGCTGTGGCGTCGAGGTCGACCTCGACGTCCGGGAGCTGCTCCTCCGCGTAGTCCAGCCGGGACTGCCCGACGTCGTCGGCGTTCTCGAAGCCCCACGCCGAGAGGGCGCCGGTCGGCTCGGCCTCGAAGTCGACGTCGCCGTCGGTGACTCCGCCGCCGTTGCCGCCGCCGCCGCAGCCGGCGAGGAGGACAGCGGATGCCGCGATGGCGGCCATTCCGATCATGCGCTTGCGCATCTGTTTCCCTTTCGCGTTCGTGATGTGTGGTTGTGGAATCGAGGTCAGCGTCGGAGAGGCATCCGTCATCCCTTCCTTCCCTGCGTCGCCACGCCCTCGATGAAGTACCGCTGGCCGAAGGCGAACAGGATGAGCATGGGGAGCGTGACCAGCAGCGACGCCACCATCACGTACTGGTAGTCGCCCTGGCCGCCGGCGGTGGGGCTGTACTTCGTCATCGCGTAGGCGATGCCCAGGGGCGCGGTGAACTCGTCGACGGATCCGGCGTTGAGGTAGATCAGCGCGGCCTGGAGGTTGTTCCAGCTCGCCTGGAACTCGAACAGGAACACGATGACGAACGACGGGATCGACAGCGGCATCGCGATGCGCCAGAACAGTCCCCAGTAGCTCGCGCCGTCCAGGCGCGCCGCTTCGAACAGCTCCTTGGGCAGGCTCAGGAAGAACTGCCGCTGCAGGAAGATGTAGAAGGCCGAGCCGAAGAGGTTCATGCCCCACAGCGGAACCCACGTGCCGAGGAACCCGGTCTCCTTCCAGATCAGGTAGATCGGGATCATCGTCACCGCACCCGGGAGCATCATGGTCGCCAGCACCAGGCCGAACAGCAGCCCCCGCAGCGGGAAGCGGAAGTACGCGAAGCCGAACGCGACGATCGAGCTCGAGATCGCCACCGTTCCGGCGGCCAGGAGCGCGATCGCCACGCTGTTGAACATCCAGCTCAGCAGCGGCAGCTGGTTCCACACCTCGACGTAGTTCTCGGGCACGAAGGTCTTCGGGATGAGCGAGTTGTCGAAGACCTCGCCGCGCGGCTTGAAGCTCGCCGCGAGCAGCCAGGCGAACGGGTAGAGGAACAGCAGCGCGAACCCGAGGAGGAGGATCGTCAGCACCACGCGCCCGGCGAGGGTCTTGGGCTGCGAGAGCCCGCGGCGCCAGCGGGAGCGCCTGGGCGGCGGAGCGGCGGCCACCGCGGCTTCGGGGGTGGGCCGGGACACTCCGGGGGTCTGCAGCGACGCCGACATCAGCGGTCTCCCTCGTAGTACACGAAGCGGTTGCCGAACTTCACCTGGATCACCGTGATGATCATGATGATGACGAAGAGCAGCCACGCCATCGCCGCGGCGAACCCGAAGTTGAACTGCCGGAACGCCTGCTGGAAGAGATAGATGGCGTAGAAGAGGGATGCCTCGGGCGAGGCGTTGCTCTGATCGCGCCAGAACAGCAGGTACGCCTGGTCGAAGACCTGGAAGGCGGCGATCGACAGCACGATGATGTTGAAGAACATCGCGCCCGAGATCATCGGCAGCGTGATGGAGAAGAACTTGCGCACGGGGCCGGCACCGTCGAGCGAGGCGACCTCGTACAGCTCGACCGGCACGTTCTTCAACGCCGCGAGGAAGATCACCATCGTGCCGGCGACCGTCCACAGCGTCATGATCACGATGCTCGGTTTCACCCACGCGGGATCGACGAGCCACTGCGGACCCTCGATGCCGAAGATGCGCAGACCCTGGTTGATCGCGCCGGTGTTGCCGTTCAGCAGCAGGAAGAACACCGCCGCGGTGGCGACGGCCGGGGTCATCTTGGGCAGGTAGTACAGCGTCCGGAACGCGCCGGCGCCGCGGCCGACACGGTTGAGCAGCATCGCGAGGATCAGGGCGAAGACGATCTCGAGCGGAACCGCCAGCACCACGTAGAACAGCGTGTTCGCCAGGGAGACACCCACCCGCGGGTCTTCGAACAGGCCGGCGTAGTTGGTGACACCGACCGGGCGGGCCGTGTTGGTGGCGAGGTTGTAGTTGCTGAACGAGATGTAGAGGCTGTAGACCATCGCGCCGGCGGTGAAGATCAGGAACCCGACGATCCACGGCGAGATGAAGAGATAGCCGGCGAGCACCTCTCGCTTGTCGTAGTGCTGCTTGACCTTGACCTTGACCTTGCGCGGGCGCTCCTTGCGCCGCGCGCGGCCCCGTCCGCCGTCCGCGCTCGAGTCGGTGGCCTCCTTGAGAGCCTCGACGACGGCGTCGTTCTGCGACGTCACGCTCATCGCGGCGCCTCGCTCGCTGGGCGTGCGCGACGCCCGACCTCGCGTCGCGCGGTGAGAAGTGGGCATGGTGCGGCCATGACGCGACGTTAGGCACCACCGCCGGCCGCTCTCCATGGGGTTGCGCGAAGCGCTGCTTCTGTGCATCCCCCGGGGAGGGGGCGCCGGCGGCGCCCCCTCCGGTCCGCGAGATCAGACGGTGAGGAGCACCTTGGTGGCCCGACGCTCGTCCATCGCCCGGTAGCCCTCGGCGGCCTCGTCGAGCGGCAGGGTCAGATCGAAGACCTTGCCCGGGTCGATCCGGCGGTCCCAGATCAGCTGGATCAGCTCGGGCAGGAACCGGCGCACGGGGGCCGGTCCGCCGTGGAGGTGCACCCCCGAGAAGAACAGCTCGAGCCCGTCGAGCGAGACGTCGTGCGAGACGCCGACGTACCCGACGTGGCCGCCCGGCCGGGTCGCGCGGATGGCCTGCATCATCGCCTCCTGCGTGCCCACCGCCTCGATGACGCTGTGCGCGCCGTAGCCGCCGGTGAGCTCCTTGATCTTCGCCACGCCCTCGTCGCCGCGCTCCTCGACGATGTCGGTCGCTCCGAACTCGCGGGCCAGGGCCTGCCGGTCGGCGTGCCGGCTCATCGCGATGATGCGCTCCGCGCCGAGCTGCTTGGCGGCGAGGATGCCGAGGAGGCCCACGGCGCCGTCGCCGACGACGGCGACCGTCTTGCCCGGGCCGGCCTCGGCGGCGACCGCGGCGAACCAGCCGGTGCCCAGCACGTCGGAGGCCGCCAGCAGCGACGGGATCAGGTCCGGATCGGGCTGACCAGGAGTGGCGACGAGGGTGCCGTCGGCCATCGGGATGCGGGCGTACTCGGACTGCGTGCCGATGGCGCCCACCGGGTACGCGTGGATGCACCGCGACTGGTACCCGGCCTGGCAGATCTCGCACGTGTTGTCGGAGGCGAAGAACGAGCCGACGACGAAGTCGCCGACCGTCAGGGTGCGCACGTCCTCGCCGATCTCGGTGACGACGCCGACGTACTCGTGTCCCATCGGCAGGTGGTCGGCCTCGTCGTCGCCGCGGTACGGCCACAGGTCCGACCCGCAGATGCAGGTCGCGGCGAGCTTGATGACGGCGTCGGTGGGCTCCACGATGACAGGATCGTCGCGGTCTTCGACGCGGACGTCGCGGGGTGCGGTCATGATGACGGCGCGCATGGGGTGCTCCTTGTTGTCGGGGTTCGGATGGGGGTGGTCTCGGGTTCGGAGGCGGTCAGCCGACGGATGCCGCCACCCCCGCCTGCTCCACGGTCGCCGCGGGAGCGGACCGGCGGGTCAGCACGACGTCGGCGACGGCCGCCAGCGCCACAGCCGTCACGGTGACGACGCCGAGAGGCAGGATGCTGGTCGCACCGGCGACCCCCACGAGCGGGGCGGCGATGCCGCCGAAGCCGAAGCGCACCATGCCCAGCAGCGACGATGCGGTGCCGGCCATGCGGGGGTGGTCGGCCAGGGCCAGGGTGGTCGCGGGGGGCGAGGTGATGGCGACGCCGACCGCGAGCGCGAAGAGCGAGACGATCACGACCCAGAGCGGCATCGCCGCCAGGCCGGATGCGAGCAGCCCGGCGGCGCCCAGCCCCGCGACCATGATGCCCGCCACGAGCGTCCCGCGAAGGCTCCAGCGCTCGGCCAGGCGGCCGGCGAGCCAGCCGAAGACCATGAAGCCGGCGGAGTTCAGCCCGAAGGCGAGCGCGTAGCCGAGGGGCGTCAGTCCGTAGATGCCCTGCAGCACGAAAGTCGCCCCTGCCAGGTAGGCGAAGAGTGCCGCGTAGAGGAAGCCCTGGTTGAGGACGGCGCCGAGGAACGCGGCATCCGTCACCAGCGTCCGGTAGTCGCGCATCGTGCGGGTCCAGCCGCCCTGCGTGCGGTGGGCGACCGGCAGTGTCTCGGGGAAGGTCTGCAGCGTGATGACGAGGATGCCCGCGCCGATCAGCGCGAGGAAGGCGAACAGTCCCCGCCAGTCGGTGACGGCGATGAGCACCCCGCCGAGAAGGGGGCCCACGATGGCGGCGAGTCCGCCCACCACCGTCAGCCGGCCGTAGAAGCGGATGAGCGCGCCGCCGGAGTACACGTCGCGACCGGCGGCCTGCGCGATGACGATGCCGACGCCGCCCGCGAAGCCCTGCACGAAGCGCGCGGCGATGAGCAGCTCGATCGTGGGACTCATGGCGCACAGCGCCGAGGTCGCGATGTACGCCGCGATGCCGACGAGGAGGATCCCCCGCCGACCGAACCGGTCGGAGAGCGGACCCGCGACCAGCTGCCCGACGGCCAGGCCCACGAGGCATGCGGTCACGGTGAGCTGGGCGACCGAGGTCGCTGCGCCGAGCTCGCTCGTGAGCGCGGGGAGCGCCGGAAGGTAGAGGTCCATGGAGATCGGCCCGAAGACCGTGAGCAGGAGCAGCAGCGTCGGCAGCAGCCGGGTGCGCGTGCTTCGCGGCGGAGCGGCGGTGTCGGTCATGCATCGAGCGTCGCGCGCCGCCGCTCGCCGGGGGAGTTCCTGATGAGACATGTACCGACAGGGCACCCTTCGCGCGGCCGAGCCGATCTAGCCTTCTCGTATGGACAACCGAGCCGAGGTGCGAGAGTTCCTCATGACGCGCCGGGCGCGGGTGACGCCCGATGCCGCCGGCATCGCGGCGGGGCCGAACCGCCGCGTCCCGGGGCTGCGCCGCGGCGAGGTCGCGATCCTCGCGGGCGTCAGCGTCGAGTACTACGCCAAGCTCGAGCGAGGAAGCATCGCCGGCGCATCGGCGTCGGTGCTCGAGGCCGTCGCGCGGGCCCTGCAGCTCGACGACGCCGAGCGGGCGCACCTGTTCGACCTCGCGCGCGCGGCGGACGGCATCCCCACCAGCGGCCGCCCGCGCCGCCGGAGTTCCCGCACGTCGGCGGCGCGCCCCAGCCTGCAGTGGGCCATGACGGCGATCACCGACGGCGTCGCGTTCGTGCGCGACCAGCGCCAGAACCTGCTCGCGGTCAACGAGCTCGGCCGGGCCTTCTACTCCCCCGTCATCGGCGACGGCGGACGTGTGCCGAACCTCGCCCGCTTCCAGTTCCTCGACCCGGCCGCCCGTGAGTTCTACCCCGACTGGGACCGGTTCGCCGAGATGTGCGTGGGTGTCATGCGCGCCGAGGCAGGCCGCGATCCGCACGACCCGGCGATGCAGGAGCTCGTCGGCGAGCTGTCCACGCGCAGCGAGACGTTCCGGCGGCTGTGGGCCGCCCACGACGTGCGCACGCACGGCGCGGGCACCAAGCGGTTCCACCATCCGGTGGTCGGCGAGCTGATCCTGGCCTACGAGGAGCTCGCGATCACCGCAGAGCCCGGGCATGTGATGCTCATCTACACCGCCGAGCCGGGGTCGCCCTCCGCGGAGCGACTGCGTCTCCTCGCCTCGTGGGCGGCGACGCACCGCGCCGAGGCGCCCGCCGCGGACGAGCACGCGGCCGAAGGCGCCTGACGCGCCCCGCGTCGGCGCCCCGGCGGTGATCCGCCGAGCCCGCTCACAGGGCGACGTGGAACTTCGGACCGGATCCGGCACCCTCCGGCCGCTCACCCGCCAGGATCGCGGGCAGATCCTCGAGGGCCACGGTGGCGGCGACGAGCGGGCGCGGGTCGACCACCCCTGCCGCGAAGGCGTCGATGGTTCCGGCGAGCCCGGGTGAGGCGCTCAGCACGCCGACCGCCGTCACGTCCTTCAGCGCCAGGTCGCGCGTGTCGATGAGACTCGGGGTTCCGGCGAGGCCGATGTAGACCACCCGCCCGCCGGGTTCGACCAGCTCGAGCGCCTTCGCCGGGAGCTGGGACGCGTTGGATGCCTCGATCACGGCGTCCCACGGCAGCTCCGGCAGCCGCTCCTGGGTCCAGACGTGGTCGAAGCCGAGCGATCGGGCGAACGCCCTCGCCCCCTCGTGGCGCGCGAGCAGGTGCACCTCGGCGCCGGCGGCGCGGGCGAACATGGCGCAGAGGAGCCCGATCGTGCCCGGGCCGAGGATGAGGCAGCGGTCGCCGGGCTGCAGCGCCGCACCCTGCACGGCCCGGAAGGCGTTGCCGCCCGGTTCGACCATCGCCCCCATCGCATCGTCCACCGGCTCGGGGAGTCCGTGCAGCGACGAGACGGTCGTCCCGACCTTCTCGGCGAGCGCGCCCGCCTTGCCCCCGCGGATGCCGAGCTCGAGCCGGCGCGCGCACACGTGCTGCCGTCCATGCTCGCAGCGCCGGCACGCCCCGCACCCCAGCATGGTGTCGCCGGTGACGCGGCGACCGACCCAGAGAGGGTCGACCCCCGGGCCGACGGCCGAGACGACGCCCATCCACTCGTGCCCGATGCGCATCGGATACGCGGCGTCACCGGTGCCGAGGTACGCCATCTCGCCCGTGAAGAACTCGATGTCGGTCCCGCAGATGCCCGCGCGCCGGACATCGACGACGACCTCGCCGGGGCCTGCTTCCGGTTCCGCGACCTCCTGGATCTCGGCGTGGCCGGGTCCGGTGACGACGAGCGCCCTCATCGCCCCGCCCACAGGTTCGGCGCGGTCTGGGTATCAATGCGACTCACGCGACACCTCGGATCCGGATGCGCCGACCAGGAAGTCCAGGTCGGCGCCCCTGTCTGCCTGCAGGACATGATCGACGTAGAGGCGCTCCCACCCCCGCCGGGGCCGGGCGTAGCCGTCGAGGGTGGCCTGGCTCGGCATCCGCTCGGCCAGCTCCTCCGCGGGGACGTCGAGGTCGAGTCGGCCGGCGCGCACGTCGAGGCTGATCCAGTCGCCGCTCTGCACGAGGGCGAGCGGGCCTCCCGCGGCGGCCTCAGGCGTCACGTGCAGCACGACGGTGCCGTAGGCGGTGCCCGACATGCGGCCGTCGCAGATGCGCACGACATCGCGGACGCCGCGCTCGAGCAGCTTCTTCGGCAGCGGCATGTTCGACACCTCCGGCATGCCGGGGTAGCCCTTCGGGCCGCAGCCGCGCAGGACCATCACGGACTCCTCGTCGATGTCGAGCTCCGGGTCGTCGACGCGTCGGTGGAAGTCCTCGATCGAGTCGAACACGACGGCCCGGCCGCGATGCCTCAGCAGGTGCGGCGAGGCGGCGGCGGGCTTGATGAGTGCGCCGCCCGGCGCGAGCGACCCGCGCAGCACCGAGATCCCCGCGTGCGGCTGCAGCGGCGCGTCCCGCGAGGCGATGACGTCGGGGTCCCAGATGCGGGCGTCGTCGACGTACTCGACGAACGGGCGCCCGGTGATAGTGAGGGCCTCCGGGTCCAGCAGGTCGCGCACCTCGCGCATCACCGCGAGGAACCCGCCGGCGCGGAACAGGTCGTCCATGAGGTACCGGCCGGCCGGCTGCAGGTTCACCAGCAGCGGCACGTCGGCCCCGACGCGGTCGAAGTCGTCGATCGTGAGGTCGATGCCCAGCCGCCCCGCGATCGCCAGCAGGTGCACCACCGCGTTGGTGGATCCGCCGATCGCCGCCAGCGCGACGATCGCGTTGCGGAAGCTGCCCTCGGTGAGGAACGTCGACGGCCGGCGGTCCTCCGCCACGAGCCCCACGGCCAGCGCGCCGGTCAGGTGCGCCGCCTCGAGCAGCCGCGCATCCGCCGCGGGGGTTCCGGCCACCCCGGGCACGACCACCCCGAGCGCCTCTGCGACCAGCGCCATGGTCGACGCCGTGCCCATCGTGTTGCAGTGCCCCTTGGAGCGGATCATCGACGACTCGGATCTCAGGAACATCGCCTCGCTGAGCGTGCCCGCGCGCACCTCCTCGCTGAGCCGCCACACATCGGTGCCGCAGCCGAGCGCCTCGCCCCGGAAGTGCCCGGTCAGCATCGGTCCGCCGGGCACGACGACGGCGGGAAGATCCACGGATGCCGCGGCCATGAGCAGCGCCGGGATCGTCTTGTCGCATCCGCCGAGGAGCACGACGCCGTCGATGGGGTTGGCGCGCAGCATCTCCTCCGTCGCCATGGCCGCCATGTTGCGCCACAGCATCGCGGTCGGCCGCACGTTCGTCTCGCCGAGCGAGATCACCGGGAGCTCCAGCGGGATGCCGCCGGCCTCGTAGACGCCGTTCTTCACGGACTGCGCGACCTCGGTCAGGTGCGCGTTGCACGGCGTCAGGTCGGAGGCGGTGTTGGCGATCGCGATCTGCGGGCGGCCGGTGAACGCGGAGTCCGGCACGCCGCGCCGCATCCAGGCACGGTGGATGTACGCGTTGCGGTCG
Source organism: Microbacterium sp. CCNWLW41 (assembly GCF_037083505.1). NCBI lineage: Bacteria > Bacillati > Actinomycetota > Actinomycetes > Micrococcales > Microbacteriaceae > Microbacterium > Microbacterium sp. CCNWLW41. The sequence continues at coordinate 213,623 of NZ_JBAOJP010000001.1, forward strand.
TCGCCCGCATACCACTGGGAACTGCGAAGCGTCACCGGTGACCCACATCCCCGCCCGCTCGAACGGGCGCTCCTGCCATCCTGCCCGACCGCGAGGGGGCTCCGCGCGATCCGGCGCGGCCGGGACGCGGCATCCGTCACCCGCTCGTTGCCATCCGCGGACGCGTGTGTCCGAGCCCTGGCGCTGTCGTAGTCCGGCTGTGGGGGTTCTGTTGCCCGCGCCTTCGTAGCGTCTTCCACAGCACGAAGAACCCCTTCTCAGAACAGGAACCCGCCCACGATGGACATCACCGCCACCCCCGCCACCCCCGCCGCTCCGGTCGCCGCGCCCGCTCGTTCGCGCAAGCGCATCCTCCTTCCGCTCGCCGGCCTTCTGGTCGCCGCCGCCATCACCGTGGGCTCGGGCGCCGACTTCGTCGCCAACTCGGTCAACACCGGCAACGCCTACAGCACCGGCACGCTGACGCAGCAGAACTCGAAGGCGAACAGCGCGATCTTCAACCTCGACAACCTCAAGCCCGGCGACACCGTCAACGGCAAGGTCACGATCACGAACTCCGGCTCGCTGGCCGCGGTCCTCAAGCTGACCGAGAGCGCAACGAACGGCTTCGCGAACAAGGACAACCTCAAGCTCACCATCACCAACGGCTCGACCACCGTCTGGAGCGGCACCTTCGGCGCCCTCACCACGGCCGGCCCCGTCGCCCTCGGCCAGTTCGCCGCTGGGGAGGCCCGCGAGTACACCTTCAGCGTGACGCTCGCCCAGACCGCGGGCAACGAGGAGCAGGGCAAGACCGCCACTGCGACCTACACGTGGGATGCCACGCAGACCGCCGCGACGGTCACCAACCAGTAATCCGACTTGGGGTAGGGGGGACACGACATGAGCGCCGCGAAGACGTTCCAGCGAGTCGGCAGCGCCGCGATCACGATCGCCGCGATCATCGCCACCATCATCGCGGCGCTCATGTTCGTGCCCGGCCTCCTCGGGATGGACCGCTACGTCATCACCGGCGGCTCCATGTCCGGCACCTTCGAACGAGGTGCGCTCGTCTTCGAGCGCCAGGTGCCGGTGTCGGAGCTTCGGACCGGCGACGTCATCACGTACCTGCCCCCTGCCGACTCGGGCATCACCGAGCTCGTCACACACCGCATCGTCTCGATCGAACCGAACCCCGACGGCAGCCCGTCGCGGGTGTTCCGCACCCAGGGGGACGCCAACGCCGGCGTCGACCCCTGGACCTTCACCCTCGCCGACGCCGTCCAGCCCCGCGTGGTCGGCTGGGTGCCCCTCGTCGGCTGGATCTTCATCGCCCTGTCCGATGCGATGATCCGGATGCTGGCGATCGGCGTACCCGCCGCCTTCATCGCCCTGCTCTTCCTCCGCGACCTCATCCGCGCCGGCAGCCCACGCCGCGGCGCCGCCCCGGCTCCCGTCGCCTCCTGACCCGTGGCCCGCGTACCCGAAACGCGGGCCACGACCTTCCCCACCGCCGCCGGTCCCCGCTCACCGGCGACCTGCCCTTCCCGGAGCTCCCCATGGCACCCCTTCGCGCCTCCGCACGTCACCGCCTGATCGGCGGGGGTGCGACGGCCGCCCTCGTGAGCCTGTCGGCACTTCACCTGCTGGCAGCCTCCGCAGGCGACCCCCGCCAGGACCCGTCGGCGCTGGTGTCCGCCGTCCTCGGCACGGCGGGAGTGCTCGCCGCCCTGCGCCTCGTCACCGCGCGCTGCTTCGAGTCGCGGCTGGCCATGGTCCTCATCGGCGCAGCGACGCTGGTCGGCGTCTGCCTGACCCACACCATGGGCATCCCCGGCGCAGCTGCCGCGCCGTGGGACGGACGGGATCTCCTGCTCGCGGGCCTCGCCGCCTGCCTGACCGCGTCATGGCCGGCCACCGCGCGCCGCGTCGCCGACGGCTGCCCACGCTGATTGTGGAGCGGGTGAGGCGCTGCCGTGGCACGGCTGTAACCCGGCCGCGCGTAGCGTCGGAATCGCCCCGTCCGACGAGGAGAACCCGATGACCCGCACCGCGCTCCGCAACGCGGTGCTCGTGGTGCTCGCGGCCGTCCTGCTCGTCGCCGGGGGTCCGCTCGGACCGGCCCTCTCGTCGGCGTCCTTCACCGCCCAGACCACCAACGGCGCGAACCGCGTCGGCGCCGCCGTCGACTGGACGCCGCCGACGGTGTCGGTCCAGCAGCCCGCCGGCACCCTCCGCGACACCGCGACGATCACCGCCCTCGCGGCGGACGCCGAGACCGGCATCCGCAGCGTCGTCATCTCGGTCCAGGCCGTCGGAGCGGCGACGTGGACGACGCTCTGCGCCGACACCACGAGCCCCTACAGCTGCGCGTGGGACACCCGCACCACCGCCGACGGCGCCTACGACCTGCGCGCCGTCGCCACTGACAACTCCGGCTACGTCACCACCTCGACGAGCGTGCGCGCCACCGTCGGCAACGCCGTCGGCATCGTCCTCGCCGACCCGGGTGAGATCGTGCGCGGATCCGTCTCGCTCGCCGCCGCGCTGCAGAACCCCGGCACGGGCACCTACACGGTGAACTTCGAGTACGCCGTCGCGGGCACGGGGATCTGGAAGTCGGTCTGCACGACGACGACGTCGCCGTACACCTGCGCCTGGGCCACGGGCTCGCTCAAGGACGACTTCTACGACCTGCGGGCGACCGTCACCGCCAACGGCGTGACCACCGCGTCCAACGTCGTCGCCGACGTCCTCGTCGACAACGGGGCGCCCACCGTGGCGATGACCGACCCGGGGTCGCCGCTGCGAGGCACCGTGACGCTCGCCGCGACCGCCTCCGACGCCGCGTCGGGCATCGCCCGCGTCGTGATCCAGCTCTCGGCCAACGGCACGAGCTGGCAGGACGCGTGCACCGTCACCGCTCCGCCGTACTCGTGCCGGTACGCCACGACCGCGCTGCCCGGCGGGAGCTACTCCTTCCGTGCCGTCGCGACCGACGGGGCCGGGAACATCACGACCTCCGCCGTCATCGCACAGCGCGTCGTCGACAACACCGTGGCATCGGTGGCGATGGAGGACCCGGGCGCCTTCCTCAGCGGAGCGGCGAGCCTCACCGCGACGGCCAACTCGACGGCCGGAGTCGCGAACGTCGCCATCCAGATGACTCTGAGCGGCACGACCGCCTGGACCACCGTATGCGCTCCGACGGCCGCCCCGTACAGCTGCGCCTGGAACACCCGATCGGTCGCCGACGGTCTCTACGACTTCCGCGCCGTGCTCACGGACTCCGCCGGCAAGACGACGACGTCCGCGACGGTCGCCCAGCGCCGCGTCGACAACCGCGCCGTGCGCGGCACGGATGTGCAGACCGCGAGCGGCGGCACGACACCGGGCCGACTGGATGCCGGCGACACGATGACCTTCACGTACAGCACGCAGATGAACCCGGCGAGCATCATGGCCGGCTGGAACGGCGTCGGCGCGCCCGTGACGCTGCGCCTGCGCGACGGCAACCTGCTCTCGCTCGGCAACGCCGGCGACACGGTCGACGTGCTGGTCCCCGGCACGAGCACGCTCGTGAACCTCGGCTCCGTCAACCTCAAGGGCGACTACGTGAAGAGCAACAAGACGTCGACGTTCAACGCCACGATGACGGCGACCACCGCGACCGTGAACGGCCTGCCCGTGACCGTCGTGCAGGTCACCCTCGGCTCCCTCCTCGGCGGCGGCGCCCTGCGCACCGCTCCGACGACATCGGCGGCCGCCATGGTGTGGACGCCGTCCGGCTCTGCGACCGACCTCGGCGGCACCGCCTCTTCGAACACCCCCGTCACCGAGACGGGCAACCTGGACCGGGAGTTCTGAGTGAGCCGACAGCAGGGCGACACCCCAGGCGGGGCTGACGCAGCCCGAGACGACAGCCTGGATAGCATCGACGTCGTGGGGCAGCGCATCCTGGTCGTGGAGGACGACGACGGCATCGCGGTGCCGCTCGTGCGCACGCTGACCCGAGAGGGCTACGAGGTCGAGCGGGTGGCCGAGGGCGGCACGGCGGTCAGCCGGGTCATCGGCGACGGCTTCTCCCTGGTGGTGCTCGATCTCGGCCTCCCCGACATGGACGGCCTCGACGTCTGCCGACGACTGCGCGAGGAGGGCTTCGCCGGCGGCATCATCATCCTCACCGCGCGCGACGGGGAGCTCGACCGGGTGGTCGGTCTCGACGTCGGCGCCGACGACTACATCGCCAAACCGTTCGCGCTCGCGGAGCTCCTCGCGCGGCTGCGGGCGCTGCTGCGACGCAGCGCGGGGCTGCTGGCCGCCGGGACGGCGGACACCACCGCGGTCGCGGCATCCGGGGCCGGACTCACCGTCGACGCCGACGCGCGCCGGGTCTTCGCCGGTGATCGCGAGATCTCGCTGAGCACCAAGGAGTTCGATCTGCTCGAGCAGCTCGACCGCAACCGCGGCGCCGTCGTGACGCGGGAACGCCTCATGGACGAGGTGTGGGACGAGAACTGGTTCGGTTCCACCAAGACGCTCGATGTGACGATCGCCCGGCTCCGCCAGAAGCTGGAGGAGTCCGGCGCGGATGTGCGCGTCACCACGATCCGGGGCGTGGGATTCCGCCTCGACGACGGGGCGGCGGATGCGTGAACGCCTCGTCTTCGCCTTCGTGGCCCTCGCGGTGGGGATCATCGCGCTGTACGGCATCCCGCGCGCGTACATCGTCGCCGACCTGATCCAGACCAGCGAGGAGCGGCGGGTCGTGCGTCTCGCCGATTTCCTCGCGGTGCTGATGGCCGAGCGCGAGGCGGAGGCCGAGGTGACCGCGGAGTTCCTCGAGCCCCTGCTCATCGAGGGCGAGCACATCGTCTATGTCGACGCAGACGGCGAGCGCGTGCAGGCGGGCGTGAACCCCCGACCGGACGACATCGTCTCGACCGCCGAGGTCGAGGGGGGCGGAATGGTGGAGTTCGGCCGGTCCGACGACGTCATCTCGGGGCGGGTGCAGGAAGCGGTGATGCCCGTGGTGATCCTGGGCGTGGCGCTCATGGCGGTCTCGGCCGTCGCGGCCGTGCTGCTCGCGCGTCGCCTCTCGCAGCCGTTCACCCGGCTGGCCGCCGTCGCGCGCGACCTCGGCGAGGGGACGCTCGAGCGCGCGCCCGAGGACCTGCGCATCCCCGAAGCCCGGGCGATCGACCAGGCGCTGCGCACCAGCGCGTCCACGCTCGAGCAGCGCATCCGGCGCGAGCACGAGTTCGCCGCGAACGCCTCGCACCAGCTCCGCACCCCCATCACGGCGCTGCGGCTCGAGCTGGAGGACCTGTCGCTGTGGCCCGAGACTCCACCACCGGTGCGCGAGCAGCTGGAGCACGCGCTGCGGGAGATCGACCGTCTCTCAGAGGCGATCGCCGAGCTGCTCGAGATGGCCCGAGGCGGCACGCCGGGTGCGGACGCGTGGACGCCGCTGGCCCCGATGCTCACGCAGGCGGGCGATCGGTGGCGATCGCAGGCGGCGGCGAAGAGCCGTCAGATCCGCGTCGACGCGACGCACGTGACCACCGTGGACGCGCCGGCGCCCACGGCGCAGATCCTCGACGTCCTCGTGCACAACGCGCTGCAGCACGGCCGGGGCAGGGTCAGCGTGTCGGCGGCCCGCGCGAACGGCTACGTGACGGTGAGCGTCGGCGACGAAGGGCCGCGTCCCGCCGGCAACGCCATCTTCCAGCGCACCCCCGGCAAGAGCACCGGAGGCGGCGAAGGGATCGGGCTGGCCCTGTCGGCCGAACTGGCAGAGGCCCTGGGCGGGCATCTGCTGCTGGATTCGTCGCCCACGACGCGCTTCTCGCTGATCCTGCCGCAGAAGCGGCCGGAGTGACGCCCGGCCCTAGTCCCGGCGCAGCCCGCTGCTGCCGAGGATCCGCGTGGGCCGCAGCTGGATCGCCACCCGCTTCGGGTTCACGCGCGGCTGCCGATACCGCTCGGCGTAGAGCGAGACCGCGAGCGCGACTTCCTCGGGATCGTCGTGGACGGTCGCGGTGCCGGGGAAGCTGAGCCACCGCGCCCCGTCGACCTGGCTGATGGTCGCCGTCCCGTCCCGAAGCACGTTGCGCACCTTCTGGGAGTCGCGCGACGTGATGACGCGGAGGATCCCGTCGTGGAGTGTGAACCCGACGGGGACCGAATGGATGCCGCCCCACGGCGCCATCGTCGACAGCGTGGCCAGGTGGCGCTCGCGCACGAACTCGAATCCGGCCGACGACAGTTCCCGCACCGCCCCAACATACCGGGGGCGGACGCCCCGGTCGGTGCGGAGAACGACTGGGACGACCGTCACGCCATGATGCGGCCAGGCGTCGGTCAGCCGAGCTTGCGCACGGCGCGATCGAGCGCGTGGCCGATGGCGGTCGGGTCGATCGCGGGTGCCGCACCGCGCTCCACATCACGCGCCCACGACTGGCCGATGTAGCGCATGACCCCGGCGAGGAGGTGGGTGATGATGTCGGCCTGATCGGCCAAGTCGTCGGGAGCCTCATCGGGGTACTGGGTCTGCAGTCGCAGCTGGATGATCTCGCGCAGCTCGTGCTCGATCGACGCGAGACGCTCCATCTGACGGGCCATCAGGATGGGGTTGGTACCCACCGCGCGGATCCGGCGGGCGAGGAGCCCTGGGTCGCTCGCCATCGCACCCGCATCGATCCGGATGAGCTGCGTCGCCTCGCGCAGCAGCGGGCCGGTGGACACGATGAAGGCGCGCGCAGCGCGCTCGTCCACGGTCGGCGCACCGGGGCCGATCAGAGCCATGTCCTTCGTCTTGAAGTGGTTGAAGAACGTGCGCTGGCTCACGCCCGCGCGAGCGCAGATCATGTCCACCGTCACCGCCTCGTACCCGTGCTCGAGCACGAGGTCGACCGCCGCGGCTTCGATGGCCGCGGCCTTCGCAACGGCGTCGCGACGACGTGGACTCGGTGACGTGGACATGATCTGCGCTCCTCGGCTCACTCGTACCGTAGCGACTCGATCGGGTCCTGGCGGGCCGCGCGGCGTGCCGGCAGCACGCCGGAGACGAAGGCGATCGCCATGATCACGACGATCACCACGGCGACGCCCGCCGGTTCGAACAGGAGGATCCGCAGGCCCGGGAGGTCGGCCAGGACCGTCTGCGACAGGGAGCCGGCGAGCGCGGATCCGACGGCGACTGCGGCGAGCGCGCCCAGCGCCGAGCCCAGGAACCCGATCACCACCGCTTCGAGACTGAACAGCCCGAACACGCGACCGTTCGACATCCCCATCGCCTTCATGAGTCCGATCTCGCGCGTGCGCTCCTGCACGCTCATCAGGAGCGTGTTCACGATCCCGAAAGACGCCGCGATGAGGGCGACCACCGCGAAGGCGCTGAGGACGCCGATGATGCCGTTGATGATGGTCTGGACGACCCCGAGCTGGTCCTCGACGGTCTGGCCTGCGAGATCCGCGTCGGCCAGCTCGGCCTTGACCGCGCCGATGTCATCGGCAGTCACCGCTCCGTCGTCGCCGGAGCCTTCGAGGTAGGCGACCGCGAGCGGCCACGCGCGAGGCTGCCCGGGTATCGCCTGAGCGGCGGCGACCTCCTCCACGAGCGCGGCGTTGGCGCCGGCGCCCGACGCGAACAGGCTCGTCCGCGCCACCCCCACGATCGAGGCCTCGACCTGCCGCTCGGCCAGTCCGGCGTCGCTGAAGCCGAGCATCACACGCGCGTCGACGGCCGAGTCGGCGTCGGCGAATCCCAGTGCGGCGACGTACTCCTCGGGGATCACCAGCTCGTACCCGGCCGATTCCTGGTCGAGCTGGGCGCCGGCGACGAGGTCGCTCCGCCCGATCGACGACGTCGGGTTGATGTCCATCTCGAACCTGGTCGCGTCGTCGGCGGTGGCCTGGACCCAATCGATCTGGACCTGGCTGACGGCCTCGACCGAGCGGACGCCGTCCATCCCGGCGATCGCTTGGACATCCTCCTCGTTCAGCAGCGTACCGCCGGCCAGCGGATTGGCCGCGGCGGCCTGCTGACGCCCGTCCGGATCGAACTCGTCAGGGCCGTCGGAGGTCTCGGTCGTCGCGGCGGGACTGACGAGCAGGACGTCTCCCGTGCTCAGGGTCGAGACCTGCCGCTCCACGTAGTCGTTGACGCCCGCACCGAGCGCGGTCGTGAGGGTCAGCGTGAAGGCGCCGACGAACAGGCTCAGCACCGTGAGGGTGGTGCGCAGCCGGCTGCGGAAAGCGTTGCGGGCCGCCGTGCGCACCAGATCGCTCGTCCTCATCGCGACACCTCCGTGAGCGCTGCGGCCGTGGTCGCGGCATCCGTCGAGATCAGCCCGTCGGCGATGGCGACCGCCCTCCCGCAGCGATCGGCGAGTTCGCGGTCGTGGGTGACGACGACGAGGGTGATCCCGCGTTCGCGCTGCAGCCCGAAGAGGATCTCCTCGACCTGTGCGCCCGTTGCGGAGTCGAGGTTTCCGGTCGGCTCATCGGCGAAGATCACCGACGGCTCGCCCACGAGGGCGCGGGCGATCACGACTCGCTGCTTCTGACCCCCGGAGAGGTCCGTCGCACGGTTGGCGGCCTTGTCGGCGATCCCCAGAGCGTCGAGCGCGGCCATGGTCCGGCGCCGCCGCTCCTTGGCCGGCGCTCCGGCGATCACCAGGGGGAGGCTGACGTTTTCGAACACCGACTGCCCGGCGGCGAGGAAGAACTGCTGGAAGACGAAGCCGAAGGTGGAGTTGCGGAGGGCGTTGAGGTCGCGAGCGCGGAGGGTGGCGGCATCCGTCCCCTCGACGATCACCTGGCCGGAGGTGGGCCTGTCGAGGAGCGCGAGCAGGTGCATCAGGGTCGACTTGCCCGACCCGGACTTGCCGACGATCGCCAGCGATTCGCCGCGTTTCACGGCGAGGTCGACGCCGCGCAGCGCGTGAAACGCGCTCTCGCCGCGTCCGTAGGTGCGCGTCACAGCGCGTGCCTCCAGAACGGGCGAGCCGCTTGCGGCTCGCCCATCGTCCGCTTGGGGTGTCATCATGGTCCCTCTCTCAGAAACTTACAGTGACTGCACTTTATACCGCAGTAACTGCATGTAGGCCGAGAGAGGCCGATCCGGCCTGCGGAGTCAGCGCACAGCCGCCACCGGGGCCTCGACGCTCTCGTCACCGGCGTGCTCGCCGGCACGCCCTGCGAGAGCGTCCAGGCCCGCCGCGCGCGCGTCCGCGTCGGACACGACCGGACGCCGCGGCCACCAGAACCGATCGCGGGTGATGAACGCCATGGCCGGCACGATCACGGTGCGCACGAGCAGCGTGTCGATGAGGACGCCGATGCACACGATGACGCCGATCTGGGTGAGGGTGATCAGGGGCAGCACGCCCAAGACCGCGAACACCGCCGCGAGAAGGATGCCCGCGCTCGTGATGACGGCGCCGGTGGCGGCGAGCGCCCGGATCATGCCCTGCGTCGTGCCCAGCACGCGCGACTCCTCCTGGGCACGCGTCACCAGGAAGATGCTGTAGTCGACGCCGAGCGCGACGAGGAACAGGAAGCTGAACAGCAGCACATTGGTGTCGATGGCCGGGAACCCGAAGAGCGGCGATTGGAAGAGCCACCAGCTGGCCCCCACGGCGGAGAAGTAGCTCGCCACCACCGCGAGCAGCAGCAGGATCGGGGCCACGAGCGCACGCAGCAGGATGATGAGCACGACGAGCACGACCACGAGGATGAGCGGGATGAGCAGCGCCTGGTCACGCGCCTGCGCCTGCGCGACATCGAGGGATCTCGCGTCGAGGCCACCGACCAGCGCGTCGCTCGAACCGGCGTCGGCGAGTGCGGTGCGCATCCGTTCGATCGTCGCGAAGGATTCCGGCGTCTCGGCGGCATCCGACAGCACGACATCGATCCGGGCGAGATCGCCGCTCTCCTCGGTCACCGTCGCACCGTCGACGCCGTCGAGGTCGGACAGCGTCGCCACGACCTGCTCGGCATCCTCGCTCGGAAGGACGACGACCGCCGGCGAGCTCGTGCCGGCCGAGAACGCATCGGCGAGCACCTCCTGCCCCTGCACGGCCTCCGGCTCGCGGAGGAACCGGTCGCTCTGCGACAGGCCGACTTCGACGAAGAAGAGCCCGCTCGCGAGCGCTGCCAGCACGCCGAAGCCGGACATCGCGACGACGACCGGGCGCCGCGACACCGCACGGCCGAGCTTCCCCCACGGGCTGCGGGCGATGGCGTCGCGCGAGCCGAACCGGGGGACGTAGGGCCAGAACAGGCCCCGGCCGAACAGCACGAGGGCTGCCGGCAGCACGATGAGCGCGAAGGCCATGGCCACGAGGATGCCCACCGCGCAGGCGAGCCCCAACGCCCGGTTGCCGGCGATCTCCGCCAGGAGCAGTGTCGCCAGCGCGAGGGCGACGGTCGAGCCGCTCGCGATGATCGCGGGGCCGGCGCCGCGCATGGCGCGGCGCATCGCCTCACGGCGATCGGGGCTGAGCCGCAGCTCGTCGCGGTATCGAGCGATCAGGAGGAGCGCGTAATTGGTGCCCGCACCGAAGACGAGGACCGACAGGATGCCGGTGATCGACGCGTCCAGCGCGATTCCGGCGGCGGCGGCCACCCGGTTGGCGACGATTCCCGCCACCGCGTCAGCGAGACCGATGACGACGAGCGGCACGATCCAGAGCCAGGGGCTCCGGTACGTCACGATGAGGAGCACCGCGACGACGATGACGGTGGTGAGGAGAAGGGTGAAGTCGGCTCCCGCGAAGACTGCGGCCACATCGACCTCGAAGCCCTCCGGGCCGGTCAGGTAGACACGCACGTCCTCGAGATCGGCCGCGGCCGCTTCGCGGATCTCCGCGGCCCGCTCGGCTTGGCGCTCGACGTCGGACTCGGGGTCGAGCGGGACGACGAGAAGAGCGACCGTGCCGTCTTCCGAGATCTGGGCGGGCGGAACGAAGCCGTCCGGCGTGAAGTCGGCGAGCTCCCCCGCCGCCTTCTCGCCGATCAGCGCGACCTCGTCGGACGACAGGTCTCCGTCGTCGGCGGCGAACACCAGAAGCGCCGACGTGGTGTCCGCACTCGGGAACTCCTCGAGCAGCTCGTCCACCTGCACGGACTCCGCCGAGTCGGGCAGCCCCACGGTGGGCGCCGTCTCCGATTCCGCCCCACTGCCGAGGGCGAAGAACCCGCCCGCGATGAGGCCGGCGAGCACCAGCACGATCCACGACGTCTTCGCGGAGGTGACGAAACGGAGGAAGCCGTTCATGGCCGCCCTTTCCCTAGCAGAACTAATGTCTAGATTATCTAGATATAAGTCAGACTGCGCAAGTTCGGGTTATCATCGACGCATGGATGCCGTCGTCGCTGGCAACACGGACGCCTCCCGCCGCCCCCGCGAGGCTGACGCGGGCGGCCCGCCCGTGCGCCCGGCGACCGGCCTGCTGCGCGACCTCATCACCGTGAGCGACCTGTTCGAGCGGCGGCTGCGGACGCACCTGACGGTGAACCCCACCGACCTCGAGGCCATGGAGCACCTGATCGCCTCGGGGCCGCTCGGGCCGAGTGAACTCGCGCGCCGGCTCGGCATCACGACGGCGTCGACGACGGCACTCGTGGACCGGCTCGTAGGACTCGGCCATGTCACCCGCGAGCCCCATCCCAGCGATCGCCGCGGGGTGCTGGTGGTGCCGACGGAGACCTCGCGCGAGAGCGCCCTTTCGGTGCTCATGCCGATGATCCTCGACGTCGACGCCGTGCTCGACGACTTCAGCGCCCAGGAGCAGGCGATCATCACGGCGTACCTCTCCCGGGTCGTCGAGGTCTACCGCTCCCACGTCGAGCCGGCCCGCTCGTGAGCGCGCCGCTCGCGCGCGGCCGACGATGGCGCCGCCTCTCGGCCGGTTCTCAGGAAGACATCGGCGTGGCCCAGTAATCTGCCGACAGCAAGGGGAGTACTCCGGCGCGGTCGACTCGTCACTACGGATGCAGGGTGCATCCCGGGTCACCGGTCCTCGATCAGGGGATGGAGAAGACCTTGGCGTCATCCATCACGCCAGGTCTGGAGATCCCTGTGAACATCACCCCGCTCGTCTGGTTCATCACGATCGCGGTCACGATCGCGTTCTTCGTCTACGAGTTCTTCGCCCACGTCCGCAGACCCCACGAGCCGTCGATCGGCGAGTCGGCCCGCTGGTCGGCGTTCTACATCGGACTCGCGCTGCTCTTCGGCGTCGGCATCGGCGTCATGTCGGGCTGGACGTACGGCGGCGAGTACTTCGCCGGCTACCTCACCGAGAAGGCGCTCTCGGTCGACAACCTCTTCGTCTTCCTCATCGTGATGACCGGCTTCGCGGTGCCGAAGATCTATCAGCAGAAGGTGCTGATGATCGGGATCGTCATCGCTCTCGTCCTGCGGGGCGTGTTCATCGCGGTCGGTGCCGCGCTCATCGAGAACTTCTCGTGGATCTTCTACCTGTTCGGCGCGCTGCTGCTGTTCCTGGCGTACCGTCAGGCCTTCGCGCACGGCGAGGCGGACCCCTCGCAGGGTCGCTTCATGTCGTTCGTGCGCCGCCACCTGCCGGTCAGCGACGAGTACAACGCGGATCGGCTCACCGTCGTCAAGGACGGTCGGCGCTTCGTCACCCCGATGCTCCTCGTGATCATCGCGATCGGCTTCGTCGACCTCGTCTTCGCCGTCGACTCGATCCCCGCGATCTACGGGCTGACAGAGGAGGCCTACATCGTCTTCACCGCGAACGCGTTCGCGCTGATGGGGCTCCGCCAGCTCTACTTCCTGATCGGCGGCCTGCTGGAGCGCCTCGTCTACCTCGCGCAGGGTCTCGCCGTGATCCTCGCCTTCATCGGCGTCAAGCTGGTGCTGCACGCGATGCACGTCAACGAGCTCCCGTTCATCAACGGCGGCGAGCCGATGCTGTGGGCCCCCGAGATCCCCATCTGGTTCTCGCTGCTGTTCATCGCCGGCACCATCGCGGTGGCGACGGCGGCGAGCCTCATCAAGACCCGCGGCGACCGCGACGCGCCGGCACGCCCTCTGACCACGCCGGCCGCGGACGACGAGATGGCTGCCGACCGCGAGAGGGAGACCTCGTGACCCGCCGGCACTGAGCGACGCCCGGCGGGGCCGGCATCACGCTCGCCGCTCGACCCCGCCGTCCTCGATCGCCTGCGTCGGCCACTGCCACGTGGTGAGGCGCCCGCACATCCCGAAGCCGCGGGCGTCGCGTGGCGTGGCCCTGGTCACCGCGGCCTCGCCGAGCGCTCCGCGCCGCCCCGCTTCGAGTGCGTCCAACTGAGCGCGCGTGGCATCCGTCTCCGCCGCGACGGTCTGCTGCCAGATGGTGCGCCACCGCGCGACGCGGGGTTGCACGAGCGCCGCAGCCCGGCGGTGGAAGCGCTCGAGCGCCGATGGCCCCTCGTCGTCGATCGCGGCGCAGAGCGACGCGTACCCCTCGAGCGCGAGATCCCGGCGCGCGCGGGCCGCTGCGGCCCGCTCGTCGTCCGAGCCGCCCGCAGGGAGCGCGGCGGCGCGCGCGTACGCCTCAGGGTCGGCGAGGACGTCGTCGGGGAACGTCATGACGGCGTCGCCGGCCTCGGGGAGTCCGGCGTTCGACATGACGACGAGCAGACGCAGGTCTCCGCCGTTGATCAGCCGGTGCACGGTGCCGGGGGTGAACGAGACGATGTCGCCCGGAGCGAGCGGGTGCTCCTCGCGGCCCACGGACGACAGCGTCTGGACCGCCCCTGCGCCCGCGACGACCACGTAGCCCTCGCTCGATGCCGTGTGCAGGTGGGGGGTCCCGCCCGCGCACCCGTCGGCCGCTTCCCAGTCGTACACGGCGAGCTCGCTGAGCGCGACCCCGCCGGGGAAGCCTGCCATCAGAGCACTGTCCCCGCGGCTGCGGCGAGCGCCGGGGCGGCGTCGGCTCCGGCATCCGCGATGGCCACCGCGTAGCGGAACCGGACGGTCTCGCCCGGCGCCACGACCAGCTCCTCGCTGAAGAACGGTGCGGGGTTCAGACACGCGAACGGCTCGGATCGCACGAACCACTGCGGCGGATGCTGCGGATTCCGGGGGTCGTCGACCATGACGACGAGGGACTGCTCGTCGATGTCGTCGTGGCGGCCGACGTAGCCCATCCACGCGTGACGCTGTCCGCGGAGGTCGTCTCCGGTGCCGCGCGCGCCCTCGGTGACGACCAGCCCGTCGGTGAAGGAGCGGGGGCCGCGCCAGAACAGGCCGCCGTATCCGGCGTTCTCCCGGCCGCGCGTGGTCGGGGACCCGATGGGGATGCTCTCGTCCGAGACGTTCGTCAGCGCGGTGTCGAAGGTGAGCGCCCAGGCGGTGTCGTCGAGGATATGCGCGCCGAGCTGCCGCTGCTCGGCGAACAGCCGCCTGCCGTCCTCGGCGATCCATTGCAGGTCGTGGGCGTACGAGGCACTCGTTCCGTCCGTCGACGCTCCGCCGCCCTGGTGTACCTGCGCCCCGTTGTTGGGCAGCTGCACGTACCCCTGGCCGTTGACGTACGTGACGCCGCCCCAGAAGTTCTCGTCGCCGACGACGGGCAGCGACCATGCGATGCCCTTGTGCCAGACGTGATCCCAGGGGCGGAACAGGCTGACCAGTCGCCCGGCCCGCGTGCGGATCGGGTGAAGGTACGGCTTCGGCGACTCGAACTGGACGGTGTCGGGGACGTACGTATACCGGACGAGCTCGACATCGCCGTCCCGGATGCTCAACGCGCCGACGCCGTCATCGTCGATGCGGATGCTCACGCGCCCGCCCCGATCGGCTCCTTGACGGGCGCCCAGGGCACCGCGCCGCCGTCCATCGCCGTCGCGAACGGGTCGTCCGGCGTGATCTGACCCGCACGGATCGGAACTCCGCGGAACGCCGACGCGTACGTCGCGGCGGCGAACTCGAGCGTGCGCCGGGCGTCGGCGATGCCCACGCCCGGGTCCCGCCCCTCTTCGAGTGCTGTCACGATCGCCTCGATCTGGCTGCGATGGCTGGTCGTCTCCGGGCTGTCCGACGAGTGCCACAGCGACGCGAGCTCTTCGTGTCCGCGTGCCGGCGTGAAGGTCCAGTCGCCGTCGGCGTAGCCGTAGAGGTGCTCGACCTCGACGGTCGCGCAGTCGAAGTCGAAGCGCAGGCGCGAGCTCTCGCGCGGCGAGACGATGGAGTTGACGATCGTCGCGAGGGCGCCGTTGTCGAACTCCGCGACGGCGACCGAGACGTCCTCCGTGTCGGTCGGCAGCTTCTGCCGAGCGGCGAACGCCGACACGCGGGACCAGGGACCCAGCACCGCGAGCAGCAGATCGAACTGGTGGATGCCGTGACCCATGGTGGGCCCGCCGCCCTCGACGTGCCACCGCCCACGCCAGGGGAGGTCGAAGTACTCCGGGCCGCGGTACCACTGCGTCTCGCAGGTCGCGACCATCGCGCGACCGAGCGCACCCTCCGCGAACAGACGGAGCAGCCGCTGCGCCGCCGGGCCGAAGCGGTGCTGGTACACCGTGAGAACGGGCACGCCCGTCTCCGCGGACACCGCGGCCAGCTCATCGGCCTCGGCCAGGCTCAGCGCCGTCGGCTTCTCGACGAGCACCGGGACCCCGGCCCGCATCGCCGCGATGGCGAGCGGCACGTGCGTCTGCGGCGGAGTGCACACATGGACCAGGTCGAGCGTCTCCGCGGCGAGCAGCTCGTCGGCCGATGCGTACACCGAGGCCCGCGGGCTGTGCTGCAGCGCGAAGGCCCCGGCGCGGTCGCGGTCGACGTCCGCGACGGCGACGACCTCGATGCGCGGGGCCAGACCCGCGATGGCGCCGGCGTGCGCGTGCGCGATGCCGCCCGTCCCGATGATGGCCGATCGCAGCGGGGCGGCGCCTCGCTCGGGCGTGGTGGCGGATGGCATCGTTGCTCCCTCAATACAGTGAACGTTCACTAAGTTGCTTCAGAGCGTATGCGGCCTCGCGCGCGCCGTCAAACCCGGCGTCGAGAACGCGACCCACGGCCGGCCCAGCCGGCGCGCACGTCACCGCGCGCGAGGCGCCCCGGCGGTGAGGTGAGGCCGCCCGCCTGCGCGGTGCTTATCGTGGCAGGAAAGACCGGTGCGGTATGGTGCTGGCCGGTGTGCCGGGAAGTCGGGTCGGCGAGGCAGTCCGTCGCCGTCCCTGGAAGAGACCCTCGATGACCTCAACCACAGCCTCCGAGCGGAGACCCCTCCGGCGAGCCCAGCGGGTCCTCAGCGGGTTCATCAGGCGGTCGCCCGCCCGCGCGTCCGTGCTCGTGTTCATCAGCGCGGCTGCGGTCTTCTCGCTGCTGCTCCGGCTTCCCATCGCGACGGCGACCGGCAGGGCGGCACCCTGGCAGGACGCGATCTTCACCGCGACGTCGGCGATCACCGTCACCGGCCTGACGACGGTCGACACCGCGACCTACTGGTCGCCCTTCGGGTGGATCGTGATCCTCGTCGCGATCCAGATCGGCGGCCTGGGGATCGTGACCCTCGCGCTCCTGCTGGCGCGCGCTGTCACCCGGCAGCTGGGGCTCGGCGGCAGAGTGTTCGCCCAGCAGAACATCGGATCCCCCGAACTCGGAGAGGTGCGGCGCCTGCTGCAGATCGTCGTGCTGACGACCCTGTCGATCGAAGGGGCCCTCTTCGTCGCGCTCGCCCCCGCCTTCATCGTCGCCGAGGGCTGGGGCAGGGGCCTGTGGCACGGCCTGTTCTATTCGATCTCCGCCTTCAACAACGCCGGCTTCTCCGTCCACGAGGGCGGTCTGATCCCGTTCCGGAACGACGGCTGGGTGCTGACGCCGATCGCGATCGGCGTCTTCGTCGGCAGCTTCGGATTCCCGATCTTCCTCAACCTCATCAACACGCGATGGAACCGCAAGCGGTGGAACCTGCACACCAAGCTCACCCTCGTCACCACGTCGCTGCTGCTGCTGGTCGGCGCCGCCGCCTGGACGGCGACGGAATGGAGCAACCCGGCGACGATCGCCGACTACACCGTCGGCGAGAAGGTGCTCAACGGCCTGTTCGCCTCGACGATGATGCGCTCGGGCGGGTTCGCGATCGTCGACACGGCGCAGTCCACGTCGACCACGCTGCTGCTCAGCGACGCGCTGATGTTCGTCGGCGGCGGTTCGGCATCCACGGCCGGCGGCATCAAGGTGACGACTCTCGCCGTGCTGTTCCTGGCCATCGCGGCCGAGGCCCGCGGAACGCGGGATCTGAGCGTCGCGGACCGCACCATCCCGAACGGCCTGCTCCGAGTCGCCATCAGCGTGACCTTCCTCGGCGCCACGCTGGTGCTCGGGGCGACGGCCCTCATCACGCTCACGAACGATGCGCCGCTGGATCGGATCCTGTTCGAGGTCATCTCCGGGTTCGCCACGTGCGGGCTGTCGGTCGGGCTCTCAGCGGAGCTCGACGCGTTCGGGAAGCTCGTGCTCTCCATCCTGATGCTCGCCGGCCGCATCGGGCCGATCGGCCTGGCCGCAGCGCTGGCCGTCAGGCAGCGCAAGATGCTCTTCTCCTTCCCCACCGAACGGCCGATCGTCGGCTGACGCCGCGGGGACGCCGAGACGTTCGCGCGCGGCATCCGTCCCGGCGTTCGTACGCGTTCCGGATGCCGTCGTGAGGATTCCGTGAGGGCGGCCAGGCGGGCGGTCGCGGCGCGAGTACCGTGTGCGGGTGGCGATGAGACGGCCGGGCCGGGTGCGCAATCGAGAGCTGGCCTCTCGGCTTCGCCTGCACCCGGCGCAGGCCGTGGCGAGCGGATTCGCCGTGACGATCCTCGCGGGAACGGCGCTGCTGCTGACACCGGTCGCCAAGGCCGGCCCCGGCGCGGCGACCCCCGTCGAGGCGCTCTTCACCGCCACGAGCGCGGTGTGCGTGACGGGCCTGGTCGTCGTCGACACCCCGACGTTCTGGACGCCGTTCGGCCAGGCGGTGATCCTGGTGCTGATCCAGCTGGGCGGCCTCGGGATCATGATCTTCGCGTCGCTGATCGGGCTCGTCCTCGCCCGGCGCATCTCCGTGCGATCGCGGCTGTATGCGGCCGCCGAGGCGAAGGTCCTCGGTCTCGACGACGTGCGCGGCGTGGTGCGGGGAATCGTCGGCATCTCGCTGACGACCGAGGCCGCCCTCTTCGTCGTCCTGTTCCTGCGGTTCCTGCTGGGCTACCGCTACTCCCTCGGCGATGCCGCGTGGCACGGCGTGTTCCACGCCGTCTCGTCGTTCAACAACGCGGGCTTCGCCCTGTACAGCGACAGCCTGATGGCCTTCGTGGGCGACCCGTTCATCTGCCTCCCCATCGCGGCGGCGATCATCCTCGGCGGGCTCGGCTTCCCGGTCATCATGCAGCTGCGCAAGGAGTTCCGGCATCCGCTGCACTGGACCATGAACACCAAGCTCGTGCTGTGGGCGACGGTGGTGCTGCTCGCCGCAGGGTCCGTGTACATCACGGTCATCGAGTGGGACAACCCCGGCACCCTCGGAGGCCTCGATCCGTGGGCGCGGGTGCTGGCCGGCTTCTTCCAGTCGGTCCAGACGCGCACGGCCGGCTTCAACTCGGTCGACATCGCCGCGATGCATGACGAGACGTGGCTCGGCATGGACATCCTGATGTTCATCGGCGGCGGGCCGGCGGGCACCGCGGGCGGCATCAAGGTGACGACGTTCGCGGTGCTCTTCTTCATCATGCTCACCGAGCTGCGCGGCGAAGGAGCCGTGAACATCTTCGGCAAGCGGCTGTCCCGGGCGGTGCACCGGCAGGCGATCACGGTCGTCCTGATCGCGGTGGCCGCAATCGTCGCGGGCACCGGATCGCTCATGCTGCTGACGGGCGAGAACCTCGATCGGGCGCTGTTCGAGACCGTCTCCGCGTTCGCCACCGTGGGCCTGTCGACGGGCATCACGCCGACCCTGTCGGAACCTGCCCAGGTCGTGCTGATCGTGATGATGTTCCTCGGCCGGCTGGGGCCCCTCACGCTCGGATCGGCGATCGCGCTGCGCGAGCGGCGCGTCCTGTACGAATACCCGAAGGAGAGGCCCGCCATTGGCTAGATTCCCCGCGTTCTCGGGATCCGCGCGTTCGCGCCGGACCGCCGAGGCCCACTCCGTCGCCGTGATCGGCTTGGGGAGGTTCGGCAGCGCGCTCGCCCTCGAGCTCATGGCCGGCGGGACGGACGTCCTGGGCATCGACCTCTCCGAGGATCTCGTGCAGTCGCTCAACGGGCAGCTCACCCAGGTCGTGCGCGCCGACTCGACCAAGCGCGAGGCGCTGGAGCAGCTGGCCGTCGACGAGTTCGATCGCGTGGTCGTCGCGATCGGCGGCGACATCTCGGCGTCGATCCTGACGTGCTCGATCCTGCTCACCATGAACATCCCGGCGGTCTGGGCGAAGGCCGTCGACGACCAGCACGGGCTGATCCTCGAACAGCTGGGCGTGGGCAAGGTGATCTACCCGGAGAAGGACATGGGCCGCCGCGTGGCGCACCTGGTGCGCGGCGCTGCGCTGGACTTCATCGAGATCGCGCCCGGATACGCCATGGTCAAGGCGCCCGCGCCCTCGTCGGTCCAGGGTGTCCCGCTCGGTGAGACGGGGCTCCGTCGCAGCCACGGCGTCACGATCGCCGCGTTCCAGGCCGGCGACAGCCCCTGGGACAACGCCGACAACCGCACCGTCCTGCGCGCGGGCGACACCATCCTCGTGGTGGGCAAGACGCGCGACGCCGAGGCGTTCGCTCAGCTCATCTGACGTGGAAGCCATGGCGGCGGGGTCGCGGCACGGGCGCGTCGCCTCCCCCGGCCGGCGCGGAGTTCGCCATACTGACGGGCATGGATGCCGTCAACGCGTGGTTGCTGACATGGGGTGACAACCTCTGGACGTGGGTCGTCCTCCCGGTCGTCGTTCTCCTGGGTCTCTATTTCACGATCCGCTCCGGCGTCGTGCAGTTCCGGCTCATCCCCGAGATGTTCCGCACCCTCACCGACAAGACGCCCCGCAACGCCGACGGCGATCCGCAGTCCGTCTCGGCGTTCCAGGCCTTCACCATCTCGGCGGCATCACGGGTCGGCGTCGGCAACATCGCCGGGGTCGGCACCGCGATCGCCGTCGGTGGACCCGGCGCCGTGTTCTGGATGTGGGTGATGGCGTTCATCGGCGGGGCGTCGAGCTTCATCGAGTCCTCGCTCGCGCAGCTGTTCAAGGTGCGCGACAAGGACAGCTTCCGCGGCGGGCCGGCGTACTACATGCAGCGCGGCCTGAAGGCGCGCTGGCTCGGCGTCTGGTTCGCGGTCATCCTCATCGTCTGCTTCCCGTTCGCCTTCAGCTCCCTGCAGGCCAACACGATCTCGGCGACGGTCACGTCGAGCATCGGGGGCGACAACCCCTGGCTGCCGTGGGGCGTGGGCCTCGGGATCGCGGTGCTCACCGGGCTGGTCGTGTTCGGAGGCGTCCGCCGGATCGCCTCGGTCACCCAGTTCCTGGTGCCCATCATGGCGATCGCCTACCTGCTGCTGGGCATCGTCGTGGTCGCGCTGCACGTCGACCGGATCGGCCCGGTCTTCGCCGAGATCTTCACCTCGGCCTGGGGATTCAACGAGGTCGTCGGCGCCGCGTTCGGGTACATCGTCCTCACCGGCGTCAAGCGCGGCATGTTCTCCAACGAGGCCGGGCTCGGCTCCGCCCCCAACGCCGGCGCGAGCGCCGCGGTGACGCACCCGGTCAAGCAGGGGCTCGTCCAGACCCTCGGGGTCTACTTCGACACGTTCCTGGTGTGCTCCATCACCGCCTTCATCATCCTGGTGTCGGTGCCGGATCTCGCCGGAGCCACCAAGGGCATCGGGCTCACGCAGGGGGCGCTCGTCGGCACGCTGGGCGAATGGTCGAACATCGCGCTGACCGTGATCATCTTCCTGCTGGCGTTCTCGTCGATCCTGGGCAACTACTACTACGGCGAGTCCAACATCGAGTTCATCTCGACCAACCCGATCCTGCTCACCGTCTACCGGGTGCTCGTGGTGGCCGCCGTGCTGGCAGGTTCCGTGGTGGGGGCCGACCTCGTGTGGAACTTCGCCGACGGCGTGATGGGCCTCATGGCGCTGACGAACCTCATCGCCATCGGCCTGCTGTCCGGGCTCGCGTTCAAGCTGCTCAAGGACTACACCGGTCAGCGGCGCGCGGGCCGCGACCCGGTCTTCACGCGCGACAGGCTCCCCGGCGTCACCGGCATCGAGTGCTGGGAGGACGAGCTCACCGTCACCGGTCCGATCGACACCGTCACCAAGACGCGGCAGGCCGAGAAGCACCGCGACCACCTGCACCACGACCAGTCGAGCGACCAGCGCTGAAGGTGCCGGCCGCCTCCCCGTCCGACCCGCTCCTCAGAGACCGAGCCGCGAGAGGAAGTCGTTGCCGAACACGCCTCGCGGGTCGAGGCGGCGGCGCAGCGCCGCGAAGTCGTCCCAGCGGCGATAGAGGCGCGGCATCCGCTCGGCCGCCCCGTCGAGCGTGAAGAGCTTGCCCCAGTGCGGGCGCGCATCCAGGGGCTCCAGGGCACGCTCGATGACGGGCAGCAGCCGCTCGACGCCGGGCTGGTCGGGCTGCCAGGTGAAGTGGATGCCGAGGACGTCGGTCTCGTACGCGGGAGACAGCCACAGGTCGTCGCTCGCGACGGTGCGCAGCTCGCACACCTGCAGCAGCGGCGCGACCTGGCCGGCGAGGTCGCGCATCGCCGCGATCGCCGCGACGGCGTTGCGCCGGGGCACGAGGAACTCGGACTGCAGCTCCTCGCCGTTGGACGGCGTGAACTCGAGCTTGAAGTGCGGCAGCCGGGCGTACCACTCCCCCGAGGCGCCGAGCTGCTCGGTGCAGCTCTCGGCCGATACGCCGGGGAGCGGATGCCGCTTGCCCGGCGCCTTCGGGGCGCCCAGGATCTCGTCAGGGAGTGCGCCGGCTTGATCGGCCCGACGCTTCACCCACAACTGGTCGACGGCGCCGGGATCGCGCCACGTGTGGAACATCGACACGCTGTAGCCCAGGCCGGTGATCGCGTCCAGGTCCTCGAGCACAGCATCCAGCGGCAGGCGCTCATAGACGGTCTGCGCGACCTCGAACGTCGGCACCAGATCGAGCTCGAGCGCCGTCACGATGCCGAGCGCACCCAGTGAGACGACGACGCCGTCGAAGTCGGCGTCGCCCCGCCGGAACGTGCGCAGCTCGCCGTCGGCGGTCATGAGCTCGACGCCCGCGACGGCCGCCGCAAGGGAGGCGACGGCGTCGCCCGAGCCGTGCGTTCCGGTCGCGACGGCTCCGGCGAGCGAGATGTGCGGCAGGGACGCGAGGTTGGCCAGCGCCCATCCCGCGCGGTGAAGCGCCGGTGCGATGTCGCCGTACCGCAGGCCGGCCGCGGCGCGCACGACACCGCGCTCGGCGTCGATGCTCACCTCGGCGGGGAGGTCGCCGAGGAAGACGTGCACACCGTCGGTGTCGGCGATCGTGTTGAAGCAGTGGCGACTGCCGAGGGCCTTCACGCGGTCGGCCGAGCGCACCACCTCGGCGAGCTCGTCGACGGACCGCGGTGCGACGATCCGCGACGGCCCGTAGACCACGTTCGATGCCCAGTTGCGGGTCATGTCCGGCCGAGCGGTCGTCATCGCGCCACCCCATCGGCCGGCGCCTCGAAGGGCGAGGGCCCGAGCTCGTCGAGGAGGTCCTTCATCTTCGCGTAGGCGCGGTTGCGGTAGGCCACCAGCTCGGGGATGCGCGCGGGGTCGATCTCGCGGAACCCGGCACCGGACTTGGTGCCCAGCTCGCCGCGCTCGATCCGCTCGGCGAGGATCGGGGGCGTGGCGAACCGCTCGGGGAAGTCACCCTGCAGCGAGGCGTAGCAGAACGCGTAGACGTCCAGACCCGCCATGTCGGCGATGGCGAACGGACCGAAGAAAGGCAGCCGGAACCCGAAGGTCGACCGGACGATGGCATCGATGTCCTCCGGCGTCGCGATGCCCTCGTCGACGAGCTGCGTCGCCTCGTGGAACAGGGCGTACTGCAGCCGGTTCAGCACGAAGCCGGTCGCATCCTTGATGCGCGCGCCGACCTTGCCGCACTGCGACAGCAGCTCTTCGGCGACGACGATCGCGCTCTCGGCGGTGGACGGGTGAGGGATGAGCTCGACACCCGGCACGAACGGCGCGGGGTTGGAGAAGTGCACGCCGAGGAACCGCTCCGGGTTCGCCACCGCCTCAGCGAGCTTGGTGATCGAGATGGTCGAGGTGTTGCTGCCGATGACGCCCCGCGCGTTCGCCTGCGAGATGCGCCGGAGCGTCTCGTGCTTGACCTGGATCCGCTCGGGCACCGCCTCCTCGATGAACTCGGCGTCGGCGACGGCCTCCTCGATGCTCTGCGCGGCCGAGATGTGGCGCGCGACCAGCTCGGCGGCTCCTGCCGGGAAGAGACCCTGCTGCTCGAACTGCGCGGCCTCGGTGCGGACCCGATCGAGGTTGGATGCCGCGATCTCGGCGGTGACGTCCGAGAGCACGACGTCGTGGCCGGCCATCGCGAAGACCTGTGCCATCCCGCCACCCATGTAGCCACTGCCGACGACGGCGATACGGGTCATGAGCGGGCCTCCACGGTGTGCGGGTTCTGGGTGGTGTCTCCGGCGACGCCGGGCTGGTCGTAGGAGTCGATGGCGGCGACCTTCGCCGCCGACGACGAGGACGGGTCGAACCGATAGCCGAGCCACTCCGTCACGAGGCGCTTGGCGAGCTCGAGGCCGATGACGCGCTGCCCCATCGTCAGGACCTGCGCGTCGTTGCTGAGCACCGAGCGCTCCACCGAGTAGCTGTCGTGCGCGGTGACGGCGCGGATGCCCGGCACCTTGTTGGCCGAGATCGCCACACCGAGCCCGGTGCCGCAGATGAGCAGGGCACGGTCGGCGTCCCCGGCGGCCACGCGACGGGCGGCTTCGACGGCGACGTGCGGGTAGTCGGTGTGCTCGTCGCCCGCGACGCCCACGTCGGCGACCGAGGCGACCCGGGGGTCGGCCTCCAGCAGCGCCTTCAGGGCGGACTTGTACTCGTAACCGGCATCGTCGCTTCCGACGACGATGCGGAGGGTGTCGCTCATCGCTGTTCCTCTCGAAGGTTCTCTTGTGCGGATGCCTCGGCGATCGCCGTCGCGATGAGGGCGAGCGACGTCGCGCCGGCGTCGGGATGCCCCAGGCTCTTCTCGGCGAGCGGGCGCGCGCGACCGAGGGCGGGACGAAGGGCCGACGTGGCCGCGGCGGCGTCTGTCGCGGCCCGGGCGGCGGTCTGAAGCGCGACGGGCAGGCTCTCGCCGGCGTCGATCTGCTCGGCGAGCACTCGCGCGAACGGATCGAGGGCGTCGACCATCGTCTTGTCGCCCACGCTCGCGCCGCCGCGGGCGGTCACCGCGTCCAGCGCCGCTTGCGCTGCGCCGACGGCGGACGTGCGCGGGTCGGCGCCATCGCGGTCCAGCGCGGAGCCGATCGCGCGCAGCATCGCGCCCCACAGCGCGCCGGAGGTGCCCCCTGCCTTCTCGCTCCACGCCTCGCCCGCGGCATCCAGCATCGCCGCAAGGCCCGCGTCGGGGTCGGCCGCCTCGCATGCCGCGTCGACGCCGGTGCGCATGCCGACGCCGTGGTCGCCGTCCCCGGCGATCGCGTCGGTGCGGCCGAGCTCGGCCTCGTGCTCGTGGATCGTGTCGCGTGCGGCCACGAGGCAGGCCCGGGCGACCGCGGCGGCGGACTTGGACCACGCGGAGGCATCGGAGCTGCTGGCGGTCTCGGCGGCGGCATCCTCGTCCTCGTCCTCGGCGTCGGCAGCGGAGGCGACCACGACTGAGCCCTTGCGGTAGGCCGGCGTGTACGCGGGCGCGGCCCACAGCGCCTCGAGCTCGTCGTCGAGCCAGAAGAGGGTGACGGATGCCCCTGCCATGTCGAGGCTCGTCACGAGCTCGCCGACCTCCGGCTGCACCACGGTGATGCCCGCCGCCTCGAGCCGGGCGGCGACGTCGCCGTACAGGACGAAGAGCTCCTCGTACTTCACCGAGCCGAGGCCGTTCACGATCACGGCCACGCGATCGCCGCGCTCCTCGGGGACGTCCGCGAGGAGCGCGTCGACGAGCGTGCGGGCGAGGTCCTCCGACGTGGCGCGCGGCACGTCGCGGATGCCGGGCTCGCCGTGGATGCCGAGACCGATCGACATCATGCCGTCCGGGACGGTGAAGAGCGGCTCGTCGGCGCCCGGGAACGTGCAGCCGCTGAAGGCGACTCCGAGCGTGCGGGTGCGGTGGTTCGCGTGTCGGGCGAGGCGCTCGACGTCGTCGATCGAGTCGCCGCGCTCGGCGGCCGCGCCGGCGATCTTGAACACGACGAAGTCGCCCGCGATGCCGCGGCGCTTGTGCAGCTCGTCCTGCGGGGCGCTGGCGATGTCGTCGGTGCAGAGCACCGTGCGCGCGTCGATGCCCTGCTCGCGCAGGCGCTCCTGCGCCTCCCCGAAGTGCAGCACGTCGCCGGCGTAGTTGCCGAAGCTGAAGAGCACGCCGCCGCCGCGGTGCGCCGCCTTCGCGACGCGATAGGCCTGCCCTGCCGAGGGCGAGGTGAAGATGTTGCCGCACACCGCGCCCGCCGCCATCCCGGCTCCGACGACGCCGGCGAAGGCGGGGTAGTGCCCCGACCCGCCGCCCACGACGAGCGCGACCGAGCCGCGCGGTGCAGGAGCGGCGCGGACGACGCCGCCGTCGACGGCGCGGACCAGGTCGCCGTGCGCGGCGACGAAACCGGCGAGGGCCTGCGGAACGAACTCGGCCGGGTCGTTGGCGATGCGGGTCACGAGGCACCTCCGTCGTGGCGGGGCTGGCGCACCCTGCTCTCGCCCCGCACGTAGCCGTCGCGCTTGGGGAGCACGTGCCGGCGCAGGTAGTCGCGGTTGTCGGCGCACACGCTCAGCCCGTCGCCACCGTAGTTCTCCACGCAGATCACGCCCTGGAAGCCTTGCGCGATCGCGTACCGGAACGCGCGGCGGTAGTCGATGAGGCCGTACTGCATCGGCGCGGGCACCGCGAAGTACGTCCCGCGTGCCGTGTCCTCGTCGCGCGCGTAGTTCTTGACGTGCCAGAAGTTGGCGTAGGGCAGCGTCTTCTCGACGAGCTCCCACCACGACTCGATGGGCCGATGCAGTCGCACCAGGTTCCCGATGTCGGGGTTGAGGCCGACATTGTCGAGACCGATGTCCTCCACCAGGCGCACCGCCGAGTCGGCGGTGCCGAGGAAGGTGTCCTCGTACATCTCGAGGGAGACCAGGATGCCGAGCTCCGCGGCGTGGCTGCCGAGCTCTCTCAGCCGGCTGACCGCGAGATCCCAGTCCGCGGGGTCGTCGACGTGGCCCTGCACCGTCCAGAACCAGAGCTCCTCCTGCTGCTGCGGAGTCAGCGCCTGGTGCAGGCCGAACGACACGGTCTCGATTCCGAGCGCGGCGGCGGCGTCGAGCGTGCGATGGCTGTAGGCGAGGTTCGCGTCGCCGTCGGCGCGATCGATGACGCTGCGCCGGATGGCCGAGATCGACGTCGGCACGACGCCCGCGCGCGCGGACGCGTCTTTCAGATCACGCAGGCCGCCGGCGGTCAGGTCCCCGACGCGCAGCCACGAGTCGGTGATGTCGACACGGTCGAACCCGGCATCGGCGATCTCGGTCAGGGTGACCGCCCATTCCTCGGCGCCCGCGTCGGTGACGCTGCGTCCGTCAGCGGTGGTGCCTGGGAAGGGAAGCGCGGCGGCCGCGATCGGCCAGTTCTCCGCAGTGAGGCCGGTCATGAGGCATCCTTGGCTCGCGATTTGTTCTAGGCAACAACAATTCTCAACGTTAGCGTGCCTTCGAGCGATGGCAAAGCGGTTCATCGAACTGGGTTCCGTCAGAGCTCGCTCGCCGTCTCGGCTCCCGTGGTCGCCGGTCCGGGACATGCACAGGTACGTCTGCGTCCTCTCGGGACGTAGCATGCCGTCAGGAAAGCATCGGGAACATCGGCGGTGCAGGCGAGGCGCTTCTCGTACCCTGCCGGCGACCGGCCCGACGCGCCGATGGTCGGAGGCAACTGTGCGGACAAGCGCGAAGAGCGGCTCCGCAGGTTTTCTCCCGATCCTGCGCTGGTTGCCTCGCTATGAACGGCGATGGCTGCGCGCGGACATCATCGCGGGAGTGGCCGTCGTCGCGATGATCGTGCCGAAGAACCTCGGGTATGCCGAGATCGCGGGGATCCCAGTTCAGAACGGTCTGTACGCTGCGGCGGCCGGGGCGATCATCTACGCGCTGTTCTGCACGTCACGTCAGATCTCCACCGGTCCGAGCTCGGCGTTGGCAACGGTCGCCGGGGGTGTGGTGATCGTGACCGGTGTCACCGGCGGTGATGCAGCTCAGCTCGTCGCGGCGATCACGCTGGTGACCGGCATCCTGTTGCTGCTCCTGGCGCTCTTCCGGATGGGATGGATCGCCCAGTTCCTCTCGAAGGCCGTCGTCACCGGGTTCCTGGCGGGAGCCGCAATCGATGTGGTCGTGGGAGAGCTGCCCAAGCTGACCGGCACCTCGGGAGAGGGCGACAACGTGTGGCGGGAGTTCGCGTCGTGGATCGTCGGGCTGGGTGCCATCCACCTCCCGACACTGGTGGTCGGCGCGGCAGCCCTCGCGGTGATCCTCGCGCTGCGCTTCTGGGCGCCCAAGATCCCCGGCGCGCTGGTGCTCGTCGTCGGCGGGCTCCTCGCATCCGCGCTGCTCAACCTGGGCGAGCGAGGAGTGACGCTGGTCGGCGACGTGCCGAGCGGGCTGCCCGTCCCGCAATTGCCGGACCTCGACATCGTCCTGGGGAACGTCCCGGAAATCATCATCGCGGCATTGGCGCTGCTGCTGATCGGGTTCTCTCAGACGGCAGGCGACGCCAGATCCTTCGCGACCCGGCACCGTTACCGCATCGATGTGAATCAGGAGGCGGTGGCCCAGGGTATGGCCAACGTCGGCGCCGGCCTCGTCCAAGGGATGCCGGTCTCGACGAGTCTGTCGGCCAGTTCGCTCAACGAATCCGCAGGTGCGCGCACACCCGTGGCGTCGCTCACCACCGGAACGCTGGTGATCCTGACGCTGCTCTTCCTCGCACCTGTCTTCTCAGAGCTGCCGAAGGCCGTGCTGGCCTCCATCATCATCGACGCGGTCGTGTTCGGGATGATCGACCTCAAGGAGTTCTCCCGGCTGCGGCGCGTGTCCAGGTTCGACTTCTGGATCGCGGTGGCGGCCGTCGTGGGCGTGCTGTCCGCGGGCGTGCTCTTCGGGATCGTCATCGGGATCGCACTGTCGCTCGGGTGGCTCATCTACGTCTCGACACGGCCCGCCATGCCCCTGCTCGGCCGTGAGCCCGGCACCCAGGTCTTCCGCGACATCGACCTCAACCCCGCCGATGAGACCATCGCCGGTATCGCCGTGATACGTCTGGACGGCGGCCTGTTCTTCGCAACCGCCGAAGCGTTCGATGAACGCATCCGCAAGGTCATCTCCGGGGACCCGCTCCTCACCGCGCTGGTGATCGATCTGGAAGGCGTCGCCTTCGTGGATTCGCAGGGGGCAGCCAAACTCACCGAGCTCGTCGACCTGACCGAAGCGGAGGGCGTCACGATGCGGCTGGCGCGAGTCAAGCCCCGCGTACGCGACGTACTCGAGGCCCAGGGCATCATCGATCGGATCGGCACTGACCACGTCCACGGCAACGTCCATCGGGCCGTCGGGGCGCAACTGTCCCAGAGCGCAGGCGACGAGACGCGTGGAAGCGGACTCTGACGCGTGACGCTTCGAGTGAGTCCAACTGTTCACGCCCTGTGGCGTGGTGGCGTTCGGCCTGGTTGATGTCGGTCCGCTCGGGGCGAGCGGTGACCCGACCCAGGCTCGTCGTCGTGAGCGGGCTCACCCGGAAAGTCGTCACTCAGCGGGTGGAGGACGCCTCGCGGCTCGGACTTCTCCGCGACGGCGGCCTCGCGGCCTCGGAAGGCGGCCGACAGGCCCGTCTGCTCGAGTTCAACGCGGACGCCGCTCGCGTCTTCGGGGTGCTGGTCGAGGCGTCGGAGATCACCGTCGGTGTCGCGGACCTTCGTGGCCGACTTCTCTCGACCTCTCACGAGGATTGGTCGGTCGACAACGGCCCGGATGCCACGATGGCGCGTGTCAAAGCTCACATCGATGCGTTGGCGGCGCGCGAGCCGAGACTGCGGGCGTGGGGCATCGGTGTCGGCGTGCCGGGACCGGTGGATCTGACGACGGGCCGCCTCGTTTCGCCGCCCATCATGCCCGGATGGGACGGGTTCAGTGCGCGTGCCTGGCTGCGCGAGCATGTCGATGCGCCAGTGTGGGTCGACAACGATGTCAACCTCATGGCGATCGGCGAATGGACGTTCGGTCCGGGGCCGCGAACCGATGACATGCTTTTCATCAAGCTGGGAACGGGTATCGGATCCGCGGTCATTTCTCGCGGACGACTTCTCCGAGGTCAGCGAGGCGGCGCCGGCGAGATCGGGCACGTGCACATCACGGATGCGCCGGACGCGGTCTGCCGCTGCGGGCTCGTCGGATGTCTCGAGGCGGTCGCCGGTGGATGGTCGCTGCTCGCAGAGGCCACCCGGCGTGCAGCCGAAAGCCCTGTACTCGAACAAGCGTTGACTGAGCGGCACCAGGTCACTCTCGGCGACATCGGCGCCGCCGCCCAGGCAGGGGATGCTCTCGTGCGAGAGCTCATCGAGGCTCGCGCGAGCGTGATCGGTGACGTTGCGGCGAACCTCGTGAACTTCGCCAATCCGGGCCAGCTCGTCATCGGCGGCGGTGTGCTGCGCACCGGCGACGACTTCCTGAACATCATCAGCGCAGTCATCCAGCGGCGAAGCACGCGGCTTGCGACGGACGGACTCGTCATCCGTTCCGCCTCCCTCGATCAGAAGGAAGGGGTCGCCGGCGCAGCGCTTCTCGCGGCCGAGAATCTTTTCGCCCCCGCTGCGTTGGCGCGCTGGATCGAAGACGGCAACCCGCTCGGCCACGCGGCCGCACTCCAGCAACTGCCCGCGGCATACGTGTGAGAAGCGATTTGCGGCCGGTCAATGGCCCAGGCCCGGAAGCTCCTCAGTCCCCGCAGCGACAACTTGCGTAGTGCGGAAGTCGGCCACCTCAGCGGGCTCCACCTGCCGTGGGGACGATGCCCATTCGGGGGCCGAAAGCGCCCCGCCGCGCCGGACTCACCGCCGCGAGCTGACGCCCGCCGGTCATCGGCACGATCAGCGGTGCACGAATGCCGGCGGCCGTTTCTCCCGGAAGGCGGCCATCCCCTCCTTCTGGTCCGCGGTGTCGAAGAGCGATCCGAATGCCCTCGACTCGAACCGCAACCCCTCTGCGAGCGAGGATTCCAGGGCGACGTCCAACGCTGCCTTCGCGGCGTAGAGCGCCGGCAGGGATTTCGAAGCCACCGCGTTCGCGGTCCGCTCCGCGTCGGCCAGCAGGTCGCCGGCCGCGACGACCCTTGACACCAGGCCGATGCGCTCCGCCTCCTGCGCATCGATGATCCGGCCGGAGAGCACGAGTTCGGCGGCCTTGTAGTAGCCGACGGCACGCACGAGTCTCTGCGTGCCGCCCATCCCCGGGATCACCGCGAGGGTGATCTCGGGCTGGCCGAACTTCGCGGCAGGGTCTGCGAGCACGATGTCGCACATCATGGCCAGTTCGCATCCGCCGCCGAGGGCGTAGCCCGAGACAGCGGCGATCACCGGGGTGCGGACCGCCGCGAACCGCGACCAGCCGGCAAACGGCTCCTGTAGCGCCATGTCGACGCCGGATGCTTGGTCCATCTCCTTGATGTCGGCGCCGGCGGCGAACGCACGCGCGG
Organism: Microbacterium sp. CCNWLW41; assembly: GCF_037083505.1. Lineage (NCBI taxonomy): Bacteria > Bacillati > Actinomycetota > Actinomycetes > Micrococcales > Microbacteriaceae > Microbacterium > Microbacterium sp. CCNWLW41. Next base: position 244,574 of record NZ_JBAOJP010000001.1, read on the forward strand.
ATCCGGTCACGACGATCGCACCGATGCCCGGGTCGGTGTCGAAGACGGATGCCGCGGCCACGACATCGCGCATGACCTCGGAGTTGAGTGCGTTCAGAGCCTCCGGCCGATCGAGCGTGATCCAGCCGACCCGGTCACGCGTCTCGACGAGGATCGTGTTGTACTGCCGCGTCACAGCCGACTCTCCCTGAGCTTCAATCCGGTGAGCTCGGCGAGCAGCTCGAGGGTGTTGTCGCCGAACGCCTCATGGACAGCGAACCCGTCGGGCGTCACGTCGAACACCGCGTGATCGGTGTACACCCGTGTGACGCAGCCGACACCGGTCAGCGGGTAGGTGCAGGCCTCGACGAGCTTGGACTCGCCGGTCTTGGTGCACAGGTCGGTCATCACGTACACGTTCTTCGCGCCGATGGCGAGATCCATCGCGCCACCGACGGCGGGGATCGCGCCGGGCGCGCCGGTGGACCAGTTGGCGAGGTCACCGCGTTCGGACACCTGGAACGCGCCGAGCACGCACACGTCGAGATGGCCGCCGCGCATCATCCCGAACGAATCCGCGTGGTGGAAGTACGCCGCCCCGGGCAGTGCCGTGACCGGCTGCTTGCCCGCGTTGATGAGGTCGGGATCGATCCGCTCCGCCTCGGGCGCGGGGCCCATGCCCAGCAGCCCGTTCTCGGTGTGGAGGATGATTTCGAGGTCGTCAGGGAGGAAGTTCGCCACGAGCGTGGGTGCCCCGATGCCGAGGTTCACGTACGAACCCTCCGGGATGTCCTGCGCGATACGGGCCGCGAGCTGCTCGCGCGTGATGCGGGCGCTCATGGCCCGACCTCGATGCTCGGGCGACCCTCGACGTCCACACCGCCGGCGAACACGCCGTCCTGCAGCCAGGCGCGGTCCCCCACTGCCACGACCCGGTCGACGAAGATCCCCGGCGTCACCACCGTCTCGGGATCCAAGCCGCCTACCGGCACGACCTCGTCGACCTGCACGATGGTGGTCGTCGCGGCAGTCGCCATGACCGGTCCGAAGTTGCGCGCGGTCTTGCGGTAGACGACATTGCCCCAGCGGTCGGCGCGCCAGCCGCTGACGAGGGCGAACTCGGCCGTGATCGGATGCTCCAGCACGAACGTGCGACCGTCGATGATTCGCTGTTCCTTGCCCTCGGCGAGTTGCGTGCCCACCCCGGTGGGCGTATAGAAGGCGCCGATTCCCGCGCCGGCCGCGCGGATGCGCTCGGCGAGGTTGCCCTGCGGCACGAGTTCCAGCTCGATCTCGCCGGCGCGATACAGGCCGTCGAAGACCCAGGAGTCGTGCTGCCGGGGAAAGGAGCAGATCACCTTGCGCACTCGACCGTGAGCCAAGAGGGCGGCCAGGCCCGAGTCGCCGCTTCCGGCGTTGTTGTTGACGATCGTCAGGTCCTGCGCGCCGTAGGCGATGAGCGCGTCGATGAGCTCGACGGGCTCGCCCGCGCGGCCGAAGCCGCCGATCATGACGGTCGCACCGTTGGGGATGCCGGCGACGGCGGTTGCGGCATCCGGAACCGTCTTGTCGATCATCGGCGGACCACGGTCTGATCGAGCCGGCCGAACACGACGTCTCCGTCGAGGTCGACCTGCATTGTCACGCGATCGCCCTCGCGGAGGTACGGCGTCGATGCAGCGCCTTCCTCGATGATCTCGATGCCACGCCGTTCGGCGATGCACGCGGAACCGGTCTCGGCGTACCGCGTGCTCGACACCGTCCCGCTGCCGATGACGGTGCCCGCTGCCAGGTTGCGCGTGCGAGCGGCGTACGCGATCAGCTCACCGAAGGAGTAGTCCATCTCGCCGGCCGGAACCGCGCCGAATCGCTCGCCGTTCAGTCCGACGGTCAGGCTCGCGGTGATCCGGCCGTCCTGCCACGCGTCGCCCAGCTCATCCGGCGTCGCTGCGAGAGGAGCCATGCCGGTCGCGGGCTTCCCCTCGATGAAGCCGAACCGGCGTCCCATCTCCTCGACCACGATCGCGCGCTGCGACCAGTCGTTGACGAACGTCACGAGCGCGACGTGCTGGAGTGCCGTGTCGGCGTCGATGCCGGCGGGGGTGTCGCGGAGGATCACCGCGAACTCGCCCTCGAAGTCCAGGTCGCCGCTCGGGTTCCATAGCGGCGTGGTGCCGTAGGGTGCGAGGAACTCGTGCGACATCCCCTGGTACATCAGCGGCACCGGCGAGAGGATCGGGTCCATCCCGAGCGAGCGCGAGAGCAGCGCACCATGGTTGAGGAAGGCCGAGGCATCGAGCCACTGCCAGGTGCGCGGCAGCGGCGCGAGCGCCACGGCCTCGTCGAACGGCACCGTCTCCACCCCTCCGGCTTCGAGCTCGGCGCCGAGCTCTTCGAGACCGGGCGCGAGCGCTTCCCAGTCCTCGAGCGCGCCGAGCAGGGTCGGCGCGACGGCTTGCGCACTCACCGCACGCGTGCCGTCGCGAGCGACCAGGTGCAGGGCGCCGTCCCGGGTACCGTTCCGCATCGTTGCGAGTCGCACGGTTGCCTCACTTCCTAATCTACCGTCGGGACGGTTGATAGCGTCCCAAGAGAACGATAACGTGGCGGCGAGAAGAAGCCAAGGGAGGTCTCGGACTGTGAGAACGATCGATGTCCACGCTCATCTGGGGACCCCCGACGCCGACCGGCTGCTGGTCGGAGAGGTCGGCTTCGCCGACCAGTTGGCCGCCGATGGGCAGGCCCTCGGTGCTGCCTCGGCGGCGTACAACCGGGAGCAGTTCGCGGCTCTCGGGCGGAGGCTCACCTCGCTGGCCGACCGGCTCGCCGCCATGGATGCGGCGCGGGTCGACGTGCAAACCGTGAGCGCCACGCCGATCGCGCGTCCGTGGATGGAGCGGCCCCTGGCCGAACGCTACATCGACGAAGCGAACAGGGCCGTGACCGACTTCTGCCGTCAGGAGCCGGACCGGCTCGTGCCCGTCGCGACCGTCGCCCTCCACCTTCCGGACCTCGCGGTGCGCCAGCTGCGCACTGCGGTCGAGGATCTCGGGGCGATCGGCGTGCAGATCTCGACGACCGCAGCCCCCGGAACGGAGCTCGACCACCCCTCGCTCTGGGAGTTCTGGGAGACGGCGGTGGCGCTCGACGTCCCGGTGCTCATCCACCCCTGGGGCTGCAGCCTCGGGGCGCGCCTCGACGTCGGCTACATGTTCAACCACGTCGGCAACCCGACCGAGACGTCGCTCGCGCTGTCTCGGCTCATCTTCGGCGGAGTGCTCGACCGGTTCCCCGGGCTCAGAGTGTGGGCCGCGCATGCCGGCGGCTGGCTGCCCAGCTACAGCGGCCGCGCCGACCACGCGTGGCATCAGCGCCAGGATGCCCGCACCTGCGAGCACCCGCCGAGCTGGTACCTGCGCCGGATGTGGTTCGACGCGCTCGTCTACACGTCCCCCGCCCTGAGATTCCTCGTCGAGAGCGTCGGCGAGGACCACGTCACGCTCGGAAGCGACTACCCGTTCGACATGGGCGTCGACGACCCGATCGACCGCATCGAAGCAGCGCTCGACGACCGCGCCGCGCGAGCCGCCGTCACGTCCGGGAGCGCGCAGGCGCTCTTCGGTCCGCGGCTGATGGAGCGCATCACCCTGAGGAAGACCGCATGACCGACAACACCACACCCGCCGTCGCCGCGTACGGCGCGGATGCCGAAGCGGCGATCGCGTCGGTATCGGCCCGTGTCAGCAACTGGGATCGGTGGGGACCAGACGACGCGCGCGGCACCGTGAACTTCATCGACACCGACAAGCGCGTCGCAGCATCCTCACTCGTGCGCCGGGGCGAGACGTTCTCGCTTTCGCTCCCCTTCGACAACGACGGCCCGCAGAACGGCTGGAAGCGGCGCGTCAATCCCGTGCACACGATGATGAGCACAGGGCTGGACACCGCGGAGATCATGGGACTGCCGCACGGTCTTTCGGTGGCCGACGACTGCGTGTTCATGCCCCTGCAGTGCTCGACGCAGTGGGATGGACTGGGCCACGTTTTCGACCACGGCATCGGGTGGAACAACCGCGTGGCCGCCCGCACGGTGACCAGCGAGGGCGACCTCGCGACGGGCATCGAGCATGTCGCCGAGCCGCTGATCAGCCGGGGCGTCCTGCTCGACGTCGGCCGCGCCCTCGCCGACGGGGAGCTGCCGGACGGCTACGCGATCACCCCGGCCGACCTCGACGCGACGATCGAGGCTCAGGGAGCGTCATCCGCTGTCGGGCGCGGCGACATCCTCCTTGTGAGGACCGGTCAGCTGACCCGGGTGCGCCGCGGCACCGGATGGGGAGGGTATGCGGGCGGGCCCGCACCCGGGCTGTCGTTCACGACGGCGGAATGGCTGCACGCCCGCGAGATCGCCGCCGTGGCGACCGATACATGGGGCGTGGAGGTGCGCCCGAACGAATTCCCGAACTCCATGCAGCCGCTGCACCAGGTACTGCTGCCCCACGTGGGCCTGCTGCTCGGCGAGATGTGGGACCTCGACCGTCTCGCAGCCGACTGCGCCGCCGACGGAATCTTCGAGTTCCTTCTCGCAGCGCAGCCTTTGCCCTTCACGGGCGCGGTGGGCTCACCGGTGAACCCCATCGCGGTCAAGTAGCCGCGATACCGTCGCTGAGCATGGACCAGAAGGCTCGCGCCACCTGCTCGGCGGTCGCGCCGCCCCCGGGCCGGAACCACTGATACGACCAGTTGGCCATGCCGAGGATCGCGAAAGTCGCGAACCGGATGTCGAGCTGCTTGAACTCGCCGTCGTCCATCCCGCGCTGGAGCTCCTCGCGCAGGTACCGCTCGTAGACGGCTCGACGCTCCATGACGCGCGTGCGTTCGGGCTCGGGGATCTCCTTGAAATGCTCGAAGAAGACCCGCAGTGAGCCGGGGTGCGTCTCCTGGAGGGAGATGATGTCGGTCATCATCCCGAGCAGCAGGTCGGACGCGGTGGGGGCACCGGCATCCCTCCGCGCCTCATGCGACGCGATGATGAGCTCGATCATCTCGTCGTGCATCTCGATGAGCAGGCGGTCCTTGCTCGGGAAGTAGTAGTAAAGCGACGCCTTCTTGATGCCGACCTCGTCGGCGATCCTGTCCATCGACGTGTCGCGATAGCCGGAATGGTCGAAGAGCCCCGCGGCCACCTCGCGGATCTGCGCGCGACGTGCGTCACCCGACATCCGTGACGTGATCGGCCGTCGTCCGTCTGAGGTGCTCACGAATTCTCTCCCCTGATGTGCAGTCACGATATCGCAGGCGATACCGGGCGTCGGGACTCGGCCGCCGTCATCGTTCGAGGAACGCCGCCCGCAGACGCAGGTGCTCACCGTCGCGTGCGGCGATGCCCTGACTGACGGCCTCGTGCTCCATCGTCTCCGCCGGCGTGGCGACCTGAGCGGTCCGGAGCAGGCGCTTGGTGAGCTCGTGCGCCACACGCGGACCGCTCGCCAGGCGGCCGGCGAGCTCGTGCGCCCGCGTCAGCAAAATCTCGGGCGCGACGACCTCCGACGCGAGGCGCAGCGCGAGCGCCTCCTCGGCGCCGATCCGGCGTCCCGTCGTCGCCAGCTCGAAGGCCTGCAGATAGCCGACGCTGCGCACCAGCTGCCACGACGTGCCCGTGTCGGGCACCAGCCCTACCTTCCCGAAGACGCAGGCGAGCGATGCCTTCTCGGACATGAGGACGACGTCGCACGCGAGCACGATGCCCATGCCCGCGCCGACGGCGGCGCCGTTCACCGCGGCGATGACGGGGACCGCGGTGTCCGCGATCGCCGCGGCGATCGGGTTGTAGGTGCGCGCGACGGTGTCGTGCGCATCGTCGAGCTCGTGGACGGCAGCCAGGTCCTGGCCCGCACAGAAGGCGCGGCCGGCGCCCGTGATGACGATGGCACCGACCTCCGGGTCGCTCCCGCATCCGCGGATGGCTTCGGCGAGGGCCAGCCGGGTCGGCTCGTCGAGCGCGTTCATGCGGTCGGGGCGATCGATCGTGATCGTCGCGCGCCGCTCGTGGATGTGGACGACGATGCTCATCGGGCGCTCCTGTTCGGCTGCGGCTGGTGGATGGCGCTGGCCAGCCGCCCAGCCGTGGAGTAGTCCCGTTCCGCATACGGGAAGGCGTCGAGCTCCGTCGTCTCGGGTCGCTGCTGATAGTACGAGCGGATCTCCGAGATGAGACCGTCGCGGAACACGAACCATTCCGCGCCCCTCGTGGCGACCGGCCCGTCACCGGCCGCCGGCATCCATGACATCGTCCACTCGATCACCGCCTCGTCGACGCCGTCGAGGATGTGGTCGACCACCCACGTGGCGCCGATCATGACGGTGACCTTGCGCCAGTACCGCGCCAGGTGCTCGGCTCCGGCGACCGGCGCGGACCCGACGTTCGGCGCGAGGAAGTAGTGGACGACATCAGGATGCAGCGTCTCGAGCATGAGCGGGACGTCACCCGTGGAGCAGCCGTCGTAGTACCGGCTGATGGTCTCGAGGTGGGCAGCGCTCATCGCTGGATCGCCTTCGTCACCGTGAACTCCTCGATGCCGAACTCACCGAACTCGCGCCCGTACCCCGACGACTTCACGCCGCCGAACGGGGCGACCGGGTTGAACGCCGCGCCGTTGATGTCGACCTGACCGGTCCGGATGCGGCGCGCGACCGCCGTTGCGCGGTCCTCGTCCACGCTCCACACCCCGCCGGCGAGTCCGTAGGGACTGTCGTTGGCGATGGCCACCGCCTGCTCCTCACTGTCGAACGGGATGATCGACAGCACCGGGCCGAAGATCTCCTCCTGACCGAGCGGGGAAGAGTTGTCGACGTCGGCGAAGATCGTCGGCGCGACGTAGAAGCCGCTGTCGAGCGCGGCGGGCTGCTGCGAGCCTCCGGTGACGAGCCGGGCAAGCCCGGTACCTCGGTCGATGTGCGCGCGGACCGAGCGCTGCTGCGCCGCCGACACCAGGGGGCCGAGGCGCGTGGTGTCCTCGAGAGGATGGCCGAGCCGGAGCCGCTCGGCCGACGCGACCGCGATCTCGATCACCCGGTCCTGCAGCGCCCGAGGGACGACCAGTCGGGTCCATGCGGAGCACGTCTGCCCTGAGTTGAGGAAGGCGTTGCCCACGCTGGAGCGGATGGCACGTTCGAGGTCCGCGTCGTCGAGCACGATGCTCGCCGACTTTCCGCCGAGCTCGAGGCTCGTGCGGGTCACGTTCGCGGCGGCAAGGGCGGCGATGCGTGCGCCCACCGCGGTCGAGCCGGTGAACGAGACCAGGTCGACACGCGGGTCGCCGGCCAGCGCCTCGCCGACGGCAGCCCCGCCTCCGCTCACGAGGTTGAACACGCCGGCGGGGAGGCCGGCCGCCTCGATGGCATCGGCCAAGGCGAAAGCCGCCAGCGGCGCCTCGCTGGCGGGCTTTGCCACCACGGTGCTGCCCGCCGCCAGAGCGCCGCCTACCTTGCCGACGAGCTGGTGCAGCGGGTAGTTCCACGGCGTGATCGCCGCGACGACGCCGGCGCCCTCGCGCAGCACGGCGGAGTTGCCGACGGCGCGCTCCCAGGCGAACGCCCGCGCGGTATCCGCGAAGCCCTGGAGTGTCGCCAGGGGCAGACCGACCTGCACCTTCTTGGAGATGTTAGCCGGGGTTCCGACCTCGAGACTGATCACCTCCGCGATCTCGTCCAGGCGCGCCGCGAGCTGCCCGCGGACGGCCTCCAGCGCTGCGGCCCGCTCCGCGGGGTCGGTGCGACGCCACTCGTCGGCGGCCGCGTGCGCTGCGGCCACCGCGCGATCGACGTCGCCGGCGCCGCCGGCAGGGACCGTGCCGAGCCGGCCGCCGGTCGCGGCATCCGTCACCTCGATCGCGGGCGCGGATTCGACCGGGGTCGTCCAGCGACCGTCGATGAAGATCCGGGTGCGTTCGCGCAGGTCATCGTGCATGGATGTCTCCCTGGGAGTAGAAGCCCGCGCCGCTCTTGCGGCCAAGACGGCCGTCGGCGACGAGCTGGCTGAGGATGTCGGCGGGGACCAGTCGTTCTTCGCCCGGCTCCGCCTCGGCCATCGAGCGAAGCGCCGCGACCGTGACGTCGAGCCCGATGAGGTCGAGCAGGGCGAAGGGCCCCATGGGCAGTCCGGCGACGCCCGTCATCGCGGCGTCGATGTCGGCGATCTGTCGGCCGCCTTCGTGCAGACGCGCGGCATCGTTGAGGTACGGGATCAGGAGTCGATTGACGATGAAGCCGCGGGTGTCGGCGCTGCGCACCGGGGCTTTGCCGAGCGATCGCACCCAGTCCGCCGCCGCCGCGGCGACGGATTCGCTCGCCGGCCCGGGCACGACCTCGACGAGCTTCATCACCGCTGCAGGGTTGAAGACGTGCAGAGCCAGCGTGCGCCGCTGCGTCGACACGTCGTACATGACGTCGGCGACCCGATACGAACTCGTGTTCGTCGCCAGGACGGCTTCCGACCGGGCCGCTCGGTCGATCTGCGCGAGCACGGACTGCTTGACGGCGAGGTCTTCGGCGACCGCCTCGATGACGACCTCAGTGTCGTCCGGCAGGGCATCGATGCCCGACAGGAATCCGATCCTGTCCACGACGGCTGCGGCATCCTGAGCCGAAAGGCGCCCGCGGCCCACCGACCGGTCGAGGTTGGCGGTGACCGCGGCCCGCGAGCGGTCGAGGGATGCCGCGCCACGGCCTATCACCGTGACCGCGCTGCCCGCGCGGGCCACGGCTTCGGCGATACCGGACGCCATGTGGCCCGTGCCAACGATCACCACGGACGACCAGGCCGACGTCGCCACCGTGCGGGAATCCGGAGCGGCGGAGGGTTGCCCTGCCCGCGCCTCGAAGGGGCCGGCGGGGTACCCGGCGCCGAGCCGCATCGCGAGATCGATGTCGTCGGGCGACGCCACGCCTCGGTCGGCCAGCCGATCCGCGTCGGTGTAATAGCGATCGAGCAATGCATGAGCGATGTCGTTGTGGTGCACGATCCGACCTCTCTGACGGTGCAGACGGCGCTCCCTACCGTCTGGGTGGTAGGTTACATCATCCGCACACGAAGGAGCCAGCATGTCCGTGTCCTCGCGCAGAAGAGTCGAACCGGTCGCGGAGGCCGCTCTCGACGCGTACCGGCTCCCCGACGGCCGGCCTCTGGAGTTGTTCGGGGTGGTCGCCCACTCTCCGGCGGCGCTGGCCGATCTCAAAGGAGCGACGGCGCGCGTGCTCAACGCGACGGAACTGACGCCACGCCTGAGGGAGCTGCTCATCCTGCGCGTCCTGCACAACTACGGCGCGACCGCGGAATGGCGGGTGCACCTGCAGCTCTTCGCCGCGGGAGCGGGGATCTCGGCGTCGGACGTGACCGCGTTGCGGTCAAGCGAGGTGAAGGTGGCCGGACTGGAGGGCGCGATGCTCGAGCTGGCCGACGCCCTGAGCGACCGTGGAGCGGTGGGCGACGAGCTCTGGCAACGCATCCACGATGGGCTGGGCGCCCGGGGCGCTGTGGAGGCCGTGTTCGTGGGCGCGCAGTACGTCAAAGTCGCGCTGATGAACAACGTGCTCCACGTGGAACCACCGCTCCCGCCCGGCTGACACGGGCGGGAGCGGCGGGATCGGATGCCGCGCTCAGCGCGCTGCGGATGTGACCGGCGCGGGCGTGTGGATGTCCGCCCCCATGATGTCGAGCTGCGCGCTGATCTCGGCCGGGTTGGAGTCGCCGACCACCTTCTGCAGGAATTTGGTGTGGTCGAAGATGGCGTCGCGAAGAGGTCGCATGGGTGCCGGGACGTGGTGGAAGTTGCGACCCAGCATGTACGCCTGCTTCACCTGTCCGGCCGTGTGCTCGACGCGGAGTTCCTCGTAGCGCGCGAGCGCCTTCTGAAGGGCGGCCGCGTCGCTGAGGTCGACGCCGTTGAGCGTCTGGCCCAGGAAGTAGCCGTCGACGATCGACATGCCCGCGCCATAGGCGGCGTAGGGGCTGGTGGCGTGCACGGCATCGCCCGCAAAGGTGACACGCCCCTTGCTCCACACTTTGGGAACGTCTCCGCGGTCGCGGATCGGCCACCGGAAGATGTGCTCTTCTGACGTATTCGCGATGAGCTCCGCCATCTGAGGAGGGAATCCCTTCGCGAGGGAGAGCGCGTGGGCCTTGAGATCGACCGGGGCTGGCTTCTGCGCGTCCCAGGCCTGCAGTACCCACCATTCCGCGCCGTCGCGGCCCTTGCTGCGGATGCCGGTGTGGCTGGCCTGCACCGTGCGGGAATGGCGGAGGATCGCCTCTCGCGGGTTGACAGCGGCGGGCAGGTCGAAAGTGAAGCCGCCGATGACGTGGAGGTTGTGCTCGCGGATCGGGGGAAGGCCCCAGACGATCTCGCGGACGACCGAGTTGATCCCGTCGGCGCCCACGACGAGTGGCGTGGTGATGCTCGTGTCGTCCTGGAAGCGGACGACGACGTGATCGCCCTCGTCCTCGATCCCGACGACCTGCTTGTTTCCGACGAGGATGCCGGGCGGGAGGGCATCGACCATGCGCTCGTAGAGGTCGGGGCGGGTGAGTCCGATGAAGCCGCCGTTGCCGTACTTCTCGACGACCGACGGTGGGAACTTCACCCGCGCGCGCACCTTGTCGCGGGAGTTGCGGAACTCCGACTCGCAGAATGCCCCGATGTCGTCGACGTCGACGCCGATCTGCTCGAGCGCGTGAACGGCCGGTGGCCAGAGGTTGACGATGTTGCCGGCCGCGCGCGGTTCTGCGTAGCGCTCGTACAGCTGCACGGGGATCCCGACGGCATGCATGGCCAGGGCGGTCGCGATGCCGGCGGGACCGGCGCCGATGACGGCGACGGGCTCGGTGGAGTTGTTGTTCATGAAAGACCTGCTCTCTTCGTCGAGTGCGTTCTGATCGGGGTTACTGCGGGGTGATGCGGAGGAGGTCCGAGGTGAGGACCTCGGGATTGACGATGGATGCCGGGCGCTGGCCCGCGAGGACGGCGAGCGCGTTGGACGTCGCCTTCGTGGCCAGCTCGACGAGGGAGCCGTCCGAGGCGAACGCGACGTGGGGCGTGATGATTGCGGCCGGGCTCGACCGGAGCCAGTGGTCTGCAGGAAGGGGCTCCGGGTCGGTGACGTCGAGCGCCACCCGCAGCCGGCCACGTTCGAGCTCGGGGCGAAGTGCCTCGGTGTCGACGAGACCTCCCCGTCCGACATTGATCAGCAGCGCGCCGTCCTTCATCATCCCGAGCTCCTCGGCGCTGACGAGATGACGGGTCTCGGCGTTGAGCGGGACGTGGAGAGACACGACATCCGCGAGGCGCAGCAGCTCATCGCGACCGACCACGCGGGCCACCGGTGGCGGCGCCGCACCGGGTTCGGCCGCGAGCGCGCGAGAGGAGACGACGACCTCGAACCCGAAGGCCGCGGCGCGCTCTGCCACCGCGCGGCCGGTGGCGCCGAACCCGACGATTCCGAACACGAGGCCGCGGAGCCGTCGGGACGGGTACGCAGGCGCGGGCGTCCAGCCGCCGCTGCGGGTCGCATCGGAGGCAGGAACCAGGTTGCGGAGGGTCGCGAGGGTGAGCGCGAGGGTGTGGTCGGCGACCTCCTCGGTGCAGAACTCGGGGACGTTGCTGACGAGGATGCCGAGCTCGGTCGCACGGGCGACGTCGATGTTGTCGACGCCGACCCCGTAGCGGGCGACCGTGAGACACCGACCCGCAGCGTCGAGAACCTGCGCCGGCACCCGGCGGAAGCAGGTGAGAATGGCATCCGCTTGCGGGGCGAGGGTCAGCAGGTGCTCGTCGGACTCCGCCGGCAGGATCTCGTGGCCGGCTGCGCGCGCCAGCTCGGATTCGATGGCCGGGCTCGGCCAGGCGATGTCCGTGATCACGATCGTCGCCATGTCAGGAGCCTGTCCCGAATGTGGGCCGGGCGAGGGCGACGTCGTCGCCGAGCTCGCGCTCGATCTCGAGCACGCGGTTCCACTTCGCCGTGCGCTCGGAGCGCATCGTGGAGCCGATCTTGAGCTGACCGGTGTTCCATCCGATGGCGAGATCGGCCAGCCAATGGTCCTCGGTCTCCCCCGAACGCGCCGACAGCACTGTGGCGTAGCCGGCGGCGTGCGCAATCTCGACGACCTCGCGCGCCTCGCTCAGAGTGCCGATCTGGTTCGGTTTGACGAGCACGGCGTTGGCAACCGCTTCGTCGATGCCCCGGCGTAGCCGATCGGGCGACGTCACGAAAAGATCGTCGCCGAGGAGCTGGATACCGCTGAGCCGCTCCGTCCCCGTACGCCAGCCGACCCAGTCGTCCTCAGCGAGCGCGTCTTCGATGGAGACGATCGGGAAGTCCGCTGACCAGGCAGCGAGTTCCTCGACGAGCTCGTCGGCACGCATCCGGCGGTCCTCGGTCTCCCAGATGTAGGTGCCGTCGGATGGGGAGTGGAACTGCGTCGCGGCCACGTCGATGGCGATGGCGATGTCATCACCCGGGGTGAGACCGGCGCGTTCGAAGGCCGTCGAGAGCACCTCGAGCGCCTCCCGGTTCGACGCCAGCTGCGGACCGTAGCCGCCCTCGTCAGCGATGAGCGCCCAGGTCGCACCGCGCTCGCGCAGCACTTCCCCGGTGGCGGCGCGGACACGGGAGACGGTCTCGATCGCCTCGGCGAACGTCGAGGCACCGACGGGGACGACGAGGAAGTCCTGGACGTCGAGCGCGCGAGCGGCGTGCGCGCCGCCGGAGATGATGTTGATCATCGGCATCGGGAGCGTGCGAGGCCCTTCGCTGACGGCGGCGTAGAGCGGGAGGCCGCGGGAGGCCGCGGCTGCTTGCGCAGCGGCGACCGAGACCGCGAGGATCGCGTTGGCTCCGAGCCGACCGCCGTCCGCCGTACCGTCGGCCGCCCTGAGCGCGATGTCGACGGCACCCTGGTCAGTGACGTCGATTCCGCGCACCGCCTCGAGCAGCTCGCCTTCCGCGTTGGCGACTGCTCGCCGGACGCCGTACCCGCCGTAGCGGTCGCCGCCGTCGCGCAGCTCTCGCGCCTCGTGGGAGCCGGTGGAGGCGCCGGATGGCACGATCGCACGGCCGCGGGCACCTTGCCGCGTCACGACCGTGCAGCCCACCGTGGGACGGCCCCGTGAGTCCAGCGCCTCGAAGGCGGTGATCGTCTCGATCGCGTCAGACACTCGTCATCCTCCAGAATTCAGCGAGTCCGTCAGGAGCCTCGCGCAGCACGTTCAGGGCCAGCGCACGAGCTCGGTCGCACTGCGCTGGAGAGAAGTAGTCGACCGGCGACTTGCCGTCGACCCGCGCCAGCAGAAGCGCTCCTGCGTGGGCGAGCAGATAGCGATGGTCGAGGGCGCCGAGGGCCGCCCGCGTGTGGTCGGAATAGGTCTGCACGAAGCTCTCCGCCGTAGCCATCAGTTCGTGTCGGCGGTCGGGCCGGACGATGATCTTGCAGATCAGGTGGTGCAGGAGAAACGCCACGTCGAACAGCGGATCCCCGGTGTGGGCGACCTCCCAGTCGATCACCCAGAGGCCGCCGCCGACGGGCGGCTCGGCCAGAACATTCTTGGGCGAGAAGTCGCCGTGCACGAGAGCCACGCGGGTGCCGGCCATCCGCTCGACCAGCGTCGCGATGACCGGCGCGGCCGTGGGGTTGCGCTCTGCCGCGACCGCGTAGAAGGGCTTCACGCGCAGCTGGCCGAACGCTTCCTGGTCGTCGAACTCCGCGAGAATCGCGGGATCGGATGCCGACGCCACCTGCCACGCGGCCAGGACGGCGCCCAGCCGCGTGCCGACATCCGCTCGAACGTCGCCAGCCAGCAGCTGCTGCTTCCAGTCGCCGTATCCAGCGGAGGCGAGCTCGATGACGAGCACATTGTGCTCGCGGTCGACGGCGATGACGCCGGGTACGGCGTCCGGGGCCACGCCGTGAGCCCACCGCAGCGCCGCGGCCTCGGTGTAGGAGCGCTCCGCCGACGCTTCCCACACCTCCGCGACCCGCAGCCGCGGCAGTGCGCGCTTCACCACGAACGCGCTCTGCGCCGTCCGCACCACGACGACGTCGTTCGAGACTCCACCGGCCAGGGGTTGGACCGTGGGCTCCTCGTCGAGCAGTCCGGCATGCCGCAGCACGGCCAGCGCGACGTCGCGGAGATCGTCCCCCGGGGGTGCCTCTGCTGTCGTCACTGTCATCTCCTCGTAGTCGCTATCCGATGGTTTGGCGGGGCCGCCGCCGCCCGACGGCCCCGCGAATCTTCGTAGAGCGCCGCCGGCTCACGCCGGTAGCGCCATCTTCTGTGCGACCGCGTAGACGAGGCCACCGATGTCCGCGTGCTGGTCACCGTCGATCTGCCACTGCCCCACCTGCACCGAGGCCTCGACCACGGTGGCCGCTCGCGGGAGGCGACGGGCGTGGAACTCATCCCACAGCGCCTGGTCCAGCCGGTCGTGTGACTCGAGGATTTCGGTGAGGACGAGTGCGTCCTCGAGGGCCTGCGCCGCCCCCTGGGCGATCGTCGGGGGGCAGCTGTGGGCCGCATCGCCGATGATCACGACCCGCCCCCGATTCCAGGCATCCGGGACGAGGTGCGACGTGAACCACGTGTAGTTCACCTGCGGCGAGTTGAGCAGATCGGCCCGGATCGCGTTCCACGGCCCGTCGTACGGCAGGGATGTCTCGTACATGAGACGTGCGTGTTCCTCGTCCGAAAGGGCAGAACGATCCTGGGCCGGCTCGACGAGGAAGGCGTACATCGCGTCTTCGCTGGTGGGCGTGTAGCCGGCGATGTAGACCGGTCCGCCGTAGATCACCTCCGAGGACACGACCTCGGAGGGCCGCGACACGAAAGCCCGCCACGCGCCCATTCCCGTCCGCTGGGGTCGGACGTCGATGCCGATCAGCTCACGCACCGTCGAGTGGAGGCCATCGGCCCCGATGAGCAGGTCGAACGCCCCGGCCGGCTCGCCGTTGACTTTCAGCTCGACCTGCTCCCCCCGGTCCGCGAGACCGGTGAGCTCCGCGCCGAAGTGAAAGGTCACACCCTGCGCGACAGCGGCCGCGTAGAGGATGCGGGTCAGATCCGGCCGATACATCCTTAACGAAGCCGGGTAGTCAGGGCCTCCCGTCTTCGCTTCGGGCAGGGACATGACGACCGGAGCGCCCGGGCCGGGTGCCCTGATGACCAGGCCTTCGGCCGGATACCCCTGCTCCAGCACCTGATTCCAGACGCCGAGCTTGCCGAGCGCCCGCAAGGCATTGCCCTGCAGCGTGATACCCGAGCCCAGCGGAGACAGTTCGGGCTTCTTCTCGAAGACCTCCACACCGACGCCGAGCTTGGCCAGCTGGATCGCTGCCGCCATTGCGGCGACGCCACTGCCGGCGATCGCCACCTTCTTCACCGCAGCCATTGCGGTCTCCTTCTCTGAGATCGTCATCGATCTCGGTTGAACTTTCAGCGGTACGGGTCTCGCGCCAGCGGTCAGACGCCCTGGGGCTTCTGCTGGAAGAAGTTGGCAAGCTCTTCAGAGTTGACCGCCGCCTGCTCCTTCTCTGCGGCCTCCTTGGGCGGCAGCGGCCACGCCTCGTAGAAGGATTCGGGCATCGTGACGTTGCGATAGATCGACTGGCCCGGGTTGCCGCCGGCGGCCTGGTAGGTCTTGGGTTCCCAGTCGGGCATGCTGTTGACCCAGCCGCCGGAGTTGACCTCCATACGGAAGCCGCCCGGCTCGCGGAGGTAGAGGTAGGTGATCTCATCGATGCCGTGCACGCCGGGGCCGAGCTCAATCGGGGTGCCGTGTGAGACTGCGATCTCGGCCATGCGCTCGACGTCGACGCGCTGGTCGACGCGGAAGGCGATGTGGTGGCCGCGACCGGTCATGCCGCTGAAGTCGGGGACGAGCGCGATGTCGTGGGTTGAGCGGATGCCGTTGCAGGTGAGGGTCGAGAACACCGAGAAGCCGGGCTCGACCTCGGTCTCGGCGGTGTGGCGCGCGCCGAGCTTCTTGTAGAACTCGATGTCGCCCCCCATGTTCGCGCTAGGCATCGTGACGTGGTCGAGATACCGCACGGCGGATCCGCCGCTGGTCGGGATCTTCTGTGGGCGGTTGGGAACGGCGTGGTCCTTCTTGTCTTCGGGCGCCTCGTACAGATCGACATCCCAGAACACCTCGTGAAGGTGGCGGCCGAACGCCGAGCGGTACTGGTAGGTGCGGCCGTGGCCGGTCCAGTCGTCGACCCAGCCGACGTGCTCTTCGCTATCCTGCAGGCGCTTGGCGATCGTCTCGGGGTCTTCTGCCCCATAGGTGCGCCAGCCGATGCGGCCGATACCGGACTCTTTGGCCTCGGTGACGATCAGGCTGGAATGCAGCCATTCCGCCCAGCCGCGGAGGTAGACGGACTGACCCTCGCGCGTGGTCTCTTCGAGGCCGAAGATCTCCTTCATCCACGCGACGGTCTCTTCGGGCTTCGGGCTGAACAGCTCGACGTGCGCGAGCTGCGAGAGCAGGATCTCTGACATTTTCTGGTGACTCCTTCGTCGATGATGGGGGTCTTACTGGGGCGGTGCGACGCACCGCGTGACTTGAGTGCCGAGGCCGGTGACGCTCGCCTCCATGACGTCACCGGGCCGGAGCCAGCGGTTGCCGTGCTTGCCGGCGTTGCCGGCCGGTGACCCGGTCAGGATCATGTCGCCGGCCGACAGGCGCGCCGAGTGCGAGGCATAGCTGACGCAGTTCTCGACGCCGTGGATGATGTCGGCGACCAGTTCGTCCTGCATCGTCTCGCCATTGACCTTCAGTGTGATCCTCAGCCGGCGGTAGTCCGAGACGAACCGAGACGGCAGGATGACCGGACCTGTCGGGAAGTAGGTCGGACGGTTCTTCGAGGTGACGAAGTCGGTCAACGGCACATTCGAACGCGACATCACGTCTCGCACCGTGATGTCGTTACTCATCACGTAGCCCGCGATGTGGTCGAACGACTCTTCGGGCGAGATCCGATGCGCCGCCGTCTTGAGGATGACACCGAGCTCGAGCTCCCAATCGTGCTGGCCGCCGGGAGTCCAGAGGATCACGTCGTCGTGGGCGCCGGAGACGGCGGAGGGCAGCCCGACGAACATGAACGGGTCCGACTGCGCCTGTCGCTCAACAGCCTCCAGCGCAAAGGTGTGCAACTCCTCGTCACTGCGCGGGTCACCCGCATTGCGGAGCGTGCTCTGCACGATCTGCTCCACGTGGACGCGATAGTTCGCGCCCGCGCACAGGATCTGACCCACCGGCTGCACCGGAGGGAGCACTTCCAGCGCGTCGGGCGAAATTCCGCCCGTGAGCGCCGGGGCAACCTCGATGAGCGTGTCGATCGCGGCGTCCCAGTCCTGCAGGAGGCTGCGGATCGTGGCGTCCCGTCCTAGGAACGGGCGGGTGTCGTAGACGAGACCATCGCGCAGCATCCCGACGAACGTCTGAGCCGAGGCCGCGAAGGTCCCGAGACCGAATGCTCCGGGGGCGACCGCGGTGGTAACGGTGGGGGTCACTGCTTCCTCGTTCCTCATTGAACTAGAACACGAACCTGTGTTCTAGTTAGATTGTGAGCATCCATGTCGACGCTGTCAAGCACGGATCTGACAAGCACCTCGAGCGCACGCCTACGATGAAACCGATGTCTGAGACCGACTCCCAGATCCGCCAGCCGGTGCAGCGGCGCAGCCAGGAGGCCTACGCACGCGTGCTCCAGGCAGGTCGGGAGATCCTCGAGGAGGAGGGCTTCCCCGGATTCACCGTCCAGGCGGTAAGCAAACGGGCCGGTGTCTCCGTCGGATCGATCTACCTACGCGCCCCGAGCCGCGAAGCCCTGCTCCTCGCGATCCACGCTCAGGAGATGGACCGGATGGACCGCGAGGAGGTGTGGCTCGCGCCGACCTCCGTGCCTCCCGGCGGAGCCCGTGCACACATCGAGCAGGTCGTCACCAAGACATCGGCACAGATGCTCGCGAACGCCGGCATCCTCCGGGCGTTCATGCGCCGCGGCCCCGAGGACCCGGAGATCTTCGTTCGCGGCCGCGACGGCTCGCAGCGCGTCGCCAAGCAGTTCGAGGCCGCGCTGCTCGCCTGCCGAGACGACTTCCGGCATCCCGATCCCGAAACGGCCGCCGACTTCGCGTTCCGGATGCTCTACTCGATGACGGCCCGGCGCATCACGCACGGTTCGGACTTCGAGTCGCCTCGTCCGCTCTCCGACGAGGTCTTCCTCGAACAGCTCTCCCGCGCGGTCGCCGACTACCTTCTCGGCGCGAGCTGACGGCGACTAGCGAGACTCCGCAAGCAGCTGCGACCGAGCCCTGGCGCCCAGTCGATCCCAGTGAGCGTCGTCGTGTTGGACGCCGGGCGTCTCCTGGCACAGGGCGACCCGGACACCGTCGGCCGCGATCCCAGAGTCATCGCCGCCTATCTCGGCGACGACTGGGTAGCCGCATGACCGCCCCATGCTTGAAGCGCGCGAGGTCCGGGCGCGGTACGGCTCCGTTGAAGCGCTTCATGGCGTCGACGTCATCGTCGGGCGCGGGCGGCTCGTAGCACTGCTCGGCGGCTGAGTCGGTCTCGTTCCCGCTCGAAACGGTCGCTCTAAGTGTCTCTCGTCGCCTCGGGAAGACCCCTGACCGCGGCGGTGCCCACATCCGAGAAGGAACGAGACCGAACCAAAAGGAATGGGCCAGATCGAGACTGTCCGAGAAGGAAGTCGATCTGGCCCAAAATGGCGGTGACGGTGGGATTTGAACCCACGGTAGGGGGTTACCCTACACAACTTTTCGAGAGTTGCACCTTCGGCCGCTCGGACACGTCACCGCCGACAAGCTTACGACACGCGGACGGATGCCGCGAATCCGCGCACACGGGGTCGCGCGGACCGACCGCCGTGTCGCCGGGCGGGTCTAGCGTGGGGGTCGTGACGCACGAGCAATCCGGGGCCGAGCAGACCGTCACCGATCCGATGTCGACGACGCAGCGGTTCGTGCTGTGGATCGCGATCCTCGGGTCCTTCGTGGCCTTCCTCGACGGCACCATCGTCAACGTCGCCCTCCCCGCCATCAGCGACGAGCTCGGCGGCGGCCTCCGGACGCAGCAGTGGGTCGTCGACGCCTACCTCATCACCCTCGGCGCGCTGATCCTGGTCGCGGGGTCCGTGAGCGACGCCTACGGTCGCGTGCTGGTGCTCCGCATCGGGCTCATCGGCTTCGGCGTGGCATCCCTCGCGATTGCGGCCGCGCCGACGGCCGAGTTCCTGATCGTCGCGCGAGCAGTGCAGGGTGCCGCGGGTGCGTTCCTCGTGCCGAGCTCTCTCGCGCTCATCACGTCGAACTTCTCCGGCGGGGCGCAGGGCCGCGCCATCGGCATCTGGACGGCGATGACGACCTCGGCGATGATCGTCGGCCCCCTCATCGGAGGCCTCCTGGTCGACCTGGCGTCGTGGCGGCTGGCGTTCCTCATCAACGTGTTCCCGATCGGCGCGACGCTGGTGCTGCTCGCGCGGGGCGGCTTCCGTGACACCCGGCAGCCGGATGCCTCGATCGACTGGCTCGGCGCGGCCCTGTGCACCCTCGGCCTCGGCGGCATGGTCTACGCGCTCATCGAGCAGCCCCACCTGGGCTGGTCCTCTCCCGCGATCTGGGTGCCGCTCCTGCTCGGCGCGGTGCTGTTCGTGCTGTTCATCCTGCGCCAGCGGCGGGTGCGCAGCCCGATCCTGCCGCTGGACCTCTTCCGGGTCCGCAACTTCTCGGCGGGCAACATCGCGACGACGTTCATCTACGGCGCCCTCGCCCTCAACGGCATGGTCGTGGTGGTCTACCTGCAGGAGGGCGCCGGCCTCTCCGCCACGCTCGCCGGGCTCGCGAGCCTGCCCACGACGATCCTCCTCATCGTCTTCAGCTCCCGCGTGGGCACGCTCAGCGGCCGGTGGGGTCCGCGCTTGTTCATGACCGTCGGCCCGATCATGATGGGCGCAGGCGCCCTGCTCCTGCTCACCGTGAGCACTGACTTCTCCTACTGGTGGCAGGTGCTTCCGAGCATGGTCGTCCTGGGCGCGGGACTGGCGCTCACGGTGGCGCCGCTGACGTCGGCGATCCTGGGCTCGATCGGACCGGAGCGCTCCGGCATCGCGTCCGCGGTCAACAACGCCGTCGCCCGCGTCGCAGGCCTCATCGCGATCGCCCTGCTCGCCACGATCGTCGGCGGCGCGCTCGACCTCGACGGCTTCCACCGCGCGGCGATCGTCACGGCCGCTCTCATGATCGCGGGCGGGATCACCTCGTTCCTCGGCATCCGCAATCCCGAGACCGCCGCCGACACACCGCCCGCGTGACGGGCGAGCGGATGCCGCGACCCGGCCGGGCCGGGGCATCCGCTCGCCGTCGCCATACTCACGGCCACCGGCGCTGGCCGCACCGCGTCCCGCACTGCCAGACTGGCGGCATGGCTGTGATCGAGAACTCGAAAGTCACCATCGTCGGAGCCGGCAGCGTGGGGTCCAGCGCGGCGTACGCGGCGCTGATCCGGGGGTCCGCGCGGCACGTCGCGCTCTACGACATCGCGACCGAGAAGGTCGAGGCCGAGGTGCTCGACCTCGCCCACGGGACGCAGTTCACCGGCTCGAGCGACATCGTCGGAGGCAGCGACCTGTCGGTCGTCGAGGGCTCGCACGTCGTTGTCGTCACGGCCGGCGCCAAGCAGCACCCGGGGCAGACCCGCATCGAGCTCGCCGGCGTGAACGCCGGGATCATGCGGAAGATGATGCCGCAGCTGCTCGAGGCGGCCCCGAACGCGATCTATGTCATCGTCACCAATCCGTGCGACGTGCTCACCGTGCTCGCGCAGGAGGACACCGGCCTGCCGCCCGAGCGCATCTTCGCCTCCGGCACGGTGCTCGACACCTCGCGCCTGCGGTGGAAGCTCGCCGAGCGCGCCGGCGTCTCCACCTCGAGCGTGCACGCCTACATCGTCGGCGAGCACGGCGACACCGAGTTCCCGCTGTGGTCCAAGGCGACGATCGGCACCGTGCCGATCCTGGATTGGGTCACCCCTCGCGGCGACCGCATGACCGTCGAAGAGCTCGACCGCATCGCCGTCGACGTCCGCGACGCCGCCTACAAGGTCATCCAGGGCAAGGGTGCGACGAACTACGCCATCGGCCTGTCCAGCGCCCGCATCATCGAGGCGATCCTCAACGACGAGCGCGCGGTCATGCCCGTGTCGACGGTGCTGAGCCGGTTCCACGGCGTCGACGGGGTGGCTCTGTCGGTGCCATCGGTGGTGAGCGCGACCGGCGCGGTCCCGATCCGCGAGACGAGGTTCGACGACCGCGAGCTCGAGCTGTTCCACGCGTCCGCCGATGCGCTCAAGAAGGTGGCCGACTCGCTGCGCGCCTGACGAACCCCGGCCACGCGCGCCGGCGATGTCCCCGCGGGCGCCTACGCTGGGCCCATGCCCGCAGCCCGACGCCCGACGCAGACCGCGCCCTACCGCTGCACCGAATGCGGCTGGACGACGATCAAGTGGGTGGGCCGCTGCGGCGAATGCCAGCAGTGGGGCACCGTGGTCGAGGCGGCCGAGCAGACCGGCATCCTCCGCTCGATCACACCGGTCTCGCCCGGCGCGGCGCGCGCGGCGCAGCCCATCACCCGCATCGACACGTCCGACGCGCCGCGCCGCACGACCGGGGTCGGTGAGTTCGACCGGGTGCTCGGCGGCGGCCTCGTTCCGGGTGTTGCGATCCTGCTCTCCGGCGAGCCGGGCGTCGGCAAGTCGACGCTGCTGCTCGAGGTGGCGGCGCAGTCCGCCCGCGAAGGGCGCCGCGTGCTCTACGCGAGCGCCGAGGAGTCGACGGCTCAGGTGCGCCTGCGCGCCGAGCGCACCGGGGCGCTCCACGACGAGCTGTACCTCGCGAGCGAGACCGACCTTGCGACCATCCTCGGCCACGTCGACGACGTCTCCCCCGACCTGCTGATCGTCGACTCCGTGCAGACGGTGTCGTCGGCCCTGTCCGAGGGCATGGCGGGGCATCCGTCGCAGGTGCGCGAGGTGGCGGCGACGCTCATCCGCGTCGCGAAGGAGCGCGGGATCCCGACGATCATCGTGGGCCACGTCACCAAGGACGGCTCGATCGCGGGGCCCCGCATCCTGGAGCACCTGGTCGACGTCGTGTGCCAGTTCGAGGGCGACCGGCAGACGTCGCTGCGGTTCGTACGCGCGCTCAAGAACCGCTTCGGCCCGACGGACGAGGTCGGATGCTTCGACATGACCGGCGCGGGCATCGCCGAGGTCCCCGACCCCAGCGCCCTGTTCCTCGGCCACGGCAGCACCGAGCCCGGCACGTGCGTCTCGATCGCCTTGGAGGGCCGGCGCGCGCTGCCCGTCGAGGTGCAGGCGCTGACGATCGACAGCAAGTCGGGCAACCCGCGGCGCATCGTGAACGGGGTCGACGCCGCCCGCGTGGCGACCGTGCTGGCGGTGCTCGAGAAGCGGATGAAGATCAAGACCTCGGATCAGGACGTGTACGTCTCGACGGTCGGCGGAGTGAGATTCGCCGAACCGGCGGCCGACCTCGCGATCGCGCTCGCCGTGGCCAGCGCGGTCGAAGGATGGACGATTCCCCGCCATATCGCCGTGGTCGGCGAGCTGAGCCTGGCGGGCGAGGTGCGGCCCGTCACCCAGGCGACGCAACGGCGCAGCGAAGGCGCGCGTCTCGGGTACCGAGACGTGATCGACCACCGCTCGGGGTCGCTGGGTGGCGCCGTCAGCGACGTGCGGACTCGGTCCAAGGGCCGGCCGGGCGAAGACGTCCCCGAGTTCTGAGCTCGGCCGGTCCCCTCAGCGCTGGAGCCTGCCGGGCGAAGACGTCCTCGGGTCCCGCGGCGTGCGGCCGGTCGGCTCAGCGACCCCGGGGCCGGCGTCGACGCCCAGGGTCGGCGTACCCGAGCACGATGGGGATCACCAGTCCGGCCGCGCACACGATTCCGACGAGCAGGAATTCCACCCGGCGAGTCTGCCCGCTCATCCCCGTCGACGCAAACCCCTCCCCCGGAGCTGCCGTCTGCTGTCGCGCGGGCGCGTCCCCGGCGGATCACCGGGGGTTTGGGGCGCACCGCTGTCGTTCGGGGCGCACGGGGCACGCCCCAGACGCGCGCGACGCGCCCCAAAACCGATGAAGCCCGGCGCTGTCGCGCGGGCGCGTCCCCCGGCGGATCACCGGGGGTTTGGGGCGCACCACTGTCGTTCGGGGCGCACGGGGCACGCCCCAGACGCGCGCGACGCGCCCCAAACCCGGGGACGCTGGGTACTGGGGGGGCGCGTCAGGCGTCGAGCGCGGCGATGAGGTCGGCGGGTGAGGCCTGCAGCGGGTGGGGTCCGGCGATGTCGAAGAAGACCGTGGTGATCTCGGCCTCGTGCGCGCCGAGGAACGCGCGCAGCCATGCCGGCGACTGCAGCGCGACGCCGGGCGGCAGGCTCGCGGGCTTGTGCGCGGCATCGCTGAACAGCAGCAGGGCCACGTCGCCGGTGTCGGGGTCGCGGTACGTCCACACCTCGCCGACGTCGAGCGGGTTGTCGCGCTGCCCCGGACGCATGAGCGGGACGACGGTGGGACCATGGCGCAGCGCGAACGCGACCGCCGCCATGTCCTGCGTCTGGAGCGCATCGCTCAGCTGGGTGTTGCGGAACTCCAGCGGCTCCTTCGCCTTCTTCGCCCGCTTCTTGCCTGCCACCCCTCCAGCGTAGCTTCGGCCTGGACGGCCTTCCGCTCCGCCGCCCCAGCGGCCACCGGAGCAGGAACCTCAAGCGAGGAAGCCCCGCAGCAGGGCCTCCGATCCGGCGAGGTGTTCGAGGATCGCCGCCTCCGCGGCATCCGCTCTCCCCGCGAGGATGGCGGTCACGATGTGCTCGTGCTGGGCGTTGGAGTGCTCGATGTTGCGCGGCAGCAGCGGGAAGGTGTCGAGCCACTCGTTGACCTTCGCGCGGTTCTCGGCGGCGAGCGCGACGAGCGACGGAATGCCGGCGAGCTCGGCGATCGTCAGGTGCAGCAGCGTGTCGAGCCTGCGGTAGTCCGTGGCGGATGCCTCGGCCACGGCCTCGTACCTCGCCCACAGCACGTCGCGCGCCGACGCGTCGAGCGTCCGGCCGGCGGCGGCGCGGGCTGCGCCGGCCTCGAGCACGCGCCGGAGCCCGAGGACGTCTTCGAACTCGGCGGCGGTCACGTCCCGCGGGTGCGGGGGCTGCGGCAGGGGGTCGGCGACGAACGTGCCGCCGTAGCGGCCGCGCCGTCGCACGAGATAGCCGGTGTCGGCGAGCTCGCGGATCGCCTCGCGGACGGTGTCGCGGCTGACGGCGTAGAGAACGGCGAGCTCACGCTCCGACGGCAGCGACTCCCCGGGGGCCACCACGCCGAGCCGGATGGTCTGCGCGATGCGCGCGACCGTGTCCTCGAGGGCGTTGCCCTCGCGCACCGGCCGGTACACGGCCTTGCGCACCTCGTGCAGCGGCGGGTCGGTCACAGCCCCTCGCCTCTCCGCCGTACCGTTCGCAGGACGGATCCCGCCGAACCCGCGCGACACGCCGAGTTCCGCCTCGGTTCGGCCGGTCGGTCCTGCACACGGTACGGGCGATGCATCGGAAGCCTCCTCAGAGCGGCGTCACGTAGGCGTTGGTGATGCCGCCGTCGACGACGAACGCGGTCGCTGTGATGAACGAGGCGTCGTCCGAGGCGAGGAACGCGACGGCGGCGGCGAGCTCCTCCGGCTCGGCGAACCGGCCCATCGGCACGTGGACGAGGCGGCGCTGCGCGCGCTCGGGGTCCTTCGCGAAGAGCTCCTGCAGCAGCGGGGTGTTCACCGGTCCCGGGCACAGCGCGTTCACGCGGATCCCCTGACGCGCGAACTGCACGCCGAGCTCGCGGGTCAGGGCCAGCACGCCGCCCTTCGAGGCGGTGTACGAGATCTGCGACGTGGCCGATCCCAGCAGCGCGACGAACGACGCCGTGTTGATGATCGAGCCTCTGCCCGCCGGCACCATGTGCCGCAGGGCCGCACGCGAGCACAGGTAGACGCTCTTGAGGTTGACGTCCTGCACGCGGTCCCACGCGGGCAGCTCGGTCGTCTCGATCGAGTCGTCGTCGGCCGGTGAGATGCCGGCGTTGTTGAAGGCGATGTCGATGCCGCCGAACTCCGCGGCCACGCCGTCGAAGACGGCGTTCACCTGGGCCTCGTCGGCGACGTTCACCCCGCGGAAGACGCCGTCCACCTCAGCGGCGGCGGCCTCGCCGGACTCGGGATCGAGATCCGCGATCACGACGCGCGCACCCTCGGCCGCGAACCGGCGCGCCGTCGCCAGGCCGATGCCCGACGCGCCGCCGGTGATGATGGCGACCCGGTCCTTGAGCCTCGCCGTCAGATCCATGCTGTTCCCTCTCAGTCCGTCGCGAAGAAGACGTTCTTGGTCTCGGTGAAGTGCTCGGCGGCGTCGGGGCCGAGTTCACGGCCGAGGCCCGACGCCTTCATGCCGCCGAACGGCGTCCAGTACCGCACCGAGGAGTGCGAGTTGACCGACAGCACGCCGCTCTTGACCCCGCGCGAGACGCGCACGGCGCGGCCGAGGTTCTCGGTCCAGATCGAGCCGGCGAGCCCGTAGATGGTGTCGTTGGCGAGCCGCACGGCGTCGGCCTCGTCGTCGAACGGCAGCACCGCGACCACCGGTCCGAAGACCTCCTCGCGCGCGATGCGGTCCCCGCGATCGGCGAGCACGACGGCCGGGGCGAACCAGAAGCCGTCGCCGTCGGGCGCCGACCCGCGGAAGGCGACGTCCGCGCCGTCGAGGAAGCCTTCGACGGTGGAGCGGTGGGATGCCGAGATCAGCGGCCCCATGTCGGTGCGCTCGTCACCCGGGTCGCCCACGCGCCACGCCTTCACCGCGGGCTCGAGCAGCTCGAGGAACCGGTCGTACGCGGAGCGCTCGACGAGGATGCGGCTGCGGGCGCAGCAGTCCTGGCCGGCATTGTCGAACACCGCGCCCGGCGCGCTGGCGGCCGCCTTCTCGAGATCGGCGTCGGCGAACACGATGTTGGCGCTCTTGCCGCCGAGCTCGAGGGTGACCGGCTTCAGCTCGCGCGCGCAGCCGGCCGCGACCTCGACGCCGACGGACGTCGACCCGGTGAAGACCACCTTGCGCACGTCCGGGTGCGACACGAAGCGCTGACCGACCACGGAGCCCGAGCCGGTGACCACCTCGAACAGCCCCGCCGGAAGCCCCGCCTCGAGCGCGAGCTCGCCGAGGCGGATCGCGGTCAGCGGGGTGAGCTCGGCGGGCTTGAGCACGACGGCGTTCCCGGCGGCGAGCGCGGGGGCGAACCCCCACGACGCGATCGTCATCGGGAAGTTCCAGGGCACGATGATGCCGACGACGCCGTACGGCTCGTGGAACGTCACGTCGAGTCCCCCGGCGACCGGGATCTGCTGGCCCGAGAGCCGCTCGGGCGCGCCGGCGTAGAAGTTCAGCACCTGCGCGACGTGCGACGCCTCCCACCGCGCCGAACCGATCGGATGCCCCGAATTCAGCACTTCGAGCTGCGCGAGCTCCTCGACATGGGCCTCCACCGTGCGAGCGAACGCACGCAGCGCGTCGGCCCGCGCCACGGGCGGCAGCGACGCCCACGAACGCTGGGCGGCGACGGCACGCGCGATCGCGGCATCCGTCTGCGCCTCGTCGGCACGGGCGATCTCGCGGATCGGCTGCCCGGTCGCGGGGTTGACGAGCGTGAACGTCCCACTCATGCGTGGACCTCCCGGGACGCGTAGACGGATGCCTCGGCCACGAGCCCCGCGAACAGCCGGCGGTCCTCCTGGTTCTGCTCGGGATGCCACTGCACCCCCAGGACGTAGCCGTCGCCGTCCGACTCGAACGCCTGGACCAGCCCGTCATCGGTGCGCGCGGTGACCACGAGGCCGTCGCCGAGCCGGTCGATGCCCTGGTGGTGGTAGCTGTGGACGTCCATCGGTCCCGCGCCGACGAGCGCCGCGAGTCGGGTGCCGTCGTCGACGTGGACCTCGTTGGTGGCGAAGACCCCTCCGCCGACGCGGTACCGCTCGGTGCCCAGCACCTCCGGGAGGTGCTGGTGCAGCGTCCCGCCACGGGCCACGTTGACCAGCTGGAGGCCACGGCAGATCGCGAGCACCGGCATCCGTCGCGCTTCGGCCCCGCGGAACAGCGCGAGCTCCCACGCGTCGCGATCCGGACGCGCCGGGTCAGTGGTCGGATGCCGCTCCGCGCCGTACAGCTCGGGCTGGACGTCGAGGCCGCCGGTCAGGATGAGACCGTCGAGGCCGTCCAGGACGGCGTCGGCAGCGTCTTCCACCCGCACGTCGGTCGCGCTGCTGTGCTGCGGGGGCAGCAGCACCGCGATGCCGCCCGAGGCGGTCACCGAGTCGAAGTACACCTGCGGCAGGAACGCCGCGCGCACGTCCCACACCCCCTGCGTGGCCTGCTCGAGGTACGTCGTCAGGCCGATCACGGGGTTCTCAGAGGCG
This sequence comes from Microbacterium sp. CCNWLW41, assembly GCF_037083505.1. Classification (NCBI taxonomy): domain Bacteria; kingdom Bacillati; phylum Actinomycetota; class Actinomycetes; order Micrococcales; family Microbacteriaceae; genus Microbacterium; species Microbacterium sp. CCNWLW41. The sequence continues at coordinate 272,146 of NZ_JBAOJP010000001.1, forward strand.
TTCGAAGCCACGCACCCTCTCCCAGTCGGTCACGGCGGCGTCGTAGGCCTCGACCTCGATGCGCGCCTGGTTCAGATAGTGCTCGACCATGTCATCGCCGAAGGCGGCGCGCGCGATGGCCGACTGGTCGAACAGCTGCGCGGCCTCGCGCAGCGTCGTCGGAAGGTGGTCGACCCCGGACGTGTACGCGTTGCCGGTGAGCGCGTCGGGCATCGGCAGCTCGTGCTCGATGCCGTGCAGGCCGCCCGCGATGATCGCCGCGATGCCGAGGTACGGGTTCACGTCGCCGCCCGGGACCCGGTTCTCCACCCGCAGCGAGGAGCCGTGGCCGATCACGCGCAGCGCGCAGGTGCGGTTGTCGAGGCCCCACGCGATCCCGGTGGGGGCGAACGAGCCCTTCGCGAACCGCTTGTACGAGTTGATGTTGGGCGCGTACAGCAGCGTGAACTCGCGCAGGGTGGCCAGGATGCCGGCGATCCAGTGCTCCATCAGCGGACTGAAGCCGTGCCTCCCGTCGCCGGCCATGACGGGCTCTCCCGCCTCCGAGCGCACCGACAGGTGGATGTGGCAGCTGTTGCCCTCGCGCTCGTCGAACTTGGCCATGAACGTCAGCGCCTTGCCGTGGTGCTCGGCGATGGCCTTGGCGCCGTTCTTGTAGATGGCGTGCTGGTCGGCGGTCTCGAGCACCTCGGCGTAGCGGAAGGCGATCTCCTGCTGACCGAGGTTGCACTCCCCCTTGACGCCCTCGGTGTAGAGCCCGGCCCCGTCCATCGACAGGCGGATGTCGCGCAGCAGCGGCTCCAGGCGGCCCGAGGCGAGCAGGTCGTAGTCGACGTTGTAGTCGGTCGCAGGCGTGAGGCCGCGGTAGCCCTTGGCCCAGGCATCGCGGTACGTGTCGTCGAAGATGATGAACTCCAGCTCGGTGCCGGAGTAGGCGACGAGGCCGCGGTCGGCGAGGCGCTGCCGCTGGCGGTCGAGGATGTCGCGCGGCGACTGCACGACCGGGTCGCCACCCTCCCAGGTGAGGTCGGCCATCACCAGCGCCGAGCCCGGCAGCCACGGAATGAGGCGCAGCGTCGACGGGTCGGGGCGCAGCATCATGTCGCCGTAGCCGGTCTCCCAGCTCGACATCGCGTAGCCGTCGACGGTGTTCATGTCGACGTCGACGGACAGCAGGTAGTTGCAGGCCTCCGCACCGTGGGGGAGCACCTCCTCCTGGAACAGCCGCGCTGAGACGCGCTTGCCCACCAGCCGCCCCTGCGCGTCGGCGAAGGCGACCACCACCGTGTCGATGTCGCCGCTCGCGATCCCGTCGTTCAACTGCTCGACGGTGAGGTTGCCCGGCATCCGTCCTCCTCAAGTCCCGACGTGCGACCAGTCGCGCACGCGACCATGCCCGGCCGCGGGCACGCGCTCACTCTAACGAAAATCGGATTCAAAGGTAGACACAGCCCACCAATAGCGCCACAATCGGCGACAAGTGCAAGCCGCGCGACCCGAGCGCGCCTCCCTTCGCCTATCACTGGAGGACCGATGTCCCAAGCGAGCAGTGCATCAACCCCGAAGCCACCGGCATCCGCCGCCGCAAGCTCGTCGAAGGTCGCAGGAGCGACCTATAGGCGAGCAGGTCACGACTATTTCCAGAAGCGCACCCTGAAGCGCTCGGCCGGCGTCTGGGGCCTGTGGGGCCTCGCCGTCGCCGCCGTCATCTCGGGCGACTTCTCGGGGTGGAACTTCGGCATCGGCTTCGCAGGCTTCGGCGGCATGCTCATCGCCTTCGCCATCCTCGTCGTCATGTACTACGGCATGATCTTCTCGATCGGCGAGATGGCCGCCGCGATGCCGCACACCGGCGGTGCGTATTCGTTCGCGCGCTCCGCGATGGGCCCGTGGGGCGGCCTGGTCACCGGTGCGGCCGAGACGATCGAGTACGTCGCGACGACCGCGGTCATCGTGTACTTCTCGGCGTCCTACGCCGATGCCATCACCAGTGAGCTGCTGAACTTCTCGATGCCGACGTGGGTGTGGTGGATCATCCTCTACACGGCCTTCATCGCGCTGAACGCCGCCGGCGCGGCGATCTCGTTCAAGTTCGCGATCGTCGTGTCGATCATCTCGATCGCCATCATCCTGGTGTTCTCGGCGATGGCGCTCTTCTCGGGCCAGTTCAGCTGGGACAAGCTCTTCGACATCGCACCCGATCCCGGACAGAGCGCCTTCCTGCCGCACGGCGTGATCCCCATCCTCTTCGCTCTGCCGTACGCGATGTGGTTCTTCCTCGGCATCGAGGAGCTGCCGCTCGCGGCCGAGGAGTCGCACAACCCGGAGCGCGACATCCCCCGTGCCGGCTTCATCGCCCGCACGACTCTGATCATCACCGGCCTGCTCGTGCTGTTCCTGAACACCGGTGTCGTGGGTGCGGAGGCGACCGGCAGTGCCGGCGAGCCGCTGCTCGACGGATTCCGCGCGATCGTCGGCGACGAGCTGGCCGCAGTGCTGGCGCTCTTCGCCCTGATCGGGCTCCTCGCGTCGCTGCAGGGCATCATGTTCGCGTACGGCCGCAACATGTACTCGCTGTCGCGCGCCGGCTACTACCCGAAGTTCCTGTCGCTCACCGGCAAGCGGGCGACGCCGTGGGTCGCGCTGGTGGTCGGTGCGGCGATCGGCTTCATCGCCCTCGTGCTCGTCGACTCGCTCGGCGGCACCGGCGGGGTGGCAGGAGCGATCGTGCTGAACATCGCGATCTGGGGAGCGGTCATCGCCTACGCGCTCCAGATGGCGTCGTACGTGATCCTGCGCCGCAAGTACCCCGACGCCCACCGCCCCTACCGCAGTCCGTGGGGCATCCCCGGCGCCGTCATCGCCGGCGCCGTGTCGGTGCTCATCTTCTTCGGCTTCTTCATCAACGAGCCGGCCCGGCCCGCCATCGTCGCGATCGCCATCGTGTACGTGGTGATCCTCGTCGGATTCGCCCTGTACTTCCGCCACCGTCTCGTGCTCTCTCCGGAGGAGGAGTACGCCCTCTCCGGCGGCAAGCACTGGGACCCCCAGGCGGAGGGGTACGACGCCATGGAGTCCGAGGTGTTCGGCGACAAGCCCTAGGTGTTCGGCTGACACCCTGGTGTGGGGAAGCGGAGCGGGGCGTCCTGGGGGAGCCCCGCTTCGCGCTGTCTGCGCCTTCTCACGTGTACGTGTGGTGGATGTGCCAGTCCTCGCCGTCGCGATAGACGTCGAACACCACCACGTCGCCGTCGTCGCTGGTCGCCTGGAACCGCCAGCCGTACATGCTGCGCCCTCGCTCCAGCGGCATGGCCCAGATCGACTCGCGGAGCCGCGTCGGCGCATCGCTCACACGCCACCGGCGACCCGCGTAGAACATGCGCGCGGGGATGTCGTCGGCCATCCATATGGTTACGTCATGTTCGATACGCGTGGTCGTCATGGGTTAAGAGAATAGAACACATCTTCGAATCTCGATAGAGTGGAAGGAGGCCGGAGGAGGGAGCCGGCGGGTGGGCACGAACAGGCGATACGCCGACCACTACGACCGGCTGATGGACGAGAGGATCCTGCAGCGCATCGCGGCCGGCGGTCCGCTCGAGACGCTCTCGCGGCTCGAGCTGCAACTGGACGATCTGCCGTGCACCACCGATCCGAAGCCCAAGCGCGTCAAGGCGTGGGTGCGGTTCGGCCGGACGCCGATCCAGGTCGACGCGGAGGCCTGCATGTGGACGCCGCGTGCGATCGCCATCCGCTTCCGGATCTCAGGCGAGGAATACCGCTGCTGGGTCTGGGCCAGCGCCGTGGACGGCGCCGGCGACCAAGAGCCCGAGGCGGGCCGGTGACAGCGGATGCCGCGGCCGCGCCCACGCCCGGCAGCTCAGGACGCGCTCAGTACAGCAGGAACTGCTTCGGCTCCGTCGACGCGACGCCGCCGATCTCGACCGACAGGTGGTACGACGCGCCGCCGCCCGGCGCGACCGGCCGGGTCGTGTCGCCGCACGTGCCCACGGCGGAGCGGGTGCGATCCCACTCCAGCGGCGCCGCACTGGACACCGTCTGCCCCGCGGCGACGAGCACGATCATGTCGCTGGGCTCGCTCTGGCAGTCCGTCGAGCGCCACCAGACGTCGTCGCCGCTGGTGACCGTGAAGGACTGCGCGCTGGTGCCGACGTTGAGCGTGCAGTCGGGCCCGTTGTTGGTGAGCTCGATGGAGAACTGCGGCTTCTGGTCGCCGGTGAACGCGTCGGCGGAGGTGACCGGCTCCACGGTGATCTCGCCGGCGACGCAGGGCTGCGCGGCAGGCGTCGCGCCCGGCGTCGCACCCTCGACGACCGCACCTTCGACGGCGCCGGTCTCGGACGGCCCCGGGGTCTCCCCCGGCGACGGCACCGGCAGCGAGTCCGCCGAGTTCTGCGACGACGCGCGATCCCCGTCGGCGGTCGACTCCTCGGCCGATCCGCGCCAGGGCTGGGCGATCAGCAGCCACACGACGCCTGCGACGACGAGGAGCCCGACGAGCAGCACCAATCGCCGGCGACGATAGACCGCCGGGGAATGGCGGCGGCGCGGAGTGGTGCCGGTCATGATGACAGGCTAACTCCGGGCGGCGTCATCGCCGGTCGGCGCGCCCCGGGTCGCGCCACCCGGCAGGGCGCAGCCGCCGGCGCGCGCGTCGCCGGTGGGTCAGAGGCGCTTGATCATGCGCGTGTTGCCCAGGGTGTTCGGCTTGACGTGCGCGAGGTCCAGGAACTCCGCGACGCCTTCGTCGGGCGAGCGGATGAGCTGCGAGTACACGTCGGGGTCGACGACCTGCTCGCCGATCGGCTCGAAGCCGCGCCGGGTGAAGAAGTCCACCTCGAACGTCAGGCAGAACAGCCGCGACAGCCCGAGCGCGCGCGCGTTCTCCTCCAGGCCCTCCACGAGCGCGCGTCCCACCCCGTGCCGCAGCCACCCGTCGGCGACGATCAGGGTGCGCACCTCGCCGAGGTCCTCCCACATCACGTGCAGGGCGCCGCAGCCGATCAGCTCGCCCTGCGCATCCTCGGCGACGAGGAACTGCTGGGTCGCCTCGTAGAGCACGACGAGGTCCTTGCCGAGCAGGATGCGCCGCTGCACGAACGGCTCGAGGAGCGCCTGGATGCGGCGGATGTCCGGCGTGCGCGCAGGCCGCACCGTGAACTCGCTCATCCGTCCAGCGTAGGGCCGGGACCGGCGCGAGGCGCGAGGGGCGGGCCGGGAATGCGAAGAGCGGATGCCTCGGAGTGAGGCATCCGCTCTTCGACTGCGTGTCGCGGCTCGGCGACCGCCCTAGGCGTTGGCGGCCAGATCGGGGGTCGCGGTGATCTCGCCGTTGTGCACGACGCCCACCGCCACCTTCTCGCCGCGGGGGCCGTGCTCGAAGACGAACTCGCCGTTCTCGGCGTCGACCTTCACGTGGTCGCCGGGGTTGAGCTCGCCGTGCAGGATCTTCTCCGACAAGCGGTCCTCGACCTCGCGCTGCATCGCGCGACGCAGCGGCCGGGCGCCGAGCGCGGGGTCGAAGCCGATGTCGATCAGCTTGTCCTTCGCGGCATCCGTCAGCTCCACCGTCATGTCGCGGTCGAGCAGGCGCTCGCCGAGACGCTTGGTGAACAGGCCCACGATCTGGCGGAGCTCGTCCTTGTTCAGCTGCGGGAAGACGATGATGTCATCGACGCGGTTGAGGAACTCGGGCTTGAAGTTGCGCTTGAGCTCCTCGTTGACCTTGCCCTTCATCCGGTCGTACGTCGTGCCCGTGTCGCCCTCGACCTGGAAGCCCACCGGGCCTCCGGCGATCGCCGACGAACCGAGGTTCGTCGTCATGATGATCACCGTGTTCTTGAAGTCGATGACGCGGCCCTGACCGTCGGTCAGGCGACCCTCCTCGAGGATCTGCAGCAGCGAGTTGAAGATGTCGGGGTGGGCCTTCTCGATCTCGTCGAAGAGCACCACCGAGAACGGCTTGCGGCGCACCTTCTCGGTGAGCTGGCCGCCCTCTTCGAACCCGACGAAGCCGGGAGGGGCGCCGAACAGGCGCGAGACGGTGTGCTTCTCACCGAACTCCGACATGTCGAGCGAGATGAGCGCGTGCTCGTCGTCGAAGAGGAACTCGGCGAGCGCCTTGGCCAGCTCGGTCTTTCCGACGCCCGTGGGGCCGGCGAAGATGAACGAGCCCGACGGACGCTTGGGGTCCTTGAGGCCCGCGCGCTGGCGGCGGATCGTCTTCGAGAGGGCGGCGATCGCCTCCTCCTGGCCGATGACGCGCTGGTGCAGCGCCTTCTCCATGAAGACGAGCCTGCTGGACTCCTCCTCGGTCAGCTTGAAGACCGGGATGCCGGTGGCCTGGGCGAGCACCTCGGCGATCAGGCCCTCGTCGACGACGGCGTGCGAGGCGACGTCGCCCGAGCGCCACTGCTTCTCGAGGCGCAGACGCTCGGCGAGGAGCGACTTCTCCTCGTCGCGCAGCGACGCGGCCTTCTCGAAGTCCTGATCCTCGGACGCCTGCTCCTTCTGCTGGCGCACGTTGGCGATCTTGTCGTCGAACTCGCGCAGCTCGGGCGGGCTGGACAGGATCGACAGGCGCAGGCGGGCGCCGGCCTCGTCGATCAGGTCGATCGCCTTGTCGGGCAGGAAGCGGTCCGAGATGTAACGGTCGGCGAGGTTCGCCGCCGCGACGATCGCGCCGTCGGTGATCTGCACCTTGTGGTGTGCCTCGTAGCGGTCGCGCAGCCCCTTCAGGATGTTGATCGCGTGGGGCAGGCTCGGCTCGGCGACCTGGATCGGCTGGAAGCGGCGCTCCAGCGCGGCATCCTTCTCGAAGTGCTTGCGGTACTCGTCGAGGGTGGTCGCGCCGATCGTCTGCAGCTCGCCGCGCGCGAGGAGCGGCTTCAGGATCGACGCGGCGTCGATCGCGCCCTCGGCGGCACCGGCACCCACGAGCGTGTGGATCTCGTCGATGAAGACGATGATGTCGCCTCGGGTGCGGATCTCCTTCGTGACCTTCTTGAGGCGCTCCTCGAAGTCACCGCGGTACCGCGAGCCGGCGATGAGCGAGCCGAGGTCGAGCGAGTAGACCTGCTTGTCCTTCAGCGTCTCGGGAACGTCGCCCTTGACGATGGCCTGGGCGAGGCCCTCGACGACCGCCGTCTTTCCGACGCCGGGCTCGCCGATGAGGACGGGGTTGTTCTTGGAGCGGCGCGACAGGATCTGCATGACGCGCTCGATCTCCTTCTCGCGCCCGATGACCGGGTCGAGCTTGTTGTCGCGCGCGGCCTGCGTGAGGTTGCGGCCGAACTGGTCGAGCACCTGCGAGCCGCCCTGGGTGGTGCCCTGGGTCTGCTCGCCCGCGCCGGAGGCGACGCCGGCGGGCTCCTTGCCCTGGTAGCCCGAGAGCAGCTGGATGACCTGCTGGCGCACCTTGTTGAGGTCTGCGCCGAGCTTGACGAGCACCTGGGCGGCGACGCCCTCGCCCTCGCGGATGAGCCCCAGGAGGATGTGCTCGGTGCCGATGTAGTTGTGGCCCAGCTGCAGCGCCTCGCGCAGCGACAGCTCGAGCACCTTCTTGGCGCGCGGAGTGAAGGGGATGTGACCGGTCGGCTGCTGCTGCCCCTGGCCGATGATGTCCTGGACCTGCTCGCGGACGGCGTCGAGCGAGATGCCGAGGCTCTCGAGGGCCTTGGCTGCGACGCCCTCGCCCTCGTGGATGAGACCGAGCAGGATGTGCTCGGTGCCGATGTAGTTGTGGTTCAGCATCTTCGCCTCTTCCTGGGCGAGGACGACCACACGACGGGCACGGTCGGTGAATCTCTCGAACATCGTTCACTCCTCCGGGACGCCTCGGGTCGGTGTGACCTACTGCGCCTTACATCGAGGGTAGCCAGCGGGCCCGGACGGGATGGCCGTGTTCGCCGTGGGCATAGCGCACGCTCCGCCGGCGCCCGTGCCGGCTCGCCGGTTGCGGCGAGCGGCGCACATACCGTATCGTTTTTCGATAACAACGTTTATCGATATGAGTATGGGAGAACGATCGAGATGACGGACACCAGGATGCCCACCAGGAGCGATCGCGTCGGGATCTACCTCTCCGTCGCCATCGGGGCGGTCGCGATCGGCTTCACGGCCTGGCACGCGATCGGCCGGCTGGCGGAGGTGGCGCGCGGGACCGACATCCCCGTGCTCGTCCCGTTCCTGGGCGAGACCGCCGACCTTCCCATCGGCCCCGACGGAGCGCCGGTGCAGGTCGCCGTCGAGCAGGCGACCGTCACGGTCGCGGAGCCGGCTGCGGCCACCCTCTTCGCGCTGTGGGCCGAGCCGATCGTCATCGCGCTCGCCATCATCGCCGGCATCGTGGTCGGCGCGCTGTTCTGCCTGCGCCTCGCGCGCGGCCGCGCCTTCGAGCGTGGCACCGCGCGCCTCATCTTCCTGGGCACCGGCATCCTCGCCGTGGGCTGGTTCGTCGGCTCGATGCTCACCACGATGACGGTGAACGGCGCGCTGTCTGCCGTGAGCGACTACACGTACGACGGCGTGACCTTCTCCACCGACTTCGCGCCGCTGTTCGGCATGCTCGCGCTCGCGGCGATCGGCGCTGCCTTCCAGATCGGCGAGCGCCTGCAGCGCGAGACCGAAGGCCTCGTGTGAGCCCGGCCGAAGACGACGGGCCCACCGGGGTCCACTGCCGGCTCGACGAGCTGCTCGAGGAGCGCGGCATGACCCTCACCCGGCTCTCGGAGCTCGTCGGGGTCTCGGTCGTGAACCTGTCGGTCCTCAAGAACGACCGCGCCCGCGCCATCCGCTACTCGACGCTGTCGGCCATCTGCCGCGCGCTGGACTGCGAGATCGGCGAGCTGCTGGTGCGGACGGACTGAGGGGATTGCGGATGCCGCGGGCCGCGGCATCCGCAATCGCGCACTGTCAGTCGTGGCCGACGATCGGGACGCGCACGTCGTCGAACTCGCCGCCGGTGAGGATCGCGGTGACCTCGGCGTCGTCGTCGACCCCTTCGACCTGCACCACCACCGCGCGCGGGGCCATGTCCATGGTGCACGCCTGGTCCTCGGGCGGCGTCATGAACGTGACGGTGACCTCCTGACCGGAGGCCTCGACGTTCTCGATCGCCGGCACGCAGGTCGACGACCCCCACGTGAGGATGACGAACTGCCCGTCCTTGTCGGTCCATCCTGCCGAAGGGAGGTAGTCGGTCTCGCCGCTCTGATCGAGGCCGGGGACCGGGTCGAGCTCGGCCTCGCCGTGGTAGCCGTCGCCGGTGACGAACACCTCGAGCTCGCGCGTGGTGTCGATGCCCTCGGGCAGTCCCACGACGGTCGCCCGCGCCACGAGGTCGCTCGTGCACGCGGTGTCGGCGGGAGCCTCGACGAGCTCGACCTGGAGGACGCCGTTGTCGTAGCTCACCTCGCCGGCGGAGGGCACACAGGTCGAGGAGCCCTCCGTCACGATGCCGATCATCCGGCCGCCGTCCAGCCAGGCGGCCTCGACCTCGATCTCCTCGCTGTCGGCGGGCACCGTCTCGTCCGGCTCGGGGGATTCGGTGCCGGCGGTGCTCGCGCACCCGGCGAGGAGCCCCACGGCGAGGAGTGTCACGCCTGCGACGGAAGCAAGACGGCGGATCATGGGCGCACCTTTCGACGGGACGGATGCCGCGACCGCAGCACCCGTCACTGGTGACAGTGTCGCGACCCGGCCGGTCGTCTCACGCCAGGATGCCATGAACGTCCCCGCGGGACGAGGGCCGCCGCCGCGCGATGCTCACGCGATGTGGGATCGAGACGGCCGTACGCCGTGGAGGCTCTCGTACACGTCGTCGACGAAGTCCTCGATCTCGCGCACCCCGGTGACGGGACCGCCCGCCAGCAGGCCGTCGATTCCGAACAGCACCGCCGAGGGCACTCTCCAGTCCTCGATCGAGCCGCTGATGAAGTGCTCGGGGTCGTGCAGAGACTGCGGCTCGGTGAGCTCGCTCAGGCGTCCGCTGTCGTGCGGGTGGGTGAACATGAGGCGGACGTCGAGCTCGGGCAGCAGCGCGCGGTAATCGGGCGCCTGCTCGATCACGACGCTGCACGAGCCGCACGTGGACGAGACTGCCAGCATCAGCATGGGCTTCGTGCGCGTCAGCTCGCGGAGGTTGACGCGGGTGCCGTCGGCGAGCGAGACGGGTACGGCGGGCGTGCGGGTGCGGATGTAGTCCAGTTCGCCGCCGGCTTCGACCTGTTCGGCGGCTGCCGGCTCTGCCGCGGGCGAGGCCGGCTCGGCCTGGGGTGCGTCGGGCCAGAGCACGAGCGCGGCGGTCACCGCCGCCGCGGCCGCGGCGATCAGGGTGCCCCACCAGCCCGAGACGGCGAGGGCGAGCGCCCCGCCCAGCACAGGTGCCGTCCAGATGACGGCGGCGGTGGCGAGCGCGAGCGCCAGCAGCCAGCTGTTGCGGATTATCGTGACCCGGGTGATCCGGCGTCGCGAGCCGAAGCACGCGCAGGACGCGTCGTCGGAACGGCCCTTCGCCTGCACCACCAGCCACAGGTAGGCGGCCATCAGGACGACGGCCACGATAGCGGCGAGGAGGCCCAGCCACCCCCCGAGCAGTGCGAGCGCGGCGCCGAGCGCGATCTCACCCCACGGATGGAACGAGAGCAGCCACTGTCTGCGGAACGCCTTCGGCACGCCCAGTTCGGCCCAGCCCACCAGGTCGTCGGGCGCGCGCAGCTTCGCCACGGCGCTGGCCACGAGCACGCCGGCGAGGATCACAGGAAGGGTGGCGGCGAGGGCAGCGATCACACGCTGATGCTACTCGCGCGGCAACCGGGTGCGGCGACGGCCCGCACCCTCTTCGCGCCGGCGTACGACCTCTGCGTAGAACCGCGCGTGAGCGGCCGCGACATCGGCGTCGGTCAGCAGGCCCGGGGTCGCCCCGGCGGCGGCGCGCAGGCGGTCGCGGAGCTCGGGCTCGTCGGCGAGACGGCGCAGCGCCGCCGCGAGCGCAGCACGGTCGCGAGGACGCACCCGCAGCCCGTTGACGCCGTCGTCGACCCACTCCACGGGTCCGCCCTCGTCCGCCACCACCACGGCCTTCCCGGCGGCCAGGTACTGCAGCACGTTCTGGCCGAGGGGCTCGGGGCGCGTGGAGTATTGCACCGCGATGTCCCAGCGCGCGAGCAGGGCGTCCACCGCGTCGACGTGGCCGAGCAGCTCGACGCGATCGTCGACGCCGAGACGCTCCGCCTGTGCGCGAAGCTCCGCGGCGTACCGCTCGTGCCCGAACGGTGCGGAGCCGGCGATCTCGAGGACGGCGTCGTCGGGGAAGGCGGCGGCGAACGCCTCGATCAGCAGCGCCTGCCCCTTCCACGGGTCGATCCGCGCCAGCATCCCGATGCGGAGCGGGCCGGGCTCGCGCCCGTCCGCGGACGCCGACGCGGCGCGCAGCCCCGAGGCGCTCGGGATGACGGCGGTGCGAGTCCCCTCGCGCAGGAACGGCGACGCCGTCCGCAGCGTCAGCCGCGAGTTGGCGATCACGCCGTCGGCGCGCGGCAGCACCAGGCGGCTCATCAGCCGGAAGCCGACGCCGCCGAGCGCGGTGGGATCGACCGTGTCGCGCAGGTGCACGACGAACGGCGTGCGCGAGCCCCGCACCGCCAGCGCTCCGTACGCCGCAGCCCGGGCGCTGTTGGCATCGACCAGGTCGGCGCCGCGGAAGGCGCGGTGGGTGCGGGTCGCGGCGGCCTGGACGATCAGGCGCCAGGCGGCACCGAGGATCGTGCCCGTGCGTCCGGAGGAGACGCCCGCCGGCTGCCGGATGCCGCTCGTCCCACGCGCGACCACACCGTCCAGCGGATCGAAGACAGAGCCGTCGGTGGGCGGCGTGAGCACGAACGGCCGCCAGCCCGGCCGGGCCGACAGCATGCGCACCAGCGCCAGCTCTGCGCCGCCCGCCGCCGCGGTGTGATCGAGGTGGAGCACGCGCAGAGAGGTCACGGGGCGGCCGGGTCCCTCGTCGCGGGAGGCGCCGGCGCGAAGGGCATCCCCTCTCCGGTCGTCGCGACGGCGGCATACCGCTCGACGTCGCCGGCCGGCATCCCGTAGAGCAGGTGCGCCAGCCGCGCCAGCGCGGGCACCTCCTGCGCGACCATCGCGGCGTACGCCTCGTCGCCACGGCCTTCGGGATCGACGATGTCGTCGTCGCCGGGTGAGCGGTGGTCGGCGAGGCGCCCCACCGCGTCGCGCAGGTCCTGCACCGAGGAGGGGGACGCCGGATCGAGGGATGCCGCGATCCGGCCCGCCTCGCGCATCGTGAACGTGCGGCGCGCCGCCGAGGGCTCCCGCTGCAGGACGGTGTCGCGCAGGCGCCGCGACGCGGTGAGAATCAGGTCGGCCCCTCTGAGGTCGGCGTCCGTGAGACGCCGGGCGGTATGGCTCGAGCCGTCAGCGCCCAGCGCCGCGGCGATCCGCTGGGCCCGCTCGCCCATGGGGACCCCGGCCGGGGCGACGACCCCCGCGCTCATGGCGCGCACGTGCGGCGCCAGCGGCGACGGCAGGTACCACGTCGCCCAGCGCCGCAGAAGCGCCTCGGCGAGGGGCGAACGATGGAGGTTTCCTGCGCAGACCGCCAGTACGACGAAGTCATCGGCCAATCGGGCACCTCACTATCCCGGTCCAGAAGCATCCGGACATAGGGTTGCCTGGGCAAGCATACTAGGAGGCCTTCCGTGCGCGTCCTGCGAATCTCGCACAGCGCCGCCGTCGCCGACTGGCGCGGCCGGGAGCGCAGCCTGCGCGCCCTCGGCATGACCGTGACGCTGCTGAGCGCGCGGCGATGGCATGCCGGCGGCGCCGAGACGCAGCTCACCGCCGGAGCCGACGAACATGCGGTCCCGGTCGACACCTGGGGGCGGCATCCGGCGCTGTTCGTCTACGACCCGCGTCCGCTGTGGCGGGCGCTGGGCGAGGAGTACGACGTCATCGACGTGCACGAGGAGCCCTTCGCGCTCGCCACGGCGGAGGTGCTGCTGCTGCGGTGGCTGCGGTGCAACAAGGCACCGGTGGTGCTCTACACCGCCCAGAACATCCTGAAGCGCTACCCGCCGCCGTTCCGTTGGCTGGAGAGATACGCGCTGCGGCATGCGAGCGGCATCTCGGCATGCAACGCGGCGGCGGCGCGCATCGCGGAGGGCAAGGGATTCGCGGGCCGCGCCAGAGTGATCCCGCTCGGCGTCGACCTCGACCGCTATACCCCGCGCCCGTCGGCGCCGCCCACGGACGAGCCGGTCACGGTCGGGTTCCTCGGTCGTCTCGTGCCCGAGAAGGGCCTGCACGTCCTGCTCGACGCCGCGACGCACGACCCCCGGCTGCGGCTGCGGATCGCCGGTGCCGGTCCGCTCGCGGAGCAGCTCGGCGCCGACGCCGCCGCCCGCGGCCTCGGCGAGCGCGTCGAACTCCTCGGCCCGCTCGACCCCGAGGCCGTCCCGGACTTCTACACCGGGCTGGACGTGCTGGCGGTTCCGTCCCTTCCGAGTCCCGGCTGGACCGAGCAGTTCGGCCGCGTCGCCGTCGAGGCGATGGCCTCGGGGGTCCCTGTCGTCTCGAGCGACGCCGGCGCCCTCCCCGAGGTCGTCGGCGGGGCGGGGCTCGTGGTGCCCGCGGGCGACGCGGCCGCTCTCGCGAGCGCCCTCGTCGAGGCGGCGACCGCACGCGCGCCCGAGCTCCGGGCGGCCGGGCTGACGCGCGCTGCGGAGTGCTCGTGGGATGCCGTTGCCGGCGCCTACGCCGACCTCTACGGCAGCATCACCAGCCGCGGCGCCCATGCAGCGCTCGGCGGCGCTGCTCGTGCGCCGCGCGCGCTCGAGATCGCGGTGGTCGCCTATGGCGCCCCGGACCTCCTCCGCAGGGCGCTGGAGCCGGTGCGCGATCTTCCTGTCACCGTGGTCGACAACTCGTCGCTGCCCGAGATCGCGGCGCTGTGCGGCGAGCTCGGCGTGCGCTACCTCGATCCCGGTCGCAACGGAGGGTTCGCGGCGGGTGTGAACGTCGCGCTCGGCGACCGGATGGTGGCGGGAGCGGACATGCTGCTGCTGAATCCGGATGCCGTCATCTCGGCGGACGCGATCGCCGCGCTGCACGCCGGTCTGGCGGCCGACCCCGGCCTCGCGTCGGTGGCGCCGGCGCAGACGGATGAGCGTGGTCGCCCCGCCCGGGTCGCGTGGCCGTTCCCCACCCCGCTCAACGCGTGGCTGGAAGCGGCCGGGCTGGGAAGGTGGCAGCGCGGGGCGCGCTACGTGATCGGCTCGGTGCTGCTGCTGCGCGCGGAGGCGCTGGATCAGGTCGGCGGCTTCGACGAGCGGTTCTTCCTCTATGCGGAGGAGACCGACTGGGCCTATCGCGCGCATCTGCTGGGCTGGCGGCACGCTCTCATCGGGGAGGTCCGTGCGGTGCACGCGGGCGCGGCGACGAGCACGGATCCGCGACGTCGCGAGGCCCACTTCTTCGCTTCGCAGGAGCGGTTCTACCGCAAGCACTTCGGCCCGGTCGGCTGGCAGGCGGCGAGGGCCGCGGTCTGGCTCGGTGCGATGGTGCGATCGATCGCGCTGCGCGGCGATCGCCGTGCGGCCGCGCGGCGACGGGCCGCGGCCTTCCGGCGCGGCCCCATCCGTGTCGAGGCCGGCCTCGGCGCGGCATCCGTCACCTGAACAGCCGGTTCGCCAGGCCCGGCCGCCGACGGGCCCGCACGGCGACCGCCCGCAGCGGCCTGATGCTGCGCAGCGCGCGCCGCGCGCGCTGGTACCGCAGCAGCGTGAGGATGTAGCGGATCGCCTCGTCGTCGCCCTCGAGCCGGGCCAGCCGGAGCATCTCGCGCCAGTACGACATGTTGTGCGACGGCATCCGCACCCGAGTCGGCGGCACCGAGAAGGGCTCGTCGAAGCAGGCCGGCCGCCGGACGCCGGCGATGTGGAGGGCCCAGTACGTCCGCACACACTTCTCGCAGCGTCCGCAGTTGCGCGACAGCCGCTCTCCCTGCCAGCACACCCGCAGCAGGGCCAGGACGTCCGGCTCGGTGGCGACCACCTTCGCCTTGGCGGTGCGGCTCAGCGCCGCTCCGTCGTGAGAGATCCGCATCGTGCCCGACGACAGGAACTGATCGGTCACCGGATTCGACCCCCACGGGACCACCAGGCGGAAGTACGGCGCGCTGCTGCCGATGAGCCCGACGCCGAACTCCGGGGCGAAGAGCTGCAGGGCGGCCGCGATCGCCAGGCCGTGCACCATCTCCCAGTCCTGGCCCAGGTCGCGCAGATTCGTCGAGACGGTGCGCAGCTCCAGGCCCAGCGCCTCCGCGGCGCGGCCGGCTCGAAGGCTCGCCCCCTCGAACTCGGCGGCCCGGTCCAGCGCGACGTCGAACCCGTGAACGAGCAGCAGTGCGCCCAGCGGCTCGGTGCGCCACCCGGCCAGGCCGCGCGTGTGCCGGATCGCGGTGCATGAGGAGTCCAGGCCGCCGGAGTAGGCGGCGATGGCGCGCGCGGAGCGATCCGGCTCGGCGTCCACCACCTCGTCGACCGTGAAGGTGACCGTGTCGTACACGTCGGGCAGCCAGGAGTGCAGCGCCGCCTGCCACTCGTCGAGGTTGCTCAGCAGCGTCCGGCTCACCGCGCCGTGCACGTGCACCGCACCGCCGCGGGCCATCCAGTGCAGGAGCGAGCCCAGCACGTACACGTCCGCCAGACGCGCGTCGAGCGGCCGGCCGTCGAGCTCGCGGAACCACAGCGTGAACGGTGATCCGCCGCTCTCGAGGGTCGCCGAGCGGAACCCGGTGAGCGCCTGACTCTCATCCGGGAGGATGTGCCCCTGCACGGTCGCGTCCGCCATGCCGTTCCCCTTCGAACCGAACCCCGCCCTGATTGAGACTACAACCGGCCCCATCCGCGACGTCGCACGGCGCGGGGGCCGTCGGTACAGTGAAGCGTGGTCCACATCGTCCAGCTCGCGCCCTTCATCGGGCCGGGAGCGGGCGTTCCGGGGGTCGCTCACAATCTCGACCGCCAGTTCCGGACGCTCGGCCATCAGGTCGAGAGCTTCACGTTCGCCACCGCCCGCCGCGGCAGACCGGATCCGTTCCGCGCCCGGGGGCGCTGGAGCGCTCGGGCGCTGCAGTCGTGGCGCACGCTCTGGTTCAGCACGGTCGGCACCCGCAGGGCGCGGGCGTTCCTCGCCGCGCGCCCCGACGCCGTCTCGCTCTGCCACAGCAAGGTGGTCGCGGGCGACGTCTACGTCAACCACGGCATCCTGCTCGCCGCCATGCACGCCCACGGATCGGGGATCGGCGGCTTCGTGCGCGACCCCACCCACCTGTTCAGCTTCGTCCGCGACCGCGCGCGGCTGCGCTCGGACACCCATCGCGTGGTCGTGTGCCTGACCGAGGACGAGGTCTCGACCCTCACCCGCACGTTCGGGCGGGTGCGCCCCCGCACCGTCGTGATCCCCAACGGCGTGGATCTGGAGCGGTTCCGTCCGCCGACCCCGCAGGAGCGCCGGGCCGCCCGCGAGCGGCTCCGGCTGGACGCCGAGCACCGTGTGGCGCTGTTCGTCGGGCACGAGTTCGAGCGCAAGGGCCTCCGGCTGGCGATGGAGGCGCTCGTGCACGCCACGACCGTGCTGCTGCTCGTCGTCGGCGGCACCCGCTCGATGGTCGCGCGGGCCCAGCGCGAGGCGGACGAGCTGGGGGTGGCCGACCGCGTTCTGCTGCTCGGCCAGCAGTCCAACCTCGCGCCGTACCTCGCCGCCGCGGATCTGTTCGTGCTCCCCAGCTCGTACGAGTCGAGCGGCCTGGTGTTCCTCGAGGCGCTCGCCAGCGGCCTGCCGGTCGTCGCGACACGCGTGGGGATCGCGCCCGAAGTCGTCGAGGACGGCCGAAACGGCTGGCTCGTCGACCGGGATCCGCTCGAACTCGCGCGGCGGCTGGAGCAGGTGGCCGCCGCCGAGCCGGGGAGCTTCACGGCGGCCGCCCGCCGCAGTGCCGAGCCGTTCGGCTGGCGCGCGATCGCGGAGCGGTACGTCGCACTGCTCGAGGACGTGCGCGCCGAGCGGGATGCAGAGGCGGCGCGATGACCGACCGCCCGCTGCAGATCCTCCACGTGGTGCGCACCCGCAGCTTCGCCGGCGTGGAGCAGTTCGTGCGGCGCCTCGCGATCGCCCAGGCAGGCGCCGGGCATCGCGTCGCGGTGATCGGGGGCGACCCCGCGCAGATGGCCCTCGCGCTGCACGCCGCGGGCGTCGGCTTCACGGCGTCGGGAAGCGGCATCCGCGACATCCTCCTCATCCGCCGCAGCGCGCGGGGCGCCGATGTCGTCGCGACGCACATGACCGCGGCGGATGCCGCCGCCGCGACAGCCCTCCTCGGCCGGGATGCTGCCCTCGTCGCGACCCGCCACTTCACGCGGCGACGCGGCAGTCGCGCCCCCCGGCCGGTGTATCCGGCGATCGAACGCCGCATCGACGCCGAGATCGCGATCAGCGAGGCCGTCGCGCGCTCGATCGGGATCCCGAGCACCGTGGTGCACTCGGGTGTCGCGGATGCCGCGGCGCCGGCTGACGCCACGCGATCCCGCACGGTCCTCATGGCGCAGCGGCTGCAGCCCGAGAAGCGCACGCGGATCGGCCTCGCGGCCTTCGCCGCGTCGGGCCTGGCGGACGACGGGTGGCGCCTGCAGATCGCCGGCGCGGGACCGGAGCTGGCGCTGCTCGAGGAGGATGCGGCGTCGCTCGGCGTGGACGGTGCGGTCGACCTCCTGGGATTCCGGGACGACGTCGCACAGCTCTATCGGCGGGCCGGGCTGTTCCTGGCCCCCTGTCCGGTCGAAGGCCTCGGGCTGTCGCTGCTGGAGGCGATGGCGACGGGGCTTCCCGCGGTGGCCGCGGACGCGGGCGGGCATTCCGAGATCCTCGCAGGTCTCGATCCGCGCGCGCTGTTCCCGCCGGACGACATCGCCGCCGCGGCGCGGTCGCTGCGTGACCTCGCCGACGACGAGGCCGCGCGGGCGGCCCTGGGTGCCGCCGGACGCGAGCGGCAGCGCGCCGAGTTCTCGATCGCCGCGCAGCTCGCCGGCACGGATGCCGTGTACCGTCGCGCGATCGCCGCGCGGCGGGGCGGCGACGCGGAGCGGCGGCAGCGCCGATGACCGACCTCGTGGTGGTGTCGCTGGAAGCATGGGACGAGGTGTGGCGCCGCAACCAGCACCTGGTCTCGCGCCTGCTCGACGGTGACCCCGCACTGCGCGTGCTGTTCGTCGAGCCGCCCGCGGATCCCCTCCACGACCTCGCGTCGCGGCGCCGGCCCTCGCGCCCGTTCGGCCCCCGCGCGGCCGGCTACGACGGGCGTCTGCTGCGCGTGCGACCTCTGAAGGCGCTGCCGCGACGACTGGACCGGCGCGCCGATCAGCGCCTCGCGCGCACCGTGCACCGGGCCGCCGGAAAGGCGGGGATGCGGCGCCCGCTGCTGTGGCTCAACGATCCGCGCGCCGCCGACCTCGCCCGGGCGACCGGCTGGCCGACGCTCTACGACCTGACCGACGACTGGCTGGCCGCCGAGCGGCCGGGGGCGGAGCTGGACCGCATCCGCCGCGGCGAGGAGTGGCTGCTGCGCAACGCCGCCGCGGTCGTCGCGTGCTCGGAGGAGCTGGTGCGACGCAAGGCATCGGCACGGGTCGGCATCGACCTCATCCCGAACGCCGTCGACGTGGCCGCGTACCGCGTGCCGCGGCCGCGACCGACCGACCTCCCGGCCGTCGCCGCGGTCTACGTCGGCACGCTCCACCGCGACCGGCTCGACCTCGACGTGTGCGTGGCGACCGCGCGACTCGTCGCCGGCCGCGGCAGCGTCGTGCTGGTCGGCCCCGACGCCCTGGATCCCTCCGACGCCGCACGGCTGCGCGCCGCCGGTGTGCTGCTCCTCGGCCCGCGCCGGCGCGAGGACGTCGTCGCCTATCTGCAGCACGCCGACGTGCTGCTGGTGCCGCACGTCGTCAGCCCGTTCACCGACAGCCTCGACCCCATCAAGCTGTACGAGTACGCGGCGGCCGGCCGCCCGGTCGTCGCCACGCCGGTGGCCGGGTTCCGGGATGTCTCGGATTCGCGGGTGCGGCTGGCGGAGGCATCCGCGTTCCCCGCCGCGGTCGCGTCGCTGATGCCCGCGGTGAGCCGCTTCCCCGACGGGGCAGAGGGGGATGCCCCGGATTGGGACGACCGCGCTGCCGCCATGCGCTCCGTGATCGACCGGATGCCGCCGCGCTGACGCCCGGTCGGCTGCGACGCCGTCACATCCGATCGAGCACGGTCTCCAGCTGCCGCCACGACCACGACCAGTCGCGCTCCTCGGCGCGCGCGCGAGCCGCCTCGGCCAACGCCGCCCGCCGCGCGCCGTCGCCGATCAGCCCGCGCAGGGCGACGGCGAGCGCCCCCGGGTCGTCGGGCGGGACGAGGATCCCGGCATCCCCCATCGCCTCGGGAATCCCGCCGATGCGGCTGGCGATGACCGGCAGCCCGGTCGCGAGCGCCTCACCGACCGTGAGCGGCGACGGGTCGGGCCAGCGGGACGGGACCACGAAGACGTCCGCAGTGCGCAGCAGGGCGGGAAGCTCCGCGCGGGGCACGAAGGTCTGGAAGCGCACCGCGGCGGCGGACGCCTCGGCGAGCCGGCGGAGCTCCCGCTCGTGGTCGCTGAGCGGGGCATCCGCCGCGAACCCCGGTCGTCCGACGATCACCACCTCGAGGCCCGCGGCGTCCAGCCGCTGCACCGCCTGCAGGAGGACGTCGGCGCCCTTGTCGGGGATCACGCGGCCCATGAACATGACGCGGACAGCCCCCTCGTGCCGGACTCCGTCGGGCTGGAACTGCGCGGTGTCGACGCCGTTGCCGATGACGTGGACGAGCCCGTGCAGCGCGCGAGGCAGACGCTCGCGGGTACGGTCGGCGAGCGACTCGCTCACGCACACGATCGCCGCGGCGGAGCCCAGCATCCGCCCCGCCTCACGGCGCGAGTACGTGCGCAGCAGGTCGTTGTGCGCGTAGAGCACCACCCGGTGCGGCGTGTCGCGCAGCAGCCGCACGAGGATGGGGGCGTTGTGCGCGAGGACGACCGACGCCGGCTGCACCCCCACGGCGTCGGCGATCGGTCGGTAGTACGCGGCGACAGCGGTGCGCGGCATCCCGAGGCGTCCGCGCAGCGCATCCGCGTACCGCGCGCGGCGGTCGGGGGCGCGCGCGCCGGTGTACTCGATCACATCCGCGCTGTCGTAGCGCGGATGCCACGTCGAGCGGTCCACGACGACCCGGTGTCGCGGCGCGCCGGCCTGCAGCGCCGCGCCGGCCAGCCCGTGCACCACCGTCGGGATGGCCGACCCGGTCAGCGGCGAGAAGTGGTCGCCGGGGGTGATGGCGTGGATCAGGCTGCGTTCCACTGCAATCCTCCGGGCCGGTCGAAGAGCGACCACTCGAGCGTAGCGGGGCCGTTCCCGGCAGCCCGCCTGATGCGACCGTGCGGGGCTGTCGTGCGGAAACGGCTGAGGCGCCGGGAACGAGTCCCGGCGCCTCAGGCGCTGTCGTGACTGAGCCTTACGCGGGCTCGTAGAACGGCGGCGTGCAGGTCGGCGCGCCGGTCGGGAACGGGATCCGCGACGAGCACGGCGGGAACGCGTCGATGTGCACGGGGCCGGCGACGACCGGAGTGTGGTCGTTGTCGGTGAGCGTGCAGGTGCCGCCCGTCGTGTCGACGGAGTGTCCCCACGTGACCGTCAGGGTGACGTCTTCCTCGGTGTTCGCGCTGTTGTTCGAGTTCGCGTACACGAAGATCGTCACCGTGGCGCCACCCGCGATCGGCGAGCAGTACGCCGGCGAGATGCAGCGGACGTCGAAATCGAGGTCGCCCACGGTCGTGATCTCGACATCGGTGATGTAGATGATCTGATCGTCGGTGTTGGTGATCTGGATCGGGAAGGCGTACGCCTTGTCGGTGTCTAGTCCGGGACAGTTGGCGTAGACGCCGGCACAGCCCTGGTTGCTGGCACCGGGCAGCTTGCACGCCTGTCCGATCACGACGTCGGGCGGCGAGCCCGAGATCGCGAAGGCCGGAGCCGGTGCGGCGATGGCGATGGCGGGAACCGCCCACGCCATGGCCTTGGTCACGGTCCGGCGGCTGACGCCGGACTTCTGCGGTTCGAGTTCGTCCATGTTCCCCAGTCCCTCCCAGAGCTGGTGCCGCCGGATTCCGACGTCGATATTCCCCTATTTATGGCGAGGCCCTGGGCCCCCCCAGCACCAGGCTTATCCCTTCCGGCGACGGACAGACCCCATCTCCTCGCGGAAGGCGATGGGGGGATCGTATCGCATCATCCCGTTCCGCGCACACCCCATACCAGGTCATGACGCGAATTGCGCCTGCCCCACGCCGTCGCGACCCGAGCCTGCGCCCGGTGCGCCCGGATAGGATGCGGAAGGCCTGCGATCCGAGCGCGCAGGCGGAAGGTCGTCATGACAGCCCCCGAGCCTCCCACCCGGCTGCTGCCGCAGCTGCGCTCGCTGCTGGAGCTCGCCGACGCGCGCCCGGCCGGCTGGGCGGCATCCACCGTCGGCGCATCCCTCGTCCTCGCGGTCCTCGACAGCCTCGGGATCGCGGCGATGATCCCGCTCACCCAGCTCATCGCCGGAGCCGACACCGACACCGGCGCACTGGGCTGGATCTCGGGAGTGACGGGCATGTCGACGCCGCAGGAGCTCATCCCTCTCGTCGCCGGCGCCGTCGCCGTCCTCTTCATCGGCAAGAGCGTCGCGGCGCTCCTGTTCCGCTGGTGGCTGCTCGGGCGCACGACGCGCGTCTCCGCGACGCTCTCGCGCGGGATGTTCCGGCGGTACGTGCTCGCCCCGTACGCCGACCACCGCACGCGGCGCCTCAGTGAGGTGTACCGCAACATCTCCACCAGCACGGCACAGGCCACGGGCGTGCTGCTGGCCACCATCAGCATGTGCACGGATCTGATGATGCTCATCGCCATCACCGCCGTGCTGGCGTGGACCGCGCCGGTCGTGACGATCGTGACCGTCGTGATCTTCGGGGGGTTCGTCGTCGGGCTGCAGCGGATCTTCCGCAAGCGCCAATCGCAGCTCGGCGAAGTCACCAGCGAGGCGGCCCTCGAGGCGTGGCAGTACCTGATGCCGGGACTCGACGGGTTCCGCGAGGCGCGGCTCACGTCGAGCTCGGAGAGGTTCGTGGACGGCTTCTACCAGGCGCGCCTGCGAGGCGCGAACGCCAGTCGCACGATGGGCATCCTCGGCGAAGCGCCCCGCTACGTGCTCGAGATCGGCTTCGTGGTGATGATCGGCGGCGTCTCCCTCGTGCTCTTCGCCACAGGAGAGCCGGGCGATGCCCTGACCGTTCTCGGCGTCTTCGCGGCCGCGGCGGTCCGTGCCCTGCCCACCCTGAACCGCGTCAGCTCCAACATGGCGACGATCCGCACGGGCCACGTGGGACTCGAGATCGTCCTGAACTCCACGGCCGAGCTCGACCAGCGCGGCGCCCACGTCGAGACGCCGATCGACGACACTCCCTACCGGGGCGACATCGAGCTGCGGAACCTCTCCTTCCGTTACGCGGATTCCGCCACCGACGTGCTCACCGACCTGTCGCTGACGATCCGCGAGAACGCGACGACCGCCTTCGTCGGCTCCAGCGGCGCCGGCAAGAGCACGCTGCTGGACCTCGTGCTCGCCCTGCAGGATCCGACGTCGGGCACCATCGAGTGCGGCGGGCGCTCGATCTTCGCCGACCGCGCCGCGTGGTACGCCGGTCTCGGCGTCGTGCCGCAGGACGTCTTCCTGGTCAACGACACGATGCGGTCGAACATCGCGTTCGGCGTCCCGGCCGATCGCATCGACGACGAGCGCATCGCCGAGGTCATCCGGATGGCGCAGCTCGGCGAGCTCATCGACGCCCTGCCCGACGGCCTCGACACGGTCGTGGGCGAGCGGGGCGTGCGGCTGTCGGGCGGCCAGCGCCAGCGCCTCGGACTCGCGCGCGCGCTCTACCGTCGCCCGCGGGTGCTGGTGCTCGACGAGGCGACCTCGGCGCTCGACAACGCCACCGAGTACGAGATCGCCGAGACCCTCCGAGGCCTTCAGGGCAGCATGACGATCCTCATCGTCGCGCACCGGCTCTCCACTGTCCGGGGCGCCGACACGCTCGTCTTCCTCAAGGACGGCCACATCGAAGCCACCGGCACCTTCACCGAGGTGCGAGACGCCAGCACCGAGTTCGCCCGACTGGTGGCGCTCGGCGAGCTGAACTGACGCCTACGGGTCGAGGCGCGCGAACGCCGGCAGCGAGGCGACCCGGTACCGCTCGAACGGCTTGCGCGCGAACGGCGCGGCCGCCGCGGTGAGGAACGGATGCCGCATCCGCCGCCGCCAGCGACCCAGCTCGCCGTCCCAGTCGCGGTCCCGCGCATGACCGGAGACGGTGCGCTTCTCTGCCATCTGGGCCTCGGTGCGCACCCAGCTCAAATGCAGGATCGACTGATCGCGGCGGATCACCCGGTGGACGGGCGTCGTCGCCGGGCGCGCGGGATCGGTGTTCCACGGCGCCACGTCGACGCGGTACACCGGCACCCCCGCCGCCTGGCGGGCATGGCTCAGCGTGGTTCCGGCCCGCACCGCGACGGGGCCGGGGTAGCTCGACTGCGTGGACCAGAATCGACCGCACGTCTCCAGGAAGCGCCCCGACCGGGCGCGGGCGTAGAGCACGCGCGCGGGATACTCCACGGCCGACGCGGCGCGCTCGTCGGCCGTCTCGATCGCGGCGAGGAACGCGCCGGGGTCAGCGACGACCTCGTCGGTGTCGAGCTGCAGCACCCAGTCGGCCCCCTCGGACGCGGCATCCAGCGCATCCTGCCGCTGCGCGGTCTCGGCCCACATCGCCATGAGCTCGGGGTTGCTGAAGCGGCCGGGGCGCAGGACGACCTTGCCGTCCGGGTCGGCGGCGGCGATGCGCGACAGCGACTCGGCGGTGGAGAGCGGATGCCCCGACCACGACAGGCCGTCCGCGTCGTACGAGACGACGATCCGGTCGACGAGCCCGTAGAACGAGCCGATGCTCTCGCCGATCCACGCGGGATCGCCGGCGAGCACGTACGCGTGGATCTTCACGATGCCCGCGTCTGGGCGCGCACGGCACCCACGCTCGCCACGAGGCCGGCGACGGTGCCGCCGACCCCGATCGCGGCGCGGCGGCATCCTCCCGCGACGCCCTTGAGCTTCGCGCGCCAACTCGGCCGCTTCAGCGCGGTCACGGCGCCGCGCAGGTCGCGACCCGCGGCGCGGAGCGCGGTGCCGAGGTAGCGGCGGAAGACGGGGGCGCGGTAGCCGAGCGTCGTGGCCAGCAGCACCACGTGGTTGCGGGCGCCGTAGTACCGGTAGCGGGAGTCGAAGCGCACGCCCTTGGCGTACTGCCCGGCGACGTGCCGCACGACCGCCCGAGGTGCGAACACAACGCGCCACCCGGCGCGCCCCAGCCGCAGCGGCATGTCGGCGTCCTCGCGCAGGCAGGTGCCGGGATAGAAGTCGTGCACACCGCCGACCTTGCGTGCGGCATCCAGCCGGTAGGACATGTTCGCGCCCAGCATGTGATCCGTCTCGACGACCCGGCCGGGATCCGCGGCGAAGTAGCCCGTCAGCCGGCCGTCGGGCAGCAGGAGTCCGATCTGGCCGATGCCCTCCTCGGCCTCGTCGGGCTGCCCGTTCAGGGCACGCCCGCCCACCGCTGCGACCGTCGGGTCGTCGTAGGGGCGCAGGAGCTCCTCGAGCCACTCCGGGAAGGCGTACGCGTCATCGTCGATGAAGGCCACGACGTCGGCATCCACGCCGTCGATGCCGATCGCGCGCGACGTCGCGAGCGTGCCGGCGCCGTGGTCGTTGCGGCGGTACTCGACGCCCTCGAAGTCGGCGACCACTGCCCGCGTGAGCTCGTCGGGCGAGGCGTCCACGACGATCGTCCGCGCGGGCTTCACGGTCTGAGCGGCCAGATGCTCCAGGCACGTGCGCACGTGGTCGGGTCGCCGGTAGGTGGCGACGACGACCACCGCTCGCAGGTCTGTCATTCGGCGATCTTCCCAACGCGGTCCGAGGCGACCTGATCGCCGCCGAGCACCCATTCAACTAGATTCGTGGGCGGATGCGCACCGTCCGCGTCCCCCGATCCTCCGGAGGCACCGCATCGCATCGCATCGACGCCTGAGCATCGCCACCATCGCGACCGACGCGCCGATGGGCGCGCAGGTGTACCAGGAGCAGGTGGCCGGGCGCGCCCAGGCCGCGTTGGATGCCACCGCGGACGTGCCCTGGGCCGTCCGGCGCGTCATCGTGCGATCCCTGCGGTCACCGCTCGCGGGGACGCGCCGGCTCCCGCTCGCCCGGGTGACCCGCGCCGACCCCCGCGTGCGCCGCGCGATCGGCCGCGTGCTCTTCGGCGCGGGCGACGTCACCCACCGGATGAACCTCGAGCTCCCGCCTGCGCCGGGTGCCGACGTCGTCACGCTGCACGACGTGGTGGCCTGGCGGTTCCCCGACGAGTCCGCCCCGGTGCCGGCCGCTCCCGAGGAGCTTCGACGGGCGGCCGCGGTCATCTGCGTCTCGGCGTTCACGGCGCAGGAGGCGCGCGACCTGCTCGGCCTGTCGGACGTCCACGTCATCCCGAACGGGGTCGACGAGCGCTTCTTCGACGCCGTGCCGTTGTCGGCGGGCGAGCTGACCGGGCTGGGACTGCCGGAACGGTTCGTGCTCCACGCCGGGGGCGCCGCGCAGCGCAAGAACCTCGACGCCCTCGCGGCCGCGTGGCCTGCCGTGCGGCGGGAGCGGCCGGGACTGAGCCTGGTCCTCAGCGGGCCGCCGCACCCGCGGCGCAGCGCCCTGTTCGCGGGACTCGAGGGTACGGTCCTGGCGGGGCGCCTGGCCGACGCTGTCATGCCCCGCGTGCTGGCGAGCGCGCAGGCCGTCGTCGTCCCGTCCACGTACGAGGGGTTCGGGCTTCCCGCCCTCGAGGCGATGGCCGCCCGCGTTCCGGTGGTGGCCGCGGCGACCAGCTCGCTTCCCGAGGTCGTCGGCGAGGGCGGTCTGCTGGTGGCGCCGGAGGGGCCGGCCATCGCCGACGGGCTCCTCGCAGTGACCTCGGGCGACGCCGACGTCGAGCGCATGGTCGAGGTCGCACGCGCCCGGGCCGCCGACTTCACGTGGGAGCGCTGCGTCGCCGCCCATGCCCGGGTGTGGGCCCGCGTGGGCTGAGGCATCCGATGCTCGCATTCATCACCTCGCTGCGGCACCCCCGCAACAGCACCGATTACGCCCGCGTGGAGGCGCTCCTCGCCGAGACGCTCGCATCGGTGTCGCGCCAGACCGCCCCGTACAGCGTCTGGGTGGTCGGCAACCGGCGACCGACGCGGCTGGCACCGGACGTGCACTGGGTGCAGGTCGACTTCGAGGCCCCCAGCACCCTCGGCGGGCCGCGCACCGGAGTCGCGGCGGTGCTGCGCGACAAGGGCTCCAAGCTCGCCGCCGGACTGCTCGCCGCCCGCGGAAGCTCGCCCGATCACGTGATGTTCCTCGATGCGGACGACCTCGTCTCGCGACGCCTCGCCCAGCTCTCGGCGGAGCAGCCGGATGCCCCCGGGTGGCGGATCGAGCACGGGTACCGCTGGGCCGGCGACCGCGGGGCCCTCCGCCGTCAGCCCGACTTCCACCGCCACTGCGGCAGCGGCTGCGTGGTCCGCACCGATCTGTACGATCTGCCGCGCGACCTGGACGCGGGGGCATCGCAGGCGGAGCTCGAGGACCGGCTGGGCGACCGTCTCGAGCGGTGGTTCGGATCGCACCTGCATGTCGCCGACGACCTCGCCGCGGCGGGCCACCCGCTCGCGCCGGTTCCGTTCGCTGGCGCGCTGTACCGGGTCGGCACGGGCGAGAACCACTCCGGCGTCTCGCTCGGCGGGCTCGGCCGCCCCGTCTCGAAGCGACTCGCGGCGGAGTTCGGCATCGCGGCGACCCCGCTCCGCCCCGGTCCGGTCGCTCGTGCGGTGCTGCCCAGCCGGCGCGCCGTCGTGGAGCGTCTCCCCTGGCGACGCTGAGCGGCGTCAGCCGGAGAGCAGCGCACCCAGCGGGAAGCGGCGCAGCCCCGGCACCTCGTCGTCCAGCCGCCCGATCGCGCGCACCAGGCCGTCAGCGAGGTGCGTCACCGTCTCGGCATCGGCCGACCATGCGGCTCCGGCGAGCTCGGCGGGTGCCATGGCGTCGTCCCAGGCGACCTGCCGCGTGCGGCCGGGCGTCACCACCGACTCGTAGTCGCGGAACTTGAAGTCTCCGCCGCCGAGGGGCGGGTCGAGGGTCGTCCACACCGCGGGGATGCCGAAGGCGTCCGCGGTCACCAGGCCGTGCAGCGACGTCGTGACGACGACCCGGCACGCCGCGATCTCCCGCACCGTGCGGCGGGCGCTCTGGTGCACGTTCACGACGCGCGAGCCGGGGGTCGCGGCCGCCACGGCGGCGAACCCCGCGTGGGAGCGATGATGGCCGTGCGGCACGAAGCCCACGTCCCATCGGGGCGCCGGTCGCCGTGTGCGGCGCGACACCAGCAGCCCGGGGTCGCCGAAAGCGGTCTCGCCGGTGGCGCCGATCAGGTCGCGGGTGAGCGCGCCGCGCACCGCCAGCACGCGCGCGTGCGGCAGCGCATGCGGCGCGTCGCTCATCAGCCCGCTCCCCCACACGACGCCGTCGAACTCGGGCGGGAGGAACTCCAGGACGCTTCCGACGCCGGCGAGACGCGCGTGCTGCGGCATCCGATGCACGGGCACCACGCCGTAGGCGGGAAGGAGCCACGGCGTGAGGTCGTCGCCGAAGTTCGGGTGGCCGTCCCACCAGTACGCCGGCACGACGCGGCCGTGCCGCCACACCTCCGGGACGAGGGCCGCCTGCGCCAGCCGCCGCGCCGCGCGCAGGCGCCGCGGCCAAGGATCGTGATAGCTCACCGCTGGGCTCCCGTCTTCGCGTCGACGATCTCGTCGAACAGCGCGGCGTAGGCGCGAGCCACCGCCGGCCACGCGAACTCGCCCACGCGCGCGTGGCCCGCCGCCGCCAGACGCGTCCGCAGCGCCTCGTCGGCGACCACGCGCCGCAGCGCGCCGGCAAGCTCGGCCCGGTCCAGCGGATCGACCAGCAGCGCATCCCGCTCGTCGTGGACGAACTCGACGGCGCCGCCGCGACTCGTCATCACCAGCGCGGTGCCGGCACGCCAGGCCTCCAGCGCCACGATTCCGAACGACTCGGCGCGGCTCGGCACCACGACCGCCAGCGCGCCGGCCATGCTCTGCGCCACCGCCGCGGGGTCGAGCGCTCCGAGCAGCGTCACCCGGTCGGCGACCCCGCGCGCCGCCGCAAGAGCGACGAGGTCACCGCGCTCCGGCCCGTCGCCGCCGATGATCAGCTGGACGGCGGGGTCCAGACCGGCATCGGCGAAGGCCTCGATGAGCAGGTCGAAGCCCTTCATCCGGCCCAGGCGTCCGACCCCGAGCAGGTACGCACCGCTGAGCGGCTGCCGTCCCGACGCGGGCGGGAGCGGGTCGACGCCGTTGCGCACGATCCGGCCGTCCAGCCGGCCCAGTCCGTAGTGGCGCCGGAGATCGTCGAGCACGTAGTCCGACGGCGCCGTGACCGACGCCGCCTCCCCGATCGCCCGGCGCAGTCCGTCGCGCAGCTGGCGGGAACGCTGGAACGCCCCGCGATCGTCGGCGAGCGTCTCGCCGTGCGAGGTCACCACCAGCGGGGTCCCCGTCCTGCGGGCCAGCCGGGCACCGTACAGCCCGTTCGGCCCGAAGCACTGGATGTTCAGGAGGTCGGGGCGGAAGGCCCGGTGCGCCCCGGCCCACGCCCGGCGCGCGGCTCCGCCC
This sequence comes from Microbacterium sp. CCNWLW41, assembly GCF_037083505.1. Taxonomy (NCBI): domain Bacteria; kingdom Bacillati; phylum Actinomycetota; class Actinomycetes; order Micrococcales; family Microbacteriaceae; genus Microbacterium; species Microbacterium sp. CCNWLW41. The sequence goes on from NZ_JBAOJP010000001.1 coordinate 301,137, forward strand.
TCGCGGGCGAAGCGCGCCATGGCGGCGACGGAGCGCGCGGGCAGCGGCGTCGGCAGGTGGCGGATGCGGATGCCGTCCCGGTCGACCACGCCCAGAGCCTCACCGCGATCCACGGTCCAGACCTCCGCCGTCCACCCGCTGTCGCGCAGCGCCCGCGCCACGCGATCGACGTGCGTCTCGACACCCCCGACGTACGGCGCGAACGACGACGAGATCAGCGCGACTCGGCGGGCGGCTCGCGGCATCGAGCCGGTCAGCTCCGCCCCGCGCGACGGCGCGGCTCGCCCTGCGGGGTCCCGTCGATCCCGGCGATGAACGACTCGAAGTCCTGGTTCGCCGTGTCGGCGGAGGCCGGGGAGGAGGCATCCCCCTCACCCGCGGACGCCGCCGGTGCGGCGGACTTGGCGGCTGCCGACCGCTTCTTGGACGCCGGGCGCGCCGGACCGGCCTCGGCGGCCGGCGTCTCGGCGGCGGGCGCAGCCGTCGCAGCGGGCTCGGCCGATGTGGCATCCGTCCCGCCCCGCGAGCGGGTGCCGTCGTAGCCCTTGCGGTAGTCGTAGTACGGCGACGCGTCGGCGCCCTTGAGCGGCGCGCGGTTGAGCACGATGCCCAGCAGTCGACCGGACGCCTTGGCGAGGGCGTCCTCGGCCCTGGTGACGAGGTCGTACGTCGTCTTCCCGAGCCCGACGACGAGGATCGCGCCGTCGGCCTGATGAGCCAGCACCGCGCTGTCGGTGACGGGGAGCAGCGGCGGGGCGTCGACGATGACCATGGCGTGCTGGGCGAGGTCGTTCAGGACCGTGCGCATCTTCGCCGAGCCGAGCACCTCGCTGGGGTTCGGCGGAACGCTGCCCGCGGTGAGCACGACGAGGTTCTCGGAGACCGGCGTGCGGTGCATCACGTCGATGAGGTCCGCGCGGCCGGCGAGCACGTCGGTGAGCCCGGCGCCGTCGGGCAGCCCGAAGGTCTTCGCCACGGTCGAGCGCCGCAGGTCGCCGTCGACGAGCACGACGGGCCGCCCGCTCTCGGCGAGCGCCACCGCGATGTTCGCCGCGACCATCGACTTGCCATCGCCCGGCAGCGGGCTGGTCACGACGATCGTGCGGGGCGGATCGTCGACGTCCATGAACTGCAGGTTGGTCCGCAGCGACCGGAACGCCTCCGACACCGCGAACTGGGTGCCCTTCGCGTTCGGCTCGGCGCGCGCGACGATGCGCGACTCACGGGTGAGGCCGTCGGCGATCGGGATCGTGCCGACCACCGGCGCGCCCACGCGCGCCTCGATGTCGTCGTTGATGCGGATCCTGCGGTCCGACACGGTACGCACGAGCGCGAACGCCACGCCGAACCCGAAGCCGAGCACGCCGCCCACGACCAGCGCGGTGTTCACGTCGGGGAAGATCGGGCTCGTCGGCTTGCCGGCTGCTTCGTAGGCGACCACCGTCACGGCGGAGGAGCCGTCCGACCCGTCGCCGAGCACGTCGTCGGCGACGACGGCGAGGGAGCCGATCCACGCGGACGCCAGCTCGCTGGCCTCGTCGGGGGTGGCGGCCTGCGCGTTCACCTTGAGGATCGAGGTGCTGGTCGGGTTGGTCACCGTGATCCGGTTGATCACCGCGGCCGGAGTGGTGCTCAGTCCCAGCTCGTCGATCGCACCCTGGGCCACGCGCTCGGATTGCGCGAGGTCCAGGAACGTCGGCACCTTGGCGCGCGCCGCGGAGTCCTCCGCGACGGAGATGGTCGTGGTCGATCCGCCCTCGATGGCCACGGTCGTCTTCAGCAGGCCGCTCGCCGACCCCTCGTAGACGGGAGTCTGGATGAGCGTCCAGGCGTACCCCGTGCCGAGACCGATCAGGGTGATGAGCACGATCGCGAGCCAATGGCGCCGCAATCCGCGCATGTAGTCACGCAGTTCCATCGGCGCCTTCCCCCCACGTCTTCCCGGTCCGAGCGGGCACCGCCTGCCGGCCGCTCGGACGGATGCTCCATGCTAAGTCATCCGCCCGTCTGGCGTCCGACCCTTCTGAGGCGAGCAGCGCCTGCGCCCCGAGACAGATCCCGGCGACCACGAAGGGCACCGACACCTGAGCCGCCACCCAGAAGAGGTCGAACTGCGCCTGCACGATACGACTGAGCACCGCGGCGACCGCGAGCGTGCCGAAGACGGGATCCACCCGCCAGAGCACGACGATGAACCCCGCCCACATCACCAGGAACGCCAGGAGCCCGACCACGCCCGCGGAGGCGACCACCTCCAGCTCGGCCTGCGGCGGCTGGAAGAGCGCCCACTCATGGACGTACCAGTAGCGAAGGCCGTGTCCGAAGATCGGCGAGTGCTTCCACAGCGCGTAGACCTGCTGCATCCACTCGATCCGCACGTAGAACGAGTTGAACCGGTTCCCCGTCTCGATCTGGTCGATGACCATCGAGACCACGAACCACACGGCCGGCAGCACGAGCAGCAGGATCAGCCGCGAGCGCCGCGAGGCGCCACGCCGCAGCGTCACGACGAGGACGGCGACGACCAGCCCGATGATCGCCTGCCGGGACTGGGTGAGCACGACCGCGGTCGTGAGCGTCCAGAACGCCAGCCGCGCCGCGCCGTCGGACCAGCCCGCCCAGCGCGGGTTCACCAGCGCCACCACCGCGCCGATCGCCAGGAGGTCACCCGCGGCGTTCTTGTGCATCGGCAGCGGCCACTTGGGCGCGATTCCCACGAACTGTCCCTGCGCGAATGTGAGGACGGCCGTGACGAGCACGCCGACGGCCACCACGAGCATCGCGCCGATCAGCAGCCCGAAGGCGGCGCGTGCGAGCCCGGCTCTGCCCAGCGCCCATCCCACGAGCAGTGCGCCCGAGATGAGCAGCCACGCGTGGAACCACTCCACCGTGTTCTGCGGGAACGGGTTGACGATCACCGTCAGCAGCGTCGCGAACTGGTAGACGAGGTTCAGCGCGAGGAGCTGCTTCATGGGCCGGCTCAGCGGATAGGTCCCGAACAGCACCGCCGAGCCGAACGCCGCTGCCAGCGCCACGTCGGACACCGTCAGATCGGTCCCGCCGAGTCCGACGCGCTGCACGACGATGAGGCCCGGCGTGGCCAGCAGCGCGATCGCGAGCGGGAGCCGGGGCATGAGCGAGACGCCGATCACCAGGAGACCGATGATCACGGCCGAGATCACGCCGTCGCGCAGGCCTCGATCGAGCACCAGGTAGCTGCTGAGCGCCGCTCCGAAGGCGAGCAGGACGAACCGCCACGCCGCCGGCCACCAGCGGCCGAGCATGTCGCGGATTCGTTGCGTGCGCTCCGAAACCTGGACCACGGTCCTCCCGATCGTCGATTCAGTATCGCACTCGATCAGGGGACCAGCTGGGCGGGTTCAGCGGATGCCGCGACCGCCACCCATCCGGCGACGACGAGCAGCAGCATCCCGAGCATCACGCCGATGGCGATGCCGCCGCGGCGGGAGGGGATCGCCTGCGTGGCGCACCCGAACGCCAGGGCCACCAGCGGCAGCACGCCGTACCCCGTGCGGAAGGCGACGTGCCAGCCGAACGTCACCTGCACGAGCCAGGCCGCGACCGAGACCGCCCCGACTACGACCAAGAGCAGCACGGCACCGGGAGCGCAGTCGCGCCGCGCGCGCACGGCGAGCAAGACGCCGCCGGCTGCGATTGCCAGTCCGAGCACGACCACGACGGCGTCGATCCACCAGGGCGCCGAGATCGAGTTGCGCAGGTACTCCGTCGGGAGGAAGAGGTAGGTCAGCGCCGACCGCGCCAGGTGCAGCGGGCCGAGGGCACCCTGTCCGAACTCGTACCCGGCCTGCTCGACGCCGGCCTGGCCGGTCAGATCGCCGTAGAGCAGGAGGTTTCGCACGATCCACCAGCCGCACGCGGCGAGCACGACCGCGCCCGCGGTGAGCGCCATGACGATCCGGCGCCGCACCAGCAGCAGGACGAGCACGATCGCGACCAGCGGCGCGATGCTCAGCTTCGTGAGGATCGCCGCCGAGCCGAGGGCGCCCAGCAGCAGTCCCCACGCCCATGGACGGGGAGCGGGGTGCGACGGATCGACGAAGGGCAGCGCCGCCCACAGCAGCACGAACGCCCACACCAGGGTCCACGTGTCGTTCTGCACCGAACCCGCAATGACGGCGAACATCGGATTCAGCGCGATGAAGGCGGTGCCGGTCAGTATCACCATGGGACGGCCCGGGATGCTGCGCGCCAGGATCCCCGCCGTCAGCAGGGTCAGCGCGACGGCACCCGCGACCCCGAGCAGCCGGACCGCGAGGAATGCGGCATCCGCATCGCCGACCACGCGCACGAGGACCGCGGCGAGCGCGTAGTAGAGCGGCGTCTGCTGGCCCTGGTACGACACCCCGGGGTCTCCGAGCACCGGAGGTCCGAGGTGCTCGGCGTAGAAGAGGACGTTCGACCAGTGCGCCGGCTCGTCGTAGGGCAGCCCCGCCGGCACCACGAGGGCCGCCGTCATCGCGAGGAGGCCGGCCACGACCGCGAGGACGCCGATCGCGATCGCGGTGGCGCGCGCGGGCATCATGCCTCCCCGTCCTCGACCAGCAGCCGCTGCTGCAGCAGCGCGTCGACGAACGCCGACACCTCGGCCTCGACCGTCGCGGGGTCTCCGACGACCTCTTCCGCCAGCGCCGCCACCAGGCCGGAGCGCGGCACGGCGAGGGCATGCGTCCAGATCAGCGCGGCCGTGCCCTCGAGTACCCGGATCGGGCCGTCCGGCAGCTGCGCGATGAACAGCTTGCCTTCGTACGCGGTGGCCGCCACGCGAGGGCCGACGCGCATCACGGCCGGACCCGCCGTCGCACGCCTGCCACGAGCTCGCGCACCGCGCGCACGGGGCGCATCGCCGTCGCGCGCAGCACCTCGGCACGCGTGGGGCTGCGTCCGAGCTGATGCGTGAGTCGCTCGACGTTGGCCAGCGGTGCGCGCACCACGATGCCGAGCGCCTCCGGCAGCGTGCGGGCCGCCCGCACGCGCGCCCACCATTCCCCCGTGCGCGTGCTGCCCTGGGTGATGCCCTTCCACAGGCGGTAGTCGCGCTCGCCGCGATACCGCTCGAGATCGCCGGTCGCCGCGGCGAAGGCCACGCGCGCGTCGAGTCGCTCCACCAGCGCCGACACCTCCGAGCGATCCAGCCCCGGCCGGTCGACCCAGGTGGCGATCGCCCGGGCCGCCCTGCGGGAGCGCACGTCGTTGAGCACCAGGAGCACCGCCTGACCGGTCAGGGAGGGGACGGCGCCGTCGGTCCCCGCGAAATCGCGCGTGCCGTGGTCGCGCCAGAGCTCGTCGAACGCCGCCTCGGGGTCGAGCCGGATGCCGGGGAACATGCGATGAAGGTCCAGGTACCCCCAGTCGGGATGGCGATAGGTCTGCGCGTGGCCGAACGGGGACCCGTAGCGGAACGAGCTGTACACCACCCAGCCGTGCCGCACGAGCTCGTCGTGCAACCGGGGCACGTGGGTGGGTCGCGCCATGACGTCGATGTCGGTCCCCGGCGCCTCTCGCACCCGCAGCGACGTGTCGACGGCGTTCCCCTTGATGTGGAGCAGGTCCGCCCCGGCATCCGATGCGATCACCTGCACGGCCGCGCGTCCGAGCAGCAGCCGCACCGCGAGCGGCACCGAAATCTCGGCCGCCTCGGACTGCTTCACCGTCACACTCTATCCAGCGCCTCGCGCGCCGCCGGAGGGCGATCCGGCGGCGGGATCCTCACGCCCGTCGAAGCCCTCGAGCGCCGTCCATGCCGGGTCGAGCTGGTATGCGTCCCACCCGTCGTCCATCCGCGCGTGGAACCTCGGCATGACCACGTGCGCATCATCGTGGATCGCGTCGGTGACGTAGCCGCCCCAGTACGAGAACGTCGAGTTGGTCCCGATCAGCGTGGGGGCCGAGGCGATCGCCAGGAAGTTCCCGACCGGGTCGCGCTCGGCGTACGAGACCTCCTGCGCCGCGGCGCACAGCATCCCACCCAGATGGTCCCGGCACCACTGCGGATCGTCCGAGACCACGAGGATGGCGGAAGCCGGCCCGATCTCGGCGAGCGCCTCGCGGACGAAGCCCTCGATGTCCATGCCGTACATCGCCCGGAAGCCGTCGTAGGCGTAGTAGTCGCCCCGCCGGACGTTGACGGCGACGGGCGCCGGGGGTGTCGTCGGGATGCCGGGGGCCAGCACCTCGCGGACGAACCGCTGCAGCGCCTCGCGCGTGAAGTCGGTGCCGAAGCGCTGAAGCGCGGCGCCGCCCTTCCATTCGCGTCGATCGTGGAAGCGGAGATCCTGCGTGCGGATCGTGAGTGCGGACAGCGCGGGGAACCGCTCCAGCCAGGGAGTCATGCCCGGAACCTCGAGCACGAGCGTCGGGCGGCCTTCGGCGGTGCGCTGATGGGCGGCGAGCCAGAGGTACAGCCAGTTGCCGAAGCGCATGCCGCCCGGGGTGGCGATCACGGTGCGGTCGCCCCGGCGGAACCGGTCCACGACGTCCGCCGTCGTCCGCCGCGCACGCCAGCGGACATGGGCGATGGCCCTCCGCAGCGGCCGGGACGCCCGCCACACCGACTGCTTGACTGCACCCATCCGGTTCGTCCTCCCGTCTACACTATGCAGGACTCGCCGCGGGAGTCGCGCGAGGCGGGAGCAACCGGGGAGGACGCGTGGACTCGCGGTCGGTCAGCGTCATCATCCCGACGAACCGCGACGGCCGGTACCTGCGCGAGACGGTGGCCTCCGTGCGCGCGCAGACCGCGCCGGTGGGTGAGATCGTGCTCGTCGACGACGGCGCTCCTGCTCCGGGCCTGGCCGCCATCGCGGCGGAACTGGGCGTGACGTACGTGCGACAGGATGCCTCGGGCCTTTCCGTCGCCCGCAACACCGGCGTCGCGGCCGCGCACGGCGACTGGATCGCGTTCCTCGACGACGACGACGTGTGGCATCCCGAGCGCATCCGGAGCCAGCTCGATGCGCTCGCCGCGGCTCCGGAGGCCATCGCCGCATACACCGGCGGGTGGTACATGGACGCCGAAGGGCGGCCGTTCGGCGCGGGGTGGCCCGCGCCCGCGGCATCCGCTCGTGACATGCTCTCGGGCGCGGTGACCTTCCCCCGCATCACGACCCTGCTGATCAGCCGCAGCGCGTACACGGGCGTCGGCGGATGCCGCTCCGAGATGGAGCCCGCCGAAGACAACGAGCTCATCCTGCGGCTGCTGCAGCGCGGGGAGTTCGCCGCCGTCGACCGGCAGCTCGTCGGCTACCGCCGGCACAGCGCCAACGTCACCAACCGCGGGCTGCCGGGGAGGAAGGCCGCCGTGCGCGGCCTGCGCGGGCAGCTTCGCGCCGCGCGGCGCGGTGACCGCGAGCTGGCGACCCTGCTCAGGCAGAATCTCCGGCGCTATCGGCGTCATGCCGCGGCGGAGAACCTCGGCGAGCTCGCCGCGGCCGCGCGGGCAGGACGCGGGCGCTATGTCGCCGCGCTGTCCTGGTGGGCGGTCGGGAGCGCGCCGCTCGAGTCGGCCGAGGCGGTCGTGCTCCGGGTGCGCGGCCGCAAGGCGTCCGCGTGAGCGGCCGTCAGGTCCAGGAAGATCTCCAGCGGGATTCGCTGAGCGCACTCGGCGGCCTGCTCGAAGCGGGGCGTCCCGTGGCGCTGGTCGACTTCCCGCTGCACGACAACGCCGGCGACTCACTCATCTACCTGGGTGAGCGCGCCTACCTGCGACGGCTCGGCCTGCCGTTGCGCTACCAGACGACGGCCGGGAGATACCGGCCGGCCGATCTCTCGGCGCTGCACCCCGACGGGCCGATCCTCCTCCACGGCGGCGGGAACTTCGGCGACCGGTGGGCGCTGTTCCAGCACTTCCGCGAGCGGGTGATCGCCGACTTCCCCGGCCGTCGCATCGTCCAGCTTCCGCAGAGCATCGAGATGACCCCCGGCACCGCGGAGCGCGTGCGCGCCGCCTACCTCGCACATCCTGACCTCACGGTGCTCCTGCGGGACACGCGCAGCATGAGACGCGCCGCGGAGCTGCTCCCCGGTGTGAACGCGGTGTACTGCCCCGACCTCGCGTTCGGATACGAGCCGAGCAGGGCGCAGCGCCCGCGCGTCGACGTCCTGGAGCTGCGCCGCCGCGACGGCGAATCGACGGGTGAGACGCTCGTCGACTCCGTCGGGTCGTGGTCGCGGCGCACCGTCGACTGGAACTACTCGCCGCTCGAGAGGGCGACGTGGAGCCTCGCCAAGGCACCCGGGTCGGTGGCCAAACGCGTTCCCGCGACGATGCCCCGGTTCTACCGCGCGCTGGTCGACCCCGGGTACGCGCTGGCCGCCCGAACGCTTGTGCGCGCCGCCGAGCGCACCCTGCTGCAGGGCCGGGTGGTCGTCACCGACCGGCTTCACGCGGCCGTGCTCGCCACCATCCTCGGAAGACCGGTCGTGGCCAGAGACAATGCCAACGGCAAGCTGGCGGCCGCCTTCGGCGACTACCTGGCTCGGTTCCCGACGGTCCGGTTCGCCCGCAGCGCCGCCGACGCCGCCGCCGCCGTGGACGAACTGCTGCGCCGCGCCGGCTGATCCGCCGGATGCCGGCTACGTCGGGAGACGCCGCATCGTGCGCTCGAGCAGTGTCCGCTGCCACGCGGACAGGCCCGCCGATCGGGCCGTGAGGCGTTCGCGGAGCTCGCGGCCCGCGGCCTCGCTCTCGGGCGAGTCCGCGCCGAGGGCCGGAAGCCAGGTCGTGTCGAGATCGAGCGTCGTCCGCACGAACTCGCGGTAGGACTGCGCGAGTCTCGCATCGGCACTGACCTGTCGCGTGTACTCGCCCGACACCGACACCTGACCGGCGTGGCGCCGGTAGGCGAGGGCGGGCAGGGCCATCCGCCGCATCGGCACGCCGGCGGTCGCCGCGCGCAGCCAGAGGTCGTAGTCCTCGGCGAGGACGTCGCGGTAGCCGCCGGCCCGCTCGACCGCTCGCCGCGTGGCGAGCATCGTCGGATGCATCACCACGCACATGACGGCCAGGTGCAGGGGGAGCGCCGCGGTGGCGATCCCGACGGGCGCCGACGGCGACACCCGCAGCGGCGACGTGCGGAACCGCACGACGGACGAGAACAGGATGCCGCTGCGCCCTTCTCGGAGCGCCGCCGACTGCACGGCGAACCGCCACGGCAGGCAGATGTCATCGGCATCCATGCGTGCCACGAGTCGGCTGTCGGTGCGATCGGTCAGCTCGCGCAGCGCCGCGCCGACCCCGAGCGGGCGATCGCTGCGGATCAGCCGGACGCGCCGGTCCCGGATCCGCTCGATCACGCTCACCGTCGCGTCGGTGGACGCGTCGTCCCAGATCACGAGCTCCGCGTCGCGCGGCAGGGCCCGCAGGGTCGAGGCCACCGCATGGCTCACCGTGGCCTGGCCGTTGCGTACCGGCATGAGTACCGACAGTTCAGGCACTCGGCGGCCGATCTCCCCCGGCGGGACGCGGAGCATCGCCCGCGTCGCCGTCTGCAGCGATGTCGGTCGCAGAGGCTTCCGCCGCGCCGGGCGCCTCGACCACCGGGGCCGGGACGGGTGCCCGACTGGAGGGCACCCGCTTCGCCCACGTGATGCACGGCCGCTCCACGGTGACGAAGAGCAGCAGGCCGACCCCGAGCACCGCGGCGAAGCCGACGGTCCACAGCAGGATGAGCAGCAGCACGCCTTCGGGCACGCGGAGGAACTTCTGCAGGAACTCCGAGGCGTACCAGAGGGTCGGCTGGTGGATGAGGAAGAGGCTGTACGACCGGTAGCCGAGCCAGGACACCGGCCGCCATGCGAACGCCACCCCGAACGGGCGCACTGTGAGCACGAGGACGATGAGTCCGCCGAACAGCACCGACAGCCCGAAGTCGCGGATGGGCAGCACCGTCCCGCGGAAGAAGGGCTCGGTGGCGACGAAGTAGGCCGCGACCATGACGGCGAGCACCGCGACGGCGTGCGGCGGTCGCACGCGGCCGGCGACGCGGAAGCCCACCACCGCGGCGAGCATGCCGAAGGCGAACTCGGTCAGCCGGCCGAGGCCCGAGGCGGCCCAGAGGAACACGACGGAGAATCCGGCGTCCCCCAGGAAGAGGTCGACGCCGATGCGGAAGAGCACCGATACGACGATGGCGCCCACGATCGCGCGCAGCCCCCACCGGGCGGCGGCGAGCATCACCAGCGGGAAGAGCAGGTACAGCTGCATCTCGAGGGCCATCGTCCACAGGCTGCCGTTGATCGTCGACCAGTACTGAGGGAAGAACATGTGCGTGAAGGTGACGTGGCTCAGCACGTCGCCGATGCTCGGCCACGGCTGCCACGAGGCCTCGCGACCGAGCGCCTTCATCATCACGACCAGCGCCTGCGGCAGCAGGATCGCGTACGCGAGAGCGGCGTAGTAGGGCAGCACGATCCGGCGCAGGCGCCGATTCAGGTACGGCCGCGTCCGGAATCGCCCGAGGCGCGACGGATCACGGGCGAACGGCAGGAACAGCACGAAGCCCGTCAGGACCACGAAGAAGTCCGGACGGATGTTCTGGGCCACCACGGTGGAGATCACCGGGATGTCCGGCGCCCCCGCGAACTGCCACGAGTGGAACGCGAACACCAGCAGGAACGCCAACGCGCGCAGGCCGTCGATGGCCGCGATGCGCTCCGTTCGCTCCCCAGCAGGTGCGGATGTCACCGCACCAGCGTAGAGCACCGGTTTTTCGCGCCTGTTTCCGTCCGGGAAGGGCGGGATCGGCACGGGTCCGCCCTCGCCTACACTGCGAGGATGACCGCGATGCTTCACGTCAGCGCCATCGGCACGACGGTCGCTATCGACCTGTCGAGGCTCGACGCCGGCGACGCCGACGCGGTGCGGGCGGCGTGGGCGGATGCCGCCACCGACCCCGCCGACGAGCCCGCGGCGATCGTGGTCCCCCGCGCGGGGATCCGCACCCGCATGCTGCAGGCGCTGTCGCAGCAGGTCACGCGCGCCGCGATCGACGCCCGGCGGAGGGATCTGTGGATGCTGCACGCGGCGGGGATCGCGTCACCCGAGGGAGACGTCGTCGCCTTGGTCGGGCCGTCCGGGCGCGGGAAGACGACCGCATCGCGTCGGCTGGGGCAGCACTACGGCTACGTCTCCGATGAGACGATCGGCATCGCACGCGACGGCGGGGTGGTCGCCTACCGCAAGCCGCTGTCGATCATCGAGGAGCCGTTCGCCCCCAAGGTGGAGCGCTCCGCGTCGTCGGTCGGACTCGGTCCGATCCCCGGCGAGCTGCGCGTGCGCGCCATCGTCCTGCTCCACCGGGACGCCGCACACGACGGCGCCCCCGCTGTCCGCCGGGTCGAGCTGGCGGATGCGCTCGACGACCTCGTGACCCAGTCCAGCCACCTCGCCGAGCGCCCCGACTCGCTGCGGTTCATCGCCGCGGTCGCGGAGGCGACCGGCGGCATCCGCGCCGTGCGCTACCGCGAGGCCGGCGACCTGTCCGAGATCGTGCCCGGTCTCTTCGCCGGCGCAGCGGCCGCACCGGTGGTCGCCCCGGCCATAGTGCGGGAGCCGGCGGGTCCCCCGTCCATCCCGGGCGGCTCCCCCGGCGAGGTCCTCTTCTCGCGTGCGGCGTGCGTCGACGAGCTCGAGCTCGCGGGCGCCGACCGCATCGCCGTGCTGACGAGTGACGCGGTCGGCCGCGGCACCGTGCGCGTCCTGGACGGGATCGCGCCGACACTGTGGGCCGCGGCATCCGGCGTCCCCCTCGATGCGCTCGTCGCGGCCGCCACCGCGGCGCACGGCGCCCCCGACGGCGCCGATGCCAGCGCACTCGTGCGGGCGGCGGTGGACCGGCTCGTGGTCGAGGGGCTGCTGAAGGTCTCTACTGCAGCGCGGACGTGAGCCGCGCCAGGTTGTCGAGGATGGTGGAGCGCAGCGGCTGCTTCTCCCACTCCTCCAGCGTGAGCTCACGCGACTGCGACCGGTACATGTCCTCGACGCCGCGCATCTGACGCACGAACTCCTCGCCGCGCACCAGCATCGAGATCTCCATGTTGAGACCGAACGAGCGCATGTCCATGTTGCTCGAGCCGATGATGGCGACCTCGTCGTCGATGGTGAGGCTCTTGGTGTGCAGGATGTACGGCCTCTTGTACATCCAGATCTTCACGCCGGCACGCAGCAGCGCCTCGTAGTAGCTGCGCTGCGCGTGGTACACGATCGCCTGGTCGCCCTCCTCCGACACGAACAGCTCGACGTGGATGCCGCGCTGGCACGCCGTCGTGATCGCCAGCAGCAGCGCCTCGTCGGGCACGAAGTACGGGCTGACCACGATGATCTTGCGCTGCGCCGCGTAGAGCAGACCCGCGAACAGCTTGAGGTTGTTCTGGAACTCGAACCCGGGGCCCGACGGCACGATCTGGCAGTCGAGGTCCCCCGGACCGCTCCTGACGTCGAAGAGGTCGACGTCGTCGGTGAGCACCTCGTCGGTCTCGCTGTACCAGTCGCTCAGGAAGACGGCGTTGACGGATGCCACGACCGGGCCCTCGATGCGCGCCATCAGGTCGACCCAGTGAAGGCCGCGCCGGATGTTCTTGCGCAGGTTGTAGGTCGAGTCGGTCACGTTCTGCGAGCCGGTGAACGCGACCCGTCCGTCGACGACGACGAGCTTGCGGTGGTTGCGCAGGTCGGGTCGCTGATACTTGCCCTTCAGCGGCTGGACCGGGAGCATGAGGCGCCAGTGCGCCCCCATCGCGTCCAGGCGCTTGATCGTCTGCCGGTACTTCGGCTTGCCGCGGTTGGCCCAGTGGTCCAGCAGCACCCGCACCGGCACGCCGCGCGCCGCGACCTCCTCGAGCGCGCGGAAGAAGTTGTCAGTCGACTCGTCCGCCTGGAGGATGTAGAACTCGACGTGCACGTACCTCTCGGCCGCGCGGATCGCGTCGGCCATGGCATCCAGGCTCTCCTGGTAGTCGGAGATGATCTGCGCGGAGTTGTCGCCCGCGAGCGGCATCGCGCCGAGGTTGCGGTTGAGCGTGACCAGCGACGTGAACCACGACGGGGCGTGCGGGCGCAGCGTGCCGAAGTCCAGCGAGGCGCTGGTGTCGTGGATGTACTCGTTGATGCGCTCCTGCTTGCGCCGGCGTTTGCGCGGTAGCCGGGGGTTGCCGATCAGCAGGAACAGGAACACACCGATGATCGGAATGAAGTAGATCGCGAGGAGCCATGCCATCGCCGCGGTCGGACGCCGGTTGCGCGGCACGATGATGATCGCCGCGATGCGGATCGTCAGATCGAGCAGGAGGACGAGCACCGCCCACCACGTCGCATCGAACGTGATGGTGATCATCGGCGGAGGCCTCTCGCATCGCGGTCGGGACGGGTGAGGCCAGCGTATCGGGGGCCGGACGACAAGCCGTGCATCGGCAGTGGCGGCGGACGGGCCGGCCGCGACGGGTGCGGTCGCCGCATGTGCGAGGATCGCACCGTGACCGGAAGCGTACGCGCCCATCGCGCCGGAGAGCCCAGCCGGTGAGGGCGCCGTCCTACACGTCTCCGCTGCGCCGCCGAGTGCGAGCGGCCGGCGCATTCGCGAGCGCGGCGGCTCGTCCTCGGATGTGGCGGACCGGCCGGTTCGTGTCCGCCTACTGGTGGGAGGACGTGCAGAACTTCGGCGACGGCCTGACGTCGTGGCTCCTTCCTCACTACGGCTTCCTCCCGGTCCGGCAGCTCCTCCCGCGGGCCAGGCTCGTCGGCGTCGGCAGCCTGCTGCAGCGCCTCGACGCCGGCTACACGGGCGCGATCTGGGGCGCGGGCGCCATCCGCGACGACCCTCGCCCGCTGCCCGAGGCGCACGTGCTGGCCGTGCGGGGACGCCACAGCGCCGACGTGATCGGCGCCCGCGGCGCCTTCGCGCTCGGCGACCCCGGCGTGCTCGTCAGCCGCATCGCCCGGCGGCCACGGGTGCGGTGGGACGTCGGGATCGTCCCGCACTACACGCACCGGGACAGCTCGGTGATCGCCGCGCTGCAGCGCCGGGGCGGCGAGGCGGTGCGGGTGATCGACGTGCGCCGGAGCGCAGCGGCGGCGACACGCGAGATCGCCGCGTGCTCGGTCGTGCTCACGTCATCGCTGCACGGCCTGATCGTGGCCGACTCCTACGGGATCCCCGCCGCGTGGACGTCGCTGGAGCCGCCGCTCAACGGCGGCGACTTCAAGTTCCACGACTACGAGAGCGTCATCTCGCCGGGGACCAGCCGCTTCCTCGCCGTAGATCACGACACGACGGTCGAGTCGCTGCGTCGCCACGCGCGCCCGGCTGATGCCGGCATCGTCGCGGGCGTGGGCGACGCGCTCGAGCGGGCCCTCGGCGGCCTGGACGAGGCGATCGGGCCGCTGCCCCGGTTCCCGTTCGAGCTGGCGGGGGTCCGCCCGCGGGCGGCGGCGAACTCCTGACGCGGTGACGCGCCGAGCGGGCTCAGCGCGTCAGTGGTCGGCGGGGGCGCCGGTCGGAGCCGGCGGCAGTCCGCGCTTGGCGCGCTCCTGCGCCTCCACCTTGGCGTACAGACGCCGCTCGTTGCGGTCCGCGCGCATCGCGCTGCGCATGACGTAGAAGAAGATCAGCGAGACGACGACGGTCGGCAGGAGCGTCCACAGCACCGCGACCCAGTAATCCATGCCATCCAGGATACGCCGTCCCCCGCGGCCTCCTGCCGCCGGCCGACCGGGGCTCCTCCCCAGGCCTGTGCGCAGGCGGCACCGGCGCGGAGTTTCCTCGAACGGCGGATCCGGCTCCTGCCCGTCTGCGCGTCCCGCGAGAGTCGTCCGCATGACCCCCGCAACAGTCGTCAAGGCCGCCGACGCGGCGCAGTTCCTGTCGTTCGTTCCCCTCATGCTGGGCTACCACCCTTCCGAGAGCCTCGTCGTGATCCCGTTCCAGGGCGCCCGCAGCCTGGGCGCCATGCGATTCGATCTGCCTGCCGGGGGCGAGACCGACGGCGTCGCCGCCACCGTCATCGGCCTGGCATGCCGCCTTCCCGAGGCCGACGCCGTCGCCGCGATCGCGTACACCGGCGCACGGTTCGAAGACCGCGACAGGATGCCGCACCGCGAGCTCTTGGACGCCCTCGACCGCCGCGCGCATGCCTGCGGGCTGCGCGTCACCGACCTGCTGTGCGTGGCCGCCGACGGCTGGGGCTCGGCGCTCGACTCCCACCTCCCTGCGTCCGGACGGCCGCTGTCGGATCTCGAGGGCGCCGGCACGCAGCTGCAGGGGATGCGTGCGGCGGACGGCGATCAGGCGAGCGGCGCCGAGCTGCCGGAGTGTCCACCGGGCGAGCAGGAGCGGGTGGCGCGCGCGCTGACGGCGCTCGACGACGCGGTCGAGGTGCTGTGCGGGCCGGATGCCGTCGCCGGCGGTCGCCTCCGCGGAGCGCCCGGGGTGTCGACGGCACCCCTCCCGGAGGCGGCGCACGCACCCGAGGCGGCGCCCGCACGCGACGATCGCGCTCCGGCGGCCGGGCACGCGTGCGACCTCGGGCCGGTGCCCGGCCCGATCTTCGGCGACGCCGACGAGGGCGACCCGGCGCCGGAGTCGAACCCCCGGATCGACCCGCGCGCCCTCGGCACCGCATGCCGGCTCGACGACCTGCCGGGCCTCTTCGAGGACGCGCTCGAATAGCGGCCCGCAGGGCGCGACGCCTACGACTCCGCGGCCCTGGTGTGGTGCCTCGCACGGCCGTCGCTGCGGGATGTCGCGCTCGTGCAGTGGAGCGGGAACCTCGCCGACGGGGATGAGGCGCTGGACGCCCAGCTGCGGTGGGAGTCCGGCGAGGAGTACCCGGCGCACCTCGCGATGCGGATGTGGGGGGAGGGCGACACTCCCGACGTCGCCCGCCTGGAGGTGGCGCTGGAGGTGTGCCGTCACGCCGCGGCCGTGGCCCCGCGCGAGGCGCGACCCGGTGCGCTCGCCATGTGCGCGTGGCTGTCGTGGGCACTCGGCCGGTCTACGCACGCCGCGGCGTACGCGGGGATGGCGTGCGAGATCGAGCCGGAGCACGGCCTGTCGCAGATCGTGCTGTCGTTCGTGCAGGCCGGGCATCTGCCCGACTGGGCGTTCCGCCGTGGCGCACCCCGATGACGACGGCGACGCGACGCGCCGAGACCCGACGGATCTACTTGACCAGCGGGAAGAGGATCGTCTCGCGGATGCCGAGCCCCGTGATCGCCATCAGCAGGCGGTCGATGCCCATGCCCATGCCACCGGTGGGCGGCATGCCGTGCTCGAGGGCGCGCAGGAACTCCTCGTCGATGCGCATCGCCTCGAGGTCGCCGCGCGCCGCGAGCTTGGCCTGCTCCACGAACCGCTCGCGCTGGATGACCGGGTCGACGAGTTCGGAGTACCCGGTGGCCAGCTCGAAGCCGCGCGTGTAGAGGTCCCACTTCTCGACCACGCCGGGGATCGAGCGGTGCTCGCGCACGAGGGGGCTGGTGTCGAGCGGGAAGTCCATGACGAACGTGGGGCGGTCCAGACCCGGCTTGACGAAGTGCTCCCACAGCTCCTCGACGAGCTTGCCGTGGATGGCGTGCGGCGGAAGGTCGACGCCCTCCGCCTCGGCGAGCGCGACGAGCTCAGCGAACGACGTCTCGGGGGTGATGCTGCGCCCCGCCGCCTCCGACAGCGAGTCGTACATCGACAGGCGGTCCCACTGGCCGCCCAGGTCGTACTCCGTCCCGTCCGCCCAGGTCACGGTCGTCGAGCCGGCCACCGCCACCGCGGCGTTCTGGATGAGCTCCTGCGTCAGGTCGGCGATCCCGTTGTAGTCGCTGTACGCCTGGTAGGCCTCGAGCATCGCGAACTCGGGGCTGTGCGTGGAGTCCGCGCCCTCGTTGCGGAAGTTGCGGTTGATCTCGTACACGCGGTCGATGCCGCCGACGACGGCGCGCTTGAGGAACAGCTCCGGCGCGATGCGCAGGTACAGGTCGGTGTCGAACGCGTTGGAGTGGGTGATGAACGGGCGAGCGGATGCCCCGCCGTGCTGCACCTGCAGCATCGGCGTCTCGACCTCGAGGAAGCCGTGCGACCCGAACGTCTCCCGCAGACTGGCGTTCACCTTCGCGCGCGCCACCACGGTGTCGCGCGCACGGTCGCGCACGATGAGATCGAGGAAGCGGCTGCGCACGCGCGTCTCCTCGCTGAGCTCGGAGTGCAGGTTCGGAAGCGGCAGCACGGCCTTGGACGCCACGCGCCACTCCGACACCATGATCGACAGCTCACCCCGCCGGCTCGAGATGACCTCGCCCGACACGAAGACGTGGTCTCCGAGGTCGACGAGCTCCTTCCACGCCTGCAGGGACTCGTCACCGACGGCGGCGAGCGAGACCATCGCCTGGATGCGGCTGCCGTCGCCGGACTGGAGCGTCGCGAAGCACAGCTTGCCGGTGTTGCGGCTGAAGACGATACGACCCGCAACGGCTGCCGTGACGCCGGTCTCGGCACCCGCCTCGAGGTCGCCGAAGCGCTCGCGGAGCGCGGGGATGGTGTCGGTGATCGGAAGGCTCACCGGGTACGCGCCGCCCGAGGCATCCGTCCGCTCGGCGATCAGTCGCTCGCGCTTGGCCAGCCGCACGGCCTTCTGCTCGAAGACTTCGGCTTCGGTCGGCTCGGCGGTCTCGGCGGGCGAGGTCGTGTCGGTCACGGATGGGCTCCTCGGTGGGGATGTTCGCCGCAGAACGCGGACTCCCAAGTCTATCGAGCGCCACCTCCGCCCTGTCCGAGCGTGCCTCACGGCGGTGACGGGCCCCGCGGACGCCTGCCGCCCGCTCCCGCCCCCGTCTCAGCCCAGGTAGATGTCCGCGTTGTCGATGAAGCGGTGACCGGCCACCGTCGCGGCGATGAGCGCGACCGCCGGCCCGCTGCTGCCTTCGTCGACGGGGAGGAAGGTCGACGGGTCGACCACGCTGAGGTACTCGAGGCGGATGCGCTGCTCCCCCATGAGCGCCGACTGCGCGGCCGCGATGCAGGCGTCCACGCCCCGGTCGGCGTTCGCGGCGGCGGCGTCGAGGGCGGCGGGGAGCAGGGCCGCCGCGGCGAGGTCGCGCGGCTCGAGCATGCCCATGCGCGTGGACACCGGCAGCCCGTCGTCGCCTCGCACCGTCTCGACGGTCGCGACGTCGACGTCGAAGTAGAGGTCGCGGATCATGCGGCGCACCAGGAACACCCGCTGCCGGTCGCGCTCGCCGTAGACGGCGACGTCCGGCTGCACGAGGTGGAAGAGCTTCGCCTCGACGGTGAGGAGCCCGTCGAAGTAGAAGGGGCGCGCACGCCCTTCGTAGCGCAGGCCCAGGTCGCCGGCGCTGACCTTCGTCGTGGCGGACCCGTTCGGCAGCAGCTCGGACGCGTCCGGGGCGAACACGATCTCGACGCCGAGCGAGCGCAGCAGCTCGCCGTCCTCGTCGGGCGTGCGGGGGTAGGCGGCATACTCGGCCGGAGTGGCGAAGCGGAGCGGATTGACGAACACCGAGACCACGACGACGTCGGCGACCTCGCGCGCACGGTGGACGAGATCGATGTGCCCGTCGTGGAGGGAGCCGATGGTGGAGATGAGCGCGACGCGCGCTTCCGGTCTGGCGGCGCGGACCTCGGCCATCCGGGCGCGCAGCCCGTCGACGGTGCTGATCATCCTTGGATCGTAGCGGGGGGCTCGTCCACGGGACCGGACCCGGCCTCCGCGAGGGCGTGGTCGATCGTCGTGTGCGCGAGCGAGTACAGGTAGGACCCCGGCTGCGGGATCCCCGCCTGGGCGAGGAGCGCCGCCGCCTGGCGGACGATGGACCGGGAGAAGTCCCGGGCGGTCGCGATCGCCTCCCCGTACGCCGGCCGCGCCTGTTCCTCGACCACCACCGGCTCGCAGCCGAGTTCGACCGCCAGCGCCTGTGCGATGGGAAGCACGGGCCCGGGCGCCGTCACCGCGGCGTACGAGCTCGACAGCGCACGGAGGTCCATGGTTGTCCCGGTGAACTCGATCGCGGGGTGCACCGCGAGCGGGATCGCGCCCTTCGCGACGGCGGGAGTGAGGACGGCCGTGCCCCAGCTCGGGTCGGTGTGCAGCACCAGCTGCCCCGGCTGCCACGCGCCGATCTCGGCGAGACCGGCGACGAGCCCCTCGAGCTGGTCGTGGGGCACCGCGATGATGACGAGCTCGCTGCGGCGGACGACCTCCGTCGCATCCAGGACGGGCACGCCCGGGAGGACCGCCTCGACCCGCTCCGGATCGGAGCCCGCGGTGATCCCGACGACCGCATGCCCGACGCCGCCCAGGGCGGCGCCCACCACCGGCCCGACCTGCCCGGCGCCGATGATCCCGACGCCGAGCCTTCCGTCTCTCGCCCTCACGCGTCCCCCTCTCCGGCGTGGGGCGTCATCGCCGGCGTGGGCGGCGCGTCCGCCTCGTCCTGGGCCCAGCGGTGCGTGCGATCGGCGAGGGCCGCGCGCACCGTGCCTCGTGCGACGTCGTCGAAGAGCGTCAGCGCGCTGTCGCGGTCGACGGCGGCGAGGAAGGGCGACACCGGACCGGCGACGACATGCGCCCGCACGTTGGTCACGCGCGTGGCGCGGTCGAGCGGCCCCTGGTACAGTCCGAAGCTCTGCAGCCGCGCCAGCGGCAGGATGACGAGCCGGCGCCACACGACGCCCCGCCGCATCAGCAGCACGTCGCCGGTGAGGCGGAAGCCGTTCCGGCGATACGACAGCGGCCTGATCCACCAGGCACGCCGGGGGGTGTTCGTGAAGGTGTCGTCCTCGCCGGGCCCGAACATGCCCTCCTGTACGACGAGCGCCCTCTCGTCGTCGGGGAGCGACGGCTGCAGCAGCCGCAGCACGCGCTCGACGTCCGCCGCCGTGCCGACCGGCAGCACCGTGGTGAATTGGTCCGTCGACGACTCCGTGACGCTGCGGCCGGTCAGGCGGTTGATGCGGACGGTCCACCAGCCGGCGGGGCGCCAGAGGATCGGCTGCGTCACCTCCACGGCGTGCACGCGTCCAGGCGGGACGATCTCGGTGATGGTGGTGAAGAGCCCGAAGGTGATGCGCACCCCGTCGGGGGTGGGTGCGATCGAGTACCGCAGGGAGCGGACGATGGAGCGCACCCAGTAGGCGCCGATGCCGATGATCGCCGGCACGAAGGCGAAGAGCAGCCACGTCACGCCCTGGCTGACGCCGACCATGACCGCGATGACCGCGAGCACCAGCACGAGCGTGGACATGCTGACGACGTGGGATGCCACAAGCCGGCCGAGCGGGATGTTCACGACCGACTCGACCTCGGCCACCGGGGCCTCCGGCCCCTCGATCATGCCCGTCAGCTCGCGTCCGACCCGCTGCCCGAGGGATGCCGCCCTGCCCTCGTGGCGGGGATCCGCCGGCGGGCTCGCCGCGGCGAGCCGGCGCCCCGAG
This sequence comes from Microbacterium sp. CCNWLW41, assembly GCF_037083505.1. NCBI lineage: Bacteria > Bacillati > Actinomycetota > Actinomycetes > Micrococcales > Microbacteriaceae > Microbacterium > Microbacterium sp. CCNWLW41. Next base: position 321,611 of record NZ_JBAOJP010000001.1, read on the forward strand.
GCCAGGCGGAGGATGTCGGCGCGGACGGCCTCGGCGTTCGCGGTCGACAGGTACTCGAGCTTGACGTTGGCATCCGTCCCCGCCCCGACCACCTCCAGCTTCGCCATGCCCAGGAGACGGGCGATCATCGGGCGCGTCAGGTTGACGCCCTGCACGCGATCCAGCGGCGCGCGCCGCTGCGTGCGGAACAGGATGCCGCTGCGCACCTCGACGTCGTCCTCGGTGATCCGGAAGGTGTGGAACCGCCACGACGTGTAGAACACCGCCACGACGACGATGAGAACGGCGAGCACCGCGAGGCCGGCCATCACGTAGAGGTTGTTCGCGATGATGAAGTCGATCGGGTCGCCGCCGGCGCCCTCCCACTCCCCCACCTCGGACTCGATGTCGGGGGCGAGCCAGGGCAGGAAGACGAAGACGAGCCGGTCGCGCAGGTTCGCCAGCACGATGCCGATGACGACGATGAGGAACAGCCCGCCCCGCAGGAGCGGCGTGAGCGGATGCAGCCGGTGCCATTCGCCGTCGCTCAGGGGCGAGCGGACCAGCTGCGGCGGCGGCGCACTGGGCCCGACGGAGGTCATAGGCCCGTGCGCCGGCTCTCGGCGACCTGCACCAGGTGGTCGCGGAGCGTCTCGGCGGTCGACTGCTCCAGACCGGGGATCGTCACGCCGGTGGCCGCGGCCGCGGTGACGAACTTCAGCTGCGCGATGCCGAAGCCCCGGTCGAGCGGACCGTGGGTGATGTCGATGAGCTGCATGCGGCCGTACGGCACGGCCACGAAGCGCTGCCATAGGATGCCGCGGCGGAAGACCAGGTCGTCCTCGCGCAGCTGGTACCCGATCGAGCGGGCCTGCCGCGGCAGGATCGCGAGCGTCCACCCGAGGATCACCGTCATGATCGCCCCGGGGATCCACGCCCAGAGCTGGTGCATGAGCAGCGTCAGGACCAGGGTGGCGGCGATCACGATCAGGAGGAACGAGCCCGACGAGATGTACTGCACCTTGACGTACTTCGGCGAGATCTGGTGCCAGACGCCCTCCGCGAGGACGAGGCGGTTCTCCGAGCGCGGCTCGACGATCCGGTCGTAGGTCCCCGCCTCAGTGGCCGTGGATGCGGGGCTCGAGTCCGGGGTCGTCGCCTCCGGGCTGTTCGTCATCGTCGTCCTTCCGGATCGTGCACAGGTGCTCCGCGACCAGACCGGCGACGACCAGCAGGGCGCCGCACACGGTCGTCGCGATGACCGTTCCCAACGAGCCTAGCGACGGCGGGACGGGCCGGGTCGCGAGGAAGATCCACAGGCCCGCGCCGAGCCCGCCGATGACGGCGCCGACGATGCTGGACGCCTTGGCGAGCATCGCGATGCGCACCGCGCGGAACGGATTCACCGCGGTCGTCGATCCGCCGTGCGTCGCCCGGCGGATCGGCACCGCCAGCGCCACGACCACCGCGCCGAGCAGCAGGAGCAGGATCGGCAGGGTGACGGCGGGGGTGAACGTCGGGCGGCCCGCCGACGTCAGCAGCTGGTCCAGGAGGAAGCCGGCCGCCACGCCGAGGGCGGCGGCGAGGAGCAGGACGCCCGCGCTCGTGCGCCTCATCGCGCCGCCTCGTCGGTCGATCGCCGGTTCGCCCCCCGCAGCCGACCGAGAGCCTCGTCCACGCGACCGGTGCCCGGCAGTATCGCGTCGGGGTCCACGGCGAGCCACGGCCCGAGCACGAACTCGCGCTCGGCCGCCCGGGGGTGGGGGAGCAGGAGCCGCGGGTCGTCGCTGACCAGGTCGCCGTAGGCGATCAGGTCGAGGTCGAGCGTGCGGTCCTCCCACCCGGGCTCGTTCGCGGATCGCCGCCCGGATCGCGTGCGGCCGTGCCGCTCCTCGATGGCGTGGAGGTAGCCCAGCAGCACCGAGGGCGCCAGGCGCGTGGTGAGGATCGCCACCGCGTTCAGGTACGCCGGGGCCGCGGCATCCGGCCCGTCCTGCTTCACCGCGACCGTCTCGATGGGTTCGGACACCCGCACGGCGCCGACGAGCGGCACGCGCGCGAGCTCCTTGATCGCCGTGGACATCGTCTCTGCGCGATCGCCGAGGTTGGCGCCGAGAGCGACGACGGCTTCGACGGCATCGCGGCGGCGGCGCGCGGTGTCGCCCTCGAAGCCCTGCGCGAGGCGGCGGCTCACGGTGCCACCGCCCGAGGGGCATCGTCCGGTCGCGCGCGGCGGATCGTCACCGACACGTCTGAGAACGGCACCGGGATCGGCGCCTGAGGCTTGTGGATCGTCACGGACACCATCTTCACGAGGTCGTAGGCGAGCAGGTCGTCGGCGATCCGCGCGGCGACGCTCTCGAGGAGGTTGAAGGGCTCGCCCGCCACGATCGCGGCGATGCGCTCGGCGGCGTCGCCGTAGTGCACCGTGTCGGTGACGTCATCGGATGCCGCAGCCGCCGCCGTGCTCAGGTACAGCGTGGCGTCGACCACGAACTCCTGGCCCTGACGCCGCTCCTCGGGGAGCACCCCGTGGTACCCGAAGGCGCGGACGCCTGTCAGGGTGATCTCGTCGACGAAGTCCATCGGATCCCTTCCCGCCAGCCGCGCGCCACGACGAGAGCATCGCGGGTCGCGGCGACATCGTGCACGCGCACGGCCCACACCCCCGCCTCGGCGGCCAGGGCGCTGGTGACCGCGGTGGCGAGGTCGCGGCGGGCCTCGTCGACGTCGGCGGGGTCGACCTCGAGCGCCTCCGCGAGGAACCGCTTGCGGCTCGTTCCCACCAGCAGCCGGGGTCCGAGACCGACGAGCCGGTCGAGGTCGTGCAGCACGGCCCAGTTCTGCGCGCCCTTCTTGCCGAACCCGACTCCGGGATCGAGGATCACGCGCGACGGGGCGATGCCGGCGGATGCCGCGGCCTCGACCCGCCCCCGGAGCTCGCGCACGACCTCGTCGACGACGTTCTCGTACTGCGCGCGCGCGTACATGTCGGCCGAGTGGCCGCGCCAGTGGCCGAGCGCGACGTCGGCATCCGTCGGCGCGGCCGCGGCGAGGAGGTCGGGGTCGGCGAGGCCACCGGAGACGTCGTTGACGATGCGGGCGCCGGCCTCGACGGCGGCCACGGCCGTCGACGCGTTCATGGTGTCGATGCTCACCACGGCACCCGCCTCGGCGAGCGCGCGCACGACCGGGAGGACGCGGTCCTGCTCCACCCGCGGGTCGACGCGCTCGGCACCGGGACGGGTGGACTCACCGCCGACGTCGAGGATGTCGGCGCCCTGTGCGCGCAGCAGCAGGCCGTGGGCGACGGCGGCCTCGGCATCCGCATATCGTCCGCCGTCGCTGAACGAGTCGGGCGTGACGTTCACGATGCCCATGATGAGCGTCGTCATCCGCGCGCCCCTGATCTCGCCGCGCCCATCAGCGCGACCAGCTCGGCGCGGGCGGCAGGCTCGGCGAGCTCGCCGCGCGCGGCGATCGTGACGGTCGAGGCATCCGGCTGTCGTCCACCGCGCATCGTCACGCATTCGTGGGTCGCCTCGAGCACGACCAGCACCCCGCGCGCATCGAGGGACGCGGCGATCACGTCGGCGATCTGCTCGCCGAGGCGCTCCTGCACCTGCGGCCGAGACGACAGGATGTCGACGACCTTCGGCAGCGCACCGAGCCCGACCACCTGCTCGCCGGGGAGGTACGCCAGGTGTGCGTGGCCGCGGAAGGGCAGCAGGTGATGCTCGCAGACTGATCGGAACAGGATGTCGCGGAGCATGACGGCGCCGGACGGGAGCGTGTCGGGTGCCGGTCCGCGGGTCACCGAGATGGTGTGCGCGAGCGGGGCGGAGGCATCCTCTCCGACGCCCGAGAAGAACTCCGCGTAGGCGTCGGAGACGCGCGTCGGGGTCAGCTTCAGCCCGGGGCGCTCGGGGTCCTCACCGATCGCCTCGAGCAGTTCACGCACGAGCGCGGCGACGCGCTCACGATCGACGGCCACGGGCCGAGCCTACGCGGTCGCGGGCCGCGCCTGCCCGCTGGGGCGACGCTTGGGCGCCTTCTCGGCCGCCGGCTGCTCGGCCTCGACGCTCGCAGCGAGGCCGGCCTCGTCGCGGCGGTGCGGCACGTCCACCGGCGGCAGCGACGACGGCGGCCGCTGCTCGCTGGAGAGCCACTGCGGGCGCGGAGGGAGGCGCTTGACGTCCTTGAAGATCTCGGCGAGCTCGATGTGGTCCAGCGTCTCCTTCTCGAGGAGCGCCAGCGCCAGCGTGTCGAGCACGTCGCGGTTGTCGTTGATCACCTGGTAGGCCTCGTTGTGGGCCTGCTCGATGAGGTCGCGCACCTGCGCGTCCACCCGCTCGGCGATGCGCTCCGAGAAGTCGCGCCCGTGACCCATGTCGCGGCCCATGAAGACCTCGCCCGAGGACTGACCCAGCTTGACCGGTCCGATGTCGCCGGTCATGCCGTACTCGGTGACCATCTTGCGGGCGATGCTGGTCGCCTTCTCGATGTCGTTCGATGCGCCGGTGGTCGGGTCGTGGAAGACGATCTCCTCGGCGACGCGGCCGCCCATCGCGTACGCGAGCTGGTCCTGCAGCTCGTTGCGCGTGACGGAGTACTTGTCGTCCAGCGGCAGCACCATCGTGTAGCCGAGTGCCTTCCCGCGGGGCAGGATCGTGACCTTCGTCACCGGGTCGGTGTGGTTCATCGCCGCCGCCGCGAGGGCGTGGCCGCCCTCGTGGTAGGCCGTGATGAGCTTCTCCTTGTCCTTCATGACGCGCGTGCGGCGCTGAGGGCCGGCCAGCACGCGGTCGATCGCCTCGTCGAGCGCGCGGTTGTCGATGAGCTGCGCGTTCGAGCGGGCGGTGAGGAGGGCGGCCTCGTTGAGGACGTTGGCGAGGTCGGCGCCGGTGAAACCGGGCGTCTTGCGGGCGACGACCTCGAGGTCGACGCCGTCGGCGAGGGGCTTGCCGCGGCCGTGCACCTCGAGGATCTTGGCGCGACCCTTGAAGTCGGGCGCGTCGACGCCGATCTGACGATCGAAGCGGCCGGGGCGCAGAAGGGCCGGGTCGAGGATGTCGGGGCGGTTGGTGGCCGCGATCACGATGACGTTGACCTTGGGGTCGAAGCCGTCCATCTCGACGAGCATCTGGTTGAGCGTCTGCTCGCGCTCGTCGTGACCGCCGCCCATGCCGGCGCCGCGGTGGCGGCCGACCGCGTCGATCTCGTCGATGAAGATGATGGCCGGGGAGTTGTCCTTGGCGGTGTTGAACAGGTCGCGCACGCGGCTGGCGCCGACGCCGACGAACATCTCGACGAAGTCCGAACCCGAGATCGAGTAGAACGGCACCCCCGCCTCACCCGCGACGGCGCGGGCGAGGAGCGTCTTGCCGGTTCCGGGAGGGCCGTACAGCAGCACGCCCTTCGGGATGCGGGCGCCGACGGCCTGGAACTTCGACGGGTCCTTCAGGAAGTCCTTGATCTCCTCGAGCTCCTCGATGGCCTCGTCGGAGCCGGCGACGTCCTGGAAGGTGACCTGCGGCATCTCCTTGGTCACGAGCTTGGCGCGCGACTTGCCGAACTGCATGACCTTGCTGCCGCCGCCCTGAGCGCTGGAGAGCAGGAACCAGAAGAGCAGGCCCAGAAGGAGGATCGGCAGGAGCAGCGAGATGAAGCCGTCGAACCAGGTCGCGCGCGGGACGGCGTCGTTGAAGCCGTCCTCGGGCTCGGCCGCGTTGATCGCCTCGACGACCTCGTCGGCGCGCGCGGAGACGTAGTAGAACTGCACGTCACTCGCGCCGTCGTACTCCTTCGACAGCGTCATGTCGACGCGCTGATCGCCGTCGGTGTTGACGACCTCCGCGACGGTGTCACCGGCGAGGAGCTCGAGCCCCTCCTGCGTGGAGATCTGCTTCGCGCCGTTCAGGCTCGAGATGAGCGAGAAACCCACGATGAGAAAGACCCCGATCAGCAGGACGTAGAAGAGCGGATTGCGTGTGATCTTCTTGAAGTCCATGGTGCGGGCGAGAGCCCGACCCCTTTCGTCGACGTTCCGCCGCAGACGGAAAGGGCCCGTCGACGGTTGAATCAGGGTATCGCGGGCTTCCTAGGCGCTGACTGTGCATTCGCCCCGGGCGTAATCGGCGGGGGCGTCAGGAATAGACGTGCGGGGCCAGCACTGCGACGTCGCGGAGGTTGCGGTACCGCTCGGCGTAGTCGAGGCCGTAGCCGACGACGAACTCGGTCGGGATGTCGAAGCCGACGTACTTGCAGCGCACCTCGACCTTGGCCGCCTCGGGCTTGCGCAGCAGGGCGAAGACCTCGACGGATGCCGCGCCGCGGGCCGCGAAGTTCTCCAGCAGCCAGCTGAGGGTCAGGCCGGAGTCGATGATGTCCTCGACGATGAGCACGTGCTTGCCGAGGATGTCGGTGTCGAGGTCCTTGCGGATCTGCACGACGCCGCTGGACTTCGTGCCGGCACCGTAGGACGACACGGCCATCCAGTCCATCGGCGCGAGCATCTTCAGTGCCCGCGAGAAGTCGGCCATGACCATGACGGCGCCCTTGAGGACGCCCACCAGCAGGAGGTCCTTGCCCTCGTAGTCCTCGGCGACCCGGGCGGCGACCTCCTCGAGCTTGGCCTGGATCTCCTCCTCGGTGACGAGGACTTCCGTGATCTCGCTGGAGACGTCTGCCGCACGCATGCGACGAGTCTACGGGGCGGGGGCGGCCGAGCCGCGAACGGTCTGAGGGCTTACGACGAGGACCTCGACGACCTCCGCCATCTCGGGTCTCGTCCTGACCCAGGTGACCTCGATGTACCACTGGTCGCCGTCCACCTCGCGCCGGAAGCCGTCGGCGATGCGGTCCTCGCCCTCGGTCTCGCGGACGCGGGCCTGGCGCCACCCGTCGGACTCCAGTGACGCCGCGATCGCCGCGGCGGCGTCGGCGGAGGCATCCGTCTGCGGAGCCAGGTTGACGCTCTCGCGCGCCTGCCACCAGGCGGGATCGGATGCCGCAGCTGATCCCTCACTCGGGCCGAAGCGCGGCTCGGACTCGCTGAAGCCCGAGGCGGGAGCGAGGTCGTCGGGGATCAGCGCGACGGTGTCCTCGAGAAGCCGATCGGCCTCAGCGTGGTACTCGTCGAGCCGGCTTTCTGGCGTCATGCTGCATCCTCCGAGGGCGAGTGCGAAGAAGACCGCGGCGACGGCGGCGAGGAGTCGGCGCATGCCTCAGTCGACCTCCGTGTAGACCGGCTCGTAGTCGTCGCGGTCGATGCCGTCGATCACGATGGGGCGGCCACCGGCGACGACGATCTCGTCGTCGGCGAACACCTCGGCATCGCCGCCGGTGATGACCGCCACGATGTTCTCGAACGCCGTCGACCCGGGCGTGTAGAGCGAGCTGTGGCTGTCGATGGCGCTGGGCGTGCCGTTGCCCGGGACGTTGTAGTCCTCGATGTCGTCGCTGTCGGCGCGAGCGGCGTCGATCACGCCCGTCTCCAGCCGGATCACGCCGTCGGCGGTCAGGGTGGACTGCCCGTGCAGCGCGTGGAGATCGCCCTCGCCCCCCTGGATGAGCCCCACGACCATGTCGTTGCGGCTCATCATCGCGTAGTGGGGCACGTCTGAAGTATGCGGGAAGTCGGCGACGCCCGAGACGCCGTCGCCCATGCCCGCCGCGGCGACGTACAGCACGCGGTCGGCGCGGAGGCCGGCGGCTTCGGCGAGGCCGACCGTCGCCCCGCCGTAGCTGTGCCCGAGCACCGTCGTGGTCGCGCCCGCCGGGACCACGATTCCCGCGGTGAAGTCCCGCAGGCGCGGAGCGAGGGCGTGCGAGTACGACGTGCTCATGGCCTCGGGGATGGACTGCGGGAACGCGCCACCGGCCCACTGGAACACCGCCGACGTGCGACCGGCCGCCGCCTGCAGGTCGGCCGCGCGGGCGTCTCCGAACGCGGTCATGTCCGAGCCGGTGCCGGGAACCGAGACGGCGACGGACGTGACCCACGCCGGGATGTCACCGGTGACCGGGTCGAGCGGGCCGTGATACGTGGCGATCGCCTGACGCGCCGGGTCGAAGACCACGACGCGGGCGCCGATCTCGGTGCGGCTCGCACCGGACGCGTCGATGACCTGGATCTCCTGCGTGAGGAGGCCCTCGTACGCGTCGATGAGGCGCTGCTGCTTGGCGATGAGCGCCCCGTACGCCTGCTCGACGGCGTCGCGGCTGTGATACGCGCGGCCGAGCGCCGCGTCGCGGGCGGCTTGCAGCCGTTCGATCTCGGCGCGCCGGGCGGCGATCTCGTCCTCGATGTTCAGGCGGTTCGCGGCGACGCGGTCGCCGATGGGGACCCCGTCGAGGTTGCCGATGACGTGCGGGGCGCCGGCGATCAGCGCTTCCCGCTCGGCGTGACTGAGGCTGTCCCACACCTGCCGCACGAGACCCGGATCGCCGAGCGCGGCGATCTGCTCCGCCGTCACGGCGTCCGTGTCGCCCGCCCACAGCGCGGTCGCCGCCACGAACCCGCCCCTGCCCACCGCGCCGTCGTGCGTGAGCTCGGTGATGAGCGGGATCGCCGCGAGCCGGGCGGCCGTGTCGTCGTCGAGCCGGTCCCGCTCCTCGCGCAGAGCGTTGTACGCGGCGCGCGACGACCGGTAGTCGTCGATCGCGGCCTGCCAGCTGTGGAGCAGCGACGGGTCGTCGAGGTACAGCCACGACGGCAGCACGTCGTCCCAGTCCAGTGCCCACCCGACCACGAACTCCGACGCCGCATCGAGAGCCGCCTCCCGCCGCGAGCCGATCGCCGCGTGGTCGGCCGCGGCCCGCTGGAGCGCGGCTTCCGCGCGGCGCTGGAGGTCGGCGACGGCGTCGGCGTAGCCGTCGAGCACGCCCGCCGCCTCGTCGGCCGCGTCGGCGACGGCCGTGAACCGCCCCTGGGCGACCGTGACGCGCGGCCGCAGCGCGTCGACACTCCGAGCCGTCACGGCGGCGAGCGCCGCGAGCGCCGCGCGGGTGGACGCGCTCTGGTCCCGTTCGACGGCCGCGCGGCCCCGGAAGAGCCCGGCGAGGTCGCGGATGGCGTCGACGCTTCCTTCGCCGGGATCGGCGGCGAGGCCCGGGAGGCTCATGCGCCGGCCCCCGCCATCCGGGCATCCAGGGCGCGCAGCTCGGTGTGCACGGTGTCGACGTCCGCCGACAGCTCCGCCGCAACCCCGGCCAGCGCGCTCATGGCCTGGCGGATCAGTGCGTCGACGTCGCCGACCGCGGACGCCACGACGCCCGAGCCGACGGCGGCGAGCGACGGGCAGAACGGGTCGACCGGGGCGACTCCCGCCTGCGTGAGGTGCGAGGTCGCCGCGGCGAAGTCGGAGTCTTCGAATTCGACGTCGGCCATGTCCCGACACACGCTAGCGGCGTCGGGTCCACCGGCCGACGGGGACAATTCCCCATGTCCGCAGGCGTAGCGCCGGCCCCGCGATCGCGGCGTCAGCGGGCGGTGAACTCTATCCGGCCGCCCACGCGGCGGGCGCGGCATCCGGGCAGATCGATCGAGCCCTGACCCGTCCAGTCGGTCACGAGCCGTGCGACCTCGAGGGTCTGGGTGCGCGTCAGGCTCTCGTGGAACTCGCTGGACACGACATGGCGGATGATGCGGTGGCGGAGAGCGGCGGGATTCGCGGCGAGGGCCGCGGCCGAGACCGAGATGCCGGCCTCCGCATGCTCGACGAGGTCTTCGATGGTCTCGTCGATCATCTCGTCGAAGGCCTCCGCGTCCTCGCGCAGCTGGGCCGCGGTGCGCGCGAGCGCCTCGGCGATGCCCGGCCCGAGCTCGGCCTCCAGCACCGGCAGCACCGTCCGGCGCACGCGCACCCGCGCGTAGCGGGCGTCGGCATTGTGCGGGTCGTGCCAGGGCGTGAGCCCCGCGGCCGCGCAGGCCGCGTGCGTGGTGGCCCGCCGCACGCCCAGCAGCGGGCGCAGGAGCGCGACGCCGTCGAGGTCCGCCGCATCCGCCATCCCCTGCAGACTCGTGGCCCCGGCACCCCGCGCGAGGCCCAGCAGCACCGTCTCGGCCTGGTCGTCGAGCGTGTGACCGGTGAGGATGGCCGTGGCCCCCGCCGCGCGGGCGTGGGCGCGCAGCGCGCCGTAGCGCGCGTCGCGGGCAGCCGCCTCCGGCCCGCCCGCGTCTCCGACCTCGACCCGGGTGACGTGCGCCCCGAGCCCGAGCGCCTCGGCCTGCCGGGCCGCGGCGGCCGCGGCATCCGCCGATCCGTCCTGAAGCCGGTGGTCCACGATGACCGCGGCCACCCGCAGCCCGAGCTTCGGCGCCTCGAACGCCGTCGCGGCGGCCAGCGCGAGCGAGTCGGCCCCGCCGGACAGCGCCACGATCACCGTCGAGCCCTGCGCGAGGCCGGTGAGGGCGCGGCGGACCGCCAGTCGCACCTCGGCGACGGCGGGGTCGAGTCCGGGTCGGCGGTCGGTCACGCGACCCACGGTACCGGCCGAGGCCGCGCGCCCTCGCGAGGATCCGTGCGTCGCGGGGGTGCGCACCGGCGTGTCGCCCGGATTCGCGACGACGTTGAGCAGTTAGGGACCGGCCGAGCACCGGAACTAGGCTTGTCGCGGCAATCCACAGTCTTCGAAGGAGCACCGCTATGGGCGCGTACGACGCCGTCATCGAGATCCCGCGCAACAGCAAGATCAAGTACGAGGTCGACCACGGCACGGGCCGGGTGTTCCTCGACCGCATCCTCTACACGCCGATGGGCTACCCGACCAACTACGGCTTCTTCGAGAACACCCTCGGCGAGGACGGCGACCCGCTCGACGTGCTCGTGCTGCTCGACCACGACCTGGCCCCCGGCATCCTCGCGCAGGTGCGCCCCGTCGGCGTGCTCAAGATGAGCGACGAGGCCGGCGGCGACGACAAGGTCGTGGCCGTGCTCGCCAAGGACCCGCGCTGGGCGCACATCCAGGACGTCGCCGACATCCCGGAGTACACCCAGAAGGAGATCACGCACTTCTTCGAGCACTACAAGGATCTCGAGCCCGGCAAGTGGGTCAAGGTCGACGAGTGGGCGGACGCGGCCGAGGCCGAGCGGCTCGTCGACGAGGCCTTCGCACGGTTCGCCGAGCACGAGGGCCAGACCAAGACCCAGGGTGAGGGCGTCGCGCCGAACACGCTCTGACCTGTGCACATGCGGAGAGCGGATGCCGAGGCATCCGCTCTCCGTCGTTCTGGGGGGTCTGCGGTTCAGACCGAGATGCCGCGGTCGGCCATGAAGTAGATCGGGTTGACGGGGTAGCCGTTCCAGTACGTCTCGAAGTGGAGGTGGCAGCCGAACGAGTTGCCGGTGTTGCCCTCGCTCGCGATGAGCTGCCCCGCGCCGACCCATTGGCCGACGCCGACGAAGATGCCGCCCGAGCGGATGTGGGCATAGCCGGTGCCGATGCCGCCGCCGTGGTCGATCTTGATGTAGTTGCCGTAGCCGCCGTTCCAGCCCGCGTAGACGACGCGTCCTGCGGATGCCGCGTAGATGCCGGCCCCGCACCCGGCGGCGAGGTCGACGCCGTAGTGGAATCCGCTGGAGCAGTAGCTGTTGCCGCACTGCACGGTGCGCGGGCCGTATCCGGAGCTGCGCCATCCGGAGGACGGGCGAGCCCATCCGCTTCCGATGACCGCGCCGCCGCCGCCGCCGCCACCACCACCGCCGCCGCCGCCGCCCCCGCCTCCGGCGGCCGCCTGCTCGCGGGCGATGCGCTCGGCCTCGGCGCGCGCGGCTGCGGCCGCGGCGGCGCGGGCTGCTTCCTCCGCCGCCTTGCGCACGCGCTCGCCCTCTTCGTACTGGGCGACCGTCTTGGCGGTGGTGTCCTGGAGGGCGGCCAGCTGCGCCTCGAGCTCGCCGCGCTTGGCGTTCTGTGCGTCGAGGGCGGCCTGAGCCTCGTCGGCGGCCTTCTGGGCTGCCGCCATCTTCTCTTCGGCGATCTTCTGCAGGCGGTCGCGCTCGGTGCGCTGCACGGCGGCCTGGTCGCTGAGGCTCTGTGCCGAATCCCGTGCCGTGACGGCCTGGGCGTACACCGCCTGGTTGCGCTGGACGAGCTTGTCCATCGTGCCCAGGCGCGCGAGCAGATCGTCGGCCGAGGAGGCCGACCCGGCGAAGAAGAGCTCGAGCGACGTGTCGTCGCCGCCGTTGCGGTACAGCTGCGCGGCGACGCGTCCGGCCTTGTTGGTGGCGTCCAGCGCAGCCGCCGCCTGCTCGTCGGCCTGCTGCTGGAGCTGGTCGGCGCGGAGGGCCGCATCGAAGTACTCCTGCTGCGCCACGTAGAACTCGTCGGCCAGCTGCTGCGCGATCTGCCGCTTCGAGGCGACATCGGCCTCGAGCCCGGCGATCAGGTTCTGGATGTTGACGATCTCGGCGGCCTTCGCGGCCTCGTTCGCCCTGGCCGCGGCCACGTCGTCCCACGAGGGGTAGTCGGCGGCGAACGCGGGGCTCACCAGCGGCCCGAGCACTGCGCCGCCTGCGCTGAGCGCGGCGACGCCGAGGATGCCGAGTCCGAGCGCGGTGCGGCGGTTCATCGAGGGCCACAGGCGACGCTGCTCGAGCGTAGTGGGAGCGCAGCCGCAGTCGTCGACGGCATCGTCGGATGAGGCTTTCGCGGTGACTTCGTCGAGCTGCACCGGACCCTCCCCTCGCGGCGTCACTCTTTTCACACTAGCAACATCGGTAACATGCGCAAACCCCCACCTGCGCACGTCCGCCGCCGCTTCGGGCAGCGGTCACTGCGCAAGTCTCCGCCTCCGCCGCACGTTCCACAAGAGCGGCGCGCCCTCGATTCGCGTTTTGCCCGGCGATTACGTATGCTTGGTCCTCGGCAGTGAGCCCCCAAGGTTCACCCGGCCCCATCGTTTAGCGGCCTAGGACGCCGCCCTTTCACGGCGGTAGCACGGGTTCGAATCCCGTTGGGGTCACTACCCACAAAATTCAAAAAGCATGGCCCTGTAGCGCAGTTGGTTAGCGTGCCGCCCTGTCACGGCGGAGGTCGCGGGTTCAAGTCCCGTCAGGGTCGCTCCGAGCGACGGGCCCTTTTCTCGAAGAGGGCCTTTCGTCTAGGACGCGGCAGGTCTTGCAAGAGAAACCACCGTGCGGCTCTGTAGCTCAGTTGGTAGAGCGTTCGACTGAAAATCGAAAGGTCACCGGATCGATGCCGGTCGGAGCCACAAGGGTGATCGTTACAGTCACCCCAGGAACCCTCGCGTAGCTTCTACATCGCGGGGGTTTCGCTTTTCCCGCAGCCGGGCCGACGTCAGGAGCTGCGAGTCGCCCACAGCATCCCTCTTTCGATGATCGTGCGAACGCTGACGTCGCGGAGGACCGACAGGCTGTGGCCGGGAGTCGCGACGAAGACGCGGCCCTGCCCCCACTCGCGCGTCCACACGGCCGGCGAGGTGATGGGGCGCTGCCAGGGGTGATACGGCTGGACGGAGTGCGTGGTCGTGGCCAGCACGTCGTTGAGGTCGTCGCTCAGCACCCAGTACTGCTCGGTGCGAAGGGTGAAGTCCTCCACGCCGGCCATGATCTCGTGCGAGCGCCCGAGCTCGGTGAGATCCACGGTGTAGCAGAGGAAGTTGTCGCGCTCGTCACCTTCGCGCGCATCGGGGTGCTTGGACGGATGGGTGGCGAACTGACCGCCGATCAGCTGCAGGTAGTCGGAGCTGTCGCGATACGAGTCGGCGATGCCGCCGTGCCACCCGGCCAGTCCCGTGCCCCGCTCGACGGCGCCGCGCAGGCCTTTGAGCGCGTCGGCCGAGATCTCGGACATCGTCACGCACTGCACGATCAGGTCGGTGCGGTCCATCTCGTCGCGGTCGGCGTAGACCTCGTTGGACTCCTCGATGCGCACGTCGAACCCCCGCTGCTCGAGGAAGGGCAGGAACATCTCGGTCGCCTCGACGGGTCGGTGACCTTCCCATCCCCCGCGCACGATCAAGGCGCGGCGTCCCTCGCGAGTCGTCGTCATCGACCTCATCCCTCCGCATCGACGGGTGCTACGCCGTCACAATGCCAGCCGACGGAAACGAAACGGATGAAGTTTGCGCAAAATGGTTGCATGACCGATGGCGCACGAGTGACCCTCAGCGCGGTGGCCCAGCGCGCGGGGGTGAGCATCGCCACGGCGTCGCGGGCGCTGCGCGCGCGCGGCGAGATGTCCGCCGATACGCGAGCGAGGGTCTTCCGCGCGGCCGCCGAGCTCGGCTATCCCGGCACCGGCGCAGGGAGGGGCCGACCGCGCCGCGGCACCGCGTTGATGTTCGACCTCGTGCTCGGGCACTTCCACGACCCGTACACCGAGGAGATCACCGCCGGCGCCCGCACCACCGCCTCGTCGCTCGGCTACGACCTCGTCCTGACAGCTGAGCGGGACGACCCGGCCGACGACTGGCCCGAACGCATCCGCTCCCGCGGCTCCGCCGGCGTCGTCACCGGTCTCATCACCCCCACGAGCGCGCAGATCGTCGCGATGCAGCGTGCCGGCATCCCCCTGGTGCTGATGGAGCCGCCGTCCGAGGCGTCGAGGCCCCTGCCGAGCGTCCGCACGACCGACCGGGCAGGAGGCTCGGCGGCCGCCGAGCACCTCATCTCGCGGGGAGCCCGTCGCTTCGTCGTCATCGGCGGCGCCCCCTCCTACCGCTACGGCCGAGCGCGCGTCGAGGGGTTCACCGCCACCCTGGGCGAGCTCGCGCCCCAGGCGCCGTGCGTGCGTACGAGCGCGGACTGGAGCGCGTGGGACGCTCGCCGCGCGTGTGCACGGGCGCTGTCGGAGCTCGGCGGCGAGGGGCCGGTGGGGATCTTCGCCTGCTCGGACGAGATGGCCGCCGGCGCCTATCGGGCCGTCGCCGACAGCAGGCTCACCATCCCCCGCGACGTGCTCGTGGTCGGCTTCGACGATGTTCGAGGCGCACGGTGGCTGCATCCGTCCCTCACGACGATCCGCCAGCCGATCCGCGAGATGGCGGCGACCGCGGTGCGGCTCCTCGCCCGCTCCGCAGCGGGCGAAGAGGTGGCACCCGATGCGATCGTCATGCCGACCGAGCTCGTCGAGCGCGGCTCGACCCGCGCCGCGATCTAGAGATCGGCGCAGCTACGCCGGGCGCACCGGGAAGTACACGGAGTAGCGCTCGTCGACCACCTCGTGCAACGGCACGAACCGGATCGCCTGCGGCTGCCCCACGCTGCGATGGCGCACGAGCCACTGGGTCCACTGCCGCTCGTCGTCGGGGGCGAGCATCGTGGCCGGGTCGCCGGGATCGCCGATGAGCGACACCTCGCGATCGACCAGGCCCGCCAGGACCGTCGGGCCCTCCACGAAGGCGACCGTCGACGGCTCGTCCGGGATCGGAACCGTCCGCACGGCGAAGGGGAACTCCACGGCGATCTCGGTCTCGCCCCCGGGATGATCGATCTCGAGCCACCGGTCGGCATGGCGCCAGGACGCCTCGGTGTGCACGCGGGGCGCGGCCGATATCCACGCCGGCACGCGCAGACGCACCCGGTTCGCGCTCCCCGTGACGGTGACGCGCACGCGCAGCGCGCGCGGACGATGGCGGTCGCCGCCGGGTCCGGCATTGGCGTCGGGGCCGACGTACCGCGCGTCGTCGAGGAGGACGATGTCGATGCGCGCGTCGCGCTCGGGGATTTCGGCTCGGACAGGCACGTACTGCGCCACCGTCACGGCGGCGCCCGGTCCGGCGTACACCGCTGACTGCGCATGACGGGTGTGCGCCTGGACGAGCGTGCCGTGGCAGCACCAGAAGTCCTCGGTGGGGCTGCCCCACTCCTTGCGCGCGCCGCCTTCGAGCGGGAGGAAGTACGCCACCATGCCGGTGCGCGGGTTCTGCTGGGCGAGCAGGCCGTTGTGCAGGTTGGTCTCGATGTAGTCCAGCGCCTCGACGTCTCCGGTCCAGCGGAAGATCACGTCCGCCAGCCGGATCATGTTGTACACCGAGCAGTGCTCCTGGGTCTTCGGCCCCCGACGGGCGGCGAAAGCGAAGGGCGGCGTCCAGATCTCACCCGAGGTCTGGCCGCCGGTGCAGAAGGTGCCGCGCTCGACGACCGCCGACCGCCAGTAGGCGGTAACGACCTCGCGCCACCGCTCGTCGCCGGTGACCTCGTACGCGCGAGCGGCTCCGAGCACCTCGGGAATCGTGGTGTTGGCGTGCATGTTGGTGAGCACGTCCTCTCCGGCCCGAAGCGGGTCGAAGAGGGTGCCGTGCCAGTAGCGGTCGAGCAGGTCCCGGTACCGCTCGTCGCCGGTGGCCTCGAGGAGATCGGCCCAGACCTCCAGCATCCCGCCGGTCTCGACCTCCAGGATCTGCTGGAATCTCCCGGGGTCGAACCCGCGCGCCCACCGTGCGATCGCCCCCGCCGCGCGGTGCGCGATCCCCAGCGCGCGCTCATCACCCACATCGCGCCACACGTCGACCAGTCCCATCAGCGTCTTGTGGATCGCGTACTGGGGCGCCCACGTCTCGCGACCCTCACCCAGTCGCCGCAGGAACGACTCGGGGGTGGCGAACACCCACTCGCCGCCGTTCTCGTCCTGGCACCGCTCCAGCCCCGCCACCACGTTCTCGAGGCGACCGCGCAGCAGCGGGTCGCCCGTGGTGGCGACCTCGCGCGCCGCGGCCGACATCCAGTGCCCGAGGAAGTGCCCGCGCAGGAGCGACCCCGGGGTCTCCCAGCCCCAGTGGCGATCGAGGCCGCGGTCGGCGAGGTCGGCGCGCGACGGATGCAGGTGCCACGCCTGATCGGTGACCCCGGCCTCGAGAAGGTGATTCTGCAGCAGATTCCGCTCGGTCAGTGACGCGACGTACTCGCGGTTGAGGCGTCGGCGGTTCTCGAACGTTCCGGACGTGAGCCGGATTCGGCCGGGCTCGAGGGCGGTGGCGGACGGAGCGGGCGAGCCAGAGGCGTCGGCGGCAGTGCGGGGCGCGGCCGAGCGGTGCGCGGCAGGGTTCGCAGTCACGGTTTCTCCTCGGTGAGATCGATCTCTGACTGTACTCCTCTGCACCTCGACCACCACAATGGTCCGTATGAGCGAACTTCGCGTGGTCCACCTGTCATCCGCCGACGTGTCGCTGGTGGTGGCCCAGCACGGGGACGAGCTGCCGGCGATCGTGCACTGGGGCGCACCCCTGGAGGTATCCGGCGACGACCTGCGCACACTCGCCACCATCGACGATCGGCCCGGATTATCGGCGGATTCCGACGTACCGTACCGACCGAGCGTGCTCCCGGAGCACTCGCGCGGCTGGTTCGGACGACCCGGGCTGAGCGTGCACCGCGGGGGTCGCGCATGGTCTCCGCGCTTCCGCGCCGCGCCGATTCATGTGGCGGGAACCGCGGCCGCCGTCGGCGCGACCTCGCTCGGAGCGGCGGGCATCACCGTCGAGGCGAGCGACGAGTGGGCCGGCATCGCGGTCACCCTGGAGATCGATCTCACTGCTGGCGGCCTGCTGCGCACACGTGTAGGGGTGCGCAACACCGGCACCGGAGCGGGCGAGGTGGACGTCGTCGAAGCGCTGCTCGCACTCCCGGTGCCCCTGCGTGCGAGCGAGATCCTCGACTTCAGCGGCAGATGGGCTCACGAGCGCATTCCGCAGCGTCACCCCGTGGTCCGCGGCACCCACGCGCGGGTCTCGCGCCGCGGCCGCACGGGCCTGGACGCCACCACCGTCGTCGCCCTCGGCGTGCCGGGATTCGCCGCCGACACCGGTGAGACATGGCTCTGTCACGTGGGGTTCAGCGGCGACCACGAGCACGCCGTGGAGCGCACGGACGGCTTCCTGGCGTTCCGCGGCGGCGAACTGCTCCTTCCCGGGGAGGTGCGCCTGAAGGCCGGTGACCAGTACGTGTCCCCGTGGATCTTCGGCGCCTACGGCGACGGGTGGGACGCGGCATCCGCTCGGTTCCACGCCTACCTGCGGGAGCGCAATCGCGCCGGCACGCGTCCGCGACCGGTCACCCTGAACGTGTGGGAGGCGGTGTACTTCGATCAGGATGCCGCAACCCTCACCGAGCTGGCCGAACAGGGCGCCGCCCTCGGCGTCGAACGGTTCGTGCTGGACGACGGCTGGTTCCGCGGGCGACGGGACGACCGCGCCGGCCTCGGCGACTGGGAGCCGGATCCGCACGCGTGGCCGGACGGGCTCCGGCCCCTCGCCGATCGGGTGCGCTCGCTGGGGATGGAGTTCGGGCTGTGGGTCGAGCCCGAGATGATCAACGAGGACTCCGACCTCGCCCGCGCCCATCCCGACTGGATCCTCCGCGCCCGCGACACCCTGCCCGCACGCTACCGCTTCCAGCAGGTGCTGGACCTCACCAATCCCGACGCGTACGCGCACATCCTCGGCCGGCTGGACGCCCTCGTCACCGAGATCGGCGTGAGCTATCTGAAATGGGACCACAACCGCGATCTCGTCGACGCCGGGCATCCGGCCACCGGCGCCCCGGCGGTCCACGAGCAGACTCTGGCGGTGTACCGGCTCCTCGACGAGCTGCGGCACCGGCATCCACAGCTCGAGATCGAGAGCTGCGCGTCGGGCGGAGGGCGGGTCGACCTCGGCATCCTCGAGCGCACCGACCGCATCCATCCCTCCGACAGTCACGACCCCGTCGACCGTTTCCACATCCTCGGCTGGACGGGCCTGCTCGTGCCGCCGGAGATGATGGGATCGCACGTGGCCTCGGCGGTCTCGAGCACCACCGGACGCACCTCCACGCTCGCGTATCGCTGTGCCGTGGCGTTCCTCGGGCACTTCGGCATCGAGTGGGACATCCGCGAGCTGACCGACGACGAGCGGGAGGTGCTCTCGACGTGGATCGCGCGCTGGCGTCGTCACCGCGACCTCATCTCCACCGGACGAGCCGTGTCGGGCTCGAGCGACCTCGCCGCCCCGTCGCTGCGGGGCGTCGTGTCGCCCACCGGCGACGAGGCGATCTACACCGTCGTCACGCCGGCCACCAGCGCCGACGCGATGGCGCACCTGCGTCTTCCCAGGCTGGACCCGAGCCGCCGCTACCGGCTGAGGGCGAGCGCGCCCGAGTCGCTGGGTCCGCCCTGGCAGGTGCCGGCCTGGCTCGACGCGGCGACGCTCGACGGCGACGACGACGCCGCGGCGCCCGTGCTCAGCGGGGCCGCGCTCGGGATCGTGGGGCTCGACTTCCCCGTCTTCCACCCCGAGCGCGCGGCCGTCCTGCACGTCGAGGTGGTCGACTGAAGGGCGTCAGCGCGGCGGTGCCCCGCGCCAGCGCGTGATCGCCTCGGCGACGGCGTGGTCGCCCGCTCCCCGCGCCGCTTCGGCGGCGTGTGCGGATGCCGCGGCGAAGACGTCGTCGAGGCGCACCGACTCACCGGACCGAGCCGAGGCGAGGGCGGCCTCGACCATCGCGAGGCTCCAGATGTTGGCCCGCACTTCGCCGGAGGGGGTCGGGCCGCCGTCCAGCGCGGCGACGAACTCGGCCAGCGCGGCATCGAGCCCTTCGTCCCCGTCCCCGACCGGCACCGTCCGCGGCTCTCCGTCGCGACCCTGGGCGCTCACCCCGGCTTCGCCGTCCCACGTCACCGAGCCGGCGGCGGCGCTCGCGCGCCACGATCCGTTCCACGAGGTCGTCAGGCCGTCGGCGCACCAGCTGCCCGAGTAGGAGAAGCGGGCGCCGTCGTCGAAGCGGAACACCGCTTCTGCCGCCGCGCCCCCGCGGTACCAGCTCCACGGCGGCGAGAACTCGTCGCAGTACACCGTGACGGGGTCGGCGCCGAGCACGTATCGCGCCTGATCGAAGGTGTGGATGGCCATGTCGATGAGGAGGGGCGATTCCATCTCGTCCCGGAATCCGCCGAAGCGCGGGTTCTGGAAGAACAGCGCTGTCAGCTGCGCCGCGCCCCCGGCGGCGGCCACCTCGTCGCGGAAGGCGCGGATGCCGGCGGAGTACCGCCGGGACTGGCTGGTGGCGAGCAGCACACCGGTGAGCTCGCTCACCGCGGCGAGCGCGAGCGCGTCCGACACCGTCGGAGTGACGGGCTTCTCGCTGAGCACCGGGACGCCCTGCCGAAGGGCGGCTTCGCTGACCGCGCGGTGCGCCTCGGGGATGGTGACGTTCAGCAGCATCCCCGGGTGTCCTGCCGCCGCGAAGGCCTCGTCGACCGACGCGACGCACGGGATGTCCCATCCGCGCTCGCCAGCGGCCGCACGTGCGGTCTCTACCGACACGTCCACGATCGCGCTCACGCGGAGGTCGTCGCGGCGGGCGACGGTGTCGAGCCACGCGCGTCCCATCCCGCCGGCGCCGACGACGACGACGTCCCTCATGCGAGCACTCCGCCGTCCCACTCGCGGGGCGTGTCGAACTCGCCGGCGCGGTGCATCGTGAGGCGCGGGACGACGCGGGGGCGCACCTGCCTGGCCCACGCCGCCGCGTTGGCGAGCACCCGCTGGATCTCTGGCTGGTGGTAGACGGGGTACTCCTGGTCGCCGGGCGAGAAGTAGAAGATGCGCCCGTGACCGCGCGAGAACGTCATGCCCGAGCGGAAGACCTCTCCGCCGGTGAACGTGGAGACGAACACCAGCTCGTCGGGGACGGGCACGTCGAAGAACTCGCCGTACATCTCCTGCGAGGGGATCACGATCGGATGCGGGACGCCGACGGCGATCGGATGCGTCGGCGCGACCGTCCACACCAGCTCGCGGTCGTCCGCCTGCCGCCAGCGCAGCGAGCACGTCGTGCCCATGAGGCGGATGAAGATCTTCGAGAAATGGCCCGAGTGCAGCACGACGAGCCCCATCCCGGCGAGGACGTGACGCTGGACGCGCTCGACCACGGCGTCGTCGACCGCGTCGTGGCGCAGATGACCCCACCAGAACAGCACGTCGGTCGCTTCGAGTCGCTCCTCGGTCAGGCCGTGCTCGGGGTCGTCGAGCGTGGCGGTCTCGACGACCGCGTCGTCCGGCAGCAGCCGGCGGAGTCCCGCCGCGATCGTGCCGTGCATGGTGTCGGGGTACAGCCGCTGCGTCGTCTCGTCGTGCTTCTCGTGGTGATTCTCGCCCCACACGAGCACGCGGATCCCTGGGTCCGGTGCTGATGTCGTCCGTCCTGATGTCACTGCGCTGACCTTCCTTCCGTGCCGTCCTCAGCCCACGCGGTCCGGCCCGCCCGGGCGAGGAGGATGCACCGGTCTCCGGACAGACGCACCCGCGCCTCGACGGGCCGATCGGCGGCCGACGGCCCCGCCGAGAGCATCACGACACCGGGGTCGACGGCCAGGCGGCCATCGGCGCCGGTGGCGGCCAGCCGTGCCGCCTCGAGGGTGAAGCGCACGGTGCGCCGCTGCCCGGCAGGCACGTGGATGCGGGCGAACCCGACCAGCTGCACGTCGGGGCGCACCACGGACGACGACGGGAAGGATGCGTAGAGCTGAACGACCTCGATGCAGTCCTCGCCGCCGTTGCCGACGGTCACCGCCACCTCGGCTGCTCCCGTCGTGGGGACGATGAGCGGCGTGGAGAGGTCCTCATAGGCGATCCGACCGGGAGTGAGGCCGAAGCCGAACGGGTACAGCGGGGTGGGGTCGGCCACCGTGATGCCCGCATTGTGCCGGCCCAGAGGCGGCTGCAGGTAGGTGCCGGCGGCGGCGGGCGACCGCGGGATCTGCACCGGCAGCCTTCCGCTCGGGGCCACACGCCCCGAGAGGACCCCGGCGACGGCGGCGGCCCCCTCGGCTCCGGGGAAGAACGCCTGCACGATCATGCCCGCCGCGCCGTAGTCACCGAGGGCGTACGGCCGCCCCGACACGACGACGAGCGCGGTCGGTGTGCCCGTCGCGAGGACCGCCCGCACGAGTTGGTCCTGGCGGCCGGGCAGTCGCAGATCGTCGGCGTCGCATCCCTCGCCAGAGGTGCCGACGCCGAAGAGCCCCGCCACGTCGCCGACGACGAGGATCACCGCATCGCTGTCGCGGGCCAGGTCCACGGCCTGCGCGATCCGGGCGTTCTCGTCGCCCACGATCGCGCACCCGGGCTCGGTGACGACGACGGATGCCTCGAACTCGGCGCGCACCGCCTCGTCGATCGTGGGGATCGCGATGCCGGGGTCGTGTCCGGGGTACTTGGTGAGGACGTGGTTGGGGAAGGCGTAGCAGCCGAGCAGGCTGCGGTACTCGGCGGCGGCCGGGCCGATGAGGCCGATCTGCGCCCCCGGCCGCAGCGGCACCGTGCCGTCGTCCTTGAGCAGGACGATCGATTCCTCGGCCAGCCGCGACGACAGCGCGCGATTGCGGTCGCCGTCCAGGCATACCTGTTCCGCACCGTCCGGGACGATCGCCCCGCCGTCGAGGAGTCCCGCCTCGATCTTGTGGCGCAGGTGCCGGACGGCGGCACGGTCGATGTCACTCTCGTCCACCAGCCCCTCGCGCACCAGACGCGGCAGGGCGGCGTATGCCACCGTCGAGGGCAGCTCGACATCCACGCCCGCCCGGAGGGCCAGCGCACCGGCGGCCGCGGCGTCGGCGGCGACCCGGTGCATCGACACCAGGAACGGCACGGCCCAGTAGTCGGCGACCACCGTGCCGTCGAAACCCCACTCGGTACGCAGCACGCCGTCCAGCAGCTCGCGGTTGGCGGTGCTCGGCATGCCGTCGACGTCGGTGTACGAGGTCATGACGCTGCGGGCCCCGCCCTGCCGGAGCGCCGTTTCGAACGGGGGCAGCACCGTGTCGGCGAATTCGCGCGGGCCCATGCTGACCGGAGCGTGGTTGCGGGCTCCGCGCGAGGCGGCATACCCGGCGAAGTGCTTGAGGGTGGCGATGACGCCGGCGCTCTCGAGCCCCGCGACGTAGGCCGCACCGATCTGACCGACGACGTACGGGTCCTCGCCGAGGGTCTCCTCGACGCGGCCCCAGCGGTAGTCGCGCACGACGTCCAGGACCGGGGCGAGTCCCTGGTGCACGCCGATCGCACGCATGTCCTCGCCGATGGCGCGAGCCATCTCGCGCACCAGATCTTCGTCGAAGCTCGCGGCCCACGCGAGCGGGGTGGGGAAGGCGGTGGCGCCGAACGCGGCGAGACCGGTGAGGCACTCCTCGTGCACCAGCGCCGGAATGCCGAGCCGCTGCTGCGCGATCACCTTCCGCTGCAGCTCGCGCAGCCGGGCCACGCCCTCGGGCACGGTCACCGGCGCCGTGCCGTACACGCGGGTCAGCTGACCCAGGCCGTGGGTGAAGGGGTCACCGGCGTCGGAGGCGTCGGCGTCGCCCTCGAGCTTGGGGGCGAAGGCGTCGGCGGAATCGGTGAGCCACACCGACCCCAGCTGCGCGACCTTCTCTTCCAGAGTCAGTTCGTCGACGAGTGCCTGGGCGCGCTCTCGCGCGCTCAGCGTCGTATCGCGCCACCGACCCTCGTCGACGACGCCTGCGTTCACGCTCATCAGCCCTTGAACGCTCCGTCCATGATCCCGGCGACCATGCGACGGCCGACGAAGAAGAAGACGATCAGCAGCGGCAGGGTGGCCATGAACGACCCGCCCATCGTCAGCGCCAGGTCGATCGTACGGTTGGCCTGCAGCTGCTTCAGCACGATCTGGACCGTGAACAGCTCGGGCGACTTCAGCACGATGAACGGCCACATGAAGTCGTTCCACACCGCCGTGAAGGTGATGAGCCCGAGCACGAACGCCGCCGGACGCACGACGGGGAAGCCGATGCGCCAGAAGATCTGCCAGCTGTTGGCCCCGTCGATGCGCGCGGCCTGCATGAGCTCGTCGTTCAGCGTCGTGGCCATGTGCTGACGCATCCAGAAGATGCCGAAGGCGCTCGCCAGCCCCGGAACGATGATCGCCTGCAGCGTGTCGACCCAGTCGAGCCACGAGATGATCAGGTACTGCGGGATCACACTGAGCTGCGCCGGCACCGTCATGGTGAGCAGCACGATCAGGAACAGTGCGTTGCGGCCAGGGAACTGCAGTTTGGCGAAGGCGAAGCCGGCCAGTGCGCACAGCAGCGAGGCGATCACCGCGATCGACAGCGACACGATCACGCTGTTGAGCAGCGATTGGAAGAACGGCACGGTGTCGAAGACCTTGCCGGCGATTTCGAAGAAGTTGAACCCGGGGTAGAGGCGCGGGGGGATCGAGGTGACCGCCGAGGCCCCCACCGACGCGATGACGAACATGTAGTACAGCGGGAAGACGCTGACGAGCACCGCGATGATGAGCATCAGGTAGACGGGCCACGACACGCGGCCTGCCCGGGCCCCGCGCCCGGGGCGACGCTTCTGCGGACGAGTGAGCGCCTCCTGGCCCGCCTGCGGGACCGCCTGATCGATGACGTCGGACATCAGCGCGCCTTCCGGGTGCGAGTGGTCAGGTAGAAGTTGATGAGCGACACGACGACGACGATGAGGAACAGTGCGACGCCGATCGCCGAGCCGTAGCCGAACTCGAACTGCCCGAAGCCCTGCTCGTAGAGGAACAGCGCGAGGGTCTGGCACTGGCGTCCGCCACCGCAGGTGAGCCCGGACTCGGGTGCCACGAGAAGCGGCTCGGTGAAGATCTGCAGCCCGCCGATCGTCGACATGATGACGGTGAAGATGATGATCGGGCGCAGAGACGGGATGGTGAGGTGGATGAACTGCTGCCATCCGGATGCCCCGTCGACCGAGGCCGCCTCGTACATCTCCCGCGGGAGCGCCTGGAGCCCCGCGAGGTAGAGCAGCGTGTTGTAGCCGAACCAGCGCCACATCACCATCGACGAGATGACGATCCACGACCCGACCTGCGAGGACAGGAAATTGACCGCGGGGATGCCGAAGATGCCGAGCACCCAGTTGATGAGGCCGAAGTTGCGGTCGAAGATCTGGGCGAAGACGAGCGCGGTGGCCGCCACGGAGGTGATGTAGGGCACCAGCAGGGCCATGCGGAAGAAGTTCGCCCACTTGAGCATGGCGTGGTTGAGCAGGTGGGCGAGCCCGAGCGCCAGCAGGAGCTGCGGGATCGTGGAGATGAGGAAGATGCCGAACGTGTTCACGAACGCGTTCCAGAAGCGGGGGTCCTGGAACAGCCGCTCGAAGTTGGCGAGTCCGACGAAGGTCTGCTCGCCGATGGGGTTCCAGTCGAACAGCGCCACGTAGAAGGTGAAGACGAGCGGGAACAGCCCGAAGATCGCGAAGATGACGAAGAACGGCGCGATATAGACGTACGGCGCGATGCGCTCGCCGAAGCTCTGCCGGATGCGCGACGGCGGTCGGTCAGCTCGGCGGGTCTTGCGCACGGAGATGAGGGTGGCGGTTTCGGTCGCGGGAGCGGTGACGGTCATCTTCCTCTGCCTCGGTCGGGACGGTGGCCCGGGCGCGCCGGGCCACCGTCTGTCGAAGGGGGTCAGCCCCCGATGGCTGCTTTCGCGCTGTCGAGGCCTGTCTGCCAGGCATCCTCGGGCGCGACGTTGCCCGCCTGCATGTCCACGAGCGCGTTCAGCAGCGCACCGCCGATAGCACTGGTGTCGGGACCGTTGTAGAACGACTGGAAGTTCATCACCGAGTCGCTCATGATCTGACCGATCGGAGAGTCGCCGTAGAACGGGTCGGTGTAGCTCTTGACCTCGTCGCTCTCGAGCGCCGCCTCGGCCGCGGGGAAGGTGCCCGTCTCGGCGAAGTGCTCGGTCTGACCCTCGGGCGACAGCATCGTCTCGATGTACTGCCAGGCCGCCTCTTTGTTCTCAGCACGGGCGGGGATGGCGATGACGCTGCCGCCCCAGTTGCCGCCGACGCCGGGGATCGAGGCGATGCGCCACTTGCCCTCGGTGTCGGGGGCGTCGTTCTTGAGGCCCGAGAGGATCCAGGACGGCGCCGTGGTGACGGCGAACGCGCCGTTGGCCTTGCCGGGCGCCCAGCCCGAGGACCATGCCGGGATGTCGGCGCTGATACCGGCCTCGTAGGCGCGCACCGCGACGTCGAAGGCTTCCTCGACCTCGGGGTTGGTGTCGTAGACGAGCTCCCCTTCAGGCGTGTAGTACTTCTCGCTCACCTGGTTCACCGTGGAGAAGAAGACCGAGGTCTCGACGTTGTCGACGAACGGCTCGCCGGTGGCCTCGGTGTACCGCTCGCCCATGGCGATGAAGTCATCCCACGTCGACCACATCTCCGCCACCTCCGCCGGGTCGGTGGGCAGGCCCGCCTGCTCGAAAAGGTCCGCGCGGTAGGCGAAGGCCAGGCCGCCGACGTCGGTCGGGATGCCGATGATCGATCCGTCCTCGGCGGTGGCTCCCTCGATGGCCCAGTCGAGGTATCCGTCGCCGATGTCGTCCCCGCCGAGCGTGCGCAGGTCGACGAAGTTGCCGGGGTTCTCGACGAACTTCGGCAGGTCGTCGTTCTGGATCATGACCAGGTCGGGCACCCGACCGCCTGCCAGGGCGGCCGTCAGCGCGGTCGCCGTCTCGGTGGTGCTGCCGACCTCCGAGAGCTTGACCTTCGCGTCGGGGTTCTTCTCGAGGTACCGGTCGACCGAGTCCTTCTGACCGATTCCGGTGAATGACCAGAACTCGAACTCGGCGTTCGGGTCTCCGGCCTCGGAGCCGGAGCCGGAGCCTCCTGAGCATCCTGAGATCAGCAGCGCGAGTGCGCCGACGGCGGCGATGGGCAGGGCCAGTTTGCGACGATTCACAACTGCTCCTCTTCCTTGGGGGACATGTGAGTGCGGGAGATGACGGAATCTCACCGTGCGAGAGATCGTTCTCTCGTCCGCGAGCCACAGTAGCGATGCAACGTTGAAAAGCGCAAGCCTGCTCACGGAAAGCGCTTCTCAGAGACGCTCGGTGCCGTTCCACGGCGCGGCTGTCAGAACGCAGCACGTCCCGAGCACGCGTACGTGCAATGATCGACGTGATCGTGAGATCGATCTACGGCGAATGTGCATTTCTTCGGAGGGGAAGCCATGGCCCGACCCACCATCGTCGACGTCGCCCAGGCGGCGGGCGTCTCACGCGCCACCGCCGCTCGCGTGCTCGCCGGGGCGACGAACGTCGACCCGGCGATGACGGAGGCCGTAGCGCGCGAGGCTCGGCGACTGGGCTACGAGACCAACTTCGCCGCACGGGTGCTGCGCGGCGGAAGGGCCGGCTCGATCGGCCTGGTCATCGCCTTCGACGAGCTCGGCAGTCTCAGTGGCACGTTCTTCACGGCCGTGCTCAAGGGGGCGGCGAAGGGCCTGTCGGCCGGCGAGGTGCAGCCGGTTCTGCTTCCCGCCGATCATGAGGACCTCGATCGGATCCCGCGGTTCCTGCGCTCGGGAGCACTCGACGGCGTGATCGTCATCCTGCAGCACGAGATCACCCATCTCGTCGAGAGCCTCGCCCAGTCGCCGATCCCGGTCGCCTGGGTGGGCAGACCGCACGCCGACATCGGCCCCGACCCGATCGTGATCGACTCCGACAACTACGGGGGCGGCGTCCTCGCCGCGCGTGCGCTCGTCGAGCGCGGGCGGCGTTCGATCGGCATCATCACCGGTCCGCTCGATCTCGAGCAGGCTCGCGAGCGGACGCGCGGATGGACGGACGAACTCGCCCGTCACGGCATCCAGCCCGGCCCGATCGTCCACGGCGACTTCACGCTCGACAGCGGCACCGCGGCGATGGCGCGTCTGCTTCAGCGCGACCCCGATCTCGACGGGGTCTTCGCGTCGTCCGACCTGATGGCCGCCGGTGCGATGCGCGTCCTGCAGGCGGCGGGTCGTCGCGTGCCGACGGACGTGTCGGTCGTCGGCTTCGACGACGTGCTCATCGCGAGCACGTCCGACCCCCCGCTCACGACGGTCCGGCAGCCCTTGGAAGAGATGGGCCGCGCGGCGGCCGACACGCTCCTCGCCACCATCCGGGGACTGCCTGCCGAGAAGGAGCAGCTGCTGCCCACGTCGCTCGTCCGTCGCGAGTCGCTCTGAGATGCCCGTCCCGCCGCACAAGGTGCTCATCAGCACGGATGCCGCGAACGAGGTCGACGACCAGTTCGCCGTCGTGCATGCTCTGCTCTCGCCCGTCCTCGACGTGCGGGGGATCCTGCCGGCTCACTTCGGACGAGAGGGCAGCTGCGCCGAGTCCCGCGCCGAGGTGGACCTCCTGCACTCGCTGCTCGGAGCCGCCGGGCACCGTGTCGTCGCCGACGGCGCGGACGCGGCGCTCCCGGATGAGCGGACGCCGCGCCCGTCGGCGGCCTCGGCCCTGATCCGGCACGAGGCGCGATCCGACGACCGGCGCCTGCGCATCGCGGTGCTGGGGCCGCTCACCGATGTCGCGTCTGCGCTGCTCGAGGATCCGGCACTCGTAGACGCTGACCCCCTGATCGTGTGGATCGGCGGCCCGCCGTACGAGGGCGTCGTCGGGTACTCACCCGAGTTCAACCTGTCGAACGACGTCGCCGCGGCGAACGTGGTGATGGCCTCCGGCGTCGAGGTATGGCAGCTTCCGATGCCCGTCTACACGATGATCGGGGTCGGGCACGCGGAGCTCGTCGAACGCCTCGGCGGTACGGGGGCGCTCGCGGACTACTTGGTCGAGCGTGTCATCGCCTTCAACGCGCAGGTCGACTACGGTCCCATGGACTTCCGCTCGCTCGGCGACAGCCCGGCCATAGGCGCGCTAATCAATCCGCTCGGCGCTCGGTGGAGCCTCCGCCCGCCGCCGCGGTTCAGCGCCGACGGCGAGGTGATCGGCACCATCGACGCCTCACGTCGCATCCGCGTGTGCGAGGCCGTCGACACCCGCTGGCTCATCGAGGACATGTTCGCCAAGCTGCGGGCCTTCGGCCGTCGCGAGACACCCGATTGATCGTTCCGCCAGCCCCCTTCTCGCGCCTGGATCGATGATGCGGGCGGGATGACGGGGAGCGGCCGAGGGACGAGGTCGATTCGCGTCACCGCCGAACGCGGTAGCCGAGGTACACAGCCCCGTTGCCGAAGCGGCGCTCGTCGATCAGCTCGAGGTCGAGTCGCAGCCCCTCGTCGAGGAATCGGATGCCGCCGCCGACCACGGCCGGCGACACCACGACGTGCACCTCGTCGAGGATGCCGGCGCGCGCGGCCGCCGAGGCGAGCCGCCCGCCGCCGATCGCGACGGGTGCGGGCGAGGCATCCGCCATCCGTCGCACCTCGGCCACGTCGAAGTCCGGCCGCAGCGCGGTGCGGCTCGTCGTGACCGCGTCGAGCGTGCGTGAGTACACGATCTTGTCGCTCCCGCGCCACTCGAGCGCGAACGCGCGCTCCGGCGGCGACAGCTCGTCGAGGTCGAGCTCGTCCCACACCTTCATCACGTCGTAGACCCTGCGGCCGTACAGGTGCGTGCGGGCGGGCGCGACGAGGTCGTTGACGAACGAGTGCACTTCCTCATCGGGCACGGCCCAGTCCCAGCGGCCGTCCGGACCGGCGATGTAGCCGTCGAGCGAGGCGGAGTTGAAATACACGAGCGAGCCCACGAGTCGGCACGCTACTCGCCGCCGATCGGCGGCGTCACCCCCCGGGGAGAGGTCGTCGCTCTTGTCAGGACTATTGAACATACGCACAAAGCCCGGCTAGGTTGTCGGAAGGCGCTTGCCGAAGACAGGACGACGAGGTCGCATCTCCTCCCCGTGACGACCTCGCCGGGGTCCTCTTCGGCGTGCAACGGCGCGTCACGGGAGTCTGTCGAACGAAGGAGTTGACGTGGTGAGAACCACCCCCCATCCGCCTCGATCCCCGCGGCGCGCCGTCGCCACCACCGTCGGGTGCGTCGTGCTGACGTCGCTGGTGCTGCCGCCCGCCGCGGCACATGCCGGGGCTGCCGCTCCGCCCGCCCATTCCAGCGCGCCACGGGCTGCCGGCTCCGGAGACCCGGCCGCGTTCACCCCGGCGACCGCGATCGAACCGCGGCCAGGCGTCTACGGCACGTTCACCGACACCTATCGTCAGAACGTCTCCGCGAACGACACCCCGCAGGCCAATCCCGCCATCGGGGTGTTGACGCCCATGCTCGACTACTTCAACCCGGGCTCCTCATGGAACGACGGGACGGTGCTGAACGCGCAGCTCCACGCCGAGAACATCGGCATCGTCGAGGACATCACCCGGAACCGCACCGACGCCGAGTCCGACCAGGCGTGGATCGATGACCGCCGCCACCAGAGCTACTCGCTGATCGCGGGCCTCGGTGAGGACGCTGAGGAGTTCGCGTCGCTGACCGGCGCCGGCACGACGATCACGGACGTGCCGGCCGATGCGCTCACCGTCCGCTACAGCGACGAGGGCAACGCCAACGGCGTCTGGGCCGACGCCGACTCGCCCCTCGGCTCCGCCGTGCGCCTCGTGAACACGCTGCGCGGCCCGTACGCGTCGGGCAACCACGCGAAGTTCCACTACCAGTACATGCGGCCCTTCCGCTGGAGCTCCGACGTGGAGGTCGTGCCCGAGCTCGTCGTGCGCCTCGTGCCCGAGGCCGACGCCGCCTCCGACGGCGGGTTCCCGAGCGGCCACACCAATGCCGCCTTCATCGCGGGTCTCGCGCTCGCCTCTTCGGCGCCGGAGCACTACGACGAGTTGCTCATGACGGCTGCCGACCTCGGACGCACGCGGGTCGTCTCGGGCATGCATTCGCCGCTGGACGTGATCGGCGGCCGCATCCTCGCGACAGGCCTCGCCGGCGCGACGCTGGCCGACCCGGAGAACTCCGCGCTCATCGCCCAGGCGCGGACCGACACCCGCGAGCTGCTCGATCTGACGCCGCAGCTCGACGCCGACCGCGAGGCGTACCAGGCGGAGCTCGCGCGCTATCACGACCTGACGACCTTCGGGCTCACCCCGGTCGGCGCCTCGGGCGAGCCCGTGCACGTGCCGGCGGGTGCGGAATCGCTGCTTCGCTCCCGGTTCCCGTATCTGAGTGACGATCAGCTGCGCTGGGTGCTGTACTCGACCGCCGTCGACTCGTCGCTGCCGCTCGTGGGCGACGCCGAAGGATGGGGGCGCATCGACCTCTACTCGGCCGTCCACGGCTTCGGCACGCTCGACCGCGATGTGAGCGTGACGATGGATGCCGCGGCCGGCAGCACCGCCGCCGCCGATGTGTGGCTCAACGACATCGACGGCGCGGGCGGGCTGACGAAGCACGGCACCGGCAGCCTCACCCTGGCCGGAGAGAACTCGTTCGCGGGCGGCGTGCTCGTGGCGGGCGGCGACGTGGTCGCGACGCTCGCCGAGTCGCTCGGCGCGGGCGCGGTCGAGGTGCGCGCCGGCGCGCTGGTCGACACCGCCGCAGAGACGGTCCAGGTGGCGGACGCGTACGTCCAGGGACGCGACGCGACCCTGCGGCTCACCCAGGAGACCGCGTCCGCACCGGCGCTCGCCGTCGAGGGGACGGCGCGCTACGCGGGCACGCTCGAGGTCGACGTGGCGGGCCTCGGCGCGTCGGCGGACGGCGTGCGCGTCATCGAGCACGACCGGTCCAACGGACGGTTCGCGTCGGTGGCCGTGACCGGGGGCGCCGAGGGCATCCAGTACACCGTGGACTACCGCAAGGACGGGGTGTACGTGGTGGCCGTCGCACCGCGCGGACAGGCTGACGCTACTCCGGGCGCCGCGCCGGCAGCCGCCGGTGAGCCCGGTCTGCCGCGCGCAGTGCGGTTGATCGCGTAGCTCCGCGCCTCACCGCGGCAGCTCCCACAGGAGCCGGCCCCGCCCCCGTTCGCGCCGGAGGCGGGGCCGCTCCGGTTCGGCCGGCCCGTCGGCGTGGGGGAGGTGCTCGACCGGGCGCCGGATCAGGGCTCGAGCGTGACGTCGACCTGGATCTCGGCCGCGAGACGCTCGAGCTCGGCCGTCAGAGCGTCCAGGTCGACGGATGCCGGAACCCGGGCGACGACCGACGCCTCGAAGAGCCGGCCGCCGTACATCGCCGCGTCGGTCGTCGTGGTGGTGAGACGGTCGATCGAGACGTCGTGGCGGTGAAGGACCGCGGAGATGTCGCGCACGATCCCGGGATGGTCGTTGCCGATGACCTTCAGGTGCAGCAGTCGCGCCGCCCCCGCCGGCGGCTCGGCCGATCCGGGGTGCACCGTGACCTCGAGCAGGCCGTCGAGGACGGCGAGCGCCTCGCGCAGCTCGGTGGCGCGCTCGGGCGCGACGGAGACCTCGATGATGCCCGCGAATGCGCCCGCCAGCTCGGCGAGCTGGCTGTTCTCCCAGTTGCCGCCGTGGTCGTCCACGACGTCGGCGACCGCGGCCACGAGTCCGACGCGGTCGTCGCCGACCACGGTGAGCACGAGCGTCGTCATGCGTTCACTGTAGCCAGCCGGGGTCGCCGGGTGCAGAGGAGTTGCGGGGCGCACTCCGGGACCGCCGCGCCTCAGGCGGGGCGGAGCTCGTCGGTCACGGGGAACGGCAGGCGGAAGCGCTCCGGGTCCGCGCCGACAGCCGACGCCGCCCCGTACTCGTCGGCGACCACGGTGACGCCGCGGGAGCTCGCCTCGGCGATCCGTACCGGACGCTCGGTGCCGTCGGGCAGGCGCAGCGTCCACCGGTCCGCGAGGTAGCCGATGCCGAGCTCCTCGAGGAGCTCCTCGGCAACGAGCCAGTCCAGTGGCCCTTCGGCACCCGCCGGTGTGCGCTCGCGCCCGAGCAGGTCGAAGACGCGGAAGCCCTCGCCGTGCGGCAGCATCCATCCCAGCAGCTCGCCGTCGGCGCGACGATGTTCGATCCAGTCGGCAGGCAGCACGACATCCGAGCGTAGCGAGCGCATCCGCCCGGCGTCACGCCGGTTCCCCACAACCCGCGGTTCCATCGGGCGGCGGTCGCGGCATCCCGATACGATCGGCGTCGAGAGTCGTGCGTGGGGACGCGCGGCGCGGACTCCTGGGGGAGTCGCATGGCCACATTCGGTACCGGTCCCGCCCGTCCGTCGGCGCGGGTTCGTCGTCGGCGCCTGTTCGCAGGCGTCGCCGGCGCCGTCGTCGTGCTCGCCGCCGTCGGCGGCACGATCGCGGCCGTGAGCTTCGCGCGCGCCGGCGCAGAGGCTCGCGCGACCCAGGCAGCGGCACCGCCGACGGCGCCGAGCCCCGAGGCGACGCCGGAGCCGACCCCGCTGACGCCCGAGCACGAGCTGCTCGCCACCACCTCCGACCCCGCGGCGTGCGTCGTCAGCTTCACAGGGGAGGGCGTCGCCGACGCCCCGATGCTGCAGACGCAGGGGGCGCTCTACGCCGACCTGCCGATCCCCGCGCGCGAGGGCCTCGTCTTCGCCGGGTGGTATGCAAACCCCGAGGATGCGGCGGCGCTCGCCATCCCCGGCCGCATCAACGGCTCGGAGACCGTGGTGTGCACAGATCGGCGCGCGACGCTGCACGGCGCGTGGATGAGCCCGGAGCAGAACGCGGCAGCGGATTCCCGCATCCCGATCCTGATGTACCACCAGTTCACCGCGAAGCCCGAGGGCGAGAGCGGGTGGCTGCGCGGCAACTACGCCTACATCGCCGATTTCGACGCCCACATGAACCACATCGCGACGACCGGGTTCTACCTGCCGACGTGGGACGAGCTCTCGGCGTTCATCGACGGGCGCCTGTTCCTGCCGCCGCACTCGGTGATCGTGACCGACGACGACTGCGACATGACGTGGCTGCAGATGGCTGTTCCGATCGTGGTCGAGAAAAAGGTGCTGACCACCGCCTTCTGCATCACCATCGACGGGACGGGTCCCTCGCCCTCCCCCTACGTGCAGCAGCGATCGCACACGCACGACATGCACCGTGCGGGCGACGACGGCGACGGCCGCATCGTGAACCTCTCGGTGCCGGAGATCGTCGCCGACATGGAGACCTCGGCGGCGGTGCTGGGCGTGAAGCAGGTGATGGCCTACCCCTTCGGCCACTACGACGACACCGCGAAAGAGGGGCTGCGCCAGGCCGGCTTCGAGATGGCGCGGACCATCGAGCCGGGCTTCGTCACGATCGGCACCGACAAGCTCGCCCTTCCGACGGTGCGCATCAACTACGACATGGGCCTGGACGCCCTCGTCGGCCTCATCGGGTAGCGGGCGACCGGCGCCTCCGGCCGGGCCGCCGCTAGAGCTCGCCGGGCGCCGTGGCCTGCGCGTCCAGCTCGTCGACGAAGCGCCGCGCAGGGCTGGGCGCGACTCCGGGCCTGCGGGGCGCGTAGACGACCAGAGAGTGGAACACGAACCGCACGAAGAACGCCACCACGAGCGTGATGGCCGTGGCCACCACGGCGGAGAAATGCCACGACTCGACCATCAGCGCGATGATCGGGATGCGGATGAGCGCCTCGGCGTTGTTGAAGGTGAACGACTTCGCGAAGCGCACCCAGCCGCCCGACGCCTGGTCGCGCATGTCATGGAAGACGAAGCGCTCGAGCAGCAGGAAGTTGCCGATGATCGTCACCTCGGCGGCGACGATCGCCGCGATGATGTAGTCGACCCCGAGTCCGGTGAGCGCCCACACGATCGCCACGTTGGCGACAGCCCCCAGCCCGCCGATGACGGCGAAGAGCGACATCTTGCCGAAGCGCAGCGCGGTGAGCTGGGTGAGGAAGTGCACGCCCTGCCGGATGGACGCCTTGGACTCGCCGGCATGGCGGTCGGCGAAGTCGAACGGCACCTCCGCGATGCGCATCGGACGCCGCGCGAGGATCTCGAGCAGGATCTTGAAGCCGCGCGGTCGCAGCAGCGCCTGATCGACGCTTCGCCGGTCGATCAGGAAGAAGCCGGTCATGGGATCGCTGACCTCGCGCAGGCGGACGGGGAACATCGCGCGCGTGAGGGCGGTCGAGGCCTTGGAGACCAGTACGCGCGTGCGGTCGGCGAGGCCGTGGGCGGTGCCGCCCCCTGCGTACCGCGACGCGATGACGACATCGACGTCGCCGTGCGAGAAGCGCTCCCACATCTCGGGGATCTTCTCGGGCGGATGCTGCAGATCGCCGTCTATGACGAGGCACGCGTCGGCCGCCGCCTCGGCGAGCCCCTGGATCACGGCACCGCCGAGACCGCCGGTGGGCCTGTCGCGATGGATGAGCCTGACCGGCACGGGAGCGGATGCCGCCACCGTGCGGATCACGTCGGGCGTGGCATCCGTGCTGTCGTCCACGAAGAGGATCTCGGCTTCGACGCCGCCGGGCACCTCGCCGATCGCGGCCGCGATGCGACGCACGAGCTCCGTGACGTTCGGAGCCTCGTTGTACGTCGGGACGATGATCGACAGCTGCATTGCCGCATATCCTCCCATGCGCCGGTGATCGCGCGTCACCTCTCCCCCGGACGGATGCCGCAACCGCGGCTGGGCCGGCCCCGCATGCGGCGCCCACCCAGGATTCCCGGGGGAGAATGGAACGATGACCTCCCCCACGACCATCACCATGTTCGGCGCGGACTGGTGCCGCGACTGCGTCCGCACGAAGAAGCAGCTCGACGAGCTGGGCGTCTCGTACACGTACGTCGACCTCGTCGCCGACCCGTCCGCCGCCGACGTCGCGCGTGACATCTCCGGCCGCACCAACATCCCCGTCGTGGTCTACCCCGACGCCTCGCACCACGTCGAGCCGTCCAACTCCGACGTCGAGGCGAAGCTCCGCGAGCTGTCCCTCATCTGACACGGATCGACGCACGGGCCTGACGGCGCGACGCCGCTCCTCATTAGGCTGAGGCCGTGAGCGTCGAACGCAACACCCGGGCGATCGAGGGGTCGGTGGTCACCGACTTCCAGGACCGCATGAGCTACGGCGGGTACCTCGAACTCGCCACGCTGCTGTCGGCGCAACGTCCCCTCAGCGACCCCGAGCACCACGATGAGCTGCTGTTCATCGTGCAGCACCAGACCACCGAGCTGTGGCTGAAGCTCGTGCTGCACGAGCTCGGCGCCGCCTGCCGGCTGCTGCGCGAGGATCAGCTCGCCCCCGCGCTCAAGTGCATCGCCCGGGTGAAGCACATCCAGAAGACCCTCACCGAGCAGTGGTCGGTGCTTGCGACGCTCACACCCGCCGAGTACGGCCAGTTCCGGGGCGTGCTGGGCAACGCGAGCGGCTTCCAGTCGGCGCAGTACCGCGCGGTGGAGTTCACCCTCGGCAACAAGAACGCCGGCATGCTGCGGGTCTTCGAGTCCGACCCCGGCGCCCACGCGCTCGTGAAGGCGGCGCTGGAGGCGCCGAGCCTCTACGACGAGTTCCTGCGGCTCCTGGCCCGCTCGGGCTACCCCGTCCCCGCCGCGCTCCTCGACCGCGACGTGACCACCGCCTGGACCTACTCGCCCGAGCTCGTGCCGGTCTTCGTCGACATCTACCGCGACCCCCGCGCGCACTGGGCGGCGTACGAGACGTGCGAGGAGCTGGTCGACCTCGAGGACAACTTCCAGCTCTGGCGGTTCCGCCACCTCAAGACCGTCGAGCGGATCATCGGCCTGAAGACCGGGACCGGCGGCTCCAGCGGTGTGCCGTTCCTGCAGCGCGCGCTCGACCTCACGTTCTTCCCCGAGCTGTACGCGGTGCGGACGGAGCTGTGATGAACCACGATCCTCATGCGCTCCGCGCCCTCCTGGGCGACGACGCCGGACTCTGCCACCGGGCGATCACCGGAGAGCACGGCGTCTCACTGCCCCCGTTCACCGATCACCACGTGCACCTGCACCTCGTCGACGAGAGCCGCCTCGCGTCGGGCGGGATCGCGGGCGTCGTGGACCTCGGCGGCGATCCGGTGGCCCTCGCCCGCCGCGAGAACCACAGCATTCCCCGCGTGGCATACGCCGGTGCGTTCCTGACCGCCCCCGGCGGCTACCCCGTCGGCCGGTCCTGGGCGCCGGCCGAGATCGCCCGCGAGA
Organism: Microbacterium sp. CCNWLW41; assembly: GCF_037083505.1. Classification (NCBI taxonomy): domain Bacteria; kingdom Bacillati; phylum Actinomycetota; class Actinomycetes; order Micrococcales; family Microbacteriaceae; genus Microbacterium; species Microbacterium sp. CCNWLW41. The sequence continues at coordinate 358,455 of NZ_JBAOJP010000001.1, forward strand.
TCAGCGATCCCTCCACCCACCCCGGCGTTCCCGGGAGCGCCGCCACCGCGGTCGACGAGCAGGCCTCGTTCGGGGCATCCGTCATCAAGGCGTCGCTCAACAGCGCTGCCGGGCCCGTGCTCGATCCGGCGACGCTGTCCGCCGTCGTCGAGGTGGCCCGCGACCGCGGGCTGCCCGTGATCGCCCACGCCGAGGGCGAGGGGATGCCACGGCTCGCGTTCGAGGCCGGAGTGAGCGGCTTCGCCCATACGCCGTTCAGCGAGTACGTCGGGCGCGCCTTCATCGCCCACGCCGCCGCGGCCGGTCACGTGTGGATCTCGACACTGGCCATCCACCGGGACGACGCCGAGGCGGCGGAGTTCGCGCGGGTGAATCTGGCGGGCTTCGCCGCGGCCGGCGGACGCGTGCTCTACGGCACGGACCTCGGCAACGGGGAGCAGCCGGTGGGGGTGAACGCCGAGGAGGTCTCGGCGCTGGACCGGGCCGGTGTGCGCGGAGCGGCGCTGATCCGCGCGATGTCCGACCCGTGGCCGTTCGCCGAGCCGCCGTCGGGCGTCCGCACGTTCGTCCCGGGTCCGCCGCCCGGCCAGCTCGACGAGGTCGCCGAGTGGCTGCGCGGCGCGACCGTCGTCCCCACCGAGGAGCTCGTCCATGACGACCACTGATCCCGTCGCGCCGTCGGACCCGGCCTCTTCCGGGTTCGGGGCGCACGACGGACGTTCGGGGCGCGTGCCGCACGCCCCGACCGTGCGGGACGCGCCCCGAACCCCCGGTCGTGCCGGGACCGGCGCGGTGGCGGACCTCGAAACGGATGCCGCGGCCCTCGACGCGGCCGATCCCCTGCGGACGCACCGCGAAGGGTTCGTCGGAGCCGAGTCGTCGCTGGTCTACTTCGACGGCAATTCGCTCGGCCGGCCGCTGCGGGCGACCGTCGACCGGCTCGCGGCGTTCACGCGCGACGAATGGGGCGGCCGGCTCATCCGAGGGTGGGACGAGTCCTGGATGCACCTCCCCTTCGAGATCGGCGACGCCGTCGGGCGCGCCGCGATCGGCGCGGCCCCGGGGCAGACCGTCATCGGCGACTCGACCACCGTGATGCTGTACAAGCTCCTGCGCGCGGCGTTCGACGCCGCGGTGGCGGCCGACCCCGGCAGAGTCGAGATCGTCGTCGACCGCGACAACTTCCCCACCGACCGGTACCTCGTCGAGGGCATCGCCGCCGAGCGCGGCGGCCGGGTGCGCTGGATCGAGGTCGACCTCGCGTCGGGCGTGACGGCCGAGGCCCTGCGGGCGGCGGTCGGGCCCGAGACGGCGGTCGTGCTTCTCTCGCACGTCGCGTACCGCTCGGGATATCTGGCGGATGCCCCGGCTCTCACCCGCATCGCCCACGACGCCGGCGCGCTCATCGTGTGGGACCTGTGCCACTCGGCCGGCTCCGTCCCCGTCGAGGCGGACGCCTGGGGATTCGACGTCGCGGTCGGCTGCACGTACAAGTACCTCAACGGCGGTCCCGGCTCGCCGGCGTTCGCCTACGTGGCGACGCGGCTGCAGGATCGCCTCGCCCAGCCGATCCACGGTTGGATGGGCACCGCCGACGTGTTCGCCATGGGACCGCAGTACCGGCCGGCCGCGGGCATGCGGCGATTCCTGTCGGGCACGCCGCCCATCGTCGGCATGCTGGCGATGCAGGACACCCTGGCCCTCATCGAGAAGGTGGGGATCGAGGCCGTCCGGTCGAAGTCGGTCGCGCTGACCGAGTTCGCCGTGCGCGCCGCCGACGAGGTGCTCTCTCCGCTCGGCGTCGAGATCGCGTCTCCTCGCGACCCGAACCTCCGCGGCGGGCACGTGACGCTGTCCCACCCGCGGATGCGCGCGGTGACCGCCCGGCTGTGGACCGAGGACGTCATCCCCGACTACCGCGACCCCGGCGGCCTGCGCGTCGGCCTGTCGCCGCTGTCGACCTCATTCGCCGAGACGCTCGCGGGTCTGCGAGCCGTCGAGGCCGCCGTCCGGGCCGAGGCCTGACCCGGCGCGCGGGGCCCGCCGCCGTCTCCCGCCACGCGGAGGCAGCGGCGAGACCGCGTGCCAGGCAGGGTGAGACTGCGTCCTGTCGCTGGGTCGACGTGACGTAGGATGCCCGAGACGGACGCCCCCGCGCACCGTCACCCGCTGCGTCGAAGGAGAGCACATGGCCGGCAGCGCCCCCGCCGAGGCGGAGACGACGGGTGACGCCCCGGGTGCGACGCCGGCGGCGCTCCCCGCCGCCGAGCGCGCCGCCCTCGACGAGGCGATCGCCCGTCTGGAGGACGGCTCGCGCGTGTGGGCCGCGCTCACCCTCGACCAGCGGGCACGACTGCTCGGCCGCGTGCGCGACGCCGTCGGAGCGGCCGCCGAGGACTGGGCCGACATCGCCACGACCTCGAAGGGCCTGGAGCCGGGGCATCCGCTGTCCGCGGAGGAATGGCTCGGCGGTCCGTACGCGATCATCAGCCTCCTCGACGCCCTGCGCGAGACGCTGCAGACACTGTCGACGGGCGGGAACCCGCTCGACGGCGTGAGGCTCGACACGGCTCCGGGCGGGCGCCTCCGCGCGCACACCTTCCCGCTCAACGGCACCGAGCGTCTCCTCCTGTCCGGCTTCACCGGCGAGGTGTGGTTCCAACCGGGGGTGACGGCCGCCGACGCCCGGCGCGAGGCGGGGCTCGCCCAGCTGACGCCCACCGAGCCTGCGGGCGTCGGGCTCGTCCTCGGCGCCGGGAACGTGGCCTCGATCCCGGCCGCCGACGTGCTGTACGAGCTCGTCGCCGCCAACCGCGTCGCGCTGCTGAAGCTCAATCCCACCCAGGACACCCTCCTGCCGGTCTTCGAGCAGGCCCTCGCGCCGCTCATCGAGCCCGGCTTCCTGCGCATCGTGCGCGGCGGCGCCGCGACCGGCGCCTACCTGACGTCGCACCCGGGCATCGCGCACGTGCACATCACCGGATCCGCCGGCACGTTCGACGCGATCGTGTGGGGCGATCCGGCACGCCCGGCGAGCGACTCGGACGCCGGTGCCGGGACGACGGCGGCGGCGCAGAAGGGCGAACCGTCGCTCACCGTGCCGATCACGGCGGAGCTCGGCGGGGTGTCGCCCATCATCGTGGTGCCCGGACGCTGGTCGGCCGCCGACCTGAGATACCAGGCCCAGCACGTCGCGACGATGCGCCTGGTCAACGCCGGCCACAACTGCATCGCCGGGCAGGTGGTGATCCTGAGCGCGGACTGGCCCCAGCGAGAGGAGTTCCTGCGCGAGCTCCACGCCGCCTACACCGCCGCCCCCGTGCGCCCGGTGTGGTATCCCCGCAGCGACGAGCGGCTCGCGGCCGCGGCATCCGACTATCCCGACGCGGTGTGGAGCGCGGACGGCACCCGCGCCCTCGTCGAGGTCGGGCCGCACGCCGATGCCACCGCGATCGAGACCGTCGAGTACTTCGCGCCCGTCCTCGGGGTCGTGGAGGTGAGAGGAACCGGGCAGGAGTTCCTCGACGCCGCGGTCGCCCACGCCAACGAGAAGCTGACCGGGACCCTCGGCGCCAACGTGCTCATCGACCCCGCGACCGAGGAGGCCCTCGGGGACGGCTTCGAGCGCGCCATCGCCGACCTCCGCTACGGCGACATCGCGATCAACACATGGACGGCGTTCAACTTCCTCACCGCGCGTCTCACGTGGGGCGGGTTCCCGGGCGCCACGCTCGCCGACGTCTCGAGCGGAATCGGGATCGTGCACAACGCGCTGCTGCTGGACCGGGTGGAGCGCTCGATCGGCCGCGGTCCGTTCCGTCCCTTCCCCCGATCGATGGGCGACACCCTGCGGCGGGTGCGCCTGGCCAGGCGCACGGTGCTGCCCACGCCGCCGTGGTTCGTGAGCTCGCGCACCGGCGCCGAGGTCAGCGCCGGCCTCACGCGCTACCTGATCGACGGCCGGGTCCCCGGGCTCGTGAGGACGCTCGCGAAGGCCATGCGGGCGTGACCGGGGCGGTGGCCACCCCGCGCCGGCGGGCAGCCCGGCGGTGGGACGTCGGCGCCTTCGGCCGCGACGGGCTGGAAGCGGACTACGTCGTCGTCGGCGCCGGTTCCGCCGGTGCCGCGCTGGCCGCACGGCTGAGCGAGGATCCGTCGGCCTCGGTGCTGCTGCTCGAGGCCGGTGGGCCCGACAGGGCGATCGAGCTGCACGTGCCGGCGGCGTTCTCGCGACTGTTCCGCGGCCCGTACGACTGGAGCTACGACACCGTGCCGCAGCCCGGGCTCGACGGCCGCACCGTCTACTGGCCGCGCGGCAAGACGCTCGGCGGCTCGTCGTCGCTCAACGCGCTCATGTGGATCCGTGGGTTCGCGGCGGACTACGACGAATGGGCGGATGCCGCCGGCCCGACCTGGTCGTGGGACGCGCTGGTCCCCTACTTCCGGCGCGTCGAGCGCACGACCGACCCGGCCGATCCGTCGCAGGGCACCGACGGCGCACAGCCCGTCGAGCCCCAGCGCGACCCGCGACCCCACACGGCGGCGTTTCTGGCGGCGGCCGCCGAGGCGGGGCATCAGCTCACTCCTCCCAACCTGCCCGCCGGTCAGGGCTTCTCGCAGACGATGGTGACCCAGCGCCGCGGTGCACGCGCGTCGACCGCCGACGCGTACCTGCGGCCGGCCGCCGCGCGCCGCAACCTGCGGGTGCTGACCGGTGCGCTGGTGCGCCGCGTCACGTTCGGCGCCCGTGGTGCCGGCGACGAGCGGCGCGCGAGCGGCGTGTACCTCGACATCGGCGGCGTGACGCGTCACGTGCGGGCGCGGCGCGAGGTCGTGCTGTGCGCCGGCGCGATCAACACGCCGCAGCTGCTGATGCTGAGCGGGATCGGGCCGGCCGATCACCTCGCCGAGCACGGGATCGGCGTCGTCGTCGACGCGCCGGGCGTCGGCGCGAATCTGCAGGACCACCTCGTGGCCGGCCTCGCCCCCGCCGTCGACGCCGGCACGTTGCACGACGCCGATCGCGTCGCCGAGCTGGTGAAGTACGTCACGCGGCGGCGAGGGATGCTGACCTCCAACGTCGCCGAAGCGTACGGGTTCGTGCGGACGGAGGTCGCCGAGCGGTCCGGCACCCCCGAGGGGCTGCCCGACATCGAGCTCATCTTCGCGGCGGTGCCCTACATCGGCGAGGGGCTCGTGCCCTCACCCGGCCACGGCATCACCGTCGGCGCGATCCTGCTGCGTCCGCGCAGCCGCGGGACGATCCGCCTCGCGTCGGGCGATCCCGCCGACAAGCCGCTCATCGACCCCGCGTACCTGTCGGATCCGGATGGCATCGACGAGGCCACGATGCTCGCGGGCCTGGCGGAGTGCGAGCGGCTCCTCGACACCGACGCGCTGCGCGCCGTCACGACGGGCGGCTGGGTGCAGCCCGAGGGCGGCGAGCGCATGACCGCCGCCGAGCGCGCCGAGCTGTCGCTCCGCCGCTACTCCCATACGCTCTACCACCCGGTCGGGACGGCGCGGATGGGGACGGATGCCGCCTCCGTCGTCGACCCCGCGCTCCGCGTCCGCGGGGTCACGGGCCTGCGTGTGGCCGACGCATCCGTCATGCCCACCGTCATCCGCGGCCACACCAACGCCCCCGCGATCGTCATCGGCGAGGTCGCCGCCGACCTGCTGCGCGGCCGCCGCTGACCCGTCCCCCGCCCTGCGACCCGCGCCGCGGCCCTGCCACCCTGCGGCCCCCGCGCCCGTTCGTTTCGCCGGAAACACCGCATCCGTGGCGAGACACCACGCTGCGTCGCGGTGTCTCGTCGCGGATGTGGTGTTCACCCTGGGATGCCGAGGGCGCGACGACCCCGCCGACGGAAGCGCGGGGAAGCGCGGGGGACGACAGAACCCCCCGCCCCATCAGGGGCGAGGGGTTCTGGCTGCGGGTCAGCGGCCGCCGCGGCGGTTGGTGCCGTTGGGGCGGACGACCGAGCCGACCATGAGCTTGCCGGTGCCGGCCGAGGAGGCGCGGCGGCCGGGCGTGCGCGGGTTGCCGGCGGGCTGAGCCGACCGGGTGTGACCGGCGCTCTGGTCGTGGCGCTGGTGCGCGGCCTTGTCGCGTGCCGCGGCGGCATCGCGGCGCGGCGCGCCGGTGCGCTGACCGGCGGCGACAGGAGCACCCTGACCGGAGCCCCGGCGACGACGACCGCCGCCCGAACCCGAGCCACCCGAACCCGAGCCGCCCGAGCGGGTGCCGGCATCCGTGTCGCGTGCGTCACGAGCCGCGCGCTTGCGCTGCGCGTTCGCACCCTGGCTGGTGCCGCGCGGGGTCTCGGCGACCGGAACGGGCTTGACGTACGGTGCGACCTGGCCGACGAGCTCGACGACCTCGGGCGAGGAGGCCGTCACGGCGACGGGCTCGACCGAGATCGCGGCCTTGCGCAGCAGCTGCGACACGTCGCGCCGCTGCTCGGGGAGCACGAGGGTGACGACGGCGCCCTCGGCACCGGCGCGGGCGGTGCGGCCGGAGCGGTGCAGGTACGCCTTGTGCTCGGTCGGCGGGTCGACGTGGATGACGAGCTCGACGTCGTCGACGTGCACGCCGCGGGCGGCGACGTCCGTCGCGACGAGCACCTTGACGCTGCCCGCCGAGAACGCCGCGAGGTTGCGGTCGCGGGCGGCCTGCGACAGGTTGCCGTGCAGGTCGACGGCGGGGATGCCCTCGCCGGTCAGCTGCTTCGCGAGCTTCTTGGCCTGGTGCTTGGTGCGCATGAACAGGATGCGCCGGCCGGTGCCGGAGGCGAGCGCCTTGACGACGTCCTTCTTGGCGTCGGCGTCGGCCAGCGTGAAGACGTGGTGCGTCATCGCGGCGACGGGCGAGTGCGCCTCGTCGACGGAGTGCAGCACCTCGTTCTGCAGGAAGCGGTTCACGAGCTTGTCGACCCCGTTGTCGAGGGTCGCGCTGAACAGCAGCCGCTGGCCGCCGGCCGGCGTGGCGTTCAGGATGCGCGTGACGCCCGGCAGGAAGCCGAGGTCGGCCATGTGGTCCGCCTCGTCGATGACGGTCATCTCGACCGCGTCGAGGCGCACGAAGCCCTGCTTCATGAGGTCCTCGAGGCGACCAGGGCACGCCACGACGATGTCGACACCGGCGTTGAGGGCGTTCACCTGGCGGTTCTGGTTCACGCCGCCGAAGATCGTGGTGGTCGTGAGGCCGTACGCCTTGGCGAGCGGGGCGAGGACCGCGTCGATCTGGGTCGCGAGCTCGCGCGTCGGCGCGAGCACGAGGCCGAGCGGGCGGCCCTTGCGGCGGTTGCCGCCGGCGAGCTTGCCGCCCAGGCGCGCGGCCATGGGGATCGAGAAGGCCAGGGTCTTGCCCGAGCCGGTCTTGCCGCGGCCGAGCACGTCGCGGCCAGAGAGGGTGTCGGGGAGCGTGTCGACCTGGATCGGGAACGCGGTGGTCTTGCCGTCGGCGGCCAGCGCGTCGACGAGGGGCTGCGGCACGCCGAGCGCGCCGAAGGAGGTTTCAGTCATGGATGGTTACATCTCCGGGCACAGTGGTGCCCTGTCGGTGGCCGGGGGCGGATCTCGCCCACGGGTCGCCGTACGAATGTCATCACCGGCATCGCGCGGGGCGCGGCGGCGGAAAGGAAGCGTTCTACGACGCGAGAAGCGCATCGGAGCGCTGCAAGGCTACCCACCCTACCAGTGCGCACCTGAGCGTTGCCCGCCGCCCGGAGGCAGGGCTATGCGGCGCCGGACTCGCGCGCGGGTTCCGTCGTGTCGATGTCGGCGGCGACGGATGCCTCGCCCGCGGCCTCGTCCTCGACCGCGGCGTCGTCATGCTCGTCGCGCGGATCATCGACCTCGACGGCGCCGTGCCCGTCGTGCGCGTCGGCCGCGAACCGATCGGTGGCGGCGCGCAGGGCGGCGGCGATGCCGGGCTCGGACGCCGCGTGCGCGGCATCCGGAACCATCGTGAACTCGGCCTCGGGCCACGCGCGGTGAAGGTCCCACGCCGTCATCGCGGGCGTGCACAGGTCGTACCGACCCTGCACGATCACGGCGGGGATGTGCCGGACGCGCTCGACGCCCGCGATGAGCTGGCCCTCGTCGAACCAGCCGCCGTGGAGGAAGTAGTGGTTCTCGATGCGTGCGAACGCGACGGCCGCGCGCGGCTCGGTCATCGACTCGATCAGTGCGGGATCGGGAAGAAGGGTGAGGTTCGCGGCCTCCCAGCGCGACCAGGCGATCGCGGCGGGCACGTGCACCTCGGGGTCCGGGTCGGTGAGGCGGCGGTGATAGGCCTGCATCATCTGCGACCGCTCGAGGATCGGGATGGGGGCGACGAAGTCCTCCCACAGATCCGGGACGATCGACGCGGCGCCACCCTCGTAGAACCACTCCAGCTCGTGGCGGCGCAGCGTGAAGATGCCGCGCAGCACGATCTCGCTGACCGCGCGCGGGTGCGCCTGGGTGTAGGCGAGAGCCAGCGCGCTGCCCCACGAGCCGCCGAAGACCTGCCACTTGGCGATGCCGAGGTTGCGGCGCAGCAGCTCGATGTCGGCCACGAGGTGCCACGTCGTGTTGTGCCGCAGGTCGGCGTGCGGGTCGCTCGCATGCGGGGTCGACCGGCCGCAGCCGCGCTGGTCGATGAGGATGATGCGGTAGCGCTCCGGGTCGAAGAAGCGACGGTGCCACGCGGATGCCCCGGCCCCCGGGCCGCCGTGCAGGAACACCACGGGCTTGCCGTCGGGGTTGCCGCACTGCTCGTAGTAGATGCGGTTCCCCTCGCCGGCGATCAGGGTGCCGGTGTCGTAGGGCTCGATGGCGGGGTAGAGGATCTCGTCGAGGTGCTCGTTCACAGACTTCCCCCGGCGACGCCGAAGGTGTCGCAGGCGGACGGACCGCTCTGGTAGCCCGTCTCGAACCACCGCTGCCGCTGCTCGCTGGACCCGTGGGTCCAGCTCTCGGGGTTCACCATGCCGCCGGTTTCCTGCTGGATGTGGTCGTCGCCCACCGTCCCCGCGGCGTTGATCGCGTCGGCGATCTGCTGCTGCGTCGGCGCCTTCAGATACGGCACCCCGTTGTCGTCCTCCAGCTCGGTCATGTCGCCGACCCAGGCCCCGGCGAAGCAGTCCGCCTGCAGCTCGGTGCGCACGCCGTTGCTGTCGGGACCCGTGCCGTTGTTCGGATGCTGCTCCATGACGCCGGTGATGTACTGGACGTGATGCCCGTACTCGTGCGCGAGCACGTACAGCTGGGCGAGGTCGCCCGCGGAGGCGTCGAACTGCTGGCGCAGCAGGCCGAAGAAGGTCGGGTCGATGTAGACGGTCTCCTCGGGCGGGCAGTAGAACGGTCCGGTCTGGTTGGAGGCCGTGCCGCACTGCGTGCCGGTCTGCCCGTCGACGATGACGAGCTGGGGCGCCCGGTAGCCCTGCACCTGCGTCTCCCAGTACTCGTCGAGCACGACGCTGCCCGCTGCGAGACGGCAGGCGTCGTCACGGTTGGCGTCGGCTCCGGTCTCGCACTGCTGGATCTCGGACTCCGCGCCCGATCCGGTCTGCGGTGCGGGCACGAGGCCCGACAGGTCCTGACCGGTGAACAGCTGGAACAGCAGCACCGCGATCGCGCCGATACCGGCGATGCCGCCGCCGGCGACCGCCGCCCCGGCTCCCCGACGCCTCGCCCGGTTCCCCCCGACGTTGGCGTTCTCATTGAACGTCATGGCAGTCACGGTACCCCGATGCACGCCTTCCGCCGAGGAGCCTCCCCGTATCCCCGCGAAAGGGTAAAATGCCGCGGGCATAGGCTCGAGCCATGACGAACACGCCCAGGACCGTGACCATCACCGGCGGCGGCGGACAGATCGGCTACGCCCTCATGTTCCGCATCGCCGCGGGCGACATGCTCGGCCCCGACGTGCCGATCCGCCTGCGCCTGCTCGAGATCCCGCAGGGGATGCGCTCGGCCGAGGGTGCGGCGCTCGAACTGCAGGACTGCGCGTTCCCGCTGCTGCGCGAGGTCGACATCGCCGACGATCCCCTCACCGCGTTCGACGGCACGCACATCGCGATGCTCGTGGGCGCCCGGCCCCGTTCGGCCGGCATGGAGCGCGGGGACCTCCTCGCGGCGAACGCCGGCATCTTCGGCCCCCAGGGGGCGGCGATCGGCGCGGTCGCCGACGACGACGTCCGGGTCGTCGTGGTGGGCAACCCCGCGAACACCAACGCGCTCATCGCGGCGGCGTCCGCCGGTCCGGACGTGCCCGTGGAGCGCTTCAGCGCGCTCACCCGCCTCGACCACAACCGGGCCGTGGGTCAGCTCGCCGAGACGCTCCGGATCGGGGCCGGCGAGATCGAGGACGTCGCCATCTGGGGCAACCACTCGGCGACGCAGTTCCCCGACGTCTCGCACGCGACCGTGCCGCCGGCGGAGGGATCGGGAGGACGGATGCCGCTCCTCGAGGTGCTCGCCGAGCGCCTCGGCGGCCGCGACGCGGCGACGTCGTGGCTCGACGAGGTCTTCATTCCGCGCGTCGCCAAGCGCGGCGCGGAGATCATCGAGGTCCGCGGCTCGTCGTCGGTCGCGTCCGCCGCCAACGCCGCGATCGACCACGTGCGCGATGAGCAGCAGGGGACGCGCGGGGGCTGGACGTCGGCGGCCGTGGTCTCCCGCGGCGAGTACGGCGTGCCGGAGGGGATCGTGTGCTCGTTCCCGGTGACCTCGCGGGGGGACGGCTACGAGGTGGTGGAGGGGCTCGACCTCGACGAGCGCGCACGGGGCCGGCTCGCGGCATCCGTCGACGAACTGGTCGCCGAGCGCGACGCGGTGCGGGAGCTCGGCGCACTCTGACGCCCGGCGGCAGTCGCTGCGGCCTGCGCTGGCCGAGCTCGACGCGGATCGGCTCAGCCTCGAGCTGCGGCTCGGGAACCAGGCCTGACGCCGCCGGGTGAGACAATGGGGCGAGCGAAGGGGCCCCCATGACTGACACGACGAAGACGCCGGATGCCGCGCGCACGCACGCCGCCGCGACCGCGCAGTCCGTCGGCGCCGACACCGCGCCGCTGCACCTCCCCCACCCCGCCGCCGAGTGCCCGAAGTGCTTCACCGAGCTGCAGCAGGACCGCAACTGGTGGCTGGCCCAGCCCGCCGGCTCGCGCCTGGTGGGACTGGTGATCTCCCGCGACGACATGCCCTCCGTCGTCGAGCAGCGCAACGATCTCACGCGTTTCGGTGTGCCGATCGAGGGCTTCCGCCACCCGGCGCCCGAGACCCTCGAGTCGTGGGAGGAGCGGCTGGTGCGCCTCTTCGGCACGCTCGTGCGGGGCGACGTGCTCGTCGTCGCCAACGTGCACGCGCTCGGTCGCGACATCGACGAGGAGACCCGCACGGTCGCCGAGCTCCACCGCCGCGGCGTGGTGGTAAAGGTCGTCAGCCATGGCGGACGCCACCTCTACGACGCGGGGCGCTGAGCCGACGCTGCGGCGCGCCGCTTGCGGGATCGCCGGGCGGGCGGATCAGGCGTCGTCGTCCGCGTTCCCGCTCACGCCGTTGCGCGAGTCCTCGCGCTCGATGTCGAGCAGCGGGAGGTCGTCGCGGGTGACGAGGCGCGCGGCGATCGCGTGCTCGACGAGGCGCACCCGGCGGTTGGTGGCGTAGGAGCGCACCCCGCCGCGCATGCCGGGCACGCCGATCTTGTCGAGCTTGTCGCACACGTTGTCGAGCTTGCGGTTGAAGCGGGTCAGCGTCCAGCCCAGGCGCTCGGCTGCCTGCGCCGAGGTGGGCAGCTCGCTCATGCCCGTCCCGTCGCGTCGCAGCACCGGCTCGGCGAGAGCCAGGATCATGACGCGCTGACTGTGGGTGAGCGGCACCTCGCCGATGGTGCTGAGGCCCTCGTCGTCGGCCGGGGGCTGCGACTCGCGGAACGTCGGCTCCGACGCGTGGATCGTGAGCTCGTACGTCGTCGGACCGGCGCTGAAGATGACGGATGTCGCGGCGAAGACGAGCGGGAGGCGCGCACCGGGTGCGAGCCAGGCCTGCACCCGCCCACCGGAGTCGGTGACGGTGGCCGACAGCCGCGATCCGACGTTCGACAGCAGCCACAGGCCGTCGACGTTCTGGATGGTGAGGAAGTTGCGATGCAGGAAGAGGTTGTCGTCGATGGCGAGGTCGCCCTCGCGGCCCACCGTGAACACCGTGTCGGGCTCGACCGAGAACTCCTCGCCGGCGAACTCGACGGTGAGCGCGTCGGCTTCCGCGACGGTCATGGCGTGCACCCCCTGGTCTTCTCGGGATCCTGCTGCTGCGTGCCGTTGGCGCGGACGAGCGTGACGTCGACGCAGGTCTGACCCGATGCGGCGGCGGGCACGGTGATCTCAGCGGTCTCGACCGTCTCGACGACGGGCGTGCTGTCGGCGAGGTCGACGATCTCGACGATGTAGAAGTCGCCGTCCTGCGGATCGGCGTTGGTCCACGTGAATCTCACGCCGTCCTCGACCGGCGTGCCCGTGACCTGCTCGACCGGCGGGACGATCGCCGCGATCGGGTCCTGCGGGCGCGACGAGGCCGTCGGCTCGCTCGTGGACGGGCCCGTCCCGGAGAGCAGGCCGGGAAGCGAAACCGCCACGATCACCGCGACGATGACGAGGGCGACGGCGCCGAGCCCGATCCACAGCCCGGTGCGCGGACGCCGGGGCGCGGCATCCGTGCCCGTCACCTCCTCCGGCGCGGCGACGGTCTCGAACGCGGTCGGCGCCGGCACGGGGACGGATGCCGCGGGCGGTGCCGCCGGTGCCCGCAGGATCGTCTCGTCGGGAAGCGCCTCCCCCGGGCTCCGGCGGCGGACGGTCTGCTCGAAGGCCGCCGCGGGCGTCGCGCGCAGCACCGTCTCGGTGTCGATCGCAGCCGGTTCGAACACCGGGGCGTATCCGGCGCTCGGCGCCGTCTTCGCCGAGGGGCGGGTCGCCCCCGCGGCGGGCGCGGTCTCGGGGCTGATGCTGACGACGCCGCGCACCCGCGTCAGTCCGTCGTCCTCGTCGGCCTCGATGTCTTCGGGAAGCTGGTCGTCGAGGATGTCGATCGGCGTCACCGAGTGCGACAGCTCGATCTGGACGGTCTGCAGAGCGCGGGCGAAGGCGAGCGCGTTCTCGTGCCGATCGGCCGGGTTCTTGGCCATCGCCCGCTCGAGCGCGCGCTGCAGCGACGCCGGTACATCAGCGCGGCCGAGGGCGGGCAGCGGCTGGGACTCGATGCGATGGATGAGCTCGGCGGCGCCGTTGCGCTGACCGGGCAGCTCGAACGGCGAGCGGCCGGCGAGCAGGGTGTACACGGTGGCCCCGAGCGCCCAGACGTCCGAACGCGGATCGCTGCGGGGTACGTCCGCGAACGACTCCGGCGGCGACCACGGGATGGACAGTCCCGCCGATTCGGCGGCGGCGCTCGTCGTCGAGGCGATGCCGAAGTCGGTCAGCGCCGGCCGGTTGTACTCCGTCACCAGGATGTTGGCCGGCTTGATGTCGCGGTGGAGCACCCCCGCGCGGTGCGCGGTCTCGACCGCCGCCGCGACCTGCACCCCGACCCGCAGCGACTCCGCGATCGAGAACGCCTCCCGCCGGTACCGCACCTGGAGGTTGGGCCGCGGGCAGTACTCCATGACGAGGTACGGCCGGCCGTCGCCGGCGACGCCCGCCTGGTAGATCGTGACGATCGCCGGGTGGGTCGAGAGCATCGCCATGACGTTGGCCTCGGCGGTGAACTCCTCGACCGACCCGCTGGACATGCGCTCGGTGAGCAGCACCTTGACCGCGACGCGCCGCTTCGGCAGCTGCTGCTCGTACAGGTACACGTCGGCGAAGCCGCCGGAGCCGAGCAGGTCGACGTACGTGAAGCCGGGGAGGTCCGGCGGCGCCATGGGCGCGCGCTTGGCGCTCACGACGGCGCCTCGATGTGGACCGTCACGCCGTCGCCGAGGTCGAGCACGTCGCCCGGGACGACGACGGTCCCCTCACCCGGGTGCAGCCGCACCGGATCGGCGCCGGACCGCAGCAGCGTCGTGCCGTTGGTCGTGCGCAGGTCGGTCGCGACGATGCTCTCGCCCTCGACCCGCAGCTCGACGTGGCTGCGGGAGATGTCCTGCTGCGGGCTGTCGACGGCGACGAGGTGGGGCAGGTCGGTGCCGCTGACGCGGGTCGAGCGCGGACGGCGGCCGATGACGACGGTGCGGTCGAGCGCGACGACCTGGCCGGTCGAGAGCCGCACGCGGCCGGGCGCGGGCGGACGGGGCGGGGCCAGCGGCGCCGGGGCCGAATCGGCCGGGAGAGCGGATGCCGCGCCCGCCGCGTCCTCGGACGCACCGGCGCGCAGCGCCCGCGCCTGGGCGAGGGAGATGGTGGCGCCGTCGTGGTCGCCGATCACGGTCGCAGGGACGCCCGGGACGGGGGCCGGGATGCCCGGCACGGGCGCGGGGACGCCGGGCACGCCCGCGGTGGCGTCGCGGGGCGAACCCTGCTCGTCGAGGGGTCGCAGCACGGTGGCGCCGACCTCGGCGTCGAAGCCCGCGGCGTCGTCGGAGTCGTCAGGCTGGGCGCCGGCGGTGTCCGGTGCACCGGGGGGCACCGCGACGGGGTGCAGCGCGGAGTCGAAGGGCAGCAGCGTCTCGGCGTCCGCCACCGACGGCACGGAGCTCGAGTCGATCAGCATGCCCGATGCCGCCGCGACAGCGGGGGGCGCGGCGCGCCGCGGGCCCGGAGCCGGCGCGGCGGGCTCCTCCTCGGCGTCGGGGCCCGGCTCGGCCGGATCGTCCTGGCCCTCGGGCTCGTCACGGCGGCCGGCAACGGGCGCGTCGGCGGCAAGCCGAGGCTCGTCGGCGGGAGCGGGCGCGGCGGTGGGAGCCGGCGCCTCGATGGGAGCCGGCGCGTCGGCGGGGGCCGGCGCGTCGGCGGGGGCCGGCGCGTCGGCGGCCGCGGCCGCGACGGAGCGCACGGGCGCGGCATCCCAGACGATGGTTCCGGCGAGAACGATGCCGTCGGCGATCTCGAACTCGGCGGGCGCGGCATCCGGCTCGGACGAGGTGAGCGTGACGCGCTGGACCGCGGGGATCACGCGCTCGGTCCACGTCGTGACACCGGCGCCCGACACGCGCTCGGCCGCTCCCGCGGCCACCTCGAACGCGAAGTCGCCGCGCACGGCGACGCGGACGCTCTCGCCCTCCACGAGCGCGACGGCGAAGCCGGGGATGGCGGTGAGCGAGGCGCCGTACGCGCCCGTGAGCGCCTCGATGACGCCGCCGAGGCCGCGCCCGTCGGCGAGGAGCGACCGGATCCGCCCGAGCAGCGCCGCCGAGGCGCCCGCTTCGAGCGCGGCGAACCCGCGCGTCGTGACGGCGACCGGCGTGGCGCCGGGTGCGTACAGCGTCGGCATCAGAGACCTCCTGTGACCGCTGCGCGCGGCAGCGTGTCTCCGTCGATGTCGACGACGGGAGCGGTGGGGGCGCTCACCGGCACCGTATCGTGTTCGACCGACCGGTTCGCGCGGCTGCGCACCGAGAGCGCATCGACGACGATGGCCGTGATGTTGTCGCGCCCGCCGCGCACCATGGCCTCGTGCACGAGCCGCGTGGCCGCCGCCTGCGGATCGGGCTCGGCGAGGAGGATGCCGTGGATCGCGTCCTTCTCGAGCTCGCCCGAGAGCCCGTCGGAGCAGACCAGGATGCGGTCGCCGTCTTCGGCGGGGATGAGCCAGTAGTCCGGATCGGCGTCGCTGCCGGCGCCGATCGCGCGCGTGATGACGTTGCGACGCGCATCGCGCTGCGCGGCGTCGGCGGCGAGCTCGCCGCTGTCCACGAGCTCCTGCACGACCGAGTGGTCCACGCTCACCTGCTCGAGCCGGCCGTCGCTGAGGCGGTAGGTGCGCGAGTCGCCCAGGTTGACCGCCAGCCAGTACCCCTCGCCGTCGACGTCGGCGACGACAACGCCGGCCAGCGTGGTGCCGGCGCCCGCGCCCCCGCCCGCCGGAAGCGCGGCGACGCGGCGGCGAGCGGTCGCCACGGCGGTGTGGACGTCGTCGATGGCGAGGCTCTCGCGGCCCACGAGCGCGGCGAACTCGTGGATCACCGTCGCGCTGGCGATCTCGCCCGCGTTGTGTCCGCCCATGCCGTCGGCGACGAGGAACAGCGGGGCGGCGGCGAGGTACGAGTCCTCGTTGATCCGCCGTCGCAGCCCGGGATCGGTCGCCGCCCCGAAGGCCAGCGTGATCGGGGTCGCCGCGGCGGTCATCGGCTTGCTCCCACCGTGATGCGGCGATCGCCGAGCTCGAGGCTGTCACCCGCACGGAGGGACGTGGGCAGGCCGGGCACGAGCGGGATGCGGCTGCCGTCGCGCACGAGCGTGGTGCCGTTCGTCGAATGACGGTCGGCGATCCACGCGCCTGCGACGTCGCCGCCGATCTCGAAATGCGTCTTCGACAGGGACAGCGTCTCGTCGCGCACCGCGATCGCGACGGCGCCCTGCTCGGACGCGGGGTTGCGGCCGTACAGAGTCCGGCCGTAGACGGCCATCCGCGTGCCGTCGTCCCACGTGAGGACCGCGATCACGGGGGCATCGGCGTACAGGGCGGCGCGCTGCGCGGGCGGCGGCACGGCCGCGCGGGTGGCGTCCACGTCGTCGGCGGGTGCCCACGCCAGCACCGTCGTACCCGCGGCCGCCACGGCCGGCTGCGGCGCGGGGCGCGCGTCGGTCGTCACCGCCGGTGAGAGCCGGCGTGGGACGGCCGCGCCGAACGGCTCTGTGGTCGTCGCGGCGGGGAACGGCGTCGTGACGCTCGGGAACGCGTCGACGGGCTCCGCACGCGTGGCGGCCGGCTGCGCGGGCGCTGCCTCCTCGCCGCGGAACAGCCACGACAGATCGGCGACCGGCCCGGTCGGCTGATGGGCGGTGGACAGCGGGGGCGCCGCGGAGCGGTCGGCGGTCGCCGACGGCCACACCGGCGCAGCGGACGCGGTGGCGGGCGGCCATCCCGGCACGGCGGACGCGGACGGCCATCCCGGCGTGGCGGATGCGGTCGCCGGCGGCCAGGCGGGCGAGGCCGTCGCGGTGCGGTCGAGCAGTGGGCTCGCCGGCGCCGGCATCGGCAGCGCGGGTGCCGGCGGGACGGGGCTCGGGATGCCGGCGGCCGCCGGCGCTCCGGTCGGCCGGCGGGAGGCGGCCGAGCCGACGGCGCGGGCTGCGCGCACGTCGACGACGACCGCGCCGGAGGCCATGTCGTGCCAGCCCTGCCGGCGCGCAGACGCGTCGAACAGCGGGGTGAAGTAGCCGACGACGATCGATCCGGCCAGCCCGAAGACGATGTTGCGCCACACGGCGCGCCAGAAGCCGATCGGCTCCCCCGAGCCCGCGTCCGCCAGCCGCAGGCCGAGCAGACGCTGTCCGATGGAGCCGTGCCCGCCCTGCATCCCGGAGTAGACCAGCCACCACCCGAGGAGCAGCAGAACCAGGCCCGACCAGGCGAAGAGCATGACCGCCGCGAGCTCGTCGGGCTGCAGCGCGCGCGCGAGGGCGACCGTGACACCGGCCACGATGCCGACGATCACGCCGGCGACGAGATACGCGAGGGCGATGTCGATCGCGAACGCCCCGACGCGGCGGCCGATGGTGCCCGAGGGGGCGTCGCCGGGCGGACTCACGGTCATTCGGACTCCTGTGCGGGGCGGGCGGAGTGCTCCGATGCACCCCGCGTCTTGTCGGCACGGCGGCGGGATGCGCGCGTCGACGGCCTGTCGGCGGCGGTCGCCGTCGGGTCGTCCGCCGTCGCGGCCGCCGGCCCGGAGGATGCCGCCGCCTCCGGCGGACGCGACGCGGTGCGCGGCACCCGCGCAGGCAGCTCGAACCGCGTGCCCTCCAGGAGCGAGCGGACGCTGAGCCGCGCCCGCAGGCGCTGCCACAGCGATCTTCCGCTGCCCATGCCGCCGACGATCTCGTCGACCTGCGTCCAGAACGCCTCGATGTCATCGGGCGTCGGCTCGACCGGGCCGAACACCTGGGCATCGGCCCGCGTGGCGAGCGTCGCCACGCGCGGCTCCGCCAGCGCCGCCGTGAGCACACCCGCGTCCTCTTGACGGGTCGATCCGGCGCGCACCGGAGCGCCGTAGTCGGACGCCCTGTCGACGAGCTCGTCCCAGCCGCCCGAGATGCGGTCCGCGGCGCGAGCGGCCTCGCGGCGCTGACGGCGGCGGGCCGCCTTCAGCGCACCGATGACGATGAACGGGGCGAGCAGCACGGCGAGGATGCCGAGCACGCCGACGCCGATGGTGACGATGGTCCACAGCAGCGCCGCATCGAACCCGTTCTCGTCCTCGGACCCGCGGTCGTCGGCGACGGTGGGCGGCAGGTCCACCTGCTCCTGCGGCGGAGGCGGCGGCTGCAGCACCTGCGGCTTGGGGTCGGCCTTGGGCTTGGTCGTCTGGTCGCTCGGGACCTGGTCGTCGGGCGGGGTGGGATCGAACGGCACCCAGCCGGCGTCCTCGAACGCGACCTCGACCCAGGCGTGCAGGGTGTCGCCGGTGGCCGTGAAGGAGCCCTCCGCCGCTTCGTCCTCCGCGGGGTAGAAGCCCATGACGACCCGCGCGGGGATGCCGAGCTGACCGGCCAGCAGCGCCATCGCCGTCGCATACTGCTCATCGTCGCCGACCATCTGCTGCGATCCCAGGAGCGTCTGGATGCGCTCGGCGCCGTGGCCCGCCCGCGAGAGAGGCTGGCCCGCGAGGCCGTGGCTGAAGTAGCCGCCCTCCGAGAGCATCTGCTGAAGTGCGCGGGCCTGCTCGACGGGCGTCTCGGCCTCTGCGACGGCCTCCGCCGCGATCTCGGCGAGGGACTCGGGCACGCCCTCCTGCTTGGGCATCTTCAGCGGCGCGAAGGACTGGTCGCCCAGCTGCTCGTCGCTCGGGACCTCGGGGATGACGGCCTGGAGGGTGTACTCGTCACCCTCTTGCAGACCGGCGGTCACCACACCGGTCGTGGTCGACTCGTTGTAGTGCGCGGTGCGGCGGAGGTCGTCGGCCCGGTCGCCGTCGAACGTGACGCTGCGGACGGCGCCGGCCTCCGGCATCCACACTCCCTCCAGCGCGCCGATCTCGACGTGGACCGTCGCCGGCGTGCCCTCGACGTCGGCGGACATGTTCGTGCGAGCAGGCGTGAACGCGCTGGAGCTGCCGGTGCCCGAGTCGGACACGTTGTAGACGGTGCCGTTGTAGGCGTCCATGGTCGCCAGGCGCACGCGCGCACCTTCCGGCAGACCGCGCGCGGTGAAGAGCGCCTCGTCGGGGTGGTCGCGCACGTACGCGCGGAACGACTGCAGGGGACTCGGGAACTCGCGGATGTCGAACGGCGGGATCACGACGTCGCGCAGCACGTACCGGGGGGAGGAGGGTGCGGCGAAAGCGCTGGTGGCCACGCCGACGAGCGCGGCGATCGCGATCACCGCCGCTCCCATCAGCAGCCGGCGGACGCCGGCGCCCCGCGCTGCCGAGCCCTCGCCCACCGAGATCGCCGCCGTCTGGGGCTGCCACGCCTGTCGCACGGCGAGCCACGCCACGGCCACCAGGCCGAAGACCACGCCCTGGATGACCGGCACGATGGGCTCGGAGGTGCCCAGCGCGATCTCGATCGCGAGGAAGGCGGCGGCCGGGATGAGCGCCCACGCGGCGCTGCGCAGGCGCAGCGCCAGCGATGCCGTCAGGACTGCGGCGACGAGCGCGAGGAGGAACGGCACGATGAGGTGTCCGCCGTCGGTCGCCACGGGTGCGACCGTGGTCAGCAGCTGCTTCCACGACATGAACGTGCCGAGCCCGAGGAGGCGGATCGTCTCCAGGGTGGGGATGACGCCGGCGACGGTGGTGTGCGGCAGGGCGAGGGCGCCGCCGAACAGGAAGTACACCACGACGGTCGCGGCCGCGATGAGCAGGATGCCCCACCGCAAGGCGCGGCCCAGCACCGCCAGCGACATGCCGAGGACGAGTCCGCCCAGCGCCGCCACAAGGTACAGCGGACTGTCGAAGGTCGGCTGGAACCCGATGATCGGCACCAGCAGGAGGGCGAGCACCGCCCCGAGGTCGAGCACCCAGCGGCGCACCGGGAGCGCCTCGGCCTCCGGCCGCGCGGTTCGCGACGCCGGCGCGGCGACCGGTGCGGCGACCGGCTCCGGGCGCTCCGCGCGGGAGCGGCGGGGGCGCAGGGGCGCGGGGGCGGTCATGCGAGCACCTTCCGCAGCGCGTTCGGCAGCTGCTCGAGCGCTCCGAGCGTCACGACGTCGGCATCGCCGATGCGGCGCAGTGTCGGCGATGCCGCGGCGGAGGCCGCCACGACGGCGAGCGCGCGCGCGCCGAACGGCAGGCGACTGCACGCGGTGCGCAGGTCGCCGGTGTCGACCCGGCTGCCGCATACCAGCACGACGACGCTCGCCAGCGGCAGCGTCGCGGCGACCGACCCGGCGAGCTCGACGATGCTGCCGGCCCGGGGCTTGGACTTCTCCAGCGCCGAGAGCGAGTCGAGGAACTGCTTGCCCGTTCCGGACGGCAGCGCCCGCTCCTGCACCCGCACCTCGACGCGGTGGGAGTCGCGGAGGGCACGCAGGCCCAGCGACCCGGCTGCCGAGATCGCGAGCTCGAACTCCTCGTCGTCGCGGTAGTCGGCGGGGCTCGTGGACAGGCCGATGACGAAGTGCGAGCGACGGGTCTCCTCGTACTGGCGGACCATCATGCGGCCGGTGCGCGCCGTCGACTTCCAGTGCACGTGGCGCAGGTCGTCGCCGGGCTGGTACTCGCGCAGGGCGTGGAACGAGACGTCGTCGGGCGAGAGATCGGTGGCGGGAAGCCCCTCGAGGTCGCGGAGGAAGCCCAGCGACTGGCCGTCGAAGAGCACGGTCCGCGGATGGACGAAGAGGTCGACGGGCTCGTCGCGGCGGTGCACGCGCTCGAACAGCCCGAGCGGATCGCCGCGCACGACGCTGACCGGACCGACCTTCACCACCGCCCGGCGGGAGGTGGGGATGGCGAAAAGCTCCTCGGCGGACTGACCGGCCGCGAGCCGGTCGACGTCGAAGACGCCACGGCCGTTGCCCACGGGCAGCAGTACGCGCGACGGCAGGATCGCGCGGGACCCCGTGTTGGCGAGCGTCAGCGCCCCCACGGCGCGCTCCCCGACGACGACCCGCGTGCGGTTGAGGTCGAGCGACACGTCGTACGCGGTGCGGCCGATGAGGAACAGCAGGCACAGCACGAGCACGGCGGCGACCACGACGGCCGCCACGGTCAGCTCCCACCATCCGAGCGCCTGCCCCGCGATCCACAGTGCGACGGCGCCGGCGATCAGCACCCAGGCGGCGGGGCGCACGACCCCGAAGACGCGGCCGAGCGCCGCACCGGCGGGCCGCAGCACCGCGAGCGCCAGCTCGCCATACTGCGCCCGCCGATCCTCCGCGGCCGTCGCCTGCCCGAGTGCCTCCGTCGCCATCAGGCCGCGGACCTCGCCTGCGGCGCGGCGACGGCGTCGAGCACGCGCGCGACGACCGCCTCGGCCGTCGTGCCGGCGAACTCGGCCTCGGGGTCGAGCACGATGCGGTGGGTCCACACCGGAGCCACGAGCGCCTTGATGTCATCGGGCAGCACGAAGTGGCGGCCCTGCGCCGCGGCGTACACCTTGGCGACGCGGATCATCGCCAGCGAGCCGCGCACCGAGACGCCCAGGCGTGTGGCCGGGTCGTTGCGGGTGGCCTCGGCGAGCTGCGCGGTGTACCGGAGCACGGCGGGGTCGACGTGCACCGTGCCGGCGAGGTCGGCCATGTCGGCGACGGCGCCCGTGGTGATGATCGCCGGCAGGTGCGCCGACGGGTTGCGGTCGGCCGCACCGGCGAGGATGCGCTCGGCCACCGCGAGGTCGGGGTACCCGATCGAGGTCTTCACGAGGAAGCGGTCGAGCTGCGCCTCGGGGAGCTTGTAGGTGCCCGCCTGCTCGATGGGGTTCTGCGTCGCGATGACCAGGAAGGGGCGGCCCACATCGTGCGCGACGCCGTCGACCGTGACCCGCGACTCCTCCATGACCTCCAGCAGCGCCGACTGGGTCTTCGGCGACGCGCGGTTGATCTCGTCCGCGAGGACGATCGAGGCGAAGACCGGACCGCGGTGGAACTCGAAGCGGTGCGAGGCCTGGTCGTAGATCGTGACGCCCGTCACGTCCGAGGGGAGCAGGTCGGGCGTGAACTGGATGCGGCTGCTCGTGCCCTGCACGGTGGCGGCCAGCGCCTTCGCAAGGCTCGTCTTGCCGGTGCCCGGGGCATCCTCGAGCAGCACGTGGCCCTCGGCGAGCATCGCAGAGAGCACCAGTCCCACGACCTCGCGCTTGCCCATCAGGGCCTGGTCGACGTTGTCGACCAGGCGTGAGAAGGTGCCCTGGAACCAGGCCGCCTGTTCGGGGGTCATCGTCATGTTCGTCTCGTTCTCTCGTTGCGTGAAGTGGTGATGGCGGATGCCGCGGCTAGTACCAGTTCATCGGCGCGGCGTCGCCCCAGCCCACGATGGTCACCCAGACGCGGGCGCCGGGGTAGCCGTGGTAGCAGTTCGCTCGGGCCCGGCCGTTCTCCGGCACCCACGTCGTGCTGCCGCCACCCCACGAGCTGTTGCCGTCGTTGCAGCGCAGCGCGTAGTTGCCGGCCGGGAAGTTCGTCACGTCGACAGCCATATAGGCGCACGATGCCGACCCGCAGTCGCTCCAGCTCCCCGACGCGCCCTTGACCGTCTGCGCGGTCGGCCGCGGACGATCGACGGTGGTGGCGGCATCCGAGACGACGTTGCTCCACTGGCCTTCGGCGTCCTGCGCGCGGGCGTCGATCGTGTGGCGCTCGCTGTAGCCGTAGTTGTTCGTGCGCGAGCCGTTGTTCGCCACGTTCTGCCAGCCGCCGCCGTCGATGCGGATCTGCATCTGCGTGATCTTGCGACCGTTCTCGGCGGGTGCGCTCCATTGGAAGGTGATGCTCGTGCCGTCGCGCGTCGCCGAGACACCGGGGTTGCGCACCGGTCCGTACGGGACCGCTCCGTTCGACTGTGCCGACGGGTCGCCGTTGTAGCGCACGCCGTCCATCGCGGTGTACGCCCGCAGACGCACGGTGTACGTCGTGCCGTTGCTGACGCCGCCGATCGTGCGGCCGCTGAACGCCTGCCATCCGCCGCCGTTGAGCGAGTACTCGTACTGCAGTTCACCGGCGTTCGCGCCGTTTCCGGGAGCGGGCGTGAACGTCACGTCGATGGTGCTGTCGCCGCGCGGGGTCGTCGCCTGCACGTTCGTCGGGGCGCCCGGCACGCCGAAGGCGCGGCGCGGAGCGGAGGACGCGCCCCACTCGCCCCAGCCGGCCTTGTTCGAGGCGCGGACGCGGAACGTGTAGTCCGTCGTCGAGGTGGTGACGTTGACGGCCTGGCGGGTCTGCGAACCGGGGATGCCGGTGATCGTCCGCACGACGGACGAGCCCTGCATCACCTGCAGCTCGTAGCCCGAGATGGCATCGCCGTTGTCGGCGGGCGGGTTCCACACGACCTCGAGCTGCGCCTGGTCGCCGACCGGGTCGAGGCGGTTGACCGAGGGCGCACCGGGCGCGTCGGGCGCGCGGGCCGGGATCTCGCTCACCGACCACGGGCTCCAGCTCGACGGCTCGGGCGCGCGGTTGTGCGCCTGCACGCGCACCTGGTACGCGACGCCGTTCTGCAGTCCGTCCCACACCAGCGAGTTGCCGACGACGTCGGTCTTCTGGCTGATCCCCGACGGCGGAGCCGGCGAGATCTCGAGCGAGTACTTCTCGACCGGCGAACCGGGCGTGGTGGGGGTGACCCACGAGACAGTGAGGCTCTGGTCGCCGAACTGCAGCGCGGGGGCCGCCGGGGTGTCGGGCCGTGCGTCGGGACGCGCGGTCTCAGACGGTGCCGACGGGTCGGACGGGCCGACGCGGTTCTCGGCGACGACGACGAAGTTGTACTCGACGTTGTTGGTCAGGCCGTCGAGCGTGCACGTCGTCGCGAGGCACTCCTTCTCGTAGTTTCCTGCGGTGGAGCTCACGAGGTAGCGCTCGATCTCGGCGCCGTTGTTCGCCGGCGGCGTCCACGACAGCACGACGGTGCGATCCTGCACGCTCGAGACGACCGGGGTCCCCGGTGCGTCGGGCTTGCCCTGCACCGTCAGGCGGATGCGCCCCTCGACCTCGCGGTCGGGGTCGCCGGTCGCATCCTGCACGCGGTAGCGGACGACCATCGTGCCGAAGAACTCGGCGTCGGGAGTGACCCGGACCTCACTGCCCGACACCTCCGCGTCGCCCTGGCCGGTCTCCATGACCGCCGTGGTGATCTTCAGGGGCGTCTCGGGGAACGGGTTGACGTCGTTGCCGAGCACGGGCACCGAGACGGTCTTGCCCTGGTGCGCCTCGTCGACGATGTCGTCGTTCGCGGTCGGCAGCTCGCGCGTCGATGCGATGACACGCACGCTGACGGAGCCCTCGATGGGATCGGTCGTGCCGTCGGTGATGCGCAGCTCGATCGTCGCGGCGGTTCCCTTCTTGGTGTCGGCCGCCGCGCTCACGCGCAGCTCGCCCCGTTCGATCTGCGCCGACATGCCGCTCGGCGACCCGCCGACGATCTCGAACCGCAGCTTGTCGGCGTCCTCGGGGTCGGGGTCGGTCGTGAGGCCCGCGAGGTCGAGCACCGCCGCGTCCTCGCCGGGCGCGACGTCCATCTGCCCGTTGACGAACGTCGGCTGCTGGTTCTCGGGCGGCAGCACCGTGATCGGCAGCGTCAGCGTCGCCTTGCGGCCCTCGGGGTCGTCGGGACCCGATCCGTCGGTCACCTCGAAGGTGATCGCGTCGGGGCCGAAGTAGCCCGCGGAGGAGGTGTAGACGAGCGTCGTCTGGTCCTTCACCAGAGACGAGCCGTCGCTGTGGGCCGCGGTGACCTTCGCCGCCTCGGTGATGATGACGGGGCCCCCGCCTGCGGCGCGCACGTGCTCGTCCAGCGAGAGCTCGACCGTCTCGCCGCTCTTGACCTCGACCGGCTTCACGCTCACGAGCGTGGGCGGCAGCGACGACAGCGCGGGGATGTGGATGAAGGCGGATGCCTCGTTCCCGTCGCGGTCGGTGATGGTGTAGCCGGCGAGGCGACCGCGGTCGCCGAGCGTGATGCGCACGGTGCCGTCCGAGAGGACGCGCGAGTCAGCGTCGTCGACGGTGAGCTCGAGGTCGTCCACCGTGCCGTCCGGATCCTCGTCGTTCGCGAGCACTTCGAGGTCGACGACGCCGTCCTCGACGTCGGCGGCGCGGACGTAGTCGTCCCGCGCGATCGGCCGCTGCAGCGGGACGTCCTCGGCGACGGTGATCTGCAGCACCGCCTTCGACTCGGCGCCGCGCGCGTCGCGGATCGTGTACTGGAGCGACGTCTCCACCGGCTCGGAGGGCGATGTGACGACCACCCGGTTGCCGTCCACCTTCGCCTTGAGACCCGAGACGTCGGGGAGGATCAGGCCGTCGCGGACGAGGCCGAACTCATCGCCGTCCGGGTCGGAGTCGTTCGCGAGCACGGGCACGGCGACGGCGCGCCCCGGACGCATCACGACGGCGTCCTTGACGGCGTACGGCGCCTGGTTGACGCCCTCTGGCGGGGCGATGCCGACGCGGATGGACGCTGTGGCCTCGGCGCCGAGGCGGTCGCGCACGCGGTAGGTGAAGGTGTCGACCCCCGCGGTCTCGTCGAACGCCTCGTAGATGAGGTAGTCCGAGCCGGTCTCGACGACGCGGCCCTTGCCGGGCGACGACGCCAGGCCCATGAGCTCGACGGAGTCGCCGTCGGAGTCGATGCCGTCCAGCGGCACGGCGATACGGACGCGGCTGCCGCCGAGCACGCGGGCCGTCAGGTCGCGCGGGCGCGGGGCGGCGTTGGTGTCGGCGTCCACCGGCAGCACCTGGATGGTGATGTAGCCGGCGTCCTTCTGACCCGTGCTGTCCACCGCCTCGTACGTGGCGTACACCGTGCCCGGCTCGTCCGAGGCTCGGAAGCGGACGGTGTCCTGCGAGACGAAGATCTCGCCGTCCTCGGGCTCGACCAGGGGCGGGACGAGGTCGGGCGCGACATGGATGGTGTCGCCGTTGGGGTGGTAGTCGTTGTCGAGCACGGGGATCGTCACGACGTCGCCGGCGCGCACCACGACCTGGTCGTCGTTGGCCACGGGCGGTCGCAGCTGCGACGGCGCCGGGATCGGGATGACGATGACGTCGCCCTCGGCGGACTTGGATCCGTTGGAGATGCGGTACGAGATCCGCACCTGCTCCGAGAGCGCGGCCTGGTCGCTGATGCGGAGCGTCTCGTGATTGAGCACGGCCACCGCGATGCCTGAGTTCGGCTCGACCGTGACGGACTGCACGACGAGGATGCCGCCGGAGGGGTCGGAGTCGTTCGTGAGCACGTTCACGAGCACCTCCCCGCCGCTCGGCAGAAGGGCGACGTCGCGCACCGCGACGGGCGGGAGGTCGGTCTCGCCCTCGGCAAGCACGTCGACGCGCACGATGCCCGGCACGCCCGCGGCGCCCGCCGCGACCATGTACTGCACGTAGTAGGTGCCCGGAGCCGAGGAGCGGAAGGTGAAGGTCTTGTTGGCGTAGTCCGGAACGATGTCGGCGCCCGACACCGGATCGACCCGGGCGAGGCGCAGCGGCTCGCGGCCGGCGCCGACGTCGTTGGCCAGCGGCGCGACGGTCGCGGTCTGCCCCGCGCGCACGGCGATGTAGTCGGCGTTGGTGACCGGGTCGATCGACCCGACCGGTCGCACGTCGAAGCGGATGATGCCCACGGCGACGTCGGAGCCGTCGGACACCGTGATCTCGACGTCCTTGCGACCCTGCGTGCCGCCGACGGCACGATAGGTGATGCGGCCGTCGGACGTGTAGTCGGCCTCGTCCCCTTCGGCGGGGGTGACCGAGCCGAGGAAGATGTCGTCACCGTCGGGGTCGATCCAGTCGGGCAGCACGTTGTAGGTGATCGTGCCGCCGGCCTCGACGGCCACCGTCGTGACCCGCTTCTGCTCGGGAGCCGCGTTGACGTCCCAGCCGCGCACCGCGAGGGAGACCCGCGCGGTGTC
Source organism: Microbacterium sp. CCNWLW41 (assembly GCF_037083505.1). Lineage (NCBI taxonomy): Bacteria > Bacillati > Actinomycetota > Actinomycetes > Micrococcales > Microbacteriaceae > Microbacterium > Microbacterium sp. CCNWLW41. The sequence goes on from NZ_JBAOJP010000001.1 coordinate 385,601, forward strand.
GGTGCCGCCGCGGCCGTCCGAGACCTCGTAGGTGAAGGATGCCGACCCGGAGGCGTCCTCGGGTACGGCGATCTGCAGCGAACGGCCGTTGTCGATCGACTGCACCTCGCCGACCGAGGGACCGCCCTCCAGCACCCGCGCGGTCAGCACGTCGCCGTCGGGGTCGCTGTCGTTGTCCATGATGGGCAGGATCGTGGTGCGCCCGGGTCGCACGCCGAGGTCGTCGTCATTCGCGTCGGGCGGGGTGTTGACCTCGGACCGCTCCGGCAGGACCGTCTCGGTGGTCTCCTCGGTCGTCTGCTCGGTGTCTTCGGTCTCGCCCTCCGGCGGGGTGATCTCGTCCCAGTTGTCGACGCGCTGCATGTCTTCCGCGGCCATCCAGGTGGCGCCGCCGATGATGTCGTTGAGCACCACGACGTCGCGGTTGACGCGGAACTTCAGCAGGGACGTCGGCTCGACGCCCTCGATGTCGACGGCGAGGTCGTCCGCCTCACCCGCGCAGTCGCGCACGAAGCGGCCGGAACCCGTCCATGCCGCGTAGCCGCAGCCCTCGAGCCACACCGGCTCCGCGGGCGCGCCCTCGCCGCCCGCGGGGATCGCGGTCGGCTCCGAGCCGTCGAGGGGCACGCGAAGGAACGCGGACTCGGTCGACAGCGAGACGGCGTCCGCCGCGGCGGACGGCTGCTGTAACACGGCGCTGCGACCGCCCTCGACGAGGGTCTCGCGACCGTCCACGATGACCGTGCCGGTCGCCGCGTCGAGCACCACGGGCTTGTCGGCGACGGCCGTGACCGTCAGCTCCGCCTTCTCGTCGACGCCGGGAAGGCCCGTCCGCACCGGCTCCTCCGGGGTGTCGTCGGTCCCCAGGCGGATGGTGATGAGCTCGGCGGTCTCGGAGGATGCCGCGTAGACGACGCCGTCCACGCCGACCGCGACGTCCGCTCCCTTGCCGGCATTGGCTACGGGGTCGGAGCCCTCGATCTGGAAGGTGCCCGCGCCCTCCACGGGGAGCGCCCAGATGTCTCCTGACGCGCGGTCGAGGATGGCGACGGTAGACCCGCCCAGGGCGACCTCGGCGTCGCCCGGCAGGCTTGCGGCCCCCGCGAGGGCGACCATGCCGGGGTCGATCACGCTGACGGCGGAGTTCGCCCTGTCGACGAGGAGGACGTCCGAGCCGGACTGCAGGATGTCGTAGTCGTCGCTCGTGGTGCGCAGCCCGCCGTCCAGCACCTGCGACTCGTGGTTGAAGTGGCCGACCATGAGGCTCGACTGCTTCGTGACCCAGACACCGCCGTCGTGGAGGTCGACCTCGGTGGTGGGAACGCCCTGGTAGACGAAGGCGAGGGTGGTCAGCGTGACCGCGGCGGCCGTGACGGCGCCTGCGGACGCGAATGCGCGCGGGCGCGCACGAAGCCATGCGAAAGACCTCATCGAACCTCGGCCTCCTCCGGGGTGTCGTGCGTCTTTACGTGGCGTCGGGACCCGACGTGGGGCATCGGGCGCTCACACAGAAGACCTGGGGATGATTCAGCCTAACCCGAGCCACCACGGGGATGGGACGGGCAGTGCCATCGTGTCGATGCTAATCGCCCAGGTCAGAGGCTAACGATGGGGACAATCACCCACCCTCCGGCGGACTCAGCGTGCGGCGGCGACGTACTCGCGCAGATGGTGGGCGGTGAGGGTGTCCGCGGACGCGACGAGGTCGGCGGGCGTCCCTTCGAACACGATCGCGCCGCCGTCGTGCCCGGCACCAGGGCCGAGATCGATGATCCAGTCCGCGTGGGCCATCACCGCCTGGTGGTGCTCGATGACGATGACGCTGTTGCCGGCCTCGACGAGGCGGTCGAGCATCCCGAGCATGTTCTCGACGTCGGCCAGGTGCAGGCCCGTCGTCGGCTCGTCGAGCACGTAGATCGCGCCCTTCTTCGCCATCGAGATGGCGAGCTTGAGCCGCTGCCGCTCGCCGCCCGACAGCGTGTTGAGCGCCTGCCCGAGGGTGAGGTAGCCGAGCCCCACGTCGATCATGCGGGTCAGGGTGGTGTGGGCGGGACCCTTGGAGAAGAAGACGGATGCCTCCGCCGCCGACATCGCCAGCACCTCGGCGATGTTCTTCCCGTCGAGGGTGAACTCCAGCACCTCGTCGCTGAAGCCGGTGCCGTCGCACAGCTCGCACAGCGTCTCGACCGTCTGGGTGAACCCGAGATTGGTGATGATGACGCCGAGACCCCGGCACGCCGGGCAGGCGCCTTCGGAGTTCGCGCTGAACAGGGCGGGCTTGACGCCGTTGGCCTTGGCGAAGGCCGAGCGGATCGTGTCGAGGATGCCGGTGTAGGTCGCCGGACTCGACCGTCGGTTGCCCTTGATGGGCGACTGGTCGACGACCACGACGTCGTCGAACGCCGGGACGTTGCCGTGGATGAGCGACGACTTGCCCGAGCCGGCGACCCCCGTGACGACCGTCAGGATGCCGAGCGGGATGTCGACGTCGACGTCCTTCAGGTTGTGCTGGGTCGCCCCCCGGATCTCGAGCGCGCCCTTCGCCGGCCGGGTCGTCGCCTTCAGGCGCGCGCGGTCGTCGAGGTGGCGCCCGGTGATGGTGCCCGAGGCGCGCAGACCGGCGACGTCGCCCTCGTACTGCACCTCGCCGCCCGCGCGGCCGGCTCCGGGGCCGAGGTCGACGACGTGGTCGGCGATCTCGATGACCTCGGGCTTGTGCTCCACGACCAGGACGGTGTTCCCCTTGTCGCGCAGCTGCTGCAGCAGACGGTTCATCCGGGCGATGTCGTGGGGGTGCAGACCCGCGGTGGGCTCGTCGAAGACGTAGCTGATGTCGGTGAGAGGCGAGCCCAGGTGCCGGATCATCTTGGTGCGCTGTGCCTCGCCGCCCGACAGCGTGCCCGAGGCGCGGTCCAGCGAGAGATAGCCGAGGCCGATGTCGATGAACGAGGCGATGGTCTGGCGCAGTCCCGCGATGAGCGGGGCGACCGACGGATCGTCGACCGTGTCGAGCCACGTCGCCAGATCGGTGATCTGCATGGCCGCGGCATCCGCGATGCTGGTCCCGTCGATCTTCGACGAGCGGGCGCCCTCGTTGAGCCGGGTGCCTCCGCAGCCGGGGCACGGCATGAACTTCACGGCGCGATCCACGAACGCGCGGATGTGCGGCTGCAGCGAGTCGCGGTCCTTCTGCAGCATCGACTTGGTGATCTTGGGCACCAGGCCCTCGTAGGTCATGTTGATGCCGGCGATCTTGACCTTCGTCGGCTCCTTGTGGAGGAAGTCGGCGAGCTCCTGCTCGGTGTAGTCCTGGATCGGCTTGGCGGGGTCGACGAACCCGGACTCGGTGAACCCCTTCACCATCCACCCGTCGACGCTGTAGCCCGGGATCTTCAGGGCCCCGTCGGCGAGCGACTTCGTCTTGTCGTAGAGCTCGTCCAGGTCGACGTCGCTGACCTCGCCCAGGCCCTCGCAGCGCGGGCACATGCCGCCCGTGATCTCGAATGACCGGCGCTCCTTGACCTTCTTGCCGCCCTTCTCGAGGGTGATGGCACCGGCGCCCGACACGGACGGGATGTTGAACGAGAAGGCCTGCGGCGAGCCGACGTGCGGCACGCCGATGCGGCTGAACAGCAGGCGCAGCATCGCGTGCGCGTCCGTCGCGGTGCCCACCGTCGAGCGGGCGTTGGAGCCCATGCGCTCCTGGTCGACGATGATCGCCGGGCTGACGTTCTCGAGCGCGTCGACCTCGGGTCGGCTCAGCTGTCCCATGAACTGCTGCACGAAGGTCGGATACGTCTCGTTGATGAGGCGCTGCGACTCGCTCGCGATGGTGCCGAAGACGAGCGAGGACTTGCCCGAGCCGCTGACGCCGGTGAAGACGGTGAGCCGCCGCTTGGGGATCTCGACCGACACGTTCTTGAGGTTGTTCTCTCGCGCGCCGACCACCCGGATGACCTCGTGCGAGTCAGCGATATGGGATGCCATGCGCACGAGTATGCCGGGCGACCCGGACACCCCGCTTCCTCGATCCTGCTCGGTCCCGGGTCGCCACCGGGTTCGGGGCGCGTCGCGACCGTTCGGGGCGCGCGGCGTGCGCCCCGAATGCGCGGCGTGCGCCCCGAACCCGGAAAGGACGGGAGACGGATGCCGCCGCTCAGGTGGCCGCGCCCTGGCCCCTCTTCCGGGTTTGGGGCGCGTCGCGACCGTTCGGGGCGCGCTGCGTGCGCCCCGAACGTCCGGGGTGCGCCCCAAACCCGGGAGAACGGGCGCCCGGACGCCCGGTCGGCTACGGGATCGGGAAGAGCACCGTCGCCCCTGACGGGACCGCCGACGTGACGATGCGGGTGTCGAAGGTCGCCAGCAGCGCGTCGTTCGAGGCCGCGAGGTGCAGCAGGTAGGTGTCGGTCACCTGCGAGCTGGCCAGCAGCCGCTCGGTGTGGACGGAGCTGTCGAGCAGGCTGACGGTGTCGGGGAGGAACGCATGGTCCTCTCGCGCGGCGAGGCTCGCGAGGCTGGCCAGCACGACCGGCGCCGGCTGGCTGTTGGAGTACTTCGGGTGGCTCACGACCCGGACGACGCCGTTCTGCACCAGCGGGCAGGTGTGCCACGGCGCGCCGCCGCGCGACGCGAACCAGCGGTGCGCGCGCTCGTGGTGCACGTGCAGGGGGTCGATGAGCGCGATCACCGCGTTCACGTCGAGCAGGTGGCGGGTCACGCGGAGTCGTCCCGCAGCTCGTTGACGTCGTCCAGGGTGGCGCGTCCCGCCCCGGGCGGCGTGGGCAGGAGCACGATGCCGTTGCGGGTGCCGCCGTGGCGCTGCCGCTCGGTCAGCGTCGCCCGGGCCAGCTGCGACACGGCCTCGCCGAGCGTGATGCCCCGCGCGTCCGCGAATTGCTTCGCCGCGGCGAGCACGTCGTCGTCGATCGTGAGAGTGGTGCGCATGCATCGATCATCATGCATCACGCATCATGCGTCAACGGGCGGCCCGCCAGCACCCTTCTACGTGGTGGTGTGCGCCGTCAGGAGGGCCCCGAAACCGGTCTCAGTTGCCGCCGGTGGGGTGGACCCCGGAAGCGACGCGGCAGATTCGCGGCTGCCGGGTCACCAGCCGGGAGGGACCACGGACGCGCTGCCGAGTATCTCTTCGAGGGCATCGGCGGCATTCCGCTGGGTACACCACACGTCGACGAAGAATGCGAGACCGGGCTGCCGGAATGCCCGCGCCATCAGTGCCCAGTTCCGCGCGCCGTCGTCGCCCTCCAGCGCGCGGGCCGAGAGGATGCGGTTGGACGGCGGACCGTAGCCGAGGTACCCGTCCTCCCCTGCCGCGGCGACCTCCTCCTCAGGCCAGCCGACCCACCACGCGACGAGCCGGTCTGTCGCGACTTCGTCGTCGGGCGCCGCGCGGTCGGTCTCGTCAAGGCGCATCTGCTGGAAGTCGACGGTGCAGTCCCCGTCAGAGGACGTGTAACCCCAGGCTCCCCCGTCGTCAGGCGTGGTGAGTGTCCACGCGCCTTCGACGAGCGCGGAGTCCTGCCAGACGGACTCGTCGGGCACATGTCCGGCGGTCGCCTCGAAGTCGACAGGATCGTCGGGGCGTCGGACGTCGACGGTCAGCTCGTCGAGCAGCAGGTTCGCCGCCGCGATGGCGTCCGCGCCTTCGGGACACTCGATCCTCATCGATAGCTCGGTGTCGGCGGTCGCCAGCACGCGCGTCGAATGGACGAGAGCATGTTCGCCCGTCCCCTCCCGAGTGGCGGCGATGGAGTGGAACTGCAGCCGCGACGGCGTACCCGAGATGCTCGCCGTGCTCTCGAAGACGAGATCGCCGAAGGACGTGGGATCCACCTTGCTGAACACAGCCAGTGCGGCGTCCGACGCGGTCAGATCGTCGCTGTCGTCGACGTCGTGATCTTGGATCAGGAGGATGTCGCATCCGGTCGACGTCTGCGTGTAGTTCCACAGTCCCTCGTCCTGACTTCCGGTCGACAGCACGTAGGTGTAGCCGCCGCCCCACAGGCGTGTGTGATTCCACCCCACGCGCCATGGCCCCGAGCGCAGGCCGTCACCGGCGGCGAACGTCACGACCTCAGGCAGTTCGGACGACGTGCGCCATGCCGCCGTGCCGGCCGAAGGGCTCGGTGAGGGTGACGGCGGCGCCGTCGCGTCCGGATCGACGACACGAATCGGCGTGCATCCACATAGCAGCATGCATGCTGCGACGGCGGCCCCCAGAGCGCGCCGCGCCCCACTCCCCATGACCGGATGATGGCCCCGGGCCGACCCGCTGTCAAGGTCCTCCACGCGCCCCGAATGGGCGTCCCCGCCGCGGGGGTGGCCTACGCCCGCCAGCACCCCGCGACGTGGTCGTCGACCATGCCGGCCGATTGCATGAGCGCGTACATCGTGGTCGGCCCCACGAACCGGAACCCGCGCTTGCGCAGCGCCTTGCTGAGCGCGTCGGACGCGGCGGTCGTGGCGGGCACGTCCGCGAAGGTGAGGGGACGGCGGTGGGATGCCGGTGCGAACGACCACATGAACTCGTCGAGCTCCCCCGGCGCGAGGTCGGCGACCAGGCGGGCGTTGGAGATCGTGGCCTCGATCTTGGCGCGGTTGCGGATGATGCCGGCATCCGTCATCAACCGCGCGACGTCACCCTCGCCGAATGCGGCCACGACCTCGGGCTCGAAGCCGGCGAACACCTCGCGGAATCGCGGTCGCTTGCGCAGGATCGTGATCCACGACAGGCCGGCCTGGAACCCCTCGAGGCTCATCTTCTCGAACAGCGCGCGGTCGCCGTGGAGCGCGACGCCCCACTCCTCGTCGTGGTAGCGGGCGTACTCGAGGTCGTCGCCGACCCACGCGCAGCGCGCGCGGCCGTCGGCGCCGAGGCGGACGTCGGTACTCACCGCGCCAGCCTAGGGCCGGCCTGGACTGTCAAGCCCCTCTGGGGAGAACGGTGCCGCACGTAACGTGGCGGCCATGACTGATCTCACCGGAAAGAAGGTCGCGTTCCTCGCGACGAACGGATACGAAGACAGTGAGCTCACCTCCCCCTGGGAGGCCGTCACCTCTGCCGGCGCTACCGCCGTGATGGTGGCACCGGAGGGCGGCGAGATCGAGGGCAAGAACGGACACCGGCAGTCGGTGGACCTCTCGGCGTCGCAGGCGGACGCCGCCGAGTACGACGCGCTCGTGCTTCCCGGCGGCGTCGTGAACGCCGACCACCTGCGGATGGACGTGGACGCCGTCGCGTTCGGCCGGGCGTTCTTCGAGCAGCACAAGCCTGTCGGCGTGATCTGCCATGGCGGCTGGCTGCTCGTCGAGGCCGACGTCGTCGGCGGTCGAACGCTGACGAGCTATCCGAGCCTCAAGACCGACCTGCGCAACGCGGGTGCGACGTGGGTGGACGAGGAGGTCGTGGTCGACCAGGGACTCGTGTCGAGCCGGACGCCCGACGACCTGCCGGCCTTCAACGCCAAGGTCGTCGAAGAGATCGCCGAAGGCACGCACTCGGGCCAGACCGTCTGACCCCCGGCACGGGCCGCCGCTGCACGGGCAGTCGTGCGGCGGCGCCCGCGGGATGGCGTACCCCGGAGGGGATCGCGGGGTCGCGGCATCCGTTCGCCACCCGGTCGTCATCCCGCGATTGCCCGAGCGGGCCGCACGTCGCTTACGGTGGAATGTCGGGCGGCCACCGCTCGCCCCGGCGGGAGGGAACAGCATGAGGATCGTCGCGTCATCGGATTGGCGGGACGCCGTCCCCTTCGAGACCCCGGTCCTCGTCGCAGACGTCGTTCCTGGCGAGCCGACGCGGTGCTTCACGTGCGGGGCGGATTCCGCGCCGCTTGCGCGCACCGAGCTGTGGGCCTTCAAGCACCGCCACCCCAAGAACCACGACGGCTACGTGCGGTTCTACTGCGCCGCACACGTCCCGCAGGCGCAGCGCCGGCCGGAGCCGGCCACGACGCCGGCGACCCGCGCACGGGCGTCGCGCCCCGCAGCCGAGCGGCGCCCCGCCAAGCCCGTCATCCCGGAACGGCAGCGCGCGATGTGCCCGAACTGCTTCGTCGAGGTGTCGGCGACGGGCGAGTGCGGCATCTGCGGCTGGTCGGCCGACTGAGGCCCCGGGCTACTTCTTCTTGAGGGACTTCTCCGGCACCGGCGCCTCGCCGGACGCCGCGAGCGCGCGGTAGTACTCCCGCGCCTCGTCCTGGCGCTTGCGCTCGGCCCCCGACGCGATCGGCGCGCGCACATGCTCGGGGGCGAAGCCGAAGGCGTCCACGAGATCCTGAGCGTGCGGACGCAGCCGCGCGGCGAGCCGGTCGATGTAGCGCGAGACGGATGCCGCGCGCTGCGTCGACAGCCTCCCGTTGATGAGGTACCACGCGAGGTGCTTCTCGATCAGGTGCAGGCCGAAGAGATCGCGCAGCCACCGCAGGACGTGCTTCGTGCCCTCGTCGGAGACGCGGTTCACGCCGTCGGTGAACGCCTCCCACTGCAGCAGCTCGGCGTGCGCCCGAGCAGCCTCGATGAGCTCGGCCTGGTGACTGTTGAACAGGGCCGCGGCCTCGGACTGCGGCAGCTTGGACGCGGGGCGCAGGGCCGCGGCCACGTCGGCCACCATCTGCTGCACGCGCCCGGCGAGCAGCTCGTGCTGCTGGTCGGCCCGCAGGCCCAGCTCCACCGAGCGTGCGGTGGAGCCGAAGTCGGCCACCGCCTGACCCAGCTGCCGCAGGCCCGCGCCGTGGAACAGCTTGCCCGCGGTCTGCCCGACGGCGAAGCGGGCGAGGGTCGCGGCATCCGCTCCCTTGAACTGCTTGGCGTAGTCGGCCAGCAGCCGCTTGCCGACCAGCTGGAGCAGGACGTTGTTGTCGCCCTCGAACGTCACGTAGACGTCGAGGTCCTGGTGCAGCCCCACCATGCGGTTCTCGGCGAGGAAGCCCGAGCCGCCGCACGCCTCGCGGGCCTCCTGGATGGTGTCCAGCGCGTTCCACGTCGACAGCGGCTTGAGCGCCGCGGCCAGCGTCTCGAGGTCCTCGCGCTCCTCGGGGGTGTCGTGGCGGCCCGAGAAGACGCCGTCGAACTTCTTCAGCAGCTCGTCGTGGCTGAAGAACTGCGCGTAGTTCTGGGCGAGCAGGGGCAGCAGGCGCCGCTGGTGCTTTCCGTAGTCCAGCAGCACGACCTCTTCGGTGCCGGTGCCCGAGTCGAACTGCCGGCGCTGGTTCGCGTACGTCAGGGCGATGTACAGGGCGAGCGCGGTGCCGGTCGTCGCGGCGCCGTCCAGCGACACGCGGCCCTGCACGAGCGCGCCGAGCATGGTGAAGAAGCGGCGGCCGGGGCTCGGGATCTCGGACGTGTACGAGCCGTCGGCCGCGACCTGCCCGTAGCGGTCGAGCAGGTTGAAGCGAGGCACCCGGACGTGGTCGAACGCGAGCCGGCCGTTGTCGATGCCGTTCAGGCCGCCCTTGACGCCGTCGTCCTCGCTGACGATGCCGGGGAGCATGTTGCCCTCGTCGTCGCGGATCGGCACGAAGAAGCAGTGCACGCCGTAGTTGACGCCGCCCGTGATGAGCTGCGCGAAAACCGTCGCGGCTCTGCCGTGCAGCGCGGCGTTGCCGAGGTAGTCCTTGTACGCGCCGCGGAACGGCGTGTGGATCACGAACTCCTCGGCGGCGGGGTCGTAGGTGGCCGTCGTGCCGATGGCGGCGACGTCCGAGCCGTGGCCGGTCTCGGTCATCGCGAACGCGCCCGGCAGCGACATGTCGATGACGCCGGGCAGCCACTCCTCGTGGTGCTTCTCGGTGCCCAGCTGGAAGATCGCGGACCCGAAGAGGCCCCACTGCACGCCCGACTTGATCTGAAGGCTCGGGTCGGCGAGCACGAGCTCCTGGAAGCCGGCGATGTTGGCGCCGTTGTCGTTCAGGCCGCCGAACTTCTCGGGCATCGCGCGGCGCGAGCCGCCGTGCTCGACGAGCAGGTGCAGCTGCGTCAGGACGCGCTCGCGGTGCTCGGCCATCGGCAGGCCGTCGATGCGCCAGAACGCCGGGTCCTTGATCATCTCGCGGGCCTCGCGGCGGGTCTCGCCCCATGTGCCCAGCAGCAGATCGGTGACGGCGGCGACGTCGATGCGGGGCTCGGATGCCTCAGCCGCCGTGTGCGGCGCGGTGGGGGCGCCGCCGGCGGGCGTGCGCTTGCTGGTGGCGGGCTTCTTGGTGCGGACGGCGGCGTCGGCCATGTGCATCACCTCTCGGTGCAATGGACAGGAGCAAGTTCTCTCCGACCGTAGGACTCCCACAAGCGGTCATCAAAGCCGCTGGTGGATGTCTACAATCCGAGGGCCAGGCGTCGCGCGCCCGGGTTGTGCGAGACGCACAGGTGCGTGCCGGTCGCAGGCCTCCCCCCTCGGGCCGGGGAGTCCTAGGCTCGTCGGCATGACGCCTCCGCCGACCGCCATCACGACGGCCTTCATCCCGGTGCACGACCCTCGCGCCGGGGCGCTCTGGTACGCCGACGCGTTCGAGCTCGACGTCGTCGAGTCGTCGGACGCGTCGAGCGTCGTGGCCGGCTCGCATGGCCAGGTGACCCTGATGGGGCCGGCGAGCGGCATCCACACCGCGCCCGGCCTGCGCTGGGCTACCTGCAACTTCCGCGTCGACGACCTCGCGGTGGCCCGCGAGCGCCTCGCCCGACTCGGCGCGCACCCGGGCGACGTGCTCGGGGATCCGGCGCGGTGCCTGTTCTTCACGGCGACCGACCCCGACGGCAACACCCTCCTCGTCACCGACCGCTGAGGCAGCCGGTCGACGCGTGGGACCCGGGAGTGTCGGGAGCGGCGGCGACAATGGACCGGATGGCCGACCGCATCGTGACGCTGGAGCCGTGGGGACCCGACGACCTGCCGTTGCTCGAGCGCGCCAACACGCCGGAGATGACCGCGTACCTCGGCGGCCCCGAGACGCCGGCCGAGCTCGAGGAGCGCCACGCACGGTATCTGCGCCTGACCGCGGAGGGCACCGCGGCGATGTACCGCATCGAGGCCGACGGGGTGGCTGTCGGCGGCATCGGGTACTGGCCGGTCGAGCACGACGGCGCGCCGGCGTGGGAGACCGGATGGAACGTGTTCCCCGAATGGCAGAGACACGGCCTCGCGCGGGCGGCGCTGCGGCTCGTCGTCCGCGAGGTCGCACGGCGCGGTGACCGCGAACTGCTCGTGGCATACCCGGGCGTCGACAATCCCGCCTCGAATGCGCTGTGCCGCTCTGCCGGATTCGAGCATCGCGGCACCGGCACCGGGCCCTGGCGCGGCGGCGAGCTGGCCTTCAACGTCTGGGTGCTCGACATGTCTCCCCTCGACCTCGCCGGCCGTGTGCCCGACGTCGACGAGACGTTCGCTTCGCCCGCTCTGGACGCGGAGCGCTGGTGGCCGTTCTACACGCCGCACTGGTCGTCGCGGGATGCCGCGGCCGCGCGGTGGCGCGTCGACCACGGCGCGCTCGAGCTGCGGATCGACGCCGACACCGCACCCTGGGCGCCCGACCTCGACGGCGACCTGCGCGTCTCGCATCTGCAGACCGGGCAGTTCTCGGGACCTCTCGGCAGCGAGATGGGGCAGCATCGCTTCCGCCCTGGGCTCAGGGTGCGCCAGGAGCAGCCGCAGCACCGGCTGTGGCTCGTGCACCACGGCGTCATCGAGGTGCGGCTCGCCGCGCTCCGGCATCCGGACGTGATGGTGGCGTTCTGGCCGATCGGCTTCGAGCAGCGCCCAGACGACTGCGGCGAGATCTGCATCGCCGAGATCTTCGGCAGCGAGATCGACGAGGGTGGAGGCTGGGTCGGCGTCGGGATCAAGCCCCAGAACGACCCCCGGCTTCGCGAGGACTTCGAGAAGATTCGCGTCGACGGCGACCTCACCGAGTTCCACGACTACGCGGTGGAGTGGACGGGTGACCGGCTGCGCTTCTTCGTCGATGGGCGCTGGGTCAAGACGGCGGCGCAGTCCATCGACTACCCGGTGCAGCTCATGCTCGACGTCTACGAGTTCCCGCGGGCCGACGGCACGCGCGACGCCGCGGCGCTCCCCCACGCGCTGCGCGTGCAGCGGGTGCGGTCCTTCCCGCCGGCCTGAAACCGGCTCGCGCCGCGTGCATCCGCGGGCCTGACACGACCGAAGCGCGTGACTCGCGTCAGAAGAGCCCGACGATCCGGCCGTCGTCGTCGACGTCGATGCTGTTCGCCGCCGGCACGGCGGGCAGGCCGGGCATGGTCATGATGTCGCCGCACACCATGACGACGAACCGGGCGCCGGCCGCGAGGCGCACCTCGCGGATGTCGACGGCGTGGCCGGTCGGGGCCCCGCGCAGCTTCGGGTCGGTCGAGAAGGAGTACTGCGTCTTGGCGACGCACACCGGGTAGCCCCCGTACCCCTCGTCCTGCAGGCGCTTGATCTGGGCGCGCACCGCCGTCGATGCGGTGACCTCGGACGCCCCGTAGATCCGCGTCGCGATCGCCGTCATCTTCTGCCACAGCGTCGCGTCGTCGGGATACGTGAAGTGCAGAGCGGATGCCTCGGCGCGCGGCTCCTCGCAGATCCGCACGACCTCGCGGGCGAGGTCCTCGGCCCCGGCGCCGCCCTCGGCGAAGTGCCTCGCGGCGACCGCCTTCGCCCCGACCGCCTCGGCGGCGGCGATGAGCGCCGCGATCTCGGCATCCGTGTCCTCCGCGCGATGGTTGATCGCGACGACCGCGGGGATGCCCCACGTGTCGCGCACCGTCTCGAGGTGCCGGACGAGGTTGGCCGTGCCGCGCCGGAGCGCCGCCACGTTCTCGTGCGGCAGGTCCGCGACCTCGACGCCGCCGTGGTACTTCATCGCGCGCACGGTGGCGACGACGACGGCAGCGTCCGGCCGGAGGCCCGTGGTGCGGCAGAGGATGTCGACGAACTTCTCGGCGCCGAGATCCGCGCCGAAGCCGGCCTCGGTGACGACGTAGTCCGCCAGTCGCAGCGCCGAATCCGTCGCGAGGTACGAGTTGCAGCCGTGCGCGATGTTGGCGAACGGTCCGCCGTGCACGAAGGCGGGCGTGTGCTCGAGCGTCTGCACCAGGTTGGGCGCGAGCGCGTCGCGCAGCACCGCGGCCATGGCGCCGTGCGCTTGCAGGTCGCGCGCGCGGATCGCACGGCGGTCGCGCGTGTAGGCGACGACGATCTCACCGAGCCGTTCCTTGAGGTCGGCGAGGTCGGTGGCCAGGCAGAAGATCGCCATCACCTCGCTGGCCACGACGATGTCGAACCCCGCCTCGCGCGGGTAGCCGTTGGAGGGTCCGCCGAGCCCCACGACGGTGTCGCGCAGGGCTCGGTCGTTCACGTCGAGCACGCGGCGCCAGGTCACGCGGCGCACGTCGATGCCGAGCTCGTTGCCGTGGTGCACGTGGTTGTCGATGAGCGCGGCGAGCAGATTCGTGGCGATGGCGATGGCCGAGAAGTCGCCCGTGAAGTGGAGGTTGATGTCTTCCATCGGCACGACCTGGGCGTATCCGCCGCCGGCGGCGCCGCCCTTCATGCCGAACACCGGACCGAGGGCCGGCTCGCGCAGGCAGATCATGGCGCGCTCGCCGATCCGGGTGAGCGCGTCGCCCAGGCCCACGGTCGTGGTCGTCTTGCCCTCGCCGGCCGGCGTCGGCGACACGGCGGTCATCAGGACGAGGCGGCCGCGGGGCTTGTCGCGCAGCGTGCGCAGGTGCCGCAGCGACACCTTCGCCTTGTACCGGCCGTACGGCTCGAGCTCGTCGTCGGGGATGCCGAGGCCCTCGGCGATCCGGCCGATCGGCCAGAGGTCGGCCTGCTGTGCGATCTCGATGTTGCTCGTGGCCACGTCGCTCCCCGTCGGCGGGCGCCGTCGCCCGCTCCTGCGCGTCAGGCTACCGCGGGGCGCCCCCCGCGCCGAGAAACCGCGATCTCGCCGAGTCCCCGGGCTGCCGCGGGCCCCCACCCCCTAGCCGAGAAACCGCGATGTCGGCGAGTAACCCCGCTGTCGGCGCCGAGGACGTGGTTCTTCGACGAGAAACCGCGATGTCGGCGAGAACGCGATGTCGGCGAGAAACCCCGGGCTGCCGCGGCCCCCACCCCCTCGCCGAGATACCGCGATGTCGGCGAGTAACCCCGCTGTCGGCGCCGACAACGTGGCTGTTCGACGAGATCGCGGTTCGTCGGCGGGAACGGGAGGGGGCAGGAGGGGGCAGGAGGGGGCAGGAGGGATACGGGGCTGAGGGGGTGGGGCCGGCGGGGGACGAGGCCTACGGTGGGGGCATGCCCGATCGAGTCGTGCGCAGGGCCGCCGTCGACGACGCCGATCTCGTCGCCGAGCTGCTCCACGCCTTCAACACCGAGTTCGACACCCCGTCCCCGGGCGCGCCCGCGCTGGCCGAGCGGCTGCGTGAGCTGCTGGCCGAGCCGCACACGTTCGCGCTGCTCGGCGGCGACCCCGCGGTCGGCGTCGCGCTCGTGACGCTGCGTTCCAACGTCTGGTACCCCGGACCGGTCGCGCTGCTCGACGAGATGTACGTCGCGCCGCATGCGCGCGGGGCCGGCATCGGCGGCGCGATCGTCGACCGTCTCGTGGCGGAGTGCCGCCGGGGCGGGGTCTCGGCGATCGAGATCAACGTCGACGAGGGCGACGTCGACGCGCAGCGCTTCTACGAGCGCCATGGATTCCTCGGGGCGGACCCCGACACCGGTGAACGGGCCTTCTACTTCTCGCAGGAGCTCTGACCCGCACGGCCCGCCGCAGCGCCCGGTGCGAGCCGCGCCGCGCGGACCTCGGCGACGTTGACGGATGCCGCCCGCCGACGCCGCGGTCGCACCGGCCTAGCCCGCCAGGAGCTCCAGCGCCGCGGCCGCGACCGCCTCGGCGTCGTCACCGGTCGCCAGGAGGCGGTTGGGTCCGACGACGACCAGCACCTCGACGGAGCGCGCACTGCTCTTCTCGTGCGCGAAGCGGTAGGCGGCATCCGCCCCCGGCATGGTGATCGGCGTGGCCTCCGCGACCGCGAGCTGGGCGTCGGAGGGCGCACCGACGCCCGCCTGCAGGTAGAGCTCGGCGGTGCGCGCCGAGCCGCTGGAGAGGTCGTACCAGGGGCACCACTGGGCGACGCCCGCCGCGATGATGATGTCCCACGCGGCGCCTTCGGGGACGTTGTCACCGGGGAATCCCCGCTCGGGCGCGGTCATCCCCGCCGCGGCGGTGACGGCGGGTTCGAAGGCGTCGCAGGCCGGCAGGTCCCACCAGTCCTCGGCCGGCGCCGTCGGGGTGCCGGCGAACTCCTCCTGCTCATGCGCGAAGACCGACTGGATCGCGGTGTCGACCGCCGCGGTCAGGAGCTCCGTCTCCTCCGGTGAAGCCGTCTCCCGCTGCTGGAGCTGCGGCGCCTCGGCGAGCACCCACATGCCGGAGCGGATCTCGCCGCGCCCGCAGATGCCCCACTCGTAGCAGGAGTAGGCCTCGCGCGCTGCGACGAGCTCAGCCGGAACGGCCCCGACCGGCGCGACCACGACCGCCAGCCGCTCGATCTGCGACGTCTCCGCCACCCAGAGGCAGGCCAGTCCGCCCAGCTGTGCGAGCGAGCCCGAGGGGTCGGGCATGACGCCGCGCAGATAGCTCTGCTCCCGCACGGTGGGCTCCTCCCCGTCGAAGACGTCGGCGAGCACGTCGGCCGGAAGGATGCGCGCGCAGTCTCCGTCGAAGGGCACCGCGGCCTGCGCGGGCTCCGGAGTCGGCGTCGGCGTGGCGCTGGGCCGTGGCTCGACGGTGGACGGCGACTGCGTCGCCGCCGGGGTGCCCGCACAGCCGGTCAGCAGGGCAGCGACGGCGATCAGGGCGGCGACGGCGAGGCGAGGAGTCGTCATGTCGCTCACGGTAGTGCACGCCCGACCGCGGGATCGGTCGCCCTCATAACGGATCGAGAACGGATGCATTCCCTCATCGGAATGCGGTCGGCGGAGGGGACGGATGCCGCCACCCGATGCGCTGGGACGAGCGTCGGCCGCCGCCCTACGCGGCCTCGCGGATGACGCCGAGCACGGCCTCGCCGTACGCCTCGCGCTTCTTCGCGCCGATGCCCGCGACCCCGTCGAGGTCGGCGAGCGATCCGGGCCGCCGCTCGGCGAGAGCCCGCAGCGTCGCATCGCCGAACACGATGTACGCCGGCACGCCGAGGTCCTTCGCGACGCCGGCCCGCCAGGCGCGCAGCGCCTCGAACACGCCGACATCGGCCGGGTTGAGGCTGTCGGGCGCGTTGGTCTTGCGCACCCGGGCGACGCCGCCGGAGCGTCCCATCACATCGCGACGCAGCGGCACCGGGGTCTCGCCGCGCAGGACGCCGGCGGCAGGCTCACCGAGGGCGAGGGTGCCGTATTCGCCGCGGGCGACCAGGATGCCGCGCGCCAGCAGCTGACGGACCACGCTGCGCCAGTCCTGCTCGCTGAGGTCGGCGCCCAGCCCGTAGGTCGACAGGGCGTCGTGCCCCTGCTGGCGGATGCGGTCGTTCTGGGCGCCGCGAAGGATGTCGATGAGATGTCCCGCGCCGAAGGCCTGACCGCGCTCGCGCTGCAGGCGCACGATCGTCGAGAGCAGCTTCTGCGCGGGGACGAGACCGTCCCACGTCTCGGGAGCCTCGAGGCAGGTGTCGCAGTTGCCGCACGGCTGGGAGGGCTCGCCGAAGTACGCGAGCAGGTTCTGGCGGCGGCATCCGACCGTCTCGCACAGGCCGAGCATCGCGTCGAGGTGCTGGCCCAGCCGGGTCTTGAACGCCCGATCGCCGGGCGACTGGTCGATCATGCGGCGCTGCTGCACGACGTCGCCGAGCCCGTAGGCCATCCAGGCGACGGATGCCTCGCAGTCACGGCCGGCCCGACCCGTCTCCTGGTAGTAGCCCTCGACCGACTTCGGCAGGTCGATGTGGGCGACGAAGCGGACGTCGGGCTTGTCGATGCCCATGCCGAACGCGATGGTGGCGACCATGACCACGCCGTCCTCGCGCAGGAACCGCGACTGGTTCGCGCTGCGCGTCTCGGCCGGCAGGCCCGCGTGGTACGGCAGCGCGTCGACGCCCTGCGCGGAGAGGAACTCGGCCGTCTGCTCCACCGACTTGCGGCTGAGCGCGTAGACGATGCCGGCGGCACCGGCGCCCTGGGAGCGGATGAAGGCGACGAGCTGACGGCGCGGGTCGGACTTCGCCTCGATGCGGTACTGGATGTTCGGGCGGTCGAAGCTCGCCACGAAGTGGCGCGCGCGGGGCAGCTGCAGCCGCTCGGTCATCTCGCGATGCGTGGCAGGGGTCGCCGTCGCGGTCAGCGCGAGACGCGGGACGCCGGGGAACCGCTCGGCGAGCGCGCCCAGCGCGAGGTAGTCGGGCCGGAAGTCGTGGCCCCACTGCGACACGCAGTGGGCCTCGTCGATCGCGATCACGCTCAGCCGGCCCCGGGCGAGGAAGCGCAGCGTCGTCTCGGTGTTGAGCCGCTCCGGGGCGACGTACAGCAGGTCGAGCTCGCCCGCGAGGAAGGCGCGTTCGACCGCCGCCCGCTCCGCGGGCGCCTGGGTCGAGTTGAGGTAGGCCGCCCGGACGCCGTTGGCGACGAGGGCGTCGACCTGGTCGTGCATGAGCGCGATGAGCGGGCTGACGACGAGGCCGGTGCCGGGGCGCACGAGCGCGGGCACCTGGTAGCAGACGCTCTTGCCGCCGCCCGTGGGCATCAGCACGACGGCGTCCCCGCCGGCGATCACGTGGTCGACGATGGCGTCCTGCTCGCCGCGGAAGGCGTCGTAGCCGTACACCTCGCGCAGCACGGCGCGCGCGTCGGTGCCGGTGAAGTCCCGGCGGGGCCCCGCGTCGGCGAAGGGATCGATCGGCGCCGACCCGGCCGCGAGGGGGTCGGACGGAGGCATCCACCCGTCCTCCGGGGGCGCCCAGGAGTCGTCCGGCGGAGGCGCGACCTCGTCGGCCTCCCACGCGAGATCGGCGTACGGGTCGCCCTGCGGGATCGTCATCGCTTCCAGGGTAACCGCGGCCCCCGACGCGGGACCGCCCGCCCGCGGATGCGGCGGGAACCGGTGCCGGCCGTCGCACCCGGCGTGACCTGTGGAGGAAGCCGCGTCAGCACCACTTCGCGGCGAGGGCCGTGACCACCGTGAGGTTGCGGTTGGTCGCGACCCCCAGCAGCTTCGCCGCGTTCAGCGGGTCGACGGACCCCGCCTGGTATCCCGGACCCAGGAGGGCGTGCGCGGCCCGCCCGCGCACGACCATCTCGCCCTCGGCCGACGCGAGCGCCTCGATCCGCGCCACCGCGTCCGCCGGCGGCTCGTCCTTCAACAGGTACACGTAGTGCCGCTCCAGCCCGGGACGCTCGGCGCTCAGCGCCGTGGCGTCCCGGGCGATCTCGGCGAGCTCCGCCGTCGTGAACACGATCGCGGGGACCTCGAAGCCGCGGTCGGCCGCGAACGCCCGCTCGAGGACCGCCTCGATCTTCGCGCGCGAGCGCATCGGCGTCGTGAAGCGCACGTTGCCGGTGTTGATGTGGGTCTCGACATCGGTGAATCCGACGCCCTCGACGACGCGGCGGATGTCGTCCTTCGGGAACTTCCGGTTCGCGCCGAGGTTGATCGCCCGCAGGAAGGCCACGTAGGTGGGCATGACGTCATCATTCCGGATGCCGGCGACACCCGGCATCCGTTATCGTCGTCGTCATGCAATGCCGGTGAGCCGCTTCCGTCACCCTGCCGCCCGCTGCGATCCGCGCGGGCGCATGATCCGGATGCCGCGACACGGCGTCCACGAAAGGCATCGCATGTTCCCCTCCTCCTCCCTGCCGCTGCGCGGCAGGACCGCCCTCGTCACCGGCGTCTCACGCCGGCGCGGCATCGGGTTCGCCGTCGCGTCGCAGCTCGCGCGCCTCGGCGCCGACGTCTTCATCCACCACTTCCGCCCGCACGACACCGTCCTGCCGTGGGGCGGCGACGACCTGGACGCGGTGCGCGACGCGCTGCGTGCCGAGCTCACCCCCGGCGCCCTGCTCGGCGACCTCGGCGCGGACCTGCGGGACGCGGCATCCGTTCCCCGTGTCATCGAGGCGGCCCGCGCACTGACCGGCCGGCTCGACATCCTCGTGTGCAACCACGCGCAGTCCGGCGACGACGGGTCGATCCTCGACATGACCGCGGACCGGCTCGACGGGTTCTGGCAGGCCAACGCGCGCTCGACGATCCTGCTGACCCGCGAGTTCGCCGCCCTCCACGCCGTCGACGGACCGGGTGCGCGACCCGGCGAGCGCATCGAGCGGCGCGGACCGTTCGCCGAGCCCACCGGCCGGGTGTTCTGGATGACCTCCGGCCAGATCCACGGCCCGCTGCGCGGCGAGGTCGCCTATGCCGCGAGCAAGGCCGTGCTGGCGGGCATCACGAAGACGGTGGCGGCGGAGCTGCTCGAGCTCGGCATCATCCTCAACACGATCGACCCCGGCCCCGTCAACACCGGCTACCTCGACCCGGAGACGACCGACCGGCCGCTCGACGAGATCGAGGCCTGGATGCGCTCGACGCCCTTCGGCCGCTACGGCGAGCCGGCCGACCCGGCGCGCCTGATCGGCTGGCTCGCGAGCCCCGACGGCGCGTGGGTCGTGGGGCAGGTGCTCTCCACGGACGGCGGGCTCGGGCTCGGCTGACGACGGGCTCGTCGACGACGCCTCGGCGCGTCGGCTACAGCCGCACGACCTCGGTGATGCGTACGACGGCCGTCCCCGCCTCCTCCGAGGCGGGCAGGTCCACCACACCGCGGATGCGCCAGTCGTGGTCGCCGGCCGGGTCGTCGACGGTCTGCTCGACGCGCCAGAGACCGGATGCCGCGGCATCCGTCTCATCCACCGTCACCAGGCGCGGCGACCGCGCGGCGCCGCCCGTCAGGATCTCGTCGTGCTCGTCGAAGTACGCGTCGAGCGCGGCCGGCCAGTCGACGTCGGGATCGAGCTCGACGAGCTCGTCGTCGCGCTGCAGCGCGGCCAGCTGCACGCGCCGGAACAGCTCGTTGCGCACCAGCACGAGGAAGGCGCGGCGGTTGGTGAGCACCGACGGCGGCGCGGGCGGGACGACCGGCGCGGCGGGGTCGTCGACGGGATTGACCAGCGCCTCCCACTCGTCCACGAGGCTGGAGTCGACCTGCCGCACCACCTCGCCGAGCCACGCGACGAGGTCGTGCAGATCCTCGGTCTGCGCCTCGGCGGGCACCGTCTGCCGGATGGCGCGATAGGCGTCCGAGAGGTAGCGCAGGACGAGGCCCTCGCTGCGGGCCAGCTGGTACTGCGAGATGAGCTCCGAGAACGACAGCGCGCGCTCGAACATGTCGCGCACGACGGACTTCGGCGACAGCGCGAAGTCGCGCACCCACGGCTGGCTCGCCGCGAACACCTCGTACGCCTGGGTCAGCAGCTCCTCGAGCGGCTTGGGGTACGTGACCTCCTCGAGCAGCGCCATGCGCTCGTCGTACTCGATCCCGTCCTGCTTCATCGCGGCCACCGCCTCGCCGCGCGCCTTGAACTCCTGCTGCGCGAGGATCGGCCTCGGGTCGTCGAGCGTCGCCTCGATGACGCTGACCACGTCCAGCGCGTAGTGCCCCGTCCCGGCGGCACCGGCGGTGTCCTCCGGGTCGAGGAGCTCGATCGCAGCGAGCGCGAACGGCGACAGCGGCTGGTTGAGTGCGAAGTTCGGCTGCAGATCGACGGTGAGACGGATGCCGGGCGCCGCGGCATCCGCTCCGCTGCGGTCGACCTGGACGACGCCGGCGGTGACGAGCGTGCGGAAGATCGCGATCGCCCGCCGGGCGAGCTCGTAGCGCCGGGCGCGGGGCTCGTGGTTGTCGAACACGAGCGAGCGGACGTGCTCGAACACGTCGCCGCCGCGCGCGATCACGTTGATGAGCATCGCCGCGGTGAGCTGGAGGTGCGGCACGAGGGGTTCGGGTTCGGCGTCGACGAGCCGCTCGAACGAGCCGATGCCCCAGTTCACGACGCCGGTCGGCGCCTTCTTCCGCACGATCTTCTTGCGCTTCGCGGGGTCGTCGCCCGCCTTGCGCAGCGCAGCCTCGTTCTCGATCTCCCACTCCGGCGCCATCACGACGACGGTTCCGGATGTGTCGAACCCGGCGCGGCCGGCGCGACCGGCGACCTGGTGGAACTCGCGTGCCGACAGCTGCCGCATGCGGGTGCCGTCGAACTTCGACAGCGCCGTGATGAGCACGGTGCGGATCGGCACGTTGATCCCGACGCCCAGGGTGTCGGTGCCGCAGATGACCCGGAGGAGGCCGCGCTGCGCGAGGGTCTCGACGAGGCGGCGGTAGCGCGGCAGCATGCCGGCGTGGTGCACGCCGATGCCCGCGCGGACGTAGCGCGAGAGGGTGCGCCCGAAGGCCGTCGTGAACCGGAAGCCGCCGATGGCCTCGGCGATGGCGTCGCGCTGCTCGCGGCTCACGATCTTGATGGACGACAGCGCCTGCGCGCGCTCCATCGCGGCGGCCTGCGAGAAGTGCACGACGTACACCGGGGACTCGCCGGTCTGCAGCAGCTCCTCGACGGTCTCGTGGATGGGCGTGCGGGCGTACGAGAAGTGCAGCGGCACGGGGCGCTCCACGCCGGTGATGCGCGACACCGTGCGGCCGGTGCGGCGCTCGAGGTCCTCGGCGATCGCCGTGACGTCGCCGAGCGTGGCCGACATGAGCACGAACTGCGCCCTCGGCAGCAGGAGCAGGGGCACCTGCCACGCCCAGCCGCGCTCGGGGTCGCCGTAGTAGTGGAACTCGTCCATCACGACCTGGTCGACGGCGGCGTCGGCACCCTGCCGCAGCGCGAGGTTCGCGAGGATCTCCGCGGTGCAGCACACGATGGGAGCGTCGGGATTCACCGACGAGTCGCCGGTGACCATGCCGACGTTCGCCGCGCCGAAGATGTCGACGAGCGCGAAGAACTTCTCGCTCACCAGCGCCTTGATCGGGGCGGTGTAGTAGGTGCGACCGCCGCGGGCGACGCACGCGGCGTGCGCGGCGACGGCGACCAGCGACTTGCCGGTCCCGGTCGGCGTCGACAGGATCACGTGCGAGCCCGACACGATCTCGATGACGGCCTCGTCCTGCGCGGGGTACAGCGCGAAGCCCCGATCGCCCGCCCACTCCACGAACGCGTCGTACAGGGCGTCGGCGTCCGGGCCGTCGGGGGATCCGGATGCCTCGGCCGCGGCCGCGATCGTCTCGAGTAGCGTCACCCGATCGAGTCTGCCCGACGTTGCCGCCGGCGCGGGCCGCTCCCGTCCCGACGGCAGGGGCGGGACGGATGCCGCGGGCCGCGGCATCCGTCACCGTCATCAGCCCGCGAGCACGGCCTGGATCACCTGGGTGTACGCGGTGTACCCCGCGTAGGTCGGGTGGAGGAAGCCGGCCGGATCGTTCACCGGGTCCAGTCCGAACCAGGGATCGCTCGGCGCGCCGGGCACCAGCTGCACGCCGTGCCCGAGGAACGCCTCGACGACATCGGCGTAGACCACGTTCGCACCGTTCGCGGCGGCCAGCGCCACCGCTGCCTGGATCACGGCGTTGAGGGCGTCCGTGGCTGTGTTGACGGCCTGGGCGAGGGCGGCCAGCGCCAAGCACTGCTCGACCGGTGCGACCAGCGCGCACGCCTGCACATCGACCGGCTCGAGCAGGTGCGGGTAACCGGTGACGACGATGGTGGCGTTGGGCGCGCGCTGCGCGATCTCGCCGATCAGCATCGCGAGCGGTTGAACGAGGCCGGGCGCGTCGTCGATGACGGTCTGAACCGCCATCAGGCACGCATTGAGGTCGCCGCCGGCAGGAACCGCCGCGCACTGCGCGTACACCGCATCGAGACCGAGATCGTTCGCGCCCACGGTGAGCGTGACGAGGGTGGTGCCGCGGTTCACCTGCGACAGCTGGGCCCAGGTCTCTTCGATCGTGGCGCCGGAGCAGCCCGGGTTGCGGAGCAGATTGATCCTCGGCACATCGTCGAGCTGGGCGGCGTAGCCCCCGTCGGTGCGAACGCACGAGTCCAGGGGGACTCCTCCGCCCTGGCCCGCCGCGATGGAGTCGCCGAGAGCCACGTACTTCGCGACCGGCTGCGGCGGCGCGGCCGTCGCGCTTGCCGCTCCCGCTCCCATCAGGCCGATTCCGAGTGCCATCGCCGCGACCGCGGCGAGAATGCGTCGTTTCATGATTCCCCTTCGAATCCCCAGCGTTCGGATCGATTCCCCCGTGAATCGGCTGCTGCCTCGTCGCCGTCTTCTCGCCCGAGGGACGCCGCAGTTGATGCCGACGATAGACCCGCGGCATCCGTCCCGCCAGAGGCCCCCGCGCGCGCTGGCGGAATCACGCGCACGACACGTACGTTGAAGGGAACGACGGAAGGAATCCGAGTGACCGACACCGAACAGATCACCGTGACCCGCAACGACGAGGAGCACCGCTACGAGGTGCACGTCGGAGACGTCCTCGCCGGCTTCACGACGTTCCGCATCGACTCCCGCGGGCGCCTGCTCTTCCCGCACACCGAGGTCGACCCGGCGTTCCGCGGACGCGGACTCGCGCAGGCGGTCGTGTCGGAGGCGATGACGGATGCCGCGCGCCGCGGCGAGACCGTCGTGCCGCACTGCCCTGTCGTGGCCAAGCACCTGCGCGAGAACGAGGTCCCCGGGCTCACGATCGAGTGGCCCGGCCAGCCGCACCCCGAGTGAGCGGACCAGGGCGATGACCCGCCTCGACGCCTCGTCGACCGCCGGCGGCCTCCGTCCGGACGCGATGGAGGTGGCATCCGCCGTCGAATGCTCCGGCCCGCGCACGCTGCTCCTCGAGTCGAGGGAGGTCCCGCTCGGGGGCGTCCGCGCCATGTCGGTGCATCGCTCGCTGCCGCAGCGCGACCTGCCGCTGGTCGGCGCCTGGTGCTTCCTCGACCGGTTCGGTCCGCAGGACGCCCGCATGCGGGTGGAGCCGCATCCGCACATCGGGCTGCAGACGGTGACGTGGCCGTACCTCGGCGATGTGCGCCACCGCGACTCGGTGGGCAGCGACGTCGTCGTCCGCCGCGGTGCGCTCAACCTCATGACCAGCGGCGCGGGCATCTCCCACTCCGAGTACTCCGTCGGCGACGGCCCCACCCCGCTCGACGCGCTGCAGCTGTGGATCGCTCTGCCGGAGTCCCGCCGCCACGGCGCGCCGGCGTTCGAGCAGCACGACGTGCTGCCCGACGTCGAGCTTCCGGCGCTCCTCGGCTCCCCGGGCGCGGCGACCGTCGTGCTCGGCGAGCTCGCCGGGGTCGCGTCGCCGGCCACCGTGTACACGCCGATCGTCGGGGCGGAGCTGCGCATCCCGCCCGGCGCGACGGTCCGCGTTCCCCTGCAGGCGGCGTGGGAGCACGCGCTCATCGCCGTGGCGGGCGAGGCCGAGGTGGCGTCCGCCGTCGGCGACGGGACCGGCACCGCCGTCGTCCTGGACACCGAGCACCTGCTGTACCTCGGAACCCAGCGCGACGACGTCGTGCTGTCGAGCGCGGCCGGCGCGACGCTCTTCCTGCTCGGCGGCGAGCCGTTCGAGGACGACGTCGTGATGTGGTGGAACTTCGTCGGCCGCTCGCACGAAGAGATCGTCGAGGCGCGCGAGGCGTGGGAGGCCGGCTCGGAGCGGTTCGGCCGGGTCGTCGACCACGGCGACGAGCGCATCCCCGCCCCGCCGCTGCCCGCCGTGAGGCTCACGCGGCGTCGGCGACGGCTCTAGCCCCTTCGGCCTCGGCATCGCCTGCCGTGCACAGCGTCGGAGGTTTTCGCCGACACGCCGGGGCGAGGCATCCGTCGCCCGGCGCGCCGCCCGAAGCCTCCGATTCTGTGCACGCGTCGCGGCGACCCCGCCCCGGCACGCGAAGAGGCGCCCGGGCCGCAGCCCGGACGCCTCTTCGGTGTGGAACGGTTACGGCACGTCGACCGAGACGACCGTGCGCACCTGCGAGTCGCCGTAGCGCACGACACCCAGGTAGCTCCCGCTCTCGAGGCCCGACCACGACAGCTGGAACTGCGTCGGCGTGGCCTCGGTCACCGGCAGCGGGTTCGGGGTCGCGGTGAGCGATCCGAGTCCGTCCGGGGTGACGAGAGCCGAGGTGGCCTGCCAGGTAAAGGGGTCCGTGTACGAATACACGTGCGCCTCGATGAGGTAGTAGCCCGCGGTCGGCGCCACGATCTGGACGGCCTCGTCGGCCGAGGCCGACGCGGACTGCCAGTTCTCGTAGTAGCGCAGATCGGTGGGGCCCACCACACGGTAGACCGTGAGGTCGAGATCGGACCCGGTGTCGTCGGACGAGTCGAGCGCGAAGCGCGCCAGCTCGGTCCCGGCGGCCACCTGGACCAGCTCGTAGGTGTACCCGTCGTCCTCGGCCCCGGTGGCCTCGGTGCCGTCGATCAGCACGTCCTCGCGAGCGAGGCCGGCCAGGTTCAGCGGGAGGTCGCCCGTGATGCCCGGCGTGATCTCGATGTCGACGCTGCCGTCGGCACCCTCACCCTCGACCTGCGCGGGAGCGGCGGCCGTCACCGGGAACACCGCGATCGGCGATCGCACCTCGGTCTCGCCCGACGTCCAGGTGAGGAAGCCGGTGGCCCACTGCTCGACCGGGGCGTCGCCCTTCGCGAAGGAGACCGTGAACGACTGCGTCTCGCCCGCCGCGCCGAAGGTCAGCGTGCTCGGCTCGACGGTCACGTTCATGCCGGGGACGGATGCCTCGGCGGTGAACGTGCCGGCCTGCGTCGCGGTGACCGTGCGGGTCACCGTCTGCGGGCCGGGGAGGGTGCCGATGCCGAACGACGCCAGGTTCAGGTCGCTGGGATCGGTGGGCTCGATCTCGCCGAAGAGGTCCTCGCCGAGCGCGCCCTCGAGGTACCCCGCCCAGTCCGCGGGACCGTTGAGGTACAGCAGCCCGGGCTCGAAGTACTTCGTCGGGTCGACGTGGCCGGCACCCTGCGCGAACGGGTCGGTGCTGTCGGTGCCGTCGGCCTTGACCGTGTTGTACGCGGTCGTCATGAGCGCGGACTTGATCTCGGCCGGCGTGGCCGTCGGGCGCTCACCGAGGTACAGCGCGCCGAGACCGGCGACGTGCGGCGACGACATCGACGTGCCCGACTTGAAGCCGAACGTCGGCGCCTCGGTCGGACCGTTGTGGGTGGCGGCGACGATCGCGACACCCGGAGCCGAGACGTCGGGCTTGATGACGTCGGCGCCGTCGGCGAGCATCGGACCGCGGCTCGAGAAGCCCGCGACCTGCGGGGTCGGGGTCTCCTTGCCGGTGATGTTGTCACCCACGAGGGTCGCCGTGGCGTCCGCGGTGCTGCGCACGTAGTCCAGCAGCGCCGTGCGGTGCTGCGCGTCGATGTGCACGGTGGGGACCGAGTGGAAGTCGTTGTCGAGCGAGCCCGGGGTCACGTTCACGAGGATCATGCCCGTGCCGCCGGCAGCGGCGACCTCCTGCGACTTCTCGACGCGAGCGTTCGTGCCGCGGTCGCAGACCACGATCTTGCCGGCGACCTTGGCCGGGTCGAGCGTGCCGAGGAAGCACAGAGCCGCCTCGTTGGGAGCGGCGCCCGCCTTGGCGACGTCGCCCGAGTACACGACCGGACCGGTCAGGCTCTCGCCGAACGGCACGGTCACCGAGGCGCCGGCGGCCTGGAAGCCGTTCGGCAGCGTGACGGTGCCCTCGTACGTCGGGATGGTGGATGCCGCGACCGTGGTGTACCACGGCGACGCGTGGTCGGCCGTGGCGGCACCGGGGCCGCTGTTGCCCGCGCTCACCGCGACGAACACGCCGGCGGCCGCCGCGTTGAAGAACGAGATGTCCTCCGGCTGGAGCACGGTGGTGGCCGAGCCGCCGCCGATCGAGTAGTTGATCACGTCCACGCCGTCGGCGACTGCCGTGTCGATCGCGGCGAGCAGGTCGCTCAGCGCGCAGATGTCGTCGCTGGTGACGAGGTCGTCCGGACCCACGTAGCAGGCCTTGTACGACGCGACCTTCGCGGCCGGGGCGACACCCGAGACGTCGCCGAAGCCGACGCCCTCGACCGACGCCTCGACACCGAAGTTGCCGGCCGCCGTGCTCGCGGTGTGCGAGCCGTGGCCGTCACCGTCGCGCGGCGACAGGTAGTCGTAGCTGAAGTCGAAGCCCGTCGCCGCGGCGCCGTCGGCGAAGAACTGCGCGCCGATGAGCTTGGTGCTGTAGAGGTCCTTCGTCCAGCCCTGGTCGGACGCGTCCACGCGCCGGGCGCGGTACGCGTTGCCGTCGGACTTCTTGAAGACGACGTTGTCGCCGTTGATGTACGGCTTGCCCGTTCCGGGCTTGCCGATGAGCTTGTCGCCGGCGAACGACGGGTTCTCCGGGGCGATGCCGGTGTCGACCACGCCGACGACGACGCCCTTGCCGGCCTCGGCGACGCCGCCGACGGCATCCCACACTCCGCCGGTTCCGGCGTCACCCGAGCCGAGTCCGAGGAACTCGGTGGACGGGACGGCGTCGGGGTGGCGGATCTCGTCGGGGTACACCCCGAGCACGTTCTTGTCGCTCTGCAGCTTCGCGACCTGAGCGCCGTCGAGGTCGGCGGTGAACCCGTTCAAGGTCACCTGGTACGTCGTGGCGGGCGTGACGCCCGCCTCGGCGGCGACCTCCTGCTGCTCCTTCTTGAGGTGCGCGATGTACTTCTGCGAGTTCGCGGAGTGCGCGTCCAGCTGCCTCCCGGTCTCGGGCTTCGTGCGCTGGATGCCGGCCTGGCCGCCGTCGTACGTCGCCAGTGGTGCGTCCTTCAGCATGACGATGTAGCGGCCGGAGGGCGCATCGATCGGAACGGGGGTTCTCACCTCCTCCGGCGCCGCGCCGAAGCTGGCTGTGGCAGTGCCCGTGAACAGTGCGGCGAGTGTGACGACCGCGGCTGCTCTGACGGAGGATCGACCCATCGTGGCCTCCATATTGGTTTTCGTGGGGAGTCGCTGCGCCACTTCGTCGGGGCGCAGCGACCTCAAACCTAACTCTCGGTTGATTCTCGGTTAATGAGAGCTCTGTGAGAATCGAGAGGCCTACCGCCGATAGGCTGGGCAGGTGGCTGAGCCGACCCGACTTTCGACGAGCGTTCTGCTCACGTGCGCGGCCATCGGTGTTGCGACGGGTGTTCTGCAGGCCGGCGCCGGGGCCATCAGCGGGTTCGTCTCGGCGGGCGCGCCGATCCTGTACGGGCTCGTGCTCGGGGTGCACGTCCTTCCGGGCGTGGTGGCGCAGGAGCTGCTCCGGCGTCCGTGGGTCGCGCTGATCACGCACCTCATCGCGGCGCTCGTCGCCAGCGCCGTCGTTCCGCTGTGGATCGGCCGGTACATCGGCACCGCCCTGCTCGTCGGCGCGCTGCAGGAGCTGGTCGCCGCCACGTCGCGCTACAAGCGCTGGGAGCCCTGGCGGTTCTTCCTTTCGGCGGTGATCGTGGGCGCCGTGATCGCTGTGGCGATCTGGTTCGCCGCGGACGTGTCGCGGTTCCCGCTCTGGGGCCAGGTCGTCTACGTCGCGCTCTTCATCGTCGGTCCGGTGGCATGGACCGCCGTGGGGCTCGGGATCGGCGCGGCGCTCCGCCGCGCCGGCGTGGCGCGCCGAAGCCGAGCCTGACGTCGTCCGCGCGCGCGAGCTCGCTTCGCCGCCACCCCGGACGCGGGGTAGGTTAGGGAAGGCTAAGTTTCCACCACGATCGGATGCCCGTGTCCACTGCCGCGCCGCTGCTGCGGGTGCGCGAGCTCGGCGTCACCCACGACGGCGAGACCGCCCCGGCGCCGGCATCCGTGTCGTTCGACGTCTCACCGGGTGAGGTCGTGCTGCTCCTCGGTCCCAGCGGCTCGGGCAAGTCGACGCTCACGCTCGCGCTGAACGGGCTCATCCCCCACACGGTGCCCGCCGACGTCACGGGATCCGTCGAGGTCGGCGGCCTCGACACGCGGCACACCGCGGTCGCCGAGCTCAGCACCCGCGTCGGCATGGTCTTCCAGGATCCGGACGCGCAGCTGGTCACCGGAACGGTTCTCGACGAGGTCGCGTTCGGTCCGGAGAACCTGCGGATGCCGGTGCCCGACGTCCTCGCCCGCGCCGAGGCCGCCCTGCGCCGCGTGGGGCTGTGGGAGCGCCGCTCCGAGAACCCCGACCGGCTGTCGGGCGGCGGACGTCAGCGGCTGGCGATCGCCTGCGCCCTCGCGATGGGCTCGCCGCTGCTCGTGCTGGACGAGCCGACCGCGAACCTCGACCCCGCCGGGATCGAAGAGGTCTACGCCGCCCTGGCCGAGCTCGTGCCCGCCGGGGATCGGGCCATCCTGCTCGTCGAGCACAACCTCGATGCCGCGGTCGGATTCGTCGACCGGGTGGTCGTGCTCGATCACGACGGGCGGCTCTTCGCCGACGGCACCGTCGACGAGGTCCTCCGCGGCCGCGCCGAGGAGCTGCAGCGGATGGGTGTCTGGCTGCCCGTGTCCACGATCGCCGCGCTGCGTCTCCGCCGCGCCGGCTTCGCGCTCGAGCCGCTTCCGCTCACCCCCGACGAGCTGCGCGCCGCCCTCGACGCCGAGCCCGCGCCCGCCCCCGCAGCATCCGCGTCTCCCCCCGCACCGGCCCCCGCGGGATCCGGGTCTCCCCCCGCACCGGCCCCCGCGGCATCCGGAATTCGGACAATCGCGCAGATTCCGGATGCCACGCCCGCCGCAGTCCGGAAAACCGCTGATTCTCCGAATTCCGGACCGGCCGCAGGCAAGCCACCCGGCCCGCTCATCCGCGTGCGCGGCCTTACGCTGCGCCGCGGCCGCACCGAGGTGCTCCACGACATCGACCTCGATGTTCCGCGCGGCGCGTTCGTCGCGGTCGTCGGGGCGAACGGCGCGGGCAAGACCAGCCTCATCCAGGCGATGGCGGGCGTCGTCGCGCCGCCGAAGGGCACCGTGCACGTCGACGGGGTCGACGTCGGTCGCGCCGACGCCCGCACCCTGAGCCGGCGCATCGGCTTCGTGTTCCAGAACCCCGAGCACCAGTTCATCGCGCACACGGTCTTCGACGAGATCGCGCACGGCCTGCGGCTGCAGCGCCTGCCCGAGGAGGAGGTGCGGACGCGCACGACGGCTCTCCTGGATCGATTCGGGCTCGCCTCGAAGGCGGCGAGCCACCCGTTCCTGCTGTCGGGCGGCCAGAAGCGGCGGCTCTCGGTGGGCACGGCGCTCGTCGCCGGGGCCCCCGTGCTCGTGCTCGACGAGCCCACCTTCGGCCAGGACCGTGCACGGGCGGAGGAGCTGCTGTCGCTGCTGTCGGAGCTGAACGCCGAGGGCACCACGATCCTGGTAGTGAGCCACGACATGCAGCTGGTCACCGACTACGCCGACCGCACCGTCGTGATGACCGGCGGCCGCGTGCTCGCCGAGGGCTTGACCGCCGAGGTGTTCGCCGACGACGCCCTCATCACCGGCGCCGGCCTGCGCCCGCCGCCGCTGCGCCGTGCGCTGCGGAACGTCGTGCGCCACCCCGAGCTCGCCCGCATCGCACGTCTGGCCGATCTCCCCGGCAGCCGGGCGGCCCTCCCGCGCTCCGAGCCCGACGGGGCGCCCGCCCAGCTCCCGAACGGCGCCGCGTCTGCCGAGCTTCCGAACGACGCGTCGAGGTCGCCCGAGGTCGCCGATCCCGACCACTCCGCCGCGAATGGTCAGGAACTCGGCCCGCACGCGGCACCCGCCCCGCACGCCGCGGGAGGTGCGCTGTGACCGACACCGGGCCCCTGACCGTGGCGACGGCGTCGCGCAGCGCGGTCGATCCGTACGCGCGGCGGGTCGAGGCATCCGCTGTCCGCTTCCTCTACGGCCTCAACCCGCTCGCCAAGCTCGCTGCACCACTGCCCGCCGCCGCGCTGCTGGTCTTCGTGCGGGACGCCGCGACCCCTGCGGCCTTCCTCGCGCTCGCGTACGCCGTGCTGCTGGTGGGCGTCTCATTCACGCGGCGCCTGGCGGCGATCCTGTTCCTCGTGCTGCCGCTCGGTGCCCTGATCATCGGTTTCGGGTTCGCGCTGTGGACGGACGCGTCGCGCGTCGACCAGTCCTGGGTGGCGTGGCAGCTGGGCGGCTGGACGATGTACGGCGGAGCCCTCGCCGTCGGCTTCGCCACCGGGCTCCGGCTGTCGGCCATCCTCGCGCTCACCCTGATCACCGGCCTGTCGACGACGGGTCCCGACCTCGTGCGCGCCACGGTGCAGCAGCTGCGGGTGCCCTACCGGATCGGCTACACCGCGCTCGCGGCGTTCCGGTTCCTGCCCCGTTTCGGGTACGAGCTCGACGTGATCCGTCAGGCGCATCGCGTGCGCGGTGCGCACGGCGGACGGGGGCCGTTCGTCGCGGTCGCGCGGTGGTTCGGCTACATCGTGCCGCTTCTGGCCGGAGCGATCCGCCACGCCGAGAGGGTCGCGCTCGCGATGGATGCCCGCGCCTTCGGGGCGCACCCCGACCGCACCGAGCGGTACACCGTGCCGTGGCGGGCGCGCGACACCGTCTTCACGCTGGCCTTCTGGGCGGTCTCCGCGGCTCTGCTCGCCGCCACCTTCCCGTGGGGTCTGGCCTGACCTCGAGCGGGCCTCCGCCCGGGAGCGACGGATGCCGGAGACCCGGTGCCTCCGCAGAGGGCCGGGTCGTGGCATCCGTCAGCGCTTGCCGACGATCTGGCGCGAGACGATGTCGCGCATGATCTCGTTCGTGCCGCCGTAGATGCGGTGCACGCGGGCATCGAGATAGGCGCGGGCGATCGGGTACTCGGTGATGTAGCCGTAGCCGCCGTGCAGCTGCACGCCGACATCGAGGAGCTCGGCCTCGCGGTCGGTCGTCCAGAACTTGACCTTCGCGGCCTCCTCGGCGGTGAGCTTCTCATCCCGGTAGAGCATCATCGCGCGGTCGACGTAGGCCCACATGACGTCGACGGTGGTGGCCATGTCGGCGAGCTTGAAGCGGGTGTTCTGGAAGTCGGCGATGCGCTCGCCGAACGCCTCACGGCTGAGCACGTAGTCGCGGGTCCACACGAACGCGGCCTCGCCCGCTGCCGCCGCCGCGACGCCGATCGACAGGCGCTCGAGCGGCAGGTTCATCATGAGCTGGATGAAGCCGAGGCCCTCCTTGCCGCCGATGAGGTTCTCTTCGGGAACGAAGACGTCGGTGAACGACAGCTCGGCGGTGTCCCAGCCGTGGAAGCCCATCTTCTCGAGCTTCTTGCCGTGGTCGAAGCCCGTCATGCCGTCCTCGAGGATCAGCAGGCTGAAGGCATCCGGCCGGTTGCCCTCACCCGTCTTGACGAAGGTGACCACCATGTCGGCGGTCTTGCCCGACGAGATGAAGGTCTTCGCACCGTTGACGATGTAGCCGCCCTCGACGCGCTTGGCGGTGGTCTTGATGCCGCGGAGGTCCGAGCCGGCGCCGGGCTCGGTCATCGCGAGGGCGCCGAGGATCTCGCCGGTCGCCATGCCCGGCAGCCACTTCTCCTTCTGCTCCTGCGTGCCCATGTGCACGATGTAGGGCACGGCCAGGTCGTCCTGGATGCCGAGGGCGCCGGCCAGCGAGCCGAGGCCCGCGCCGATCGTCTCTTCGAGCACGATCGAGCGGAAGCGGTAGTCCTGCAGCATGCCGGCGCCACCGAACTCCTCGGGCACCGACAGGCCGATGATCCCGGCCTCGCCCGCCGCCAGCATGGTGGCGCGGTCGATCTCGCCGTCGCGGTCCCACTGCCGGCGCTTCTCGTCCGAGGCGTAGCGCTTGATGAACTCCTTGACGACGTCGCGGAAGGCGTCGTGGTCCTCGTCGTAGATATCCCGCTCCATGGCAGGCGAACCTCTCTCTTCGTCGAGCCGGCGTCCCGTCGCGGCCCCGGTACCCCGATCCTACGCCGCGCCCGCGACATCCAGTCTCACCTGATGTGGAATCGAGTTCCTTCATCACGGATGCCGCGCCCGCTCACTGCGCGTAGTCCGGCGCGGGGGCGAGGGCGAAGAAGGCCTCCAGCGACGTCCACCCGCCGTCGTGGTACGCCTTGGCGAGTTCGGGCCCGATGTAGCGCAGGTGCCAGGGCTCCGGCAGGTACCCGGTCACCTCGGTCGCGCCCTCGACGTAGCGCACGATCCACCCGTGCTCCCACGCGTGCGCAGCGACCCACTGCCCCTGCGGCGTCGCAGCGAGGTCGTCGAGTGTGCCGCAGGCGCCGGCGCACGCGACGACGTCGGCCCCGAGGCCCAGCTGGTGCTCGCTGTACCCGGGCCGCGCACTGACCTGATCGGCACGGTCGCCACGCTCTGCGAAATGCCGCCCGTAGGTCTGCTGCTGCGTCTGGTATGAGCGGAACCCGCTCTCCAGGGCGATCTCGCCGACGCCAGCCGTGCGCGCCGCATTGACGAGCGAGGTGAGAGCGGATGCCGCCTCCGTGCGCAGGGCGCCTCCCTCGATGTTGCGCACGCCGTCGGGCAGCACAAGGCCGCCGGGGCGATAGTCGATCGGAGACGCGGGGCGCAGCTTGTCGACGACGGCCCAGATGCGCGACGAGTCGCCGAGGTCCACGCACGGCGCACGGCCGTCGACCACTGCCGAGCGGAACGCCTCGCCGCCGCCCGCGGCGACGATCGCCTGCTCGTCGGCGCCCGAGCGGAGCGCGGTGAGGAACTCGGGCAGAGCGCAGAGGTCTGCGGCCAGCGGCGACTGCTCCACGGCGGGCACGGGGAGCTGCTCGATCTCACGCGCCTCCAGCGTGGTGGTGAGCGCAGCCTCGACCTCTGCCGGCGGGGCGGGCGGCAGCATCGCGGCCGTCATCGCCGCCGAGCCGAGCAGCAGTGCCGCACCTGCGGCGAGGCCCGCCACCGCGGCGACGCGGCCCGTGAGCCGCCGGGGACGCGCGTGCCGGACCGGCTGCGCGTCCTCGCCGACGGCGAGGATCTCGGCGCCGCGGGCGGCCCGCCGCTCACTCGTCACCGGGCGGCTATGGCGCGCGACGCGCCCGCCCGGTCGCGCTCGCAGCGAGGGAACCGGATGCGTCGCTGCCGTGTCGGGCGCGGCCGCCGCAGGGGAGGTGGTGCGAGGCGCGGACGCGGGGGATGCGGTGTGAGGCGCGGACGCGGGGGAGGCCGTGCAGGCCGCGGCAGCGGGTGCAGGTGCGGCGGACGCGGCGTCCGGTGCGACCGCGGCGGACTCCTCCCGGGCGCGCCGCGCCGCCTCATCGCGCATCGCTCGGGCAGCGCGACGAGTCTCGGGAACGGCTCGGGGGGTGGCGAGCCGGCCAGGCTCCGTCACGCCTGCCATTCTGACCTGGACGGAGCATCGGCGCACGCTTTCCCGCCATGTTCGACACGCCGCCCCGGCGTCTTGACGCGCTTTCGAATTTTTGTTCTCATGGGTGAATGCGTTGGCAGGGTCAGGAGCTGGGTGTGGCGGATGCCGCGGCCCTGCCCGGCCTCGAGCAGCTCAACAGCCTCGTGCGCTCGCTCACCACGCCCGAGTTCGCCGGCGTGACCTTCCACGAGGTGCTCTGCAAGTCGGCGCTCAACCATGTGCCGATGGCGTCCGCGATGCCGTTCGACTGGACCGTGAACCCGTACCGCGGATGCAGTCACTCGTGCGTGTACTGCCTGCATCCCGACACGCAGGTTCTGATGGCCGACGGGCGCAGCAAGCGCATCGGTGACGTTCGCGCGGGTGACGAGGTCGTCGGCACCCGTCGGGAGGGCGCCTACCGCAGATACGTCCGCGCGACAGTCTCCGCACAGTGGGAGACGCGCAAGCGCGCGTATCGTGTGACGCTCGCCGACGGCACCGTGCTCGTGGCGAGCGGTGACCACCGCTTCCTCACCGAACGCGGCTGGAAGCACGTGCAGCCCGCACCGAAGGGGGCGCCGCAGCGACCGCACCTCACGACGAACAACAAGCTCCTGGGCTTCGGCCTCGGCGGCACCTCGTCCCCCGCGCTTCCGACGGATGCGTACCAGTCGGGCTATCTCTGCGGCATGATCCGCGGTGACGCGATGATGCTCAGACGGTCGTACCCGCGAAGCAACGGGCGAGGGACCTATGTGGCACATGGATTCCGGCTCGCTCTGGGGGATTCTGAGGCGCTGGACCGCTCCCGCGGCTACCTCGAGGCGGCAGGCGTGCGGACGACCCTCCGCAGATTCTCGGCCGCGACGGCAGAACGCCGCGAGATGAACGCCATCTTCACTTCACGCGGGTCGGATGACGACGCGATCACAGAACTGATCGGGTGGCCGCTTGACCCGTCGCCAGAGTGGTCTCGGGGGTTCCTTGCCGGCGTCTTCGACGCCGAGGGGAGCTGCAGCCGGGGAGTGCTGCGGATCACCAATCGCGACCCCCGGATCCTGTCTGCGATCTGCGGCGCCCTCGACGCGCACGGCTTCCCCCATGTGCAGGAGCCGCCCCGCGCGAATGGCGTGAGCGCCGTGCGGCTGCTCGGCGGGCTCCCCGCCCGGCGCCGGTTCTTCGAGCTCACCCAGCGCGCGATCACCCGCAAACTGTCCCTCATCGGCGACGCCGTCACGTCCGCCGCACCACTGCGGGTGGTCTCCATCGAAGACCTCGGCGAGACGATCGACATGGTCGACATCACGACATCGACGGGTGACTTCATCGCGAACGGGGTGATCAGCCACAACTGCTTCGCCCGGGGCACGCACGAGTACCTCGACCTCGACGCCGGGCGGGACTTCGACACGCAGGTCGTCGTGAAGATCAACGTCGCCGACGTGCTCGAGAAGGAACTGCGGCGGGGCAGCTGGCAGCGCCAGCCGGTGATGCTCGGCACCAACACCGACCCCTACCAGCGCGCCGAGGGCCGCTACCAGCTCATGCCGGGCATCGTGTCGGCGCTCGCCGAGTCGGGCACGCCGTTCTCGATCCTCACGAAGGGCACGCTGCTGCGGCGCGATCTGCCGATGCTGACGGATGCCGCGGCCCACGTGCCCGTCACGCTGGCCATGTCGATCGCGGTGTTCGACGACGAGCTGCAGCACCTGATCGAGCCGGGCACGCCGAGCGCCTCCGCCCGGCTGCAGACGGTCCGCGCGGCCGCCGACGCGGGCTTCCGCGTCACGGTGTTCCTGATGCCGATCATCCCGCACCTGACCGACTCGACAGCAGCGATCGACCACGCGCTGTCCCGCATCAAAGAGGCCGGCGCGATCCGGGTGGTCTACGGCGCGCTGCACCTCCGGCCGGGCGCGAAGCAGTGGTTCATGCAGTGGCTCGAGCAGCGGCATCCGGAACTCGTGCCGTCGTATCGAGGGATGTACCCCGGCGTGACCGCGAATGCGCCGAAGGCGTACCGTGCATGGCTGGCGCAGCGCGTGCGGCCGCTCCTGCGCGCGCACCGGCTCGACGGGCGCGCCGAGGAGGAGCACGGGCGCGGGGCGCCGGTGGCAGGACTCGCCGACCGCGCCGACGCACGCGCCGCTCCGATCGTCACGACCTCACGCGGGCGTGCCGCCGCCGCGAGCGCGAGGAACACGACGGCGAGGAGCGCGACGCTCGGCGCCGAGGCATCCGGCCGGCTCTTCTGACGGCGAGCCCGCCCTCAGCCGGCCAGCGTCACGCGCACGGCCGCGGCGTACGCGACGTACCCCGCGCTGTTGGGGTGGAAGGCGTTCCTGCTGCTGAGCCACCGGAAGTCGTTGATCCACGGGGCGGTGCTGCCGATGCCGTGTCCGGCGAAGTCGTCCTCGACGTCGACGAAGCGGGCGCCGTTGGCGACGGTCACCTGCTCGATGACGTCGTTCAGGACGACGGTCTGGTCGTTCACCTCGTCCGCCCACGTGTACTTGGGGTTGACGCCCGAGGAGTTCTCCCAGAACAGCAGCGGGTACCCGGTCACCACGATGCGCGCAGTCGCGGCCTTGGTGCGGATCGCCCCGATCACGTTCGCGATGCTGGCCTTGAAGGCGTCCGAGGTCGCGATCGCGGACCCCGCGGCGATCTTCGAGGAGCAGGTCGAGGTGACCAGGACGAAGCAGTTCTGCATGACGTCGGCGAACCCGACGTCGTTGCCGCCGACGGTCACCGTGACGATGCTCGCGTCGGCGGGGATGCCGGCGACCTGCGTCAGCACCGCGGACGTGTTGGCGCCCGAGCAGGCGAGGAAGGCGACGAGCCGCTTGTCGGGATCGGCGTCGAGCAGCTTCGGGTAGCTCTTCGAGCTGCGGTAGCAGGAGCTGTCGAGATAGCTGTCGGCGCCCACGCCGGCGGCGAACGAGTCGCCCACCGCCGCGTACGCGGGCTCGACGGTGCCCCCGCCGCCTCCGCCGCCCCCGCCGCCTCCGCCGCCTCCGCCGTTGCCGCCGCCGGGCTTGTCGGGCTTCGCGGCCGCGACCGGCGCGGCCCAGCCCGCCTCAGCGGGGGCCGCGACGGCGAGCAGGCATGCCACCGCCAGCGCGGCGACCACCGCAATGACGGCGCGCAGCCGGCGCCGCGAATCCTCGTGCGTCCGCACGCGTGTGATCGAGACGTCCATCGGAATACCCCCAGTGCTCTCGACCCCCCAGTCGACTCGACGCCTTCGTCGATGGTCACAGCAATACCACAGCGGCCATCGGGGCGGAAGGGCCCCGCTGCGACGGGGCTCAGACTCCCACCGGCACGGAGCGTGCCGCGCCGGCGGGGAGCGGTGCCGGCTCAGGTCGTCCCTGGGCGATCGGCGGGGCCGATGGCGCGGCGGCGACGGCCGGTGCGGCGAGGTGCGCCAGCACCGCGTCGAGCACGACGTCTGCCGCGAGCAGCCGGTTGTGCCCGAGTCCGCGCGTCTCCAGAAGACGGGCACCGGGATGCGCCGCCGCGATGCGCTGCGCCTCCGCGAAGGGCACGAGGCGGTCTTCACGGTCGTGGGCGATCAGCAGCGGCACCGTGGCCGGCACGGGCCGCTGCACGCTCGACAGCCACGCGAACGGGTCGGGCTCACCCGGGAAGTACCGGCTCGCGAACAGCTCCTTCATCCGGAGCGACACGGCATCGGAGTAGCCGAGGCCCGCCTGGAACTGCGTGAGCAGCGCAGCGGCGTCCGCCGGCGCGGCGATGGTGACCACCCGCGATGCCCGGATGCCTCCCGCGGCGCCGATCAGCGTGGCGAGCCCGCCGAACGAGTGCCCGATCATGGCCTCGAACCCGCCGTGGCGCTCCTGGAGGGCCGCGAAGACGTGGAGCCAGTCCACGAGGTACGTGCGCCGCCCGGCCGAGTTCCCGTGGGCCGGCGCGTCGAACGCGACGACACGGTAATCCTCGGCGACGAGCTCGCGGATGAGCGGCGCGAACTGGCTGGCGCGCGCATCCCAGCCGTGCGCGAGCAGCACGACCCGGTTTCCGCCGCCCCACTCGTACGTCTCGACCTCGGCACCGCGCCGATCTACGCCCGCGACCGTGACACGACCGCGTCGGGCGCGGGACATCGTCGGCTCGTGGTCGGGGTGAACGGGCCGCGGTCTGGCGACGCGGCCGAAGAGCGGCATCGCGACGGCGGCGCCCCACCGGGGCGAGAGGGCGCCTGCGGCGCGGACGGACGTGCCGGCGACGGCGGCTGCGATATCCATGATGCTCCGATCCGAAGAATACGAACGGTCGTACTTATGAATACGAACGATCGTACGGTAACCTCGAGGCATGGCACAACCCCCCGTCGACCGCCGCCGCCTGCGCGGCGACGAGTCGCGGCGTGCCGTGCTGTCACACGCGGTCGACACGGCGACGGTCGAGGGTCTCGACGGCCTCACGATCGGCCGGCTGGCGGATGCCTCGGGGCACAGCAAGAGCGGCATCGCCACGCTCTTCGGGTCCAAGGAGCAGCTGCAGCTGGCCGTCGTCGCGGCGGCGCGAGAGGTCTTCATCGATCGGGTGGTGGCGCCCGCCCGTGCCAGGACACCGCGCGGGCTCGTCCGGGTCTGCGCGCTCCTCACCGACTGGGTCTCCTACTCGCGCGACCGCGTGTTCAGCGGCGGGTGCTTCTTCGCGGCGACGTCCGTCGAGTTCGATGCCAAGCCGGGTGCCGTGCGGGACGCCGTCATCGCCGCCTCGGGCCAGTGGGAGGAATACCTCACCGCGAGCATCGAGCACGCGATGGCCGCCGGCGAGCTGCCGCTGCTCGACGATGCGCGCCAGCTGACGTTCGAGCTGGTGTCGTTCCTCGAGGCCGCCAACACCCGCTCCCTGCTGCACGCGAGCGATGAGCCGTACCGCCGCGCCGAGGTCGCCGTCCGCGCCCGGCTGACGGCGCTCGGCGGTGACCCCGCGCTCGTCAACGCGATCGGCGCAGCCTCCACGACCTGAGCCGCATCCGCGCCGCGCGCCCCTGGCGCGGACCGGATGCGCGGAGGACGATGTCGGGATGGCGCGCTTCCTGCTGTCGGCGATGCCGTTCACCGGGCACGTGACCCCGCTGCGGGCGATCGCGCACGCGCTCGTGGGGCGCGGGCACGACGTGCGGTTCTACACCGGCTCGGCCTTCCGGTCCGCGGTGGCGGCATCCGGCGCGGTCCTCGTGCCATGGCGCAGCGCTCCGGACTTCGACGAGAACGATCTGCGCGCGTCGTTCCCGCGACTGGAGGGCAGGAAGGGCATCAGGCAGGTCTTCGTGAACCTCGAGGACGTCATGATCGGCACGGCCCCCGCGCAGGTGGAGGATCTGCAGGCGGAGTGGGACCGGGAGCCGTGGGATGTCGTCGTCGCAGACGAGACCTCGGTCGGCGTCGCGCTCTTCGCGGAGCGGACCGGATGCCCCTGGGCCACGGTCGCCGTGCTGCCGCTGAGCCTGCCGAGCCGGCAGGGCGCCCCCAGCGGCCTGGGCGTCGCGCCGGGGCGCAATCCCCTCACGCGCGCGAGGGATGCCGCCCTCCGCGCAGTCGCGCCGCTGCTGATGCGTCCCCTCGCCGCACCGCTCGCCCGCGCGCGCGACGCCGTAGGCCTGCCGGCGGACGCGACGCCGTTCGCGGCAGCGGCGTACTCGCCCGAGCGCATCCTCGCCAGCGGCGCGCCACTGCTCGACTTCGCCCGCGCGCGGCCCGGCCACTTGGACTTCGTGGGACTGCTCGCGGCGCCGGCATCCGATCCCGGCCCGCTGCCGGGCTGGTGGGGCGACCTCGACGGTCGCACGGTGGTGCACGTGACACAGGGGACGCAGAACATCGATCCGGCCGACCTCATCCGGCCGGCGCTGGAGGCGCTCGCGCACCGCAACCTGCTCATCGTGGTGTCGACCGGGGTGCGCGGACGCGACAGGCTGCCGTTCCCGGTGCCGGGGAACGCCCGGGTCGCGGGATTCCTCCCCTACGACCGGCTGCTCCCGCGCACCGACGTCGTGATCACGAACGGCGGATGGGGCGGCACCCTTACCGCGCTCAGCCACGGCGTCCCGCTCGTGGTCGCGGGCGGCGATCTCGACAAGCCGGAGGTTGCCGCCCGCGTCGCATGGACGGGAGCAGGCGTCGATCTGCGCACCGGCACGCCGACCGCCGGGCAGATCGCGCGTGCCTACGAGCGCGTCACGACCGACCCCGCGGTGAGGGATGCCGCAAGCCGCGTGGGCGCACAGCTGCGGTCGCTCGGCGGAGCCGCCGGAGCCGCTCGGCTGCTCGAGGCCTTCACGCTGCGCGGCTGACCGCCCCTGCGGCCGGCGCGCCCCTCGCCGTCAGCGGCGCCCGCTGTCGAAGAGGGGATCGCCCGGCCGCGCCTCGTCGAACGGCGCGTCGATGTCGGCGCGCTCGAGCAGCTCGGCGAGCCGTGCGCGACGGGAGCGGGTCACGAGGGTGACGACGAGGCCGCTGCGCCCGGCGCGGCCGGTGCGGCCGGCGCGGTGCAGGTACGTCTTGTACTCGTCCGGCGGATCGGCCTGCACCACGAGGTCGATGTCGTCGACGTGGATGCCGCGGGCCGCGACATCCGTCGCCACCAGCACGTCGATGCGCCCCGACGTGAGCTTCTCGAGGTTTCGGGTGCGCCGAGCCTGATCGAGATCGCCGTGCAGCGCGAGGGCCCGGATGCCGGCCTCGTCGAGCTGCGCCGCGACCATCTCGGCGTACGCGCGGGTGCGCGTGAACACGAGCGCCTTCCCGGCCGCGCCGACGAGCGACCGCAGGATCTCGGGCTTGTCGCGGTGGTCGATCACGAGCACGCGATGGTCGATGGTGCCGGAGCGCTGCGTCTCGCCCGCCACCTCGAACACGGCGGCCTCGGCGAGGAACTCGCGCACGAGCGTCTGCACCTGTCCGTCCAGCGTCGCCGAGAACAGCAGCCGCTGCGCCTCCCGCGGCGTGCGGCGCATCAGGCGCTGCACCGGCTCGAGGAAGCCCAGTTCGCACATGTGATCGGCTTCGTCGAGCACGGCGACGCGCACCTGCGACAGGTCGAGGGCGCGGGACTCGACGAGGTCCTCGATACGGCCGGGCGTGCCGATGACGATGTCGATGCCCTTCTTGAGCGCGCCGAGCTGCCGCGCCTTGGGCACGCCGCCGTAGATCTGCGTCGTGAAGAGGCCGACGCTGCGCGCGATCGGCTGGATCGTGGCATCGATCTGCAGCGCCAGCTCCCTCGTCGGCGCGAGGACCAGCGCGCGCGGCGGCCGGCCGAAGTCGCGCTTCTGCCCGGCCTGCGAGCGCAGCACGCTCTCGACGAGCGGCGCACCGAAGGCGATGGTCTTGCCCGAGCCGGTGCGCCCGCGCGCGAGCACGTCCCGGCCGTCCAGGATCGCGGGGATCGTCGCGGCCTGGATGGGGAACGGATGCCGCGCCCCGAGCTCGCCGATGGCCTTGACGATGTTCTGCCCCAGGCCGAGGTCGGCGAACGTGGCGCCTTCGACCTCGGTGGGCGAGACCGCCGCGGCGTCGAGCCGCTCGTGCACCACGTCCTGGCGGGTCGTCCGATCGGCGCGACCGGCGTCCCGGCGCGGCGCGGCATCGCGGCCGGGGCGCGCATCGCGGCCGGCGCGCGTGTCACGGCCGGGGCGCGGGTCGCGGCCGGCTGCGGCATCCCGTCGCGGCTCTGCGGGGCGCGCTCGCTCATCGCGGGAGTGGCTCCGGATGGAGCGCGCCTCGTCGCGCCCCGCCCGCTCCTGCTCCGTCCAGCGACGCTTCGCGGGCGCCGGCCCGGCGTCGTCGCGGTGGCCGCGGTGCCCCGGGCTGCGGCTGCCGGGCTTCCCCGTCGACGATTCACCGGGACGCCGCTTCGCGTCGTCGCCGTCACGCGATCCGCCGGCGCGGTACTTCGGGTTGTAGCGCGGGTCGAAGTTCTTGGCCGCACGCCCCCCGCCGGGCTTCTTGTTCTTGGGCATCCGGTTCCTTACTGTGCGGTTTCGGCGGGCACCCGCAGCGCCGTCGGCGCGGGGTGGGCGGGGTGCGCCCAGCGTACTCGCGGCCGTCCGGCGACCCCTCCGATACCGCCTTCCGGGGGATCGGCGCAAGTTCTGGTCAGCGCTTGCCGGGCTCGGCAGGTTAGTGTTACCACAGGCGGCTTGCCGCTCAACAGCCTGGGAGGGCTGTTCCTGGGGAGTAGTCGTCGTATACCGATGGGCCCCGGACCGGGGATTCTATGGGGGGACGACCGGCACCGGGCTCACGCACCGAACCGATCGTGAGTCTCGAATGTCTCCCACGACCCTTTGCGATGCACCAAGTGCCCCACCGGACCAGGACGGCGCCGTGATGTCGGCGGCCACCGCCACTCTCTCACATGTCGCGGCGGACACGGCGCCGGTGCAGGCGACGCGGCGTGACATCGTCGTGCCCGCCGTCAGCACGACGACCCGCCGGACGAGCGCCACGCCGTCGATCGTCTCGACGACCGCGCCGGCCGCGCTGCGGAGCGCGCGCCCGGCCGCAGAGACCGCGCTCATCGCGCACCGCGTCGGCAAGCTGGCCGTGCTGTCGCTCCCCGTCGGCGTGCTGGTGTCC
This sequence comes from Microbacterium sp. CCNWLW41, assembly GCF_037083505.1. Taxonomy (NCBI): domain Bacteria; kingdom Bacillati; phylum Actinomycetota; class Actinomycetes; order Micrococcales; family Microbacteriaceae; genus Microbacterium; species Microbacterium sp. CCNWLW41. The sequence goes on from NZ_JBAOJP010000001.1 coordinate 428,623, forward strand.
GTTCTGACGACCAGCGACGCGACGTGGTGGCACCTCCACTTCTCGCAGCTCGGCACCCATTCCGACCTGTCGGGACGCACCTTCAACTCGATCGTGATCTTCTCGGGGTTCTTCCTCGCCGCCTACGGCGTGTTCCTCTCCCTCGCCCTGCCGGCCGGCATCGGCCGCCGCGCAGCGCGCGCGTTCCGCGGCTCGGTGGTCTCCGCGGGGCTCCACCTCACCGCCGTCGGCCTCGTGCCGATCCCGGTGAGCGCAGTGGTGCACGACGTCATCGCGAGCGGGCTCGGCCTGTCGTTCCTCGCGACGGTGGCCACGGGCCTGGCGATCCCCGGACGCAGCCGGCGATTCCGCCGGGCCACCGTCTTCTGCGTGGGCCTGCTCGCGGCCGGCATGGTCGTGCTCGCCGCGGGCTTCATCACGCTCGCGCTCTTCGAGTTCGTCGCCTTCGTCTCGATGGGCGTCTGGCTCCTCTCGCTGCCGCGCGCCCTGGCCCACCGGGTGACGCCCGCGCCGGCGGCCGAGCAGGTGAGGCCTCCGGCCGGAGCGCCCCGAGAATGGATGCCATGGCAGAACCCGTGGCCCACCCCATCACCGTCGCGATCGAACGACGCATCGACCCTTCCCGCACCGTCGAGGCCACGAGCTGGATGCAGGCCGGCACCGATCTCGCCGCGGGCTTCCCTGGCTTCCTCGGGTCGGGCTGGGTCCGCGCCGGCGAGGCCAGCGACCTCTGGTACATGCTGTACCGGTTCCGCGACATCCCGACCCTCGAGGGGTGGGAGGACTCCCCGCAGCGCTCATGGTGGCTCGACTCCGGCCGTGCCTTCGCGAGCGAGGTCAGGGTCGAGCGCCGCACCGGCATCGAGGGGTGGTTCGACGCTCCGTTCGCCACGCACGTCGAGCCCCGGCATCCGGATCGTCCCTCGTCACCGGCCACCGGTCCGGTGCAGCAGCCCATCCCGGCCGCTCCTCCGCGCTGGAAGCAGGCGGTCACGATCTGGCTCGGCTTCTTCCCCACGAACCTCCTCGCGTCGTGGCTCCTCGGCTTCGTCCCGGGCTTCACGGAGTAGCCGCTGATCCTGCGCGTGCTACTGGCGACGCTGCTGCTGACGCCGGTGATGACGTACGCGGTGCTCCCGTGGGTGACACGGATGCTGCGCCCCTGGCTGCAGCGGGGCGCCTGAGGCCCCCGGCTCAGCGATTGCTCGCCGAGCAGGTCGCCTGCTCGGCCGTCGACCCGGTGATGTTCTCGGAGAGGACGACGGGCTCCTCGACCGGGTCGGGCGCGCTCGTGACGCCGGTGCTGGGGCTCGGCGACGGGTCGGTCGTCTCGGGCGGGGCGACCTCGATCACGCCGCCGTTCGACCCGGCGTCGCCTGACACCTGGAGGGGCCGGTTGGCCGCCAGGGCGTCCCACAGTCCCTGCGCCGCAGCGTGGTCGGGGACGACCCGGTTGCGATCGTAGGGGTCCTCCAGCACCGGGTACTGCACGAACACGACCTGATCCAGGGGCACGTCCTTGCCCGCGAGCGCGAGTTGCACGATGCGCAACGGGTCCGCGAGCGACTCGGTCGGCGTGATGTTGTCGGCGGCGGTGGCGGCGAGCCGGAACAGCGTGGCCGGGTTCGCGAGGACCTCCTCGCTCGTCAGCTTCCGCACCAGGCGCGACATGTACTGCTGCTGGTTGCCGATGCGCGCCAGGTCGCTCTGATCGCCCACGCCGTGCCGCGTGCGCAGGAACTGCAGCGCCTCGAAGCCCGCGATGGTCCGCGGCCCCGGCGGCCAGTCGATCCCGGTGAACGGGTCGCGCATCCCGTCGTTGCCGATGCAGACCTCGACCCCGCCGATGGCGGAGGTGATCGCCACGACGCCGCCGAAGCTGACCTTCGCGGCGAACTGGATGTTCTGCTGCGTCAGGTTCGACACGGTCTTCGTCACGCACGCGAGCCCGCCCAGGCGGTACACCGTGTTGATCTGCAGCTTGGGGATCTCGTCGGTCGTCGAGCCGTCCGCTTGTGTGCACGACGGGACGGGCGTCATGAGATCGCGCGGGAACGACACCACCGTCACCCGTCGCGGGTCGTCCGAGACGTGGACGAGCACGTTCACGTCGTTGAGCTCGTTCATCGAGTCCGGCCCGGTGCACCGCGGCCCGATCGCGGCGACGAGCTCGGGCTCGCATTCGTCCGTGCCGACGACGAGCAGGTCGAACGGCCCCTCGATGGGGCCCATCTCGGGCGGCGGCAGCGGCGTCTGGTCCTGCAGGACCACGGCGTCCTCGGCGAAGCTCGCGCTGAGGTCGTAGAGGAAGTATGCGACGACGGCTCCGCCGGCGACGAGGAGCGCCGTCGCCGTGACGCCCGCGATGGTCAGCGCCTGGCCCAGGGGGGTCGGCGAGGTCAGCGGTGCGTGACGCGCGACTGTCCGCCGCTTCGAAGCCCCCCAACGCGACAACGGGATCACCCCTTCCCCCGCGCCCTTGCGATCCTGTCATCCTCCCACCGCTGCGCGCGGGCAGGGAGAACCGTCACCGAATCTTGACGCGCCGGGCGACCCACGCGACCCGTGCCGGTCGTACCCTGACCTCGTGAGCACCGTGAACACCTCGCCGCGTGATGCCGCAGCACCCACGCCCGGTCGCCGGGCGGAATCCGAGGCCGTCTACGCCGCCCTCGGCGCGGGAGTGGTCGGCGCCGTCTACGGCTTCTTGGTCGGCATGTTCGCTCCCGATCTTCAGCTGGCCGGGCAGGCGGACTCGTTCGCCGTCTGGGCGGCGGCCGGCGCGACAGTCGTCGCCGCCGTCGCATCGACGGCCGAGTACTGGCGTGCGCGCCACCGGCCCGGACAGGAGTGGCGGCAGTCCCTGCCGTCGTGGAAGTTCATCGTGAACACGGTCTCGGTCGTGATCGTGCATGCGGCCCTCGCGTTCGTCGCCGTGTACGCGCTGTACCGCGTGCTCGCGATGGGCTTCATCGGGCTGCCGATCGTCACCTTCTGGGCCGTGGTGCTGATGTCCGTGACCCTCGGCCTCACGACCTGGGTCGTCTTCCTGTCGGTGTCGGCGATGACCACCCAGCGCATGTCGACGCTGCTGTTGGCGTTCATCGCGATCGGCACGCTCACCGCGATGGTGACGACCCCCGATCCGCGCTGGTGGACGATCCACTTCAGCCACCTCGGCACCTTCGAGGACGACCTGTCGAGCTGGGTCTTCAACGGCACCCTGATCGCGGCGGGCCTGCTCGTGACGACGTTCGCGGTCTACATCGCCAACGACATGCGCGCACTCGCGGCGGCGGGGGTCCTCGAGAACCCCCGCGCGCCGCGGACCGTGCCGGTGCTCTTCGTGATCATGGGCATCATGCTCGCGTGCGTCGGCGTGTTTCCCGTCGACGTGAATCTCGCGCTGCACAACATCTCGGCCTCGGGCATGGCGGCGATGTTCCTCGTGCTGCTGATCGGGGGCCCCAGATTCTTCCGAGGGATGCCGCGCACCTACTTCGTGGCCTCATGGGCGTTCCTGGCCGCGATGGCGGCATCGGTGATCCTCTTCATCCCGGCCATCGGGTTCTTCTCACTCACCGCCTTCGAGATCATCGTCTTCGCGCTGGTCTTCGGCTGGATCGCCGTCTTCATCCGCTTCCTCGGCGTCGCCGGTCGGCAGGACTGACGCCCTGTCGCCGGGCGCTGCGCGGCGGGACAATGTCCGCAATGGACGCGTCCGTCATGGAACTGGAGATCGGGCCCGGTTCGGAGCCGGGCTCGTACGTCACCCGTGTGCTCCACTCCGTCGGCGGGGGTGAGCCGACCGCGAGCTTCCGGCTCGACGTGGACGAGCTCCTCGACCGCCGGCCGCTGCTGGAGGCGAGCGTCCTGGCGTCGGCGGTGCCGGCCCGCCGGGTGATGGCGGACAGCGAGGCGATCGTCCAGGACGTCGGCCGCCGCCTCTTCGACGCGGCGTTCACCGGTGACGTCGCCACCGCGTACCGCACCAGCATGGCGGTCGCCTCGGAACGCGGTCTCAGCGTGCAGGTCTCGCTGCGGCTGACCGCTCCGGGACTGGCCGCGCTGCCGTGGGAGACGCTGTACGACCCCGTCACCGAGCGCTATCTGTGCCGCAAGGATCCGCTGGTGCGCAACGTTCCCTCGCCGCACGTCCCCGCTCTGCAGGTGACGCGGCCGCTCCGGGTGCTCGGCATGATCTCGTCGCCGCGGGGTCTCGTCGCCCTGGATGTGGACCTCGAGCGCTCACGGCTCGAGGAGGCGCTGCGCGCTCACCTCGAGGACGGCCGCGTCGAGCTGCACTGGCTCGACGAGGTCACGTGGGACGCGCTGCACGCGAAGCTGCTCGAATCCGCCTGGCACGTCCTCCACTTCGTCGGCCATGGGACGTACGACAGCGCGACGGATGAGGGGGTGCTGGCGTTCGTGGGACGCGACGGGCGGCCGGACTACGTCACGGCCTCCGCCCTCGCCGATCTGCTCGACGAGGCCGAGCCGACACCACCGCTGGTGGTGCTCAACTCGTGTCAGTCCGGGGCCAGCGGACCCACCGACCTGTTCTCGGGCACCGCGGCCGCTCTCGCGCGCAGCGGCATCCGTGCGGTCGCCGCGATGCAGTTCCCGATCAGCGATCCCGCGGCGCTCGCGTTCGCGCGCGGGTTCTACACGGCCCTGGCCCATGACCGCGGCGTCGACGAGGCCGTCCGCAGCGGCCGGATCGGCATCCTCGGCGGCGGACGCGGGACGCTCGAGTGGGTCACACCGGTGCTGTACCTGCGAGGCGACGGCCACCTGTTCGATCTCGTCGGCCCGGCGGCCGGCCCGCCGCCGGAGCCGCGCTCGCCCACCCCGCCTGACGACGACGCCTCCCCGACGGCCGGCTCGGGAACGGACACGCAGCGGGATGCCGTGCCCGACGCCGAATCCGCCCGCGGGGCGTCCGCCTTGCGACGATGGGCGATCGGCGGCGCCGCCGCGGCCCTCGCGATCGCCGCGGGCGCGGCGATCTACGCCGCGACGACGATGGCCGAGGGCGGCGGCGGCACCGCCGGCACCGACGAGGGCGGAACCGGGGGCTCCGCCAGCACCGCCCGCCTCGCCGTCCCGCTCGACATCGAGTGGGTCGACACGGGCCTGTACTGCCTCCTCGGCGACGAGTTCGTCATCGAGGTGACCGGGCGCGGTTGGCTCGACGAGACGGCCGAGTCGCAGATCGGGCCGGAGGGCCTCGTCGACGACGCATCCACCGACACGCGCGTCCTCGCCGAGGCGGGCACCGGCGCCGTCATCGGCACGCTCAGCACCACGCCCGAGGTCTTCGCCGTCGGCGCGGGCACCACCTACGAGTGCCCGGCGCAGGGCGACCTCATGCTCGGGATCAACGACACCGACCTGGCCGACAACAGCGGCGAGTTCGCCGCGTTCGTCACGCTCAACCAATAGGACGGACCGGACGCCGCGGCCATCCCCCGGGCGTCAGTCCGCGTCGCGACGCCACGTGAGGGTGACGGTGAAGTTCGCCTGCACCGCGGTCGACGCGATGACGGCGCCGAGGTCGGCCGACAGCTGCAGCCCGAACTCGACCCTCACCTCGGTCGGCGGATTCGGGCCGGACCGCACGGCGTCGAGGACGGCGACGGCGGCCGGCTGTGCTCGCTGCACCACGCTCTCGAACGACTCGCTCGCCCGGGTGACGACGGCCTCGGTGCGACCGCCGCCACGGAAGACGGGGCCGGGCGGGGCATCCGTCTCGGGAGCGTTCGAGGCGACGACGATGGAGCCGCCGTCGCCCAACGGGAACTCGACAAGCTGCGTGACCATGGCACCCGCGCCTCCCCCGGCGGCCGGCTCGCCTGCCGTGGTGGGAGTCTCCCGCAGGCGGCGACGCGGTGCAACGGGCAGGGCGCCGGGTCCAGCAACGGTTCCCCGAGCGGCGTTACAGTTGGGCCCAGCCGGCACGAGGAGGAGTCATGGCGAACACCGATCGGGATCTCGAGCCCGGAGGCGAGGTCGACCTCGCGATCGAGCGCGCGCTCGAGGAAGCGAACCTGCGTGCCGGTGATGCGACGAGCACGTCGACGGCCTACATCCTCGAGGACCGCGAGGTGTCCGCCGCGGAGGCGGGCGGCGCGGACGCTGACGGCGACTGAGGGCCGACCGCACGGCGACATAGGGCGACGGTTGTCAAGACCGCCGTGCGCCGGGCGTCGCGTCGTACGCTCCGAGGAGGCCCCGCCGCACCTGGGAGGTTCGCACGATCGTGGGACGAACGACTGATCCGGTCCTCCGCGACCCCTCGCCGGATGAGCAGACGCTGACGGCCGGCGACGAACGTGAGCGTCGGTCACTCATCGCGCCAGGCCTCCCCCGCGACCGGTGGTGCGCAGAGGCCCTCGCCGAGGCGGTGAGCATCCCGGACCTCGGGCGCGACATCCCGGCCACCATCGACTGGTGCGTGCGGGTCGGACGTGAGGCCCCCGCCGCGGGCGACGGACGCACGACGGAGCTGTGGGACCTCCTCGCGGCGACCGCGGCGCGCGATGTCGCAGCGGCCCGCGTCCTGGAACCCCACCTCGATGCGCTGAGCATCCTTCGGCAGGCCGGCACCGATCTCGCCTCCGACGCCGATCCGTGGCGGGTCCGGGATATCGGGGTGGATGAGTCCTCGTCGTGGGGCGTCTTCGCGGCGGAAGGGCCGGGAATGCGCGTGGACGCGGGCGAGACGTCCTCGGGGTGGCGGCTCACCGGCACCAAGCCGTGGTGCTCCCTCGCGGCGCACCTGTCCCACGCCCTGGTGACGGCCTTCGTCGGCGAGGAGCGCCGTCTGTTCACGGTCGCGCTGCGCGAGCCGGAGGTGCACCCGCACGAAGGACCTTGGGTGGCGCGCGGCCTGCCCGACATCGTCAGCGCGCCCGTCGACTTCGACGGGGCCCGCGCGGTCCCGGTCGGCGCCGCCGGCTGGTACCTCTCGCGCCCGGGTTTCGCGTGGGGCGGGATGTCGGTCGCCGCCTGCTGGTGGGGCGGTGCGCGCGGGATCGCCGACGCCGTTCGCGCGGCGGCGTCGTCGGAGCGCGCCGACCAGATCGCCCTCGTCCACCTCGGGCGAGCGGATGCCGCGCTCTGGGGCGCCCGCGCCGCGCTGCGGGAGGCAGCCGCCCTGATCGACGGCGGGTCCGTCACGGACCCCCGGCTGCTGGCCGAGCGCGTCCGCACGACCGTCGTCGGCGCCGCGACCACCGTTCTCGCCGAGGCCGATTCGGCCCTCGGCCCGGTCCCGCTGGTGTCGGATGCCGCATACGCACGCAGGGTGGCCGACCTCCACCTGTACCTCCGGCAGCACCACGGGCTGCGGGATGCCGCACGGCTGGGACGCCTCGCGATCGAGGGCGAGCGCGACTGATGGCGCCGTTCAGCCACCTCGACGACGGCACCGCCGAGTCGGTCTGGCGCGACGAGCTGGCGCGCCGCACGTTCCGTCGACTCGACGATTCGTTCGAGCAGCTCGTCGTGGTCGCCGCGCATCCCGACGACGAGACCCTCGGCGCGGGTGGGCTCCTCGCCCGCGCCGCCCGGCGGGGAGCGCGGATCGTCGTGGTGATCGCGACCGACGGCGAGGCATCCCACCCGGAATCCCCCACGCACGACCAGGCGACGCTCGCGCGCTTACGCCGCGAGGAGGTGGGCCGGGCCGTCGGGCTGCTGGCGCCCGACGCCGAGGTCACCTTCCTCGGCCTGCCGGACGGCGGCCTCGACCGGGTCGAGGGCGAACTCGGCGAGCGCCTCGGCGCCGTCCTCGACGAGGTGCCGGCCGTGGACCCGCATCGGGTGGTCGTCGCCGCTCCGTGGGCGAAGGACCGCCACCGCGACCACCGGATCGCCGCCGAGGTCACCGCGGCGATCGCCGCCCGTCGCGGATTCACGCTGCTCGGGTATCCGGTGTGGGCGTGGCACTGGGGCACACCGGCGGACGTGCCCTGGGAACGGCTGGTCGCACTCGCCCTCGACGACGGCGAGCGCCGCGCGAAGCGGCAGGCACTGGCGTCGCACACCACCCAGACGGCGCCGCTGTCCGATCTGCCCGGCGACGAGGTGCTCCTGCACGCCGGCATGCTGGAGCACTTCGACCGCGACGTCGAGCTCTTCGTGGTCGAACCGGGCGCCTTCGAGCAGCCCCAGGAGAGTCTCGACGCCCGCTGGTTCGACGACTTCTACCGGCGCAACGGCGACGACCCGTGGGGATTCGAGTCGCGGTGGTACGAGCGGCGCAAGCGGGCGGTGCTGATGGCGACGCTGCCGACCGCCCAGCTGGGCGACGTCTTCGAGATCGGCTGCTCCACCGGCATGCTCACCCGCGAGCTCGCCGACCGCGCGAGACACGTGATCGCGATGGATGCCGCGGCCGCCGCCCTCCAGACGGCCCGCGCCCGCCTCGGCGACGGTGCGCGGGTGTCGCTCCGCCGCGGTAGCGTCCCGGCGGACTGGCCGGAGGGCCGTTTCGACACGATCGTCCTGTCAGAGGTCGGCTACTACCTCTCTCCGTCGGACCTGCAGCGCACGATCGCGCTGATCGAGGGGTCGCTCGCCGACGACGGCCGGCTGGTCGCCTGTCACTGGCGTCACCCGGTCGCCGCGTATCCGCAGGCGGGCGACGACGTGCACGAGGCGCTCCATCGCGTCGCGGCGTGGGACGCGATCGTCCGCCACGAGGAGCGCGACTTCGTGCTGGAGGTCTTCGCCCGGCGTCCCGCGCGCTCGGTGGCCGAGGCCGAGGGGCTCGTATGAGCCGCCGGCAGGCCGACGTCATGGTCGTGGTCGTCCCGGTCCGCGACGAAGAGCTGCTGCTCGAGGCATCCCTGTCGGCCCTCGCCGTCGCCGTCGACCGCGGGTCGGCGGCCGGCATCAGGACCGAGGTGCGCATCGTGCTGGATCGGTGCACGGATGCCTCCGCCGACGTCGCCGCGCAGTTCGCGTTCCCCACGCTCGTCTCGACCGCCGGCCGGGTGGGCGCCGCCCGCGCCGCCGGCATCGCCCACGCGTTGAAGGCGCTCGCGGGCGTCCCGCTCGAGCGGGTGTGGATCGCCAGCACCGACGCCGATTCGCGGGTGCCCGCAGGGTGGCTCACGCACTTCCGCGAGATCTCGCGGATCGCGGACCTGTGCGTCGGCACCGTACGACCCGACTTCGATGACCTGTCGGTCGCGCAGCGCGCCCTCTGGCTGCGCACCCACACGCGCGGCCGACCCAACGGGCACGTCCACGGCGCGAACCTCGGGCTGAGCGCGCGCACCTATCTCGACGCCGGCGGGTTCGCGCCGCTCGGTGAGCACGAGGACGTGGACCTCGTCACGCGGTGCCGCAACCGCGACGCGCGTATCGTCGCCAGCGACGAGGCCGAGGTCATCACGTCCGGCCGCCTGACCGGCCGGACGCCCGGTGGGTATGCCGGGTACCTGCGCCAGCAGGCGACAGATCTCGCACGCGACGCCTCGGAATAGACGGTCGCGTCGACCGGAACCGGAACAACAGTGAAGGAGCTGTCATGGACGAATCGCCGACAGGCCCATCGGAACGGATCTCCACCACCGACTTCCGCCGGGCGAAGAAGACGGCGGATTGGCCGGTCACGCCTTTCGGTCCCGAGGCCGTCTTCACCGCCGCGTCGTTCTCACAGGCAGCGGAGCTCATCGCGCCGATCGTCGCCGCCGCCGAACGGTACGGGGTCCACCCGGACGTCGACCTGCGCCCGGAAGGGGTCGTCGTGCGCATCCCGGCAGACGACGACGGCATCCCCGCGGCGGCGATCGCGTTCGCGGCGGAGGTATCCGAGGCGGCCGCGGAGCTCCGGCTGGCCGCCGAACCCTCGCGCGTGCAATCCATCGGCGTATACGTCGCCCAGAACTCACGGGCCGACGTCCGTCCGTTCTTCCTGGCCGCGCTGGGCTACTCCGCGTGGGGCGACACGGATGCCGTCGACCCGCTGCGCCGCGGACCCCAGCTCGCCTTCAACCCGATCGCCGGCGACGTCGCGGCGCGAGGCCGCACGCACTTCGACGTCTATGTGCCCGCCGACCAGGCGCAGGCGCGAGTGGACGCCGCCCTCGCCGCCGGAGGGAGACTGGCCGACGACACCCACGCTCCGGCGTGGTGGTCGCTCGCCTCGCCCGACAACCACGGCGTGGACATCGCCGCCTGGGCTGACGCACCTCGCTGACACGACGACGCGGCGGGGGCTACGTTGGGCACAGTCGTCCCTCAAGGCTTCGGAGGCCCGACCATGAGCGTTCCCCTGACCACCGAGGCGCTTGACGCCGCCATCGCAGCGGAGTCGTTCACCGGTGTGCTCACGATCGATGAGGGAGACACCCGCACGCTCGAGCGCTGCGAGGGATTCGCGCACCGCGCGCTCGGGGTGCGCAACACGCCGAGCACCCGCATCTCGGCCGCGAGCGGAAGCAAGGGCTTCACCGCGCTCGTGATCATGCGACTCGTCGAGGACGGCATGCTCGGCCTCGCCGATCCCGTACGTCCCCTGCTCGGTGACGACCTGCCGCTGATCGACGACAGGGTCACCGTCGAGCACCTCCTCACGCACACCTCCGGTATCGGCGACTACCTCGACGAGGAGGGCGACGGAGAGATCGACGACTACATCTTCTCCCTGCCGCTGCATCTGCTCGCCGAGACGGAGGGGTTCCTCCCCGCCCTCGACGGCTTCCCGCAGAAGTTCCCGCCCGGCGAGCGCTTCTCCTACTGCAACGGCGGCTACGTGGTGCTCGCGCTTCTCGCCGAGCGCGTCAGCGGCCGCGGCTTCCACGACCTGGTCCACACGGAAGTCTGCGACCGGGCGGGGCTCACCGGCTCCGCCTTCCTCCGCTCCGACGACCTCCCGGGCGATGCCGCGCTCGGCTACCTGGACGGGGAGGGCGACCGCACCAACGTGCTGCACCTCCCGGTACGCGGCAACGGCGACGGCGGCATGTACTTCACCGCCGATGACCTGCACCGATTCTGGAACGCACTCCTGGACGGCAGGATCGTGACGCCTGACACGCTCGCCGAGATGACCCGTCCTCGCCTCGATGTGCCGTCGGAGCACAAGCGGTACGGGATGGGGCTGTGGCTGGGCCGCCGCAATTCGTCGCTGATCCTCGAAGGCTACGACGCCGGCGCGTCGTTCCGCTCCACGCACATCCCGGAGACCCGCACGACGGTGACGGTGCTGGGCAACAGCTCGGAGGGCGCCTGGCCGGTGATCTACGCCCTCGCCGATGCCATGGACGGAACCGTCCGGGGCAGGTTCCCCGACGAGAACTAGCGCGCCCGAGTCCGAACAACAGGGATCGGCTCGGGAGGTATCGGAGGCACTTCTGTACAACGTTGCAAATTTCTCTTGACCTTCACTTGCCCGGGACATCACGATGGGCGGGTAGGGAATTTACGACGTTGTAAACCGCACACGCGGAGCTTCGTCGCCGCTCCGCCGGCGGTTCATCCCTCCCGGCGGGCAAGGCTCCCGCATGACGCCATGCGGGAGGTCACACGAGAGGAAATCAAAGGTGATGTGGACAGATCAAGGGCGGGGCTCTGAGAAGCGCTCCCGTCGTGTGTGGGTGGCGATGGCCACTGCGGCCGCGTTGGGAGTGTCTACCCTCCTCACGGCGCAGCCGGCCGCCGCCGCCGAAGACCCGTGGGTCGCCGAGATCGACAACGTCGTCCCAGACGTCTACCGGTTCACGGTTCCCAACTCGGCGATTCAGCCGGCGACCGGCATCGCGGGCTCGGTGGTGGCGGTCGAAGGCAACTTCGCGCCGGGCAAGACCTGGACGACCCTGAACATGGGGTCCGGCGGAGGCAACTGGACCTCGACCATCGGCCCGCTCGAGCCGGGTCTGTACTACTACCAGTACTCGGCACGACCGTCGTGGGGTGAGGACGCCATTGCGTTCCGCAACCCCGCCAGCGCTCAGGAGGTGACGTCGAAGCCGACGTGGAACACGCTGTTCGTCGACGGCCCGGGCGCCGAGTGGCTCGCGGACGAACCCGCGGGCGGGAGTCTCGAGGAGCTCAGCTACGACAGCTCCGTCGCGGGCGCCGAGCGGTCGGCCCTCGTGTGGACGCCCCCGGGTTACGACGAGAACCGCGCGGAGCCGTACCCGGTGCTCTACCTCCTCCAGGACGAGGGTCAGAGCTATCGCGAATGGGTCGAGCTCGGGCGGCTGAAGCAGATCCTCGACAATCTGACGGTCGACGGGGACGCCGAGCCGATGGTCGTCGTGATGGGCGACGGCGAGACGGATGAGATCCGCGGTGAGGTGGTCAAGAACCTGCTCCCGGCTGCGGAGGGGGCGTTCAACATCTCGGGCGACGCCGATGACCGCGCGATCGCCGGTATCGGGCGTGGCGCCGAGCAGGCTCTCAGCCTCCTGGTCAGCGCCACGGGCGAGTTCTCGAACGTGGGCTCCTTCTCGGGTGACCTCGAGCAGAACGTGGGCAAGGGCAAGGCGCGGCAGATCAACGACGCGACCGACCTCATCCGCCTGTACGTCGGGAACGTCACCGACCCGAACTACAACCCGACGGTGGCCCTCGCCGACAAGCTCGGTGCCGCGGGCGTCGAGTTCCAGTCGGACGGCTCCGACCCCGAGACCGGCGGCACCTGGGACACCTGGCAGAAGAACCTGCACGACTTCGCGCAGCGGGTGTTCCAGGCCCCGGGCGACACCGGTCCGAGTGAAGGCCACCTCCCGCTCGAGCCGCACTCGCTCCCGGCCCCGGGCACCACTCCGACGCCGTGGATCGACGAGAACGGCGTCGTGACCTTCGAGACCGGGACGGAGTTCGCCGACGCGAACAACGTGACGGTGTGGGGCAACTTCGGCCCTGCCGGCAGCTGGCCGCGCACGCCCATGACCAAGCAGGACGACGGCCGCTGGCGCCTGACGATGCCGGTCGAGGCGGGCTCGTACTACTACAAGTTCGTGGTCGAAGGTGTCGACCACAAGGACGAGACGAACCCGACGACGGTGTTCTCCGAGCCCAACTGGAGCACGTTCCAGGTGCCCGGTGACGAGACGCTGCGCGGCGAGTACACGACCCCGGTCGCGCCCGAGCTGCGCGGCAACGTCGAGGTCATGAGCTACACGAGCACGGCGAACGGCAACCCCGAGCGCTCCGCGTACGTGTGGACGCCCCCGGGCTACGACGCCGAGCGTGAAGAGCCCTACCCGGTGTTCTACCTCCAGCACGGCGGCGGACAGACGTGGACGGACTGGATCGAGGTCGGCTTCGCCGCCCAGATCCTGGACAACCACTACGCCAAGGGCAACATCGTGCCGATGGTGGTCGTCATGGCCAACGGCAACGGCGTGAACTTCCCCAACGAGATCACGCAGCGCATCACCGTGGCAGCCGAGGCCCAGTACAACGTCAGCAGCGAGGGTGAAGACCGGGCCCTCGCGGGACTGTCGATGGGCTCCGGTGCGACTCTCACCACGCTGTGGGCGCACCCGGGTGAGTTCGCGTACATCAGCGGGATGTCGGCGTTCGGCAGCGTTCCCGCCGGCGCCGACGTCGCAGCGATCAACGAAGGCACCAAGCTGCTGCGCATCTACTCCGGTGACGTCCAGGACTTCACCTATGGAGCGACGCTGAGCCTGATCAGCAGCATGACCAACCGCGGTGTCGAGCATGAGTTCGCACCGATCATCCCCGGCCCGCACAGCTGGGACGTGTGGCAGAAGTCGTTGATCGACCTGCTGCCGCGCCTGTTCCAGGGCTGACGCCTCGGGCTCGATCGGGTGACACGACGGCCCGTGAGGGCGAGAACCGCATTCTCGCCCTCACGGGTCACCGGCTTCGCACAGCAGGCGGATCGGACTTCACGCGCAGACGCGAACCCGGCGGCCCTCGTAGCCGACGACGTCACCGAGGCGGAGCTGGCGCCCCCTGCGTCGGTCGACCTCGCCGTTCACCGTCACGGCGCCGTCGATGATCGCCTCCTTCACCTCTCCTCCGGAGTCGAGGAGCCCGGCGAACTTCAGGAACTGCCCGAGACGGATCGCCTCCCCGCCGATCGAGACGTCGTCGATGCGAGCCGGGTTGGTCATCCCCGAATCGTAGCCGCTGCTCCCGCCGGCTCTTCAACCGGGGCGGTCGCCCGGTCGGACCCGCGACTCAGCCGTCGCCGCGGGTGCGATCCCCGTCGTCTTCGCGCCGGTCCGGATCATGCGCGTCCCCGGTCTCGTTCTCGCGCTCGAGCGGCGCTGAGGTCTCCGCAGTCGCGGTGTCCGCCTCCTCGTCCGGCGCCGCGGCAGGCTCCGCGGGGACATCGTCGGATGCCTCGGCCTCGCCGGTCTCGTCCGAACTCGGCGTCGCCTCCGCCGGCGCAGCAGCCGACTCCGACACCTCGATGTCGGGACCCTGCTCGATCACCGGCACCTCGCCCTCGCCGTCGGCCCCGGCATCCCCGGGCTCACCGGCATTCGCCGGCTCAGCGGCATCCGCAGGCTCCACGTCCACCGGCTCACCGGCATCCGCGGTATCCACGTCCACCGGCTCCACGTCCACCGGCTCCACGTCCACCGGCTCGACGTTCGCCTGCGCGGGCTCCACGTCGTGTGCCGCACCGGCGGGCGCCGGCGTGGCATCCGACACCTCGATGTCGGGCCCTTCCTCGATGACGGGCACCGCGATCTCCGAGGTATCGGTCGACACCGCGCCCGCGGACTCGCGCAGACGGCGCTGGCGTCGCGTCTCGAATGCCGCCGCGGCGGCGGCAGCGGCACCGGCTCCGGCAGCGCTCTCACCCGCGGCCATCTCGGCGCTGCCATCGGCCTCGCCCGCCGCAGCGCCCGCGCCGACGAGCGCCGGCACCGCCGCGGCATCCGTGCCGCCGGCGGGACCCTCGCCGTCCGGCCCGGGACCGCCGTCACGTCCGCGGCGGCGCTCGGCCCGCCGTTCCTTCGCGCCCTCGACGAGGTTGTAGAGCGTGGGCAGCACGAGGAGCGTCAGCACCGTCGACGACACCAGGCCGCCGATCACGACGATCGCGAGCGGCTGCGAGATGAAACCGCCCTGGCCGGTGATGCCGAGGGCCATCGGAGTGAGGGCGAAGATCGTCGCGAGCGCGGTCATGAGGATCGGCCGCAGACGGCGCGAGCCGCCGGCGATCGTGGCGTCGTGGGCCGACAGCCCCTTCTCGCGGTACTGGTTGACGAGATCGACGAGCACGATCGCGTTCGTGACGACGATGCCGATGAGCATCAGCACGCCGATGAGCGATGCGACCCCGAGCGGCACACCCGTGATGATCTGCAGCAGGATGGCGCCGGTCGCCGCGAACGGCACCGAGATCAGCAGCAGCAGCGGCTGGCGCAGCGACTTGAACGTCGCGACCATCACGATGTAGACGATGAGGATCGCGGCCAGAAGCGCCAGGCCGAGCTGCGTGAAGGCGTCCTGCTGCTGCGTCACCACGCCGCCGAGGGATGCGTCGGCGGATGCCGGCAGGTCGGCGTCTTCCAGCGCGGTCGTGACCGCGGCCGAGGCGCTCGCGAGGTCGTCGGTCGACGGCGTCACCGTCACCGTCGAGGTGCGCCGGCCGCCTTCGGTCGTGATGGAGGTCGGGCCTTCGCTCTCTTCGACGGTCGCCACCTCCTCGAGGGGGATGGGTCCGGTGGCGCTCGGCACCTGGAGCTGACGCAGCTCGTCCAGCGACGCGGGCGTCTCGGACGCCGCGAGGTACACGGTCAGCGACGTGCCGTCGATCTCGACCGAGCCGATCGACTGCGGCTGCATCGTGTTCGACACCAGCGCGCCGACGGCGACCTCCGAGAGGCCCAGCTCGGCGGCCCGCTCGCGGTCCACCGTCACGGCGATGTACGGCAGCGACGCCGAGAGGTTGCTCGAGACCTGGCCGACGCCTTCGGCTGCGTCGACGGCCTCGACGACGGCATCCGTCGCCGTCTGCAGCGTGTCGGCGTCGGGCGCCGTCACATCGATCTCGATGTCGCTCGATCCGAACCCGCCGCCCGCCGTCGAGACGGTGATCTCGCCGGCGTCGTCGAGATCGGCGACCGCCGCCTGCACCTCTTCGCGCAGGGCGACCTGGTCGACACCGGGGTCGGTGGTGATCGAGTAGGTGATGCCGCTGCCGCCGCCCGAGAAGGCGTCGCGCAGCGCCGAGCCGCTGGAGCCGATCGACACCTGGACGGTCTCGACGCCCTCGATGCCGAGGAGCACCTCCTCGACCTCCTCGGCGGCCGCGCTCTCGGCCTCGAGCGAGGGCGCCGGGCCGATCTCCTGCGTCATGGTGAACGTGTTCTGGCCGGAGTCGCCCAGGAAGTTCGTCTTCATGAAGGGCGCCGCGGCGATCGTCGCGGCGAGCACGAGCAGCGCGAGTCCCAGCGTCACCCACGAGTGCTTCAGCGTCCAGCGCAGGATCGGCAGGTACGACTTCTGCAGGCGGCTGGGCGGCGCCGCAGGGTCCTCCGGGTCGATCGCGACGCCGCGCTCGTCGAGGATCGGCTTGCCGGGCTTGAGGAACCAGTACGCCAGCACCGGCACGATCGTGAGCGCGACGAACAGCGACGCGGTCATTGCGATGGTGACGGTCAGCGCGAAGGGGCGGAAGAGCTCGCCGGTGACGTCGCCGACGAAGGCGATGGGCAGGAACACCGCGACGGTCGTGATCGTCGACGCCGTGATGGCCGAGGCGACCTCGCGCACGCCGCGGAGGATCGCCCTGCGCTTGTCGGCGTCGCCGACGTAGTGGCGCTTGATGTTCTCGATGACGACGATCGAGTCGTCCACGACGCGTCCGATGGCGATCGTGAGCGCGCCGAGCGTGAGGATGTTCAGCGAGTACCCGAATGCCTGGATGCCCACGAACGTGATGAGCACGCTGGTGGGGATGGAGATCGCGGCGACGAGCGTCGAGCGCACCGACAGCAGGAAGACGAAGATCACGAGCACCGCGAAGACGAGGCCGAGCAGGCCCTCCTTCGCCAGCGTGTCGATCGACTCCTGGATGTACGGCGCCTGGTCGAAGACGACGGTGAACTGCGCACCGCCCAGCGACTCCTCGAGGTCGGGCAGGATCGCCAGCACCCCCCGCGAGACGTCGACGGTGTTGGCCGCCGGGAGCTTGGTGACGGCGATCGTGACCGCGGGCTCGCCGTTCACGCGCGAGACCGTCGTGACCGGGTCGGCCTCCTCGGCGACCGTCGCGACGTCTGCGATCGTCGTCGCCCCCGCCAGCGCCTGTTCCGGCGTCGACGGCACCAGCGGCAGCGCCGCGATCTCGTCGACCGTCGTGATCTTGGCGCCCGTCTGCACGGTGAGCGTCTCGTCGCCCTCGGTGATCTCGCCGCCGGGGAACAGCACGCCGTTCTGCTCGAGCGCGTCGCTGATCGCCTGCTGCGTGAACCCGGCGGCCGCGAGCGCCGCCTGGTCGGGCGTGATGGTGATCCGCTGGCCGACGCCGCCGACGATCTGCGCCGCGTTCACGCCCGCCACGTCCTCGAGGTCGGGGATGACGGATGCCTCCAGCTGCGACTGGATCGCCTCCTCGTCGTCGTAGCCGGTCACGGCCAGCTGGATGACGGGGAAGTCGTCGATGCTCGCCGAGATGACGTTCGGCTCGACGCTCTCGGGAAGCTGGCTCTTGATGCGGTTGATCGCCTGCGTCATCTTCTGCTCGGCGGTGGCGAGATCCGTGCCGTAGGTGAAGGACGCCTGCACGATCGAGGCGTTGGTGGTGCTGGTCGCCGTCGAGGTCTCGAGCCCCGGCACGCCCTGGATGGCGTTTTCGATCGGCACCGAGACGTCGTTGCTCACGACCTCGGGCGACGCGCCCGGGTAGGTCGACACCACGATGAGGGCGGGGAACTCGATCGAGGGGATGAGCTCCTGCTTGAGATTCGTCAGCGCCAGGCCGCCGAAGATGGCGGCGACGATCGTGATCAGCGCGATGAGCGCGCGGTTCTTGAGGCTCAGGACGGCGAGGTTGGACACAGGTGCCTTCGCTGGGTGAAGTGGTGCGACGGATGATCTCGATACGGTCCCCGTTTCGCGCGGAACCGCACTCGATCCGGCGGCAGGAGCCGGCACGATACGAAGATGTATCGGGTGTCAGTATTTCATGCAGCTCTCATGTGAGCGCCCTGAGTGCCGGTCGACGGGTCACGCCGCCGCGGAGCCGAGCAGCAGCCCGAGCCCGGCGGCGACCGCGGCGAGCGCGAGCGTGCCGAAGAGGTTGAGCGCGGCATCCCGCCACCGCCGCCGCTCGGCGAGCAGCACCGTCTCGACCGACACCGTGCTGAAGGTGGTGTACCCGCCCAGCAGCCCCGCACCGAGGGCGAGCGACAGCCCGGGCGCCACCGCCGCGCCGAGCCCCGTGAGCACGCCGAGCGCGAATGACCCCGAGACGTTGACGATCAGGATGCCGACCGGGAACCGCGCGCCCGCGGCGGGCGTGACGAGGCGGTCGACGAGGTAGCGAAGGCCCGCCCCGACGCCCCCGGCCGCGGCGACCACCAGCAGCAGGGGACTCATTCGGCGTCCTCGGGTGCCTCGATGCGGCCGGGGGCGTCGGCGATCCGGCGTCCGAGGAAGAGGCCGACGACGGCTGCCACGACGCCGGCGGTGACGGATGCCGCGGCCAGCGCCGAAGCGAGCCACGGCGTCGCCGCCCACGCGGCCGTCGCCACCGCGAATGCGCTGTAGGTCGTGAACCCGCCGAGCACGCCCGTGCCGAGGAACCCGCGGAGCAGCGGACGCCGCCCGTCGAGCCATCCGACGACGATGCCCAGGAGCAGCGAGCCGGCCGCGTTGATGCCGAGCGTCACCCACGGCACGGCGGCGGGGTCGCCGACCGGCAGGACGATCGCGGCCCGGGCCAGCACGCCGACCGCCCCGCCCGCCACGGTGACCGCGAGCACGCGGACATCGACGGGCTGGGGCATCCACTCACGCTACTTCAGCGACGTCCTCCGGCTCGGTATCGCTGCGGACCGGGCGCAGCAGCGACCGGATCGCCGACTCGGGCGTCTTGGACAGGTCCAGGAGGTTGCCCTCGCGGTAGCGGACGAAGACGCGGGGATCGATGTACGACCCGCGGGCGACCGCCGGGGTGTTGCCGAGGGCCTCCGCGGTGGCGCGCACCGCGAGCACCTCGGCGCGCTTGAGGTCGGTCTTGGTGTCGACGGTGCCGATGTGCGCGAGCGCTTCGGCGGCGAGGATCGTGCCGCGGAGCGTGCGGAAGTCCTTGGCGGTGAACTTGCCGCCGGTGAGCGACCGCACGTAGGCGTTGACCTCGGCGGGGGTGAGCGGCACGCGGCGCCCGGCGCGGTTGAACGCCAGCAGCGGTGAGCGCGGGCGCCCGGGCACGAGCAGCTCGATCGCCGCCGCCAGGTCGGCGTCGTCGATCTCGAGGTACTGCAGCTTGCCGCTCTTGCCCGGGAACGTGAGGGTGACGACGGTGCCCTCGACGGAGGCATCCCGTCGATGCAGGGTCGTGAGCCCCCGGCTGCCGTTCTGCGCGAGGTAGCGCTCGGATCCGATGCGGGGTGCGGCGTTGTCGAGCAGCCGGAAGGCGACGGCGAGCACCCGCTCGCGATCGAGGTCGTCCCGGCGGATCGAGGTGGTGACGCGTGCGCGGGCGCGGGGCAGCGCCTCGGCGAGCGCGAGAGCGCGGGCGAACTTGCCCCGGTCGCGGCCGGCCGTCCAGGCGGGGTGATAGATGTACTGCCGGCGCCCGGCGTCGTCGGTCCCCACCGCCTGGATGTGGCCGTCGTCGCGGACGCTGATCCAGACGTCCTGCCAGGCCGGCGGGATGACCAGCGCCCGGATCCGCTCCAGGTGCCGCTGCCCGGGCGTGCGGCCCTTCGCGTCGAGATACCGGAAGCCCGACCCGGCTCGCAGACGCCGGAAGCCGGGGTCGTGGAAGGGGCGCACACGCGTGAGCTTCGGCATGTGCTCAGTCTCCCTCGACCGCCGGGCCGGCCGGCGCATTGCCCGGTCGGCCCGGCGACCACATCGTCAGTGGTTCCGGATCATCTCGACGAGCTCGGACTTCTTCTTGCCCGAGTAGCCCGAGAGGCCGAGCTCCTTCGCGCGCTTGCGCAGCTCGGGCACGGTCCGGTCGTCGTAGTTCTTCGCCTGGGCGCCGCGGCGTCCGACCGTCTTGCGGCCCTGGTTGGCCGCCGCGTTCGAGATGCGCGCCGCCTTCTCCTTGGACGCTCCGTCCTTGCGGAGCTCCTCGTACAGCTCGGGATCCTTGAGGTTGGATCCGCGTCCTCGAGGCATCGCTTCCTCCTTCCCTCGCCGCATCGCTCGGATGCGGACGTGCTGGCCGCCCGCTCAGAGCGGCTTTCCCCCGGTGACCGGGACGATGGCGCCGGAGGTGTACGACGACACGTCCGAGGCGAGATACACGTACGCGCCCGCGAGCTCCGCGGGCTGACCGGCGCGGCCCAGCGGCGTGTCCTGCCCGAACGACGCGAGGCGCTCCTCGTCCCAGCCGGTGGCGGGGATGAGCGGCGTCCAGATCGGACCGGGCGCCACGCCGTTGATGCGGATGCCCTTGGGCCCCAGCTCCTCGGCCAGCGCCTTCACGAGCGCGACCTGAGCGGCCTTGGTCATCGCGTAGTCGACGAGGCCCGGCGAGGGGTTGAACGCCTGCACCGACGTGGTGAGGATGATCGAGGCGCCCGGCTTCAGGTGCGGCACGGCGGCACGGAGTGTGAAGATCTGCGCGAAGAGGTTGGTGCGGAACACCCGCTCCATCTCCGCGGTCTCGAGCGTCTCGATGCCGTCGCGGTCCTTCTGGTACGCCGCGTTGAGGACGAGGACGTCGAGTCCCCCGAGCTCTTGGACGGTGCGCTCGACGATGTCGGCGCAGAACCGCTCCTCGCGAAGGTCGCCGGGAAGGGTCAGCGCCCGCCGGCCCGCGTCGGCGACGACGCGTGCGGTGTCCTGCGCGTCCTCTTCCTCCTCGGGCATGTAGACCAGCGCCACGTCGGCGCCCTCGCGGGCGAAGGCGACGGCGACCGCGCGGCCGATGCCGGAGTCGCCCCCGGTGATCAGCGTGCGGCGGTCGGTCAGGCGCTGGGCGCCCCGATACGACTCCTCGCCGTGATCGGGTTCGGGACGCGTCTTGCCGGTGAGCCCCGGCTGGTCCTGCTGCTGAGCCGGGAAGCCTTCGTCGTGGTGCGCGGTCGTGGGGTCCTGGGGCGCCGATGAACTCATACCCGCACGCTAGGGCCGCGCGTGCGCGCGTTCACGGGGGTTGACTTCCCCGGCGGACGGCCTTAACACGAGGCCTTGCGACTATCACCGGCGCCGACACGCCGTCAAC
This sequence comes from Microbacterium sp. CCNWLW41, assembly GCF_037083505.1. Classification (NCBI taxonomy): domain Bacteria; kingdom Bacillati; phylum Actinomycetota; class Actinomycetes; order Micrococcales; family Microbacteriaceae; genus Microbacterium; species Microbacterium sp. CCNWLW41. Next base: position 449,981 of record NZ_JBAOJP010000001.1, read on the forward strand.
CCCCTGCGAAGGAGCGGTCACCAGTGCCACTGTGAGACCGTGCCCACAAGGCATCCGTTGCATCCCCTTGCACCGGACACGCAGAAGGAGAAGATCTCATGAACCTCGCCTTGATCATCATCATCGTCGTCGCGATCATCCTTGCGATCGTGGGCGGTCTGAACTCCGCGCTGAACTGGCTGCTGTGGGTGGCCATCATCGTCGGTGTCATCGCGCTGATCGTGTGGTTGTTCCGAGTGATCAGCGGGAACCGCAGGGCCTGACCCGACCCACTGAGCTGTAGACGGCGGATGCCGCGGCCAGAGCTGGCCGCGGCATCCGCCTGTCTACGGGGTCCGCGCGGGACTACAGGTTCGCCTCCGCGTACACGCGGAGCGCGTCGCGGACGAACTCCGCACCGTGTGTGCCGCCCGAGCTCGTCGCGTAGTTCGCGCCGAAGCGCGGGTCGGCGACGTACATCTCCCCGAGCCCCAGAACGTAGCCCCTGACGTCGCCACCGGGCGTCGCGGCGGGCGTGCCGGGCACGCCCGTCAGCCACTGGACGTGGCGCTTCGCGAGCGCCTGCGCCACGTCACTGTCGGGCGCGATGCCGGACTCCGCCGCGGCGATCCAGTCGCGGCCGAGGTCGGAGACGCGCTGCTGCCACGCGGCCTTCTCCTGCGCGCTCATCGAGCGCCACCACCGGTCGCTGTCGGCGTAGGCCTGCGTGCCCCAGCGCTCTACGACCTCGTCCTTGTACTGCGTGTGGTCGAAGCCGTCGAACATGTTCTCTGCCATCAGTCGTTCACCTCCTCTCAATGCGCTGATCGTGCTCTCAACCGACGCGATCTGCCGCGTCAGCCGGTCCTGCTCCTGCCGCAGCCACGCGAGGTGAGTCTCCAGCGCGTGCGCTTCGGACGCCTCGCGATCGAGCACCTCTCCGATCTGCGGCAGCCCCAGTCCGAGCTCGCGCAGCAGCAGGATGCGCTGCAGGCGCACGAGCGCGGCCTGGTCGTAGTGGCGGTAGCCGTTGTGGCCCACGCTCGACGGCGCGAGCAGCCCGATGTCGTCGTAGTGACGCAGCGTTCTGCTGGTCGTTCCGGCGAGCTTGGCGATCTGCTGGATCGACCACTCGTGATCCGTCATGACCTCTTCCCCTCTCTCGTGCCGTCCCTGATCACGGTAAAGGTTGACGCTGCGTCAAGGTCAAGCCGAATGATCGCTGTAGTTTCTTGACACGATCGCGATATATCGTGTTATTCTTCAGACACGCGATATATCGCGAATACCCCAGACAGGCAGGAGAAGCAGCCATGACCCTGGAGAAGTGGATCATCCACCCGGGCGAGACGCGCGTCATCGACATCGAAGCCGTTCGCTCGCTCAAGATCGGCCTCGTCGGCGGACAGGTCGACGTCGTCGCCCACGACGAGCCGGGCATCCGGATCGAGGTGCACGACGTCACCGTCAAGGACCTCCGCATCGAGGTCACCGAGGACCAGGTCGAGATCGACCACCCGCAGCTGCGCTGGGACAACTTCCTCGAGGTGTTCCGCAACTTCGGCGCCGGCGGTCCCAAGGCCGAGATCAGCGTCGCCGTGCCCCGCGACGTCGCGCTCACCCTGGGCGTGGTCAGCGCGAGCGCCCTCGTCACCGGCCTCCAGGCCGGCGCCGCACTGAACACCGTCTCCGGCGACATCCTGGTCGACGGCCTCACCGGCGACCTCTCGGTCAACGCCGTCTCGGGCGACGTCCAGGTGCGCGGGCTTGTCGGCGGCCTCAACGCCAACAGCGTCTCGGGCGACGTCGCGGCGACCGGCTCGCTGCGCAAGGCCACCGTCGACACCGTGTCGGGCTCCGTGCTGGTCGACTCCACCGGCGAGATCCACTCCGTCGGTCTCAACACCGTCAGCGGCAGCTCCACCGTGCGGCTGGACGAGGGCTACCCGGCCAACTACGTCATCCGCAGCGTCAGCGGCCGCGTGCAGATCGACGGCGTCGTGCGCTCCGGCCAGGGCACCGGCCCGACGACCAACTACGCAGGTTCGGTGGGCGAGCTGAGCGGCAACTTCGCCGACGTGCGGGCCCACAGCGTCTCGGGCGACATCACCGTGCTCCGCCGCGCGGCCGCCCAGATGACGGATGCCCCGGCCGCGGCCTCCGTCGGCACAACGCCGGCCGCTCAGGCTCCCGTCGCGGGCTCCGAGGCTCCGGCCGAGGCGTACGGCGGCGACAGCACCGCGGACACCCCGTTCGGAACCGACCGGCAGGCCGAGGCCGGCGCCGACCGGGAGGAGCTGTGATGGCCCCGGTCTTCTCCCACGGCGACCTGCGCCTGTACCTGCTGAACCTGCTCGATGAAGGGCCCCGCCACGGCTACGACATCATGCAGGCCCTGTCGGACCGCACCGGAGGCACCTACACCCCGAGCGCCGGCACGATCTATCCGCGACTGGCGAAGCTCGAAGAGGAGGGCCTCGTGACGAAGTCCGTCGACGGCCGCAAGACCGTCTACTCGATCACCGAGGCAGGCCACGCCGAGGTGCAGGCCCGCGCCGGCGAGCTCGAGGGCATCGAGGCGGGTCTCGCCGACTCGGTGCGGCTCATCGCCGACGAGGTGCGCGGCAGCGTCCGCGAGGCCATGAAGAGCCTGCGGGCGGATCTCGCCGCCGCTTCCCGCGAGGAGCGCGAGACCACGCCGCAGCGTCCGCGCGAGGACGACCCGCGCGTCCGCAGCCGTGAGCAGGTGCAGCGGCTCGACGCGCTCGTGAACGAGTTCCGCGCGAACCTTCGCGGTGACGTCCGCGTCCATGTCGCCCGTGGCGGCGAGCTCGCCTCCACGGTGGTGGACCAGGTCGCCGGCGAGCTCGACCGCATCGCCCGCGACGTGACACGCGCGCTGCGAGGCTGAGCCGCGGCATCCGCTGAACGCGAGAGGGTGGGCCCCCGTCCCGGGAGCCCACCCTCTCGTCGTGCGTGCGCCCCGATCAGCGCCGCGCGAACGCCACCGCCGCCGGGCCGCCGTCGACGCCGCCGACGCGCAGGATCGCGTCGTCGCCGTCGCGCTCGACCACCAGGTCGCCCGACAGCACGCGGGAGCGGTCGAAGTCCACGCTGTCACGGCCGAGCCGGTGGTCGCCGGTCCCGTCGAGGAAGACGATGCGCTCCGACGGCGTCCACCACTCCCGCATCCAGCGCCCATCGGACGACTGCGGACTCTCGCGGCGGATCGTGGTCTCGGACGCCTCGGCCACCGCCCGGTTCCAGTCGCCGAACCCGCGCAGCGACTCCTGCTGCAGTTCCGGGATGATCCCCTCCGCGGTGGGCCCCACGTTCAGCAGCAGCCGGCCGCCCTTGGCCACGACGTCGATCCAGTGCTTGGCCAGACTGGTCGAGTCCAGGATCTCCTTGGGCGACTCGAGCTGGTTGTATCCGAACGACCACCCCAGGCCGCGGTTGTTCTCCCAGACCTCCTTGGCCTCGTTCTCGCGTCCGGCCGAGTACTCCGTGGTCGCGAAGTCGGAATGCGTATCGCCCCACCGGTCGTTGACGACGCCCTCGGGATTCGCCTCGTAGTACTGCGCGAACAGCTCGTACAGCCCGTCCTTGCCGAAATGCTTGCCGGCGTCGGGCCAGTTGATGTCGTTCCACAGCACGTCGGGGCGATAGCGGTCGATGAGATCGCGTACGTGGGCGAGCGCGTAGTAGTTGTACGCGGCGTCGTTGGGACGAATCGAGTGCACCTCCGGGCCCGACCGGTGAGGCGGCAGATCGCTCACCGACCAATCGAGCCCGCCCGAGTAGTAGACGCCGAACCGCATCCCCTTCGCGCGGACCGCGTCCGCGATCGCGCCGATCAGGTCGCGCTGCGGGCCGCGCCGGACGGTGTTGCGCGAAGCCGTCCCGGGGGCGTCCCACAACGCGATGCCGTCATGGTGCTTCGTGGTCGGTACGACGTACTCCGCCCCCGCGTGGGCGAACAGCTCCGCCCACGCCCCCGGATCGAAGCGCTCGGCCTTCCACTGGTCGAGGAAGTCGTCGTACGGTGCATCTCCGTGGACGGTGCGGTGATGCTCCTGTGCCGGGCTGCCGTCGATCCGGATGGTGTTGAAGTACCACTCCGCGTACGGGTTGTGGGCGAACCACTGGTCGTCCGGCACCTCGCCGAGCGCGCCGATCGGCTCGGCCCACGCGGGCACGGAGTACGCGCCCCAGTGGATGAAGACTCCGAACTTCGCCTTCGCGAACCATTCGGGCAGCGGGCGCGACAGGTCGTCCCAGCTCTCATCGGTCACGGCATCCTCGACTTTCATCCGATGTATCGTCCTCAATCTTGGACATATCGGGAAAGCGAGTCAACAGCGCGGCCTAAACATCCGCTCTTTCGACGATGGCCCGGCGGTGGACCGACGGGCGTCAGGCGGGCCAGATCTCCTCGTCGTCGGGCACCGGTTCGCCCAGCGGCACCACCAGGATCGGGCGGTGCTGCCGATGCGCGAGGCGGGCGCCGACCGAGCCGGTGAAGAACTCGCGGACCGACTCACCGAACCCGCGCTTGCGGGTGCCGACCACGAGCAGCCGGGCGTCGATCTCATCCGCCAGGTGCTTGAGCGCCATCGCCGGGTCGCCGACGAGCTGGCGCACGGTCCAGTCCACGCCGGAGTCGGCGAGGACGGCTGCCGCGGCATCCTGGACGCTCGTCAGGTCGCCCTCGCCGCCGGTGATGTTCATGTCGATGGGCGCCGAGTGGACGTAGCCGTCGGGGTCCTCGTAGGTGACGAAGCGGGTGACGTCGACGTGGACGACCGCCAGCGGCGCCCGGAGGAGCTTCGCGTACCGAGCGGCCTCTTTGAGGACCCGCGGCGACTGGTCGGGGATCACTCCCGCGATCACCGCCCCGTGCAGGCTCGCGTTGCTGCTGTCGTCGACTTCGGGCTCGGATGCCTCGTCGGTCATACGTCCGTGCTCCTCCCGCACCACTGGGGCCGGAACCGCCGGGGTGCGGGGGCTCCGTGTTATCCTGAATGCTACTCTTACCGGCTCGAAGCCGGATTCGTGAATGCCCGGGTTGCGCGGCGGAAAGCCCGCAGAAAAGCCCGCGACTCTAAATGAGGGGGTCTCGCATGGGGCGTGGCCGTCAGAAGGCGAAGCACACCAAGATCGCCCGAGAGCTGAAGTACGACACGTACAGCGTGAACTACTCGGCGCTCGAGCGCGAGCTCGGTCACCACAGCGAAGACGAGTACGTCGACAAGTGGGCGGACCAGTACAACGACGAGGACGAGGACGAGACCTCGCCCGTCTCGTCGTCGCAAGCCTGAGCGCTCGTGCGAGGCGGTCACGCCTCACCGCGCTCTGAGACGACCCCGCGCGCTGCGGTGCGCGGGGTTCGTCGTGCTCGGGGCCGATCCGGGCGCGGTCACCACGTGCCGTGGCGCCGGGACCAGTCGTCTTCGACGGTGTGCCGCCGCGCCGCCACCGCGCCCGCCGGGATGGCGGCGGCGACGACGCACGCGAGCACGATGAGGGGGCCGGTCCACGAACCGGTCGCGTCGTGCAGCAGGCCGATGCCCACCGGGAACAGCGCGGCGATCGCGTAGCCGCCGCTCTGCACGAACCCGCTGAGAGCGACCGCGCCCTCGTGCGTGCGCGTGCGCAGCCCCACGAGCACGAGGACCACCGGGAACAGCAGCGGCGCGAGCCCGATCAGCACGACCCACAGCCATGGTGCCGCCGCCGGCGCGAACAGCAGGCCCGCGATGCCGGCGAAGCCGGTGACGACGGCGACGCCGAAGAGCGCGCGGGTCGCGTTCAGACGTGTCACCAGCAGCGGCACGACGAGGGATGCCGGCAGCCCCATGAACCCGAAGAGCGAGAGCAGCGCGCCCGCCGTGGCGGGGGTGACGCCCGCGATCTCGACGAGCATCTTCGGCATCCACGCGAACGAGGTATAGGCGATCGTGCTCGAGACGGCGAACGCGACCAGCAGCGCCCACGCCAGCGGAATGCGCCACATCCGCCCGAACACGCGAGGACTCGCCTGCTCGATGTCGTCGTCGGCTCCGTCGGCATGGCGGCGCAGCGCAAGTGCGATCCACGGGATCGTCGCGATGAGGGCGAAGACCGCCCACAGTCCCAGCGAGACGTGCCAGTCCGTGGCATCCGCCACCGGCACCGCGACGAGGGCGGGCAGGAACGTCGACACCGCCATCGTCGTGGAGAACACCGTCGTCATGAGCCCGATGCGGTCGGGGAAGTAGCGCTTCACGAGCGGCGGCAGCAGGATGTTGCCCGTCCCGACGGCCGCGAAGACGAACGCCGTGCCGGCCAGCAGCAGCCCCGAGCTGGGCGCGAGGGTGCGCGCGACGAGGCCGACCGCCACGACCGCCATCGCCACCACGGCGAGCCGCTCGAGCCCGAACCGGCGCTCGAGCGCCGGGGTGAGCAGGCCGAACACGGCGAAGCACACCGGCGGGGCGGTGCCGATCAGGCCGATCACCGCGGCCGGCAGCGCGAAGTCCGCCGAGATGTGGTCGAAGAGCGGCGACAGCGAGGCCACGGCCGACCGCAGCGAGAACGCGAACAGCACGATGCCGACGAGGGCGAGGGTTCGCCCCTGCCAGAGCGGGCGGGCAGGGGACGATGTCACTCGTACAACCCTAGAGCCGGCGCCGATGCCCTCGGCGCGCCGGCCGACGGGCTCAGCTCTCCTGGGAGCCCTCCACCCACGCGAGATACTCGTCGGTGACGGTGCCGGTGATGTACCGGCCGTCGAAGCAGCTCATGTCGAGATCCTCGACGTCGGACCCCTCGAGGATCGCGGCCTTCAGGTCGTCGACCTCCTGGTAGACCACGAAGTCCGCGCCCAGCTCCTGCGCGATCTCGGGGATCGTCCGGCCGTGCGCGACCAGCTCGTGCCGCGAGGGCATGTTGATGCCGTAGACGTGCGGGTAGCGCACCGGCGGCGCCGCCGAGGCGAACGTGACGCTCTTGGCACCGGCATCCCGCGCCATCTGGATGATCTCCTTCGACGTCGTGCCGCGCACGATGGAGTCGTCGATGAGGAGCACGTTCTTGCCCTTGAACTCGGTCGACATGGCGTTGAGCTTCTGCCGCACGCTCTTCTTGCGCACCGCCTGCCCCGGCATGATGAACGTCCGCCCGATGTACCGGTTCTTGTAGAAGCCCTCGCGGTACTCCACGCCCAGCTTGCGCGCGACCTGCATCGCCGCCGGCCGCGAGGAGTCGGGAATGGGCATGACCACGTCGATCGCCTCGCGCGGCGTGTACTTCGCGATGGTGTCGGCGAGGCGGTCTCCCATGCGCAGGCGCGCCTCGTACACCGAGATGCCGTTCATGACCGAGTCCGGACGCGCGAGGTACACGTACTCGAACGAGCACGGCACCAGCTGCGGGTCGCTCGCGCACTGGCGGGTGTGAAGGTTGCCTTCGAGGTCGATGAAGACCGCTTCGCCCGGGTCGACGTCGCGCACGACCTCGAACTCGCCGTTCTCCAGCACCAGCGACTCACTCGTGACGACCCACTCGTAGTGGCCGTCCGCGTTCTTGCGCGTGCCGAGGATGAGGGGACGGATGCCGAACGGATCGCGGAACGCCAGCAGACCGTACCCCGCGATCAGCGCGATCGCCGCGTACGATCCCTCGACGCGCTCGTGCACGCGCGTGACCGCCTGGAACACCTGCTCGGGGTCGAGCTCGAGTCCCGAGATCGAGGACTGCAGCTCGTTGGCCAGCACGTTCACCAGCAGCTCGGTGTCGGAGCTGGTGTTGAGGTGGCGGCGGTCCTTGTGGAACAGCTCCTCGGTCAGCTCGCGCGTGTTGGTGAGGTTGCCGTTGTGCACCATGACGATGCCGTACGGCGCGTTGACGTAGAAGGGCTGCGCCTCCTCCTCATTCGACGCGGTGCCCTTGGTCGCGTAGCGCACATGGCCGAGGCCGATCTCACCGAGGAGCGCGCGCATGTCGCGGGTGCGGAACGACTCGCGCACCTGGCCCCGCGTCTTGTGCATGTGCACGACCCCATGACGCTCGGCCGTGGCGATGCCGGTGGAGTCCTGACCGCGGTGCTGCAGGAGGAGGAGGGAGTCGTAGATCTCCTGATTGACGGACCCGCGGCCCACCATCCCGACGATTCCGCACATGGGTGTTGCCTGCTCCGTAAGGTCGTGCGACTCAGCGGGCCGTGTGGCTCGCGTGCGCCTGGTGGTCTGAATAGGCGCCGACGAGACGCACCGCGCCGCCGTCGACTCCCTTTGCGCCCTGCTCCCACTCGCCGTCCGGCCGGGCGCCGCCGCGGACGACGCCGACCTGCCAGGTCGCGATGCCGCCGAGGGAGAGAGCGGATGCCGCCGCCTCGGCCTTGTCGGCCGCCACGACGGCGAGGAAGCCGATGCCGAGGTTCCAGGTGCCCTCGGTCGACTCGAGGTCGAGGTCGCCCAGGTCGGCGAGGACGCGGAAGACAGGGGAGGGCGACCACGTCGAGCGGTCGACCTCGACCCACGTGCCCTGCGGCAGCACGCGGGCGAGGTTCGCCGCGATGCCGCCGCCGGTGACATGGCTGAGCGCGTGCACGCGGTCGCCGTGATCGGCGATGAGCCGCAGGAGCGGCTTGGTGTACAGGCGCGTCGGCTCGAGGAGGGCCTCGCCCCACGTCGCGCCGAAGTCGGCGGCGTTGTCGCCGTACTGCACGCCGGCGCCGGTGACGATGTGGCGCACCAGCGAGTAGCCGTTGGAGTGCAGGCCCGAGCTCGCGAGCGCCAGCACCACGTCGCCTTCGCGCACCCGCTCGGCGCCGAGCACGCGGTCGGCCTCGACAACACCGGTCGCGGCGCCCGCGACGTCGTAGTCGTTGACGCCGAGCAGCCCGGGGTGCTCCGCCGTCTCGCCGCCGACCAGGGCGGTGCCCGTCTCGGCGCAGCCGGCGGCGATGCCGCGGACGATGTCGGCGATGCGCTCGGGGAACACCTTGCCGCAGGCGATGTAGTCGGTCATGAACAGCGGCTTGGCCCCGACGACGACGATGTCGTCGACGACCATGCCGACGAGGTCCTGGCCGATCGTGTCGTGCTTGTCGATCGCCTGCGCGATGGCGACCTTGGTGCCGACGCCGTCGGTGCTGGTGGCCAGCAGCGGCTTGTCGTACGCCTTGAACGCGCTGGCGTCGAAGAGCCCGGCGAAGCCGCCGACGCCTCCGAGCACCTCGGGTCCGTGCGTGCGGCGGACGGCCGACTTCATCAGCTCCACGGCGAGGTCGCCGGCGGCGGTGTCGACGCCCGCAGCGACGTACGGGTTCACCGGCTGTTCGGGGCGTGAAGGGGCGTCGCGTTCGGAGGAGGCCACGGCTACCAGCCTACCGGCGGCGTGGCTGGGCGGATGCCGGGGTTACGGGTCGCTCCCCCGGCGCCGATCGGCACCCTGATCGTTGCCCGCGCCCCGGTCCCGACGTCGCCGGGCGGATCTATGATGTCCGCATGGGCGGCACCGGTGCACCGGAGTGGCTGATCCGCGAAGACGCAGGTCAGCCGGTTCTTCTCGCCCTCTATCTGCGCCAGGTGCTCGGCATCCGCTCTCCCGAGGAGCTGCCCCATCTGCGCGGAATCCCCCTGCGCGCCAACGACCGGTCCGACGAGGCGCAGGCGACGCTCGAACGCCAGTGGCGAGAGTTCTGGGCGATGACCGTCGAACCGCAGGCGCACCCGTCGCCGGTTCCGCTCCAGCTCGTCGACGGGTTCGACATGGCGCTCGCCCTGCCGGTCGAGGGCTGCGACGACCTGCGGCACGCGTTCACGCCCCATGCCGCCGACGCCATGGCCTTCGCGAAGGCCGCCCACGAGCGCTACCGCAAAGAGGCGTCGCACAGCACCGGCACCGCCTACCGGGCGTATGCGGGCGCCATCGCCGAGCACGAGCGGCAGGTGGGCCGCCGGGCGCACTCGTTCGAACTCAATGTCCAGGTGCTGCCGCTGAATCAGCGGGGCGTGTGGTGGATCGGCTCCCTCACGATCGCCGTCACCGACGGCCTGCGCGGCGACGTCGCCGCCTTCGACGCGGCGATCCACCCGATCATCGCCGAGCTGGCCTGAAGAGCCCGAGCTCAGCGGCGATCGTCGTCTGCGCCGGACTGCGGGTCGACCTGCACCGACGCGTGGTCGACCGAGACCTCGTGCGTGTGACGGCGGGACCGGCGGTCGAGGAGCAGCGCGACCAGGGCGCCGAGCACGATGCCGACGGGCGCGCAGATGAGCGCCAGGAAGCCGAAGACCTGGGTCTGCGAGTACTCCACACCGGTGTTCGGGCTCACCTGCGACGTGCCGTCGAAGGCGAAGGTGAGGATCATCGCGACCAGCAGGCCCAGCGCGGCGCCGGCGATGAGGAAGACCGAGATCTTCGGGGCCCGCCGCACGCGCAGCGTCTCGACGCGGTCCTGGCTGTGCTCGGGCATGTCTCCATTATCCCTTCGGCCGGCGGCCGCTCGGGCCGTCGGGCCGGTCGGTCTCGATGTCCTCGGCGTCCCGCACCCACTGCGGCACGTCGTCGGTGACCGGAGAGACGAGGTCGTCGCTGAGGCTCGTGGCGTGCTCCGCGATGACCGAGCGACCGCGGCTGCCCACCACGCGGTCGAGCACGATGACGACGAGGCCCGCGACGAGGAGCCCGAACCCGACGCAGATGACGGCGAAGACGCCGAACACGCGCAGGTAGCCCGAGGCGCCCGTGGAGAGCGGGCCGCCCGGCTCCTCGGACACGGCGGCCGCCGCGGTGAGGACGCCCGCCGTCACCAGGCCGAGGACGATGCCCGAGATCATGATCCGCCCGATGCGCGGGGCGCGACGGACCCCGACGGACTCCCACTCCTCGTGGATGACGTGCTCGTCGGGGTCGTCGTCGCCGGCTGCGCCGGTGCGCGCGCGGATCATGGTGCCATTGTCCCACCGCGGGACGGGCGCGTCTCGGGGTCCTCGCCCCGGCTCAGGGGCGCAGCGGCAGCAGGTGGGAGATGTCGGCGCGGGTGCCCGAGGCGACGATGCGGCCGGCGGAGGAGGCATCCGCCCAGTGCTCCGCCCCCGTCGCCACTGCGATCCAGGTCGCGGGATCGGTCTCGACGACGTTCGGTGGGGTTCCGCGGGTGTGCCGTGGCCCCTCGACCACCTGCACCGCGCCGAACGGAGGCACGCGCACCTCGACCGAGTTGCCCGGCGCCTTCTCGGCGAGCAGCTGCAGCAGGTAGCGCACGGCCGTGGCGCGGTCGGTGCGGGAGGCGGGGACGGATGCCGCGCCCGCCGCCGCGACGGCCTGCAGGGCCGCGCGGCCGTCGTCGGTGGAGATCTTGCGGGCCACGACCCCACGCTACGCGTGTCGCGTGCGGGCGCAATCCTCGACGACCCGAAACGCGGCGGAGCGCCGTCGGTAGGCTGGACGGCGTGAAGATCCTGGTTCTCGGCTCGGGCGCGCGGGAGCACGCCATCATCCTCGCGCTGCGGTCCGAGGAGGCCGAGCACGAGATCTTCGCCGCCCCCGGCAACGCCGGCATCGCGCAGGACGCCCAGCTCGTATCGCTCGACGCGAACGACCCGGTCGCCGTCACCGACTTCGCGATCGAGAACGACATCGCGCTCGTCGTGATCGGCCCGGAGGCTCCGCTGGTCGCCGGGGTGGCCGATGCGGTGCGCGAACGCGGCATCCCGACGTTCGGGCCCGGCAAGGCGGCCGCGCAGCTGGAGGGCTCGAAGGCCTTCGCCAAGCGCATCATGGAGGCGGCGGGCGTGCCGACCGGCCGCGCGGTGCGGGCGTACTCGCGCGCCGAGGTCGAGGCCGCGTTGGACGAGCTCGGCGCTCCGCACGTGGTCAAGGCGGACGGACTGGCCGCCGGCAAGGGGGTCATCGTCACGTCCGACCGCGACGAGGCGCTCGCCCACGCCGACCAGTACCTCCCCTCGGGCCCGGTGCTCGTCGAGGAGTACCTGGACGGTCCCGAGGTGTCGCTCTTCTTCCTCAGCGACGGCGACCACGTGCTGCCGCTGAGCCCCGCGCAGGATTACAAGCGCCTCCTCGATGGCGACGAGGGACCGAACACCGGCGGCATGGGCGCGTACTCGCCGCTGCCGTGGCTCGACGGCAGGTTCGGCAGCGAGCGGGAGTTCGTCGACCTCGTGACCCGCGACATCGCCGAACCGGTCATCCGCCAGCTGGATGCCGAGGGCACGCCGTTCATCGGGCTGCTCTACGCCGGCCTCATCCTCACCGACGGCGGCGTGAAGGTCATCGAGTTCAACGCCCGGTTCGGCGACCCCGAGACGCAGGTGGTGCTCCCCCGGCTCGTCGACCCGCTGTCGGAGCTGCTGCTGGCTGCGGCATCCGGCACCCTCGAGGACTCCCCCCGTCCGGCGTTCGCCACCGACGTGTCCGTCACCGTGGTGGTGGCCAGCGAGGGCTACCCCGCCGCGCCGGTGACCGGCCGCGAGCTCACGGGGCTGCGCGAGGCGTCGGCGGTGCCGGGCGTCCACCTCGCACACGCCGCCACGGCCGAGACCGACGGCGGGCTCGTGGCCACCGGCGGCCGCGTGCTCAACGTGGTCGGGATCGGGACGACGTTCATGGAGGCGCGCGAGCGCGTCTACCGTGCGCTCGGCCAGATCGAGCTCGAGGGCGGGCAGCACCGCACCGACATCGCCGCCCGGGTCGCCGAAGGGCTCTGACCCGGCCGCGGCCCCGCATCGGCCGAAAGGACGAGGCCGGTCGGTCCCGACGGCCGATGTGCCGCGGCATCCGTCACCGCCACCATGGCGGCATGACGACCTCCACCTCCCTCCCACGCACCCGGCGGCGCGCGCCCGAGTGGCTCGTGCCCGCGGGCCTCATCGCCCTGAGCCTCGTGCCGGTCGCGGCCGGCTCGGCGCGCCTCACGCAGCTCGCGACCTCCGCCGGCGTGACCGCCGACAACGTCCGGTTCTTCGACGCGCCGGTGCCGATCGTCGCGCACATCGTCGGCTCGACCGTGTTCCTGGTGCTGGGCGCGCTGCAGTTCGCGCCGTCGCTGCGGCGCCGGCGCTGGCACCGCGTGGCCGGGCGCATCGTCGCGCCGGCCGGGCTGGTGTCGGCGCTGTCGGCGCTGTGGATGACGGTGTCGTACCAGATGCCGGCCGCGGTGACGGGGCCGGGGCTCGCCGCCGTGCGCATGGTGCTCGGCGTCACGATGGCGGCGGCGATCGTGGCCGCCTTCGTCGCGATCCGCCGCGGCGACGTCGGCACGCACCGCGCGTGGATGACGCGCGCGTACGCGATCGGCCTCGGCGCCGGCACGCAGGTCGTCGTGTTCCTCCCGTTCACGCTGCTGATCGGGGCGCCCACGCCTGTCGGCTACACACTTCTCATGACCGCGGGGTGGGTGATCAACCTCGTGGTCGCCGAGATCGTCATCCGCCTACGGGCCCGCACCGGCGCGCGGCGGACGGGGGCTCGGGCCACGGCGGCGCCGACCGGCGCCCGCCTATCATGAGGGCATGACGAGCCCGGTCCGCGCGCTCTGGGACGCGCCCGCGGCGACTCCGGCACCGCCCCGGCGCGTGTGGCGCGACGGGGTGCTCGTCGCGGTGATCCCCGTGCTCGCCGTGGTGGAGGCATCCGTGCGCCCCGACGTGCCCTCGCGCTGGGTGTGGGCCGTCGTGCTCGCCGCCCTCGCGCCCACGCTGCTGTCGCGGCGCACGCGCCCGTTCACGATGCTCGCGATCGCCTTCGCCGTCGGCACCGGGGTCGGCTTCATCGTCGGCGGCGATCCGCAGCTGTATACGACCGCCTACTTCCTGATCCTGCTGTACGCGGTGTTCCGCTGGGGCTCCGGGCGGGCGATGCTCGCGGGCGGTGCGCTCGTGGCCGCCGGCATGACGCTCACCGCCGCCGGGTCGGCCCCATCGTTGCCCGACGCGGTGGGCGGCGCCGCCGTCGCGGTCACCACGGCAACGCTCGGACTCGCGATGCGCTGGCGTCGGCGGGCACGCAGCCGCGAGCTCGAACAGGTGCGGCTGCTCGAGCGCGAGCAGCTCGCGCGCGATCTGCACGACACCGTCACGCACCATGTCTCGGCGATCGCGATCCAGGCGCAGGCCGGCACCGCCGTGGCCGCGACCGATCCGGGCGCGACCGCGCAGGTGCTCCAGGCGATCGAGGCCGAGGCCTCGCAGACGCTGCGCGAGATGCGCGCCATGGTGGGCGTGCTCCGCGCGGACGCGCCGGTGGCGCCCGCACCCGGCCTCGCCGGGATCGCGGACCTGGCGCAGACGGATGCGGCCGGCCCGGCCGTCGCCGTGCACCTCGACGGCGACCTCGACACGGTGCCCCCGGCGGTGGGCGCCGCGGTGTTCCGCCTGGCCCAGGAAGCGGTGACGAACGCGCGGCGACACGCCCGCGACGCGACCCGCGTCGAGGTCGGCGTCGACGTCGACGCGGCGGGGGTGCGGCTGTCGGTCCGTGACGACGGCGGGAGCACGGCATCCGCGACTCCCGGATTCGGGATCACGGGCATGCGCGAGCGGGCCGCGCTCCTCGGCGGCACGTGCGAGGCCGGCCCGGCGCCGGGCGGCGGGTGGGCCGTCACGGCGACGCTCCCGCGCAGGGGGTGGGGATCATGACCGTGCGCGTGCTCGTCGCCGACGATCAGGACCTCGTGCGCACCGGACTGCGCATGATCCTCGACGTGCAGCCCGACATCGAGGTGGTGGGCGAGGCCGCCGACGGCCGCGAGGCCGTCGCGCTCACGCGGAGCCTGCGCCCCGACGTGTGCCTGTTCGACATCCGCATGCCGGTGATGGACGGCCTGGAGGCGACGCGCACGGTGGCGGGTCCGGACGTCGCCGACCCGACGCCCGTCGTCGTGATCACGACCTTCGACCTCGACGAGTACGTCTACGCCGCCCTCCGCGCGGGCGCCCGCGGCTTCCTGCTGAAGGACGCCGGTCCGGTCCTGCTCGCCGAGGCCGTGCGCGCGGCCGCGCGCGGCGACGCGCTCATCGATCCGAACGTCACCGTCCGCCTCATCGAGACGTTCGCCGGCGCGGCGCCGACGCCTCCGCCTCCGCCGTCCAGCCCCCTCACCGACCGCGAGGAGGCGGTGCTCGCCGGTGTCGCCCGCGGGCTCGGCAACAGCGAGATCGGCGACGAGCTGCACGTCTCCCTCAGCACCGTGAAGACCCACCTGGGAAGCATCATGGCCAAGCTGGGCGCGCGCAACCGCGTCGAGCTCGCGATCTGGGCGCACGAACGCGGCCGGTCGCGCGACTGAGCCCCAGCGTCAGTCCCGCGCCGGCCGCGCCGCCGCGCCCGCTGATCACACCGCCGCCCGCTGCTGCAGCAGCGGGCACTCGAAGGGATCGCGCTCCCCCAGTCCGACACGGTTGATGTACCGCGTGACGATGCGGTACGACTCGAGCAGGCCGGTCTCGGTGTAGTGCACGCCGTGGGCCTGGCAGTAGTCCTTGATCATGCCCGACGCCCTCCGCAGGTGCGGCCGGGGCATCGAGGGGAAGAGGTGGTGCTCGATCTGGTAGTTGAGCCCGCCCATGGCGACGTCGAGCAGGCGGTTCCCGCGGATGTTGCGGCTCATCAGCACCTGCCGGCGCAGGAAGTCGAGCTTGACGGATGCCGGCACCAACGGCATGCCCTTGTGGTTCGGCGCGAACGACAGCCCCATGTAGACGCCGAAGATCCCCAGCTGGACGGCGAGGAACACCGCGGCGATCCCCGGCGAGAGCACGATGAAGACGAGGGCGAGGTATCCCCCGATCCGCAGCGCCAGGAAAGAGCTCTCCACCGCCCGGTGGCGCAACGGCTCGCGCGAGAGCACCCGCCGCACGCTCGACGCGTGCAGCGACAGCCCTTCGAGCAGGAGGATCGGGTAGAAGAAGACGCCCTGGTGCGCCATCACCCAGCCGAGCACCGGGCCGTACCGGCGAGCGCGGCGGTCGACCTGGTCGGGGGTGACCGACACGACCGGCAGCTCGATGTCGGGATCGGAGCCGATCTTGTTGGGGTTGGCGTGGTGGCGGGTGTGCTTGTGCTGCCACCACCCGTAGCTCATCCCGACGAGGAGGTTGCCGAGGATGAGCGACGTCCAGTCGTTCCAGCGGCCCGAGACGAAGATCTGCCGGTGCGCCGCGTCGTGGCCGAGCATCGCGATCTGCGTGAACAGGATCGCGAGCGCCGCGGCGGTGAACAGCTGCCACCAGGTGTCCCCGATGAGGACGAAGGCGGCGACCGCCGCCGCCAGCACCACCACGGCCGCGATGAGCTTCGTCCAGTAGTAGCCGTAGCGGCGGTGCATCAGCCCGCTCGCGGCCACGATCTTCGCCAGCCCGGTGAAGTCGTTGGGCGGCCGGTCGGTCCGGGCAGCAGTCGCCCGGATGCCGGTGGTGGGTTGTCCGGTCATGTCATCGACCCCGATCCTCGAGCCGCACCGATGCGGCGGCGACGTCGGGGTCCAGGACGTCCTGGCCACAGGCTACGCCCATTGCGCCGCCCGCGGGGGCCGCTTGCGGGCACTTCACAGGCACGATGCCGAGTACACCGGCGGACGAAAGGACGGACGCCGGCGTCGCTGGCTGGGGAGACGAGCGACGCCGGCGTCCGGATGACGCTGGGCTCTGTTTCGATGGGGCCCGAGCGTCCGGAAAACCCGAGCTGGGGGACTCAGGTCTGACGACGTATGAAGCGCATCAGCCAGGCGATCACCGCGATGACGATGATGACGAGGCCGATCCACAGCAGGAACTGGACCGCTTCGACGAGCACGCCCAGCAGCAGCAGGACGATTCCGACGATGAGCAGGGTCACTGCGAGTCCGGTCATGCAAGCCATCCTCCGCGGCCGTCTCCCGCGGGCCAACCTCTTGACAACCGTGCCCTCGCGGGTTTAGCCCGGGTCGGGCTCCGCGATAATGGGCGGGTGACGGACACGAATCCCACCCCGCTCGAACTCCCCGGCTGGCGCCACGTCTACTCGGGCAAAGTGCGGGACCTGTACGTCCCCGGCGACGCGGCCGAGGGCGCGCCCGCCGGGCGCATGCTCGTCGTCGCCAGCGACCGCGTCAGCGCCTTCGACCATGTGCTCTCGCCCGGCATCCCCGGCAAGGGGACGCTGCTGACCACGCTCAGCCTGTGGTGGTTCGACCGCCTCGCGGGAGCGGACGGCGGGCGCGGCATCCCGAACCATCTCGCGGCCTCGCACACGCTCACGCTCGGCGGCGACGGCGAGGCGAACACGCGCGACGACCTGCAGAACCTCATCCCGGATGCCGTCATCGGCCGGGCCATGGTCGTGAAGAGCCTCGACATGCTGCCCATCGAGTGCGTGGTGCGGGGCTACCTCACCGGGTCGGGCTGGGCCGAGTACCGCGAGAGCGGCACGGTGTGCGGCATCGCGCTCCCGGACGGGCTGTCCAACGGCGACCGGCTGCCGGAGCCGATCTACACCCCCGCCTACAAGGCCCCCTTGGGCGAGCACGACGAGAACATCTCGTTCGAGCGCACCGTCGAGCTCGTCGGCGGCGAGCGCGCGAGCGAGCTGCGCGACCTGTCGCTCGAGATCTACGCGCGCGCCGCCGCGACCGCCGAGGCGCACGGCGTGATCCTCGCCGACACGAAGTTCGAGTTCGGCCTCGACGAGAACGGCGTGCTGACCCTCGCCGACGAGGTGCTCACGAGCGACTCGTCGCGGTACTGGGATGCCGAGGCCTGGGCGTCGGGCACCACGCCCGCGGAGCGCATGGCGAGCTTCGACAAGCAGATCGTGCGCGACTGGCTCGCCGCGAACTGGGCGCCGCCGCGCGACGATGAGCCGCCGGCTCTGCCCGCCGACATCGTCGAGCGCACCGCCGACCGCTACCGCGAGCTTCTCGAGCGCCTCACCGCCGCCTGACGCCCGGCGCGGCATCCGCCCGTCACGCGTTCTTCATCGCCTTCAGCCGCGCCAGCAGCGTCGGACCGGTCCGATCGAGCATCGATCCGCCGACGAGGATGCCGCCGATCAGGACCGCCGTCCCCAGCACGAGGCCGACCGCGCATGCGATCCAGCTGAGCGCCGCGTCGTCGGTGAAGAACCCGATGATCCCGAGGATGCCGGCGGGCGCCGACAGCGCGACGGCGATCAGCCAGATGCCGAAGAACGCCATGCCCTGCAGGAACGTGGTGCCGGGCACCCGCTCGAACGGGTTGTCGCCGGATGCCGCGACCGGCACGACGAGCTGCGCCGACGTGAGCGCACAGACGCCGTAGCAGGTGAAGAGGATGCCGACCGACATGCCCAGGATGCCGGGGAACCGGCTCCACTCGCCCGAGAAGACGAAGGGGATGATCGCGGCGAGCAGCACGAGCGGCAGGGCGACCGCCGCAGCGGCGAGGCTGCGCCCCAGCCGGTCCGCCCGGCCCGGCGCGCCGGTGGCGAGCTCGGTCCCGAACGCGGTGCCGTCGTACGAGATGTCGGCGTACACGACGATGCCGATCACGATCGCGATGATCGGGCCCGAGAACGACAGCGCCACGAGCGGCTCGCCGTCACGGGCGTAGAACCACAGCAGCACCGGCACCAGGGGCGCCCCGACCAGCTGGCGGAGGTAGCGGGGGTCGCGCGTCCAGTACGTCAGCGCCCGCGCGAAGACGGCACCCGCGGCGCCGGTCGGCACGCGGCCGAACCATCCGATCGACCCCGCGCGCACCGCGGCGGCCGACGTGTGCCGCGGGCGGACCAGCGAGCGTCCGAGAGCTGCGCGCCACAGCAGCCACAGCAGGCCGAGTGTCGCGAGGGCGATCAGCAGCCGGGCGCCCGCGCCGGCGGGGTCGCCCGCCGCGGCGGCGGCCGGCACGGCCCATGCCGCGCCGAGGGGCGTCCAGCCGAGGATCGGCACCAGCTCGGCGAGCGTGTCGGCGTTCACCGCGAACCCGGTCGCCACACCGGCGATGATGGGTCCCGCGAGGATCAGCGGGATGAGGATGACGGTGCCCGACACCTCCCGGAACCGGCGCCCGCTCCCGAGCCCGGCCGCGAGGGTCGCGACCGCGCGCGACGCGACGACGGCCGTGAGGACCGCGACCGGCGTGCTCACGATCCATGCGGCGACGGCCGCCGGCCAGTGCGCCCAGGTCGCGACCGTCGCAACCGCTGCCACCGAGGTGATGATGCCCGGGATGCCGGTGACCGCCGCCACCGCCAGCGCGACCATCATGCGCGACAGCGACATGGGGAACACCACCAGGCGGTCGGGGTCGAGCGTCGTGTCGACGCCGAAGGCGAGGAGGGGGATCAGCGCCCACCCGAGGGTCACGAGTGATCCGGCGCCCACGATGACGGCGGAGGCCGGCGCGAGACCCGCGAACCCGAGCAGCACCAGTCCGACGACGATGGCCACCAGCAGTCCGAGTCCGTACAGCGCGCCGAAGACGAAGCCGACGAGCTGCCAGGGGCTGCGCGCGAGCTGGTTGCCCAGCACGCGGAAGCGCAGCCTCAGGAGCGTCGCAACCATTCCGGCCCTTCCGTGTGGCGCCGCCCGCCGACGAGCTCGACGAAGCGGTCCTGGAGCGACTGCCCCGCCCGCACGTCCTCGACGCTTCCGGCCACGAGGAGGCGGCCGGCGGCGACGATCGCCACGTGGTCGCACATGCGCTGCACGAGGTCCATGGAGTGGCTCGAGATGATGACCGTTCCGCCACCGGCGACGTACCCGGTGAGGATGTCCTGGATGTTGGCCGCCGAGACGGGATCGACGGACTCGAACGGCTCGTCCAGCACCAGGAGGCGCGGAGCGTGGACGAGGGCGCAGGCGAGCGCGATCTTCTTGGTCATGCCCGCCGAGTAGTCGACGACCATCGTGCCCGCGGCATCCGTCATGTCCATCAGCGCCAGCAGATCGGCGGTGCGCTGCGCGATCTCGTCGTGCGGCAGGCCGAACAGGAGCCCGTTGTAGGTGACGAGCTGCTCGCCGGTCAGGCGGTCGAAGAGCTTCACCCCGTCGGCGAGGTTGCCGAGCATGCGCTTGGCCGCGACCGGCTGCTGCCACACGTCCATCCCGTGCACGATCGCCCGGCCGGCGTCGGGCGCGAGGAGGCCGGTCGCCATCGAGAGGGTCGTCGTCTTGCCCGCGCCGTTGGGCCCGACCAGCCCGTAGAACGACCCCGTCGGGACTCGCAGGCTCAGGTCGGCGACCGCGACCTTCTGCCCGAAGCGCTTGTGGAGCCCGACGAGCTCGAGGGCCGCGGTGTCCTCACCCGGGGTGGGGACGCGGTCGGCCGCGGGGGTCTCGGACGCGCGTGCGGAGGTGTCGGCGGGCGGGCCCGCGGGCGCGGGGGGATTCGCGGGATCGCTCACGTGTCTCCGTCGTTCGGCAGGGCGGGCCCAGGTGCGCGCCGGGCAGGATCCAGCCTCTCGGATGCCGCGCCCCCGGGCAACTCGCGGCGCCGGGCCGCTCGTGCGCGAGGCGGGTCATCCCCGCCGCTATCGTGATCCTCGCACCATCCCCCGAGCGCAAGGAGCGCGCATGCCTTTGTGGACCCTGCACGGCAACGGCCGTACCGTCGAACCCGGCACGGTCGTGAAGCCCGACGAGAGGCTGAACTGGCCCGCCACCGTCGCGATCGGCGCGCAGCACGTCATCGCGATGTTCGGCGCCACGTTCCTGGTGCCGGTGCTGACGGGCTTCCCCGTCTCGACGACGCTGCTCTTCTCGGGCCTCGGCACGCTGCTGTTCCTCCTCGTCACGAAGAACCGGCTCCCCAGCTACCTCGGGTCATCGTTCGCGTTCATCGCACCGGTGACCGCCGCGACCGCGTCGCAGGGCATGGGATCGGCCCTCGCCGGCATCGTCGCGGTCGGCGTCCTGCTCGCCGCCGTCGGCTTCGTCGTGCAGTTCGCGGGTCTGCGATGGATCGAGAGGCTCATGCCGCCGGTCGTCGCCGGTGCCATCGTCGCCCTCATCGGCTTCAACCTCGCGCCGGTCGCGTGGGACAGCTACCAGCAGGCCCCCGTCACGGCGACCATCACGCTCGTCGCCGTCATCCTGTTCAGCGTGCTGTTCCGCGGCTTCCTCGGTCGCATCTCGATCTTCCTCGGCGTGATCGTCGGCTATCTCGTCGCGCTCGTGCGCGGCGAGGTCGACTTCACGGCCGTGAACGACCTCGTCGCCGAGGGACAGTGGGTCGGTCTCCCGGTCTTCCACTTCCCCACGTTCGGCTCGCCGGGCACCTGGAGCGTCATCGCGATGTTCCTGCCGGTCGTCCTCGTGCTCATCGCCGAGAACGTCGGTCACGTGCGCGGCGTCGCGACGATGACCGACGCCTCCGTCAACCGGTACACCGGCCGGGCGCTCATCGCCGACGGCGCGGCCACCGTGCTCGCGGGCACCTTCGGCGGCTCTGGCACCACGACCTACGGCGAGAACATCGGAGTCATGGCCGCGACGCGCGTGTACTCGACGGCCGCGTACTGGGTGGCCGGCATCTTCGCCGTCCTGCTGTCGCTCTCGCCCGTCGTCGGAGCGGTGTTCAACTCGATCCCGGCGGGTGTGCTCGGCGGCGTCACGACCGCGCTCTACGGTCTCATCGGCATCATCGGCATCAAGATCTGGGTCGACAACCGCGTGGACTTCTCGCGCCCGGTGAACCAGTACACCGGCGCCGTGGCCCTCGTGATCGCGATCGCCGGCTTCACCATGCAGTGGGGCGAGTTCCAGCTCGGCGCCATCGTCATCGGCGCGGCGGCAGCGCTGCTGATCTACCACGTGGGCAACGCGATCGCCCGCTGGCGCAAGACCGGTGCCGACGACGGCGGCCCGATCCCCGCGGTCGGCCAGCTCGGCGGCGACCCCCAGTAGCCTGACGCTGCCTGCCGCCACCCCGGAGCCGGGAGGGCGCCGGGTGGCGGCATCCGTCGTCCAAGTCCCGGTTTGGGGCGCACCGCGGACGGTTGGGGCGTGTCGCGCACGCCCCGAGCGGTCGCGCGACGCCCCAAACCGTGGAGACGTCTGGGAATGAACGACGGATGCCGGGGGTTCTCATTCGTGTGAATACACAGGCCGAACGTCTCGCCGCCGATACCGCCATGGGGGCCGTCACGCTGCTCGTCGGCGACCTCGACGGCATGACCGCGTTCTACCGCGACGTCATCACCCTGCAGGTGCTCGCCGCGGACGGCGACGAGATCGTGCTCGGACGCGCGGGCCGGGCGGTGGTGGTTTTGAAGCACGAGCCGGCCCTCCGTCACGCGACCCCGGGCTCGGCGGGCCTGTTCCACACCGCGATCCTCTTCGAGACGCAGGAGGCCCTCGCCGCCGCGCTCTACAGCGTCGCCCGCCACGCACCGCACACCTTCACCGGCTCGGCCGATCACCTCGTCAGCCAGGCGTTCTATCTCACCGACCCGGAGGGCAACGGAATCGAGCTGTACTGGGACCGGGCCCGCACCGAGTGGTCGTGGACCCACGGTCAGATCGAGATGGCGACCCTGTACCTCGACCCGAACGCGTTCCTCCAGGAGCACCTCACGGAGCGCGCTGCGAGCGGCGCGACGGCACAGGAGGCGGCATCCGTCGGTCATGTGCACCTCTCGGTGGGCGACGTCGCGACCGCCCGGGCGTTCTACGTCGACGCGCTCGGCTTCGACGAGACGGCGGGTCTAGGCGACCAGGCGCTGTTCGTCAGCGCGGGCGGCTACCACCATCACATGGCGATGAACGTGTGGAACTCGCGCGGCGCCGGACCGCGGATGCCGGCCCTCGGCCTCGGCCGCGTGGACCTGACTCTGCCCGACGCCGACGCCCTCGGCGCGCTCGGCGCGCGCCTGCGGCATCACGGCCTCGACGTGCGCGACGACGGACGCACCGTGTCGTTCGACGACCCGTGGCGCAACCTGCTCCACGCGACGGTGCCCGGCCGAGGCTGACGCCGGCCCGCGACGCCGCGGACCGCCGAGCCGCTACACGGACCCCCGGACGACGAGCTCCGTCTCGAGGATCGTGACGTGACGCGGATGCCTCCCCGCGAGGAGGTCGATGAGCACCGAGGCCATGCGCTCCCCCTGCTGGAACGACGGCTGGCGCACCGTGGTCAGCTGCGGATTCACCGATGTCGCGACCGGGGAGTCGTCGAAGCCCATGATCGCGATGTCCTGCGGCACCCGGATGCCCGCCTGCGCGAGGACGGTGAGGACGCCTCGGGCCATGAGATCGCTCGCGACGAACACGGCGTCGGGCTGGGCGCCCGAGGCGAGGATGCGTCGCATCGCATCGGCGCCGCCGTCGGCCGTGAAGTTGCCGTCCTCCACCGCGACCTCGTCGAGACTCCATGCCGCCAGCGCCTCGCGGTACCCCTGCAGCCGGTCGACGCCGGCCGGCATGTCGCGGGGACCGGTGATCGTCGCGATCCGACGGCGCCCGCTCTCGATCAGGTAGACGGTCGCGTCGTAGGCGCCGCGCACGTTGTCGACGTCGACGTAGTAGTCGCGCTCCCGCTCGCGCACGGGCCGGCCGCCGTAGACGACCGGGACGACGCTGGCGATGCGGTCGATGAAGGTGTCGCTGGTGTGGTGCGAGACCACGATGGCGCCGTCCACCGCCCCGCTGCGCACGTAACTCGTCGTCTTGTCGCCGGGGTCGTCGCTCGCGATGAAGAGGTTGAGCACGTAGTCCGAGCGGCTCAGGCGCGAGTTGATGCCCGACACGATGGCCGCGAAGAACGGGTCGCCGAAGAAGCGGGTCGTGTCTTCAGGGACGATGAGCGCGACGGCGTGCGTCTTCTGGCTGGCGAGGGAGCGTGCCGCGCGGTTGGGGACGTAGTTGAGCTCGGCGATCGCCCGCTGGACGGACTCCAGCGCCTCGGGGCTGACGGCGGTCGAGCCGTTGACGACGCGCGACACGGTCGAACGCGACACCCCCGCCGCCGCGGCGACCTCCTCGATCGTGACCGCCGATCGCATGGTCTCGGTACCCATCGTGTCCCTCCTCCCGGATGCTACGGCACGCTGTGGACATCGGCGACGCGGCGACGTCGCGCGCCCCCGAGTGTTACGACGCGACGGACGCGGCCTCGGCGTACTCCGGCGCGAGCGCGCGGGCGGCGATGATGCGGCGGTACTCCCGCGCGCTGTCCTTCGGCGTGCGCTCCTGCGTGTCGTAGTCCACGCGCACGATGCCGAAGCGCTTCTCGTACCCCCACGCCCACTCGAAGTTGTCCAGGAGCGACCAGTAGAAGTATCCCCGCACATCGACGCCGGCCTCGGCCGCATCGAGGGTCGCACCCAGGTGCGCGCGGAGGAACTCCACCCGGTCGGCGTCGTGGACGCGCTTCTCGCCGTCCTCGATGACGAGCTCGTCGTCGTAGGCCGCACCGTTCTCGGTGACGTAGAGCACCGTGCCGGCCGGCTCGGCGTACTCGTCCCACACGCGGCGAAGCAGGGTGGTCAGGCCGTCGGGCTGGACCTCCCACTGCATCGGCGTGCGAGGAAGCCCGCGCTCGTGCCAGAAGATGCCCTCGTGCGACGGGAACGGCGAGCGACCGGGACGGTCGGTCGGCGCGTCTCCGCCGATCGGCGGGTCCACGGGCGCGCGACCTCCCACGTACTCGCCGTGGTAGTAGTTGACGCCGAGCGTGTCGAGGGGCGTCGCGATCGCCTCCAGGTCTCCCGGACGCACGGCGGCCTCCCAGGCGGCGACGGCCGCGGCATCCACCGTCCGGATGTCCTCGACGATGTCGGCCGGGTACTGGGCCCGGAAGATCGGGTCGAGGAACCAGCGGTTGAACTGGCCGTCGATGCGGCGCGCGGCGTCGAGGTCGGCGGGGTCGCCGGCGTCCACGGGGTCTGCCACCGTGAGGTTCAGCGTGATGCCGAGCTGCAGCGACTCGTCGCGCGCACGGAGCTCGCGCACGGCCTGTCCGTGGCCGAGCAGCAGGTGGTGCGCGGCGAGCACACCCTCCTCGACGCTGTAGTGGCCGGGCGCGTGCAGGCCCGCCGTGTAGCTGAGGAACGACGAGCACCACGGCTCGTTGAGCGTCGTCCACACGTCGACCCGGTCACCGAGCGCGTCGTGCATGTCCAGCGCATACTCGGTGAACCGGTCCGCGGTGTCGCGGTTCGCCCAGCCGCCCTTCTCCTGCAGAGCCTGCGGCAGGTCCCAGTGGTACAGCGTCAGCCACGGGAGGATGTCCGCCCCGAGCAGCTCGTCCACCAGGCGCTTGTAGAAGTCGACGCCCTTCTCGTTGACTTCGCCGCCGTCCGGCCGCACGCGCGACCACGACGTCGAGAAGCGGTACGTCTGCAGGCCGAGGTGCTTCATCAGTGCGACGTCATCGGGGTACCGGTGATAGTGGTCGCACGCCACGTCGCCGTTGTCGGCGTTGATGACCGCGCCCGGCACCCGGCAGAACGCGTCCCAGATCGAGTCGCGGCGGCCGTCCTCGTGGGCGGCGCCCTCGATCTGGAAGGCTGCGGTCGCGGCGCCGAACAGGAAGTTCCGGGGGAAGGCGCGCGGGGTCGGGGTCGTCATGAGGGGAAGGTCCTCTCTGGGGGCGTTTGATATCAGGATGTCGGGGCGGGTGGGCGGGCGGAAACCCTAGCCCTTGACGGCGCCGGCCATGATGCCGCTGACCAGCTGCTTGCCGGCGACGGCGAACAGCAGCAGGAGCGGGATGGTCGACAGCAGCACACCGGCGAGCACGATCGAGTAGTCGACGAAGTAGTTCGACTGCAGGAGCGAGAGGGCGACCGGAAGGGTGGGGTTCTGCCGGTCGAGCACGATGAACGGCCAGAAGAAGTTGTTCCAGGCGCCGACGAAGGTGAACAGGAACAGCATCGCTGCCGCCGGCCGCGCCGCGGTGACGCCGACCGTCCAGAACGTGCGGATCATCGACGCGCCGTCCACGCGCGCCGCCTCGATGAGCTCGTCGGGGACCGCCTGCTGCAGGTACTGCGTCATCCAGAAGACGCCGAAGGCGCTCGTGACCGCGGGGATGATGATCGCGCCGATCTGGCCGGTCCATCCGAGGTCTGCGAACAGGATGTACAGCGGCACGACGCCGAGCTGCATCGGCACCGCCATCGTCGCGACCACGAAGATGAGCAGGCCCTTGCTCCCGGGGAAGCGGAGCTTCGCGAACGCCCAGCCCGCCAGCGTCGAGGTGAGGACGACGGATGCCGCGATCAGCGTCGAGCTGTAGATCGAGTTCCACAGCGCGGGCCAGAAGTTCACCGCCGGGTCGCCGACGACGGATGCCGCGTTGGCCAGGAAGTTGCCGCCGGGGATCCACGACATGTTCGGGTCGTTGATGGTGGAGGCGTCGCCCGATCCGATGAGGAACGACCAGTAGTAGGGGAACACGGCGGCGAGCACGACGACGCCCAGTCCGGCGTAGACCCAGAAGCCCGGCCGGTAGCCGCGGATCTTCGTGGTGCGCTGGCGGCGGCCGCCGCGGGGCTCGTCGGGGCTCGCGATGCGCTGCTCAGCCAGCGCGATGGGAGGAGTGGTGCTCACCGGCCCAGTCCCTTCTTGTTCTTGCGCGTGACCCCGCGGCCGCCCTCGTCGGCCACCAGCCGACGGGTGACCAGGAGGTTGATGAGGCCGATGACGAGGATGATGAGGAACAGGATCCACGCCAGGGCCGCGGCGCGGCCGAAGTTCCACTCGCGCCAGCCGATGTTGTAGAGGAACAGCGTGATCGTCAGCCACTGCTGCGCCGGGCCGCCCTCGCCGGTGTTGTCGTACATGCGCGGCTCGTCGAAGATCTGCAGGCCGCCGATCGTCGAGGTGATGATCACGAAGATGAGGGTCGCCCGCAGCGACGGGACGGTGATGCTCCAGAACTGGCGGAACGCGCCGGCGCCGTCGACGGTGGCGGCCTCGTAGTAGTCGCGCGGGATCGCCTGCATCGCTGCGAGGAGGATCAGCGCGTTGTAGCCGGTCCAACGGAAGTTCACCATCGTCGCGATGGCGACGTGGCTCCAGAACGGGTCCTTGTGCCACATGATCGGCTCGAGGCCGAGATCGGTGAGGATGTTGTTCACCAGGCCGTGGTTGTCGCCGAACATGTTGCTGAAGATGAGCGCGACGGCGACGGGGGCCATGACGTAGGGCAGCAGGACGCTCATGCGCCAGA
Organism: Microbacterium sp. CCNWLW41; assembly: GCF_037083505.1. Lineage (NCBI taxonomy): Bacteria > Bacillati > Actinomycetota > Actinomycetes > Micrococcales > Microbacteriaceae > Microbacterium > Microbacterium sp. CCNWLW41. The sequence continues at coordinate 477,100 of NZ_JBAOJP010000001.1, forward strand.
ACGTCTTGGCGCGTATGTTGCGGTCGAGCATCGCCGCGATGAAGACCGCGAGGACGAGCTGCGGGATCGTGGACAGCAGGAAGATGCTGAACGTGTTGCGCAGCGCGGTCCAGAACTGCGGGTTGGAGAGGATCCAGACGTACTGGTCGAATCCGACGAACTCACCGGAGTTGCGGACGAGGTCCCACTCCTGGAACGAGATGACCGCGGTGTAGACGATCGGGAAGGCGCCGACGATCGCGAACAGGATGAAGAACGGCGAGATGTACAGGTAGGGCGAGACCTTCAGGTCCCAGCGGCTCAGCCGCTGGCCGAAGGTCAGCCGGCGCACGCGCTTCTCCTTCGGAGGCTGCGGGGGCGTCGCCTCCGGCGCGTGCGGGCGCGTGTCGGTTGCAGTCACGGGTTGCTCCAGGGCTCTGCGGACGGTGTGGGGGCGAGGTCGGTGCGTGCGGGCCCGGGGGGACGCCCGCACGCACCGGCCTTCTCAGAAGGCCTCGACCTCAGCGACCCACGTGTTCCAGGAGGTCTCCTGGTCCTCGAGGCCGTCGAAGACGCGGTTGACCGCGTTCTGGAGCGCGTCGTGGTACTTGAAGTAATCCGCGTCCTTGAACGGGGCGACCGTGACCGCCTCGGCACGGGCCGAGAGGATCTCGCCGGTGGGCGCCTCGTTGAAGAAGGCGTTCGTGGCGTCGGCGAGCTCGGAGCTCTCGAGCGCGTCGAGCTGGCTCGGGAAGGTGCCCGCGTTGGCGAATGCCTTCATCTGCTGCTCGGGAGCGGTGAGCCAGTCGGCCAGCGCGAGCGCCGCCTCGACGTTCTCGCCGTCGGCGGGGACGGTCAGGTACGACCCACCCCAGTTGCCGCCGCCGTTGGGGAAGACGTCCGCGATGTCCCAGCCGGTGACGTCGGGCGCGTTGCCCTCGATCACGCCGAGCATCCAGCCCGGGCACAGCATGGCGGCGAACTCGCCGTTGGCCATCGAGGCGAACCAGTCGTCGGACCACTGGCCCGAGTACGCGGAGTTGGGAACGGCGCGCTCGACGACGAGGTTGTACGCGTCCTGCACCTCGGGGTTCTCGGTCGCGATGACCGTGCCGTCCTCTTCGGTGTAGGTGTACTCGATCTGGTTCACGATGCCCTGGAGCACCGAGTTGGCCGAGTCGATCATCGGCTTGCCGGTGGCCGCCTTGTACTGGTCGGCGACGTCGAGGAAGTGCTCCCAGTCGCCGTCGAAGAGACCGGCCACGCCCTCGCGGTCGCTGGGGAGTCCCGCCGCGGCGAACAGGTCGGAGCGGTAGCAGATGCCCTGCGGGCCGATGTCGGTGCCGAAGCCGACCAGACGGCCGTCGGCGTCGGTCGCAGCGGCCTCCTTCCAGTCGAGCCAGCGGCCCTTGACGCTGTCGGGGGCCTCGGCGAGGAGGTCGGAGTACTGCATCGCCTCGGCGAACCAGTCGATCTCGACCGCCTCGATGTCGGCCAGGCCGCCCTTGCCGAGCTTGGCGAAGTAGTTCGCGCGGGCGTCGCCGGACTCGGCGGCGCGGTTGTGGACGATCTTCACGTTCGGGTTCTCGTCCATGTACTCCTGGAGGAGTTCATCGGTGTAGCCGAAGTCGTTGAAGGTGGCCACGGTCAGCGTGACCTCGCCGTCCTCGCCGCCGGCCTCGTCGTTGCTGCCGCCGGCGCAGCCGGCGAGGACGATGGCCGAGGCCGAGAATGCGGCGATTGCCACAGCGCTTCTGCGGAAGGCGCGTGCGTTCACTGTCACTCCTTTGTGTTGTCAGGTGGTGTGTTGCAGGACCGGCCAGGGCGGGTCCCGTGGCCGAGGTGATGTCATGGGAGCGTTCCCACCGATCGAGAGGAAACGCTATGGGATCGCTCTCACGAAGTCAAGGGAGCGCTCCCACAGCCGGATCACGGTTCGGTCACGGCGGATTCCAGATGCAGGGAAACGACCGATGCGGCGGCCCGTAGACTGGAGGCGACCCCTGCCCGCGACATCCGGCGTTCCGACTCCTCGCTGCGCTCGTCGCCCACGACCGATAGCTGCGGCCCCCGGCCGCCAGGAGGATCCCGATGCCCACGATCGTCGTCGACGTCATGCCCAAGGCCGAACTGCTGGACCCGCAGGGCAAGGCCGTCTCGGGCGCCTTCTCGCGACTCGGGATCAGCGATTTCAGCGCCGTGCGCATCGGCAAGCGCTTCGAGCTCACGGTCGACGGCGAGGTCACCGACGAGGTGCTCGCCGAGGCGAAGCGGGTCGCGGACGAGATCCTCTCGAACTCGGTGATCGAGGACGTCGTCGGCGTCGAGGTGGTCGAATGACCGCCCGCGTCGGGGTCATCACCTTCCCCGGCTCGCTCGACGACCGCGACGCGCAGCGCGCCATCCGCGTCGCCGGCGCCGAGCCGGTCGCGCTGTGGCACGGCTCGCACGACCTCGACGGCGTCGACGCGCTCGTGCTCCCCGGCGGCTTCAGCTACGGCGACTACCTGCGCGCCGGGGCCATCGCGGCCCTCGCCCCGATCATGTCGGAGGTGAAGGATGCCGCGGCCAAGGGCATGCCCATCCTCGGCATCTGCAACGGCTTCCAGATGCTCGTCGAGGCGCACCTGCTGCCGGGCGGCCTGATCCGCAACGCGCACCAGCAGTTCATCCGCCGGGACCAGCGCCTGCGCGTCGAGAACAACGACACCGCCTGGACGAGCGACTTCGCGACCGGCCAGGAGATCGTCATCCCGCTGAAGAACGCCGACGGCGGCTACATCGCGTCCGACTCCGAGCTCGACCGCCTCGAGGGCGAGGGCCTGGTGGCGTTCCGCTACCTCGGCGTGAACCCGAACGGGTCGCTGCGCGACATCGCCGGGCTCACCAACGAGCACGGCAACGTCGTGGGGCTCATGCCCCACCCCGAGCACGCCGTCGAGCCGGGGTTCGGCCCCGACACCTCGGCGGCCATGCGCTCCGGCGTGGACGGCCTGGCGTTCTTCACCTCGGCGATCGCCGCGGTGGTGGGCGCCGCCGCCTGAGCGGCGGCATCCGTTCTCAGACTGTTCCGGCCGGCGGCCAGACGCCGACGATGAGCGCCATGACGACGATCGTCACGAGCTCGTGCGCGATGTTCAGCACCGTGAGACTGGTCGGCCGCCCCTCGAAGGCGTCGTGCGTGATGAAGCGGGCGGCGGTGAATCCCGCCCACAGGATCACCCCCGTCGCCAGCGCCGCCCACAGGTAGCTGCCGCCGTAGAAGTGCCAGGCGATCGACGACGCGCCCGCCAGCACCCACGCGGTCACGAAGCTCACGATCACCGTCACGACGATCGGCACCACCGCGCTGGCGCCCGGCCGGTCCATGTCGACGTCTGCGAGCTTCGACCACCGTGTGCCGAACACCTTCGGCGTGTACCAGATCGTTCCGACGACCATGCTCGACGCCGTCGCGATCAGCACCGCCCAGTAGTTGATCTCGGGAACCATGTCGGCCTCCTCCGCCTGTTCGACGCGAGCGTATCGCCGGCGTGCCGCGCCGGGCGCGCACCTCGCCGGTAGCGTGGACAGGGTGACCAGTGGCATCCGGAACCTCATCGTCAGCGTCCCCACCGAGCAGCTCGCCGCAGACCTCGGCGACCTACCCGAGGGGGTCGAGCTGGTCGTGTGGCCGATGGACGCCGCCGCCCCGCGAGACCGCTTCGACATCGTCGTCCCCCCGTACATGTCGATGGCGCGGGTGCTGGAGCGGCTGGAGGGCGTCGACGTCGGGCTGGTGCAGGGCCAGTCGATCGGCTACGACGGCGTGGCGGACATCCTTCCGGACGGGCTGCCGTTCGCCAACGCCGCCTCGGTGCACGAGACCTCGACAGCGGAGCTGGCGGTCGGCCTCGCCCTCGCCGCCCAGCGGCACATCGACGCGTTCGCCGTCGACACGGCCGTCGGGCGCTGGCAGCCGGTGTTCGCCGACAGCCTCGCCGACCGCCGCGTGCTGCTGCTCGGCTACGGCGGCGTCGGCAAGGCCGTCGCGGCACGTCTCGAGCCGTTCGAGGTCGAGCTGACCCCCGTCGCGTCGCGGGCGCGAGAGGAGGACGGCGTCGCGGTGCACGGCATCGACGAGCTGCCGACGCTGCTCCCCCGCGCCGAGATCGTGGTCCTGACGCTGCCCGGCGGCGAGGCGACGCAGGGCCTCGTGGACGACGCGTTCCTGTCGGCGCTGCCCGACGGCGCGCTCATCGTCAACGTCGGCCGGGGCACGCTCGTCGACACCGACGCCCTCGTCGACCATGTGCGCCGCGGCAGGATCCGCGCCGCGCTGGACGTCACCGATCCCGAGCCGCTCCCCGCGGATCACCCGCTGTGGGGCCTTCCCGGGGTGCTCATCAGCCCCCACGTGGGCGGGGCATCCAGCGCCATGCGCCCCCGCGTCGCGAAGCTGGTGCGCACGCAGATCGAGCGCCTCGTCGCCGGCGAGCCCCCGCTCAACGTCGTACTGGGAGACTGACGGCCTGACTTCGTTCACGCGCCCGGGCGCACCAGACCCGTCTCGTAGGCGGCGACGACGGCCTGGACGCGGTCGCGCACCCCGAGCTTGGCCAGGAGCCGCGTGACGTGGGCCTTGACGGTCGCCTCGCTGAGGTGGAGCTCGCGGCCGATCTCGAGGTTGGACCGGCCGCGCGCGATGAGCAGCCAGATCTCCTCCTCCCTCGGCGTCAGGTCTGCCGGGGGACGCGCGTCGGGCGGCGGCGCGCCCAGGTAGCGCTCGATCAGCCGGCGGGTGACTTCGGGCGCGAGCAGCGCCTCTCCGCCGGCGACGGTGCGGACGGCATCTACGAGGCGATCCGGCGGGGCGTCCTTGAGGAGGAATCCGGATGCCCCGGCCGCCAGCGCCCGGTACACGTACTCGTCCAGATCGAACGTGGTGAGCACGAGCACCCGTGGCGCCCGGGCCTCGGCGGAGATGAGGCCGGTGGCCTCGATGCCGTCCATCCCGGGCATGCGGATGTCCATGAGCACCACGTCGGGCGCCAGCACGCGCGCGGCGGTCACCGCCTCACGGCCGTCAGCCGCCTCGCCGACGACCGCGAGGTCCGCGGCCTCGAGCAGGCCCCTGATCCCGGAGCGCACGAGGGCGTGGTCGTCCGCGATGAGGACCCGGATCGGCGGGGGCGCTGCGCCCCGGTCGGCGCCGCCCGAGCCATCGCCGAAGACGGATCCGTCCCCCGTCATGCCCGGGCCGCCACGGGGATCGCCGCCTGCACGAGCCAGCCGCCGTCCGGGGTGCGGCGGGACTGGACGCGGCCGCCGTACAGGCGGACGCGCTCCTGCATCCCGGGGAGTCCCCGGCCGGCGCCGGGGACGGCGACCGACGCCCCGGAGCCGGGGGCAGGACCGTTCTGCACCGCCACCTCCAGCTCGCCGTCGGTCGCGCGCACCGTCACGGCGATGTCGGCGCCCGCGGCGTGCTTGCGCACGTTGGTCAGCGACTCCTGCACGATGCGGTACACCGTCAGCGCCACGCCGTCCGGGATGCCGTCGACTGAGGCATCCGTCGTCAGGGTGCAGCGGTGTCCGGCCGCCTGCGTCTCGGCGATGAGGTCGGGAAGGGCCGACAGCCCGGGCTGCGGCACGTAGGACGCCTCGTCTTCGCGGAGCACCTCGAGCAGGTGGCGCATCTCGTCGAGCGCGCCCTGCGCCGTCCGACGGGTGAGCTGCAGGTGCGTGCGCGCCCGGGCAGGATCGCGTTCCACGAACTGCTCTGCGGCGGCGGCTTGAAGGGCGACGATCGACAGCGAGTGGGCGACGATGTCGTGCAGCTCCCGGGCGATGCGGCGGCGCTCCGCTGCCGCGGCCTCGGCGGCGCGCTGCTCGGAGCTCGCGCGCGTGTGCTGCAGGGACAGCGCGCGGTGACGCACGATGCGGCCCGCCGCCCACGTCGAGCCGACGAAGAACACCAGGAACACTGCGCCCGCGGCCTCGATGCCGGTCGCGCCGAAGTACCCGAGCGCGTGCGCCCCGAGCATCGCCGCGACGGGCACGAGACCGAGCAGGACCGCGAGGGGCCACGGGCCGATGCGCTCGGCGACCGTGAAGGTGGCCACGAGGAGGCTCGGGAACGGGTTGAACGTCGCGTCCGGGCCGGCGACCGCGGCGTGGAGCACCAGCGCCGCCGCCACCACGAGCAGCACGGCCGCGGGGAAGCGACGCCGCACGGCCAGCGGAAGCGAGATGGCCAGGGCGAAGCCGAGCTGCGCGAGGGGATGAGCCGAGGGGACCAGGAGCGCCTCGAGCACCGCCCACGCCCCGATCCCGCCCGCGATCGCGAGGTCGAGCGGCGACGTCCACTGCCGCCAGCCGGACCGGCCGCGACCGGACGTGCGCGCCGGCGCGGGGGCGGCGTTCGGGGTCACGGTCCGATGCTAGAGGGCGATCCGGGCGCGCCCGTAGCGACGAAAGTCGACTCCTCCGTCGACCCGCGTCGCACGCGGACCCGCCGGAGGCCGCGTCGGAACAGCACCGTGCGGGAGGCGAGTCCTCGACCTCCGCACGATGTCGCCGCCGGTCGCTCCTCCGTAGCTTCGTCTCGTCGCACCGGATCCCCGCTCGCGACCTGGACCCGTCAGAAAGGCCGTCATGGCATCCGTCACCCTTCCTTCCCCCGCGACCTCCGCGACCGCCGCTCACCCGTATCCGCGCAACGGGCGGCTGATCGGCCGGATCGGCGCCCGCCTGGCCGGCGCCGCCGCGCTCGCCGCCGGCATCCTGTCGATCGTGATCGGAGTGCTGCAGTTCCTGTTCCCGCAGGACGAGGACCCCGCGATCGACCCGCGCACGCGAATCATCCTCGTCATGTTCACGGTGAGCCTGTGGGCGCTCGCCGTCCTGTTCCTGGGGCTGGCCCGCTACGCCCGGTCGAGCTGGGGAGCGTTCGTCGCCGCCACCGGCACCGTCCTTCTGACCCTCGGCACGGCGACGAGCGCCGCCAACGGCATCGACTTCGAGTGGTTCCCCCTCGTCGCCATGGCGGCCAACGCCCTCTGGCTCGTGGGCGTCATCGGCCTCACCGTCTCGCTCGTGCGCGCTCGGCAGATGAGCCTGTGGCTCGTGCTGCCGCTGCCCCTGGTGCAGGTGCTGCTGCTGTTCTTCTCGCAGACCGGCGGTGGCGTTCCGGCCGGCCTCTTCGTCTCGACGCTCGGGATCGTGCTGCTGGCAGGCGGCGCGCAGTCGCGCGCACGTCGCCGCGACCGTCGCTGACGGACCGTCGCCCCGCGGGGGCCGGGCCGCGAGGCCCGGTCCCCGCAGTCTCCACCAACGCGAGGGTCGAACGTCCCTTCTCTCGGTCGGGGCATTGGGGTATGACCGAGGGAAGGGACGGTGATGGCGGATGAAGAACGACTCGGGATCGAAGCGCGCGGCCACGGTGGAGCGTCTGGACGCCGCCACCTGCTGGGCGTACGTGCAGGGGGCCAAGCTCGGCCGGCTCGCCGTCGTGAACGCCGACGGCTCGCCGGACATCTTCCCCGTGAACCATCTGGCCCACGAGGGGGCGATCTACTTCCGCACGGCGCGGGACTCCAAGCTGCTGCACATCGCCCATCACCCGCTCGTCGCCTTCGAGGTCGACGGCGAGGCCGACGAGCACTACTGGAGCGTCGTCATCCGGGGGCGCGCGGAGCGGGTGACCCGCGACGACCAGATCCGCGACAGCGGGGTGCGCACACTCGTGTCGTGGAGCCCGACCGCCAAGTTCTTCGTCGTCAAGGTCACCGCGAACGCCGTGACGGGTCGGCGCTTCCCCGTGCACGCGGGTCGCAGCGGACGGCTGCTGGCCTTCGAGGGCGACCCCTCCCTCCCGGCCGCTGCCGATGCCCAGCGATCGGTGCGGGGCGACCGGCCCGAGCCGATCCCGCACTTCGGGCCGCGCCCGGGGGGCGACCACGGCCCGCCCGCCCCCGACGCGGGCCAGGACCGCTGACCGCGCGGGCGAAGACCCGTCCGAAGGTCAGGCGGTGAACACCGTGTGGACGTCGCCGACCACGGCGCGTCCGCCGAGCGCGGTGAGCTCCATCAGCACCGCGGTGCCGACGACGACGCCGCCGAGCGAGGCCACGAGTTCGTGCGCGGCGACCAGCGTCCCTCCGGTGGCCAGCACGTCGTCCACCAGCAGGACGCGCGCACGGTCGGCGATGTCGCCGTGCGCCTCGATCGTGGCGCTGCCGTACTCGAGGTCATAGGAGACGGATGCCGCCGGCAGCGGCAGCTTGCCCGCTTTGCGGATCGGCACCAGACCAACGCCGGCCTCCATCGCGACGGCACCCGCCAGCAGGAACCCTCGCGCCTCGACGCCCGCGACCACGTCGAACGACCCCTCGAAGGGCGCGATCATCGCGTGGATGACGGTGCGCAGGGCCGAGGCATCCGCCAGCAGCGGCGTGATGTCGCGGAACAGCACCCCCGGCTCGGGGTAGTCGGGGACGCTCCGGATCAGGGACTCGGCGCGGACGAGGGCTTCAGACGGCACCCGTTCACCCTACGCCGCGTGCCCGGGTGCCGAGGGAGGCGGCTGTGTAAGCGCTTGCAGTACACTGGCCCGATGACTTCCGCAGATACCGAAGAGCGAACGGATGCGTTCCTCGCCGCCGTGGGCGGCGAGTGGTGGCGCACCGCCATCATCTACCAGATCTACCCCCGCTCCTTCGCCGACGCGTCCGGCGACGGCATCGGCGACCTCCCGGGTGTCACGTCGCACCTCGACGATCTGCAGGACCTCGGCGTCGACGCCATCTGGCTGAGCCCGTTCCAGCGCTCTCCGCAGAAGGACGCCGGCTACGACGTCAGCGACTACTGCGACGTCGACCCCCTGTTCGGCACGCTGGCGGACTTCGACGCCATGCTCGCCGGCGCGCACGCCCGCGGCATCCGTGTCATCGTCGATCTGGTCCCCAATCACTCCTCCGACCAGCACGAATGGTTCCAGCAGGCGCTCCACGCGGCGCCGCACAGCGCCGAGCGCGCGCGCTACATGTTCCGCGACGGCCAGGGCGAGAACGGCGAGCTCCCGCCGAACAACTGGGAGTCGGTCTTCGGCGGCCCCGCCTGGACGCGCGTCATCGAGGCCGACGGCAAGCCGGGCCAGTGGTACCTCCACCTCTTCGACTCGTCGCAGCCCGACTTCGACTGGTCGAACGAGGAAGTGCGCGAGGAGTTCCGCCGCATCCTGCGCTTCTGGCTCGACCGGGGCGTCGACGGCTTCCGCGTGGACGTCGCCCACGGACTCGTCAAGGCCGAGGGTCTCCCGGACTACATCCCCGACCCCGAGGCCGGCTCGATGGGCGGCGAAGAGGAGAACGTGCCCTACTGGGGCCAGGACGCCGTGCACGAGGTCTACCGCGACTGGCGCAAGATCCTCGAGGAGTACCAGGGCGACCGGGCCCTCGCCGCCGAGGCGTGGCTGCCGACCGCCGAGCGCACCGCGCAGTGGGTGCGCCCCGACGAGATGCACCAGGCCTTCAACTTCCCCTACCTCTCGACCGAGTGGAACGCCGCGGACCTGCGCAAGGTCATCGACGTCTCGCTGCGGGCCTTCCCGGGCGTCGGCGCTCCGAGCACGTGGGTGCTGTCGAACCACGACGTCGTGCGCCACGCGTCGCGCCTCGCGCTGACCGCCGAGAACCCGCAGGGTCACGGCATCGGCCCCGAGTCCCCCGGCCAGCCGATCCCCGAGGTCGGCCTCGCCCGCGCCCGCGCCGCGACGACGCTCATGCTCGCGCTGCCCGGCTCGGCCTACCTGTACCAGGGCGAGGAGCTCGGCCTCCCCGAGGTCATCGACATCCCCGGCCACGCGCGCCAGGACCCGACGTGGTTCCGCACGAACGGCGAGCGGTACGGCCGTGACGGCTGTCGCGTTCCGATCCCGTGGACCGCGGATGCCCCGGCCTACGGTTTCAACGCCACGGGCGCGTCGTGGCTGCCCCAGCCCGCCGAGTGGGCACATCTCGCCCGCGACCGGCAGTCCGGCGTCGAGGGCTCGACCCTCGAGCTCTACCGGACGCTCCTCGCCGAGCGCCGCGCGCGCTCGCTCGGCGCCGGCTCGCTCGAGTGGATCGACGGCTACGGCGACGACGTGCTGGCGTTCCGCAACGGCGGGGTCACCGTCGTCGCGAACACCGGCTCCACGCCGATCGCGTTGCCGCCGGGTATCGTGATCGCGTCGAGCGGCCCCGTCGTGGGAGACCGGATCCCCGCCGACACCACCGTCTGGGTGACAGGCGACTGAGATCCGCGCACCCGGGCGTCGGGCGGGGTCAGCCCCCGCCTGACGGCCCGGGCGGAGCGGAAGCCGGCGCGGCACGAGCCCCGCGACCGGCAGCAAGGAGGACGACGTGGTCAGCATCGACGAGGTCGCCCGCGCGGCGGGCGTCTCGACGGCGACGGTCTCGCGCGCCCTCAGCGGGCGCGGCCACGTCTCGGCGGGCGCGAAGGCCAAGGTCGAGGCGGCCGCGAAGAGTCTCGGCTACGTCGTCTCGGCGTCGGCGTCCAGCCTCGCCTCGGGCCGCACGCGCAACATCGGCGTCCTGGTGCCGTTCCTGGACCGCTGGTTCTTCTCCACGGTGCTGAGCGGCATCGCCTCGGCCCTCATGCGACGCGGCTACGACATCACGCTGTACAGCCTCACGGCGGACCGCGACGAGCGGCACGACATCTTCGAGACCTTCCTGCGCCGCCAGCGCGTCGACGGCGTGATCGCGATCTCACTGGAGCTCGGCAAGGAGGAGACCGAGCGCCTCGTCGAGCTCGACCTGCCGGTCATCGCGATCGGCGGACCGAACCCGCTCCTGACCACGCTCACCGTCGACGACGTCGCGGTCGCGCGCCTGGCGACCGAGCACCTGCTGGCGCTCGGGCACCGCGAGATCGCGCACATCGGCGCCAGCCCCGAGTTCGACGTCGACTTCCACATCCCGACGCAGCGGCGGCAGGGCTTCGAGCAGGCGCTGGCGGATGCCGGCATCCCGGTGAAGCCGTCCCTGTACGAGCCCGCGGACTTCACGATCGAAGGCGGCTTCCGCGCCGCCAAGCAGCTGCTGGGCAAGCCCGGCGGGCGACCGACGGCGATCTTCGCGGCATCCGACGAGATGGCCATCGGGGCGCTGCTGGCCGCGCGCGACCTCGGCTACCGCGTGCCCGAGGACCTGTCGGTCATCGGCATCGACGGCCACGAGCTCGGCGAGTTCTTCCGCCTCACCACGGTCGATCAGTTCCCCCTCGGCCAGGGTGAGCGCGCCGCCGACGCGATCCTCGCCGCGCTGGAGCGGACCGATACCGGAACCCCGGCCCACCGGCCCGGCGAGCTGCCGTACGAGCTCATCGTCCGCGGCTCGACCGCGCGCCTGGCCGGCTGACGCGGGCGACGATCCCGGGGCGGCGCGGATAGGCTCGACGCCATGACCATCGACCTCGAGGCCCTCTACATCGACCTGCACCGGCATCCGGAACTGTCGTTCCAGGAGACGCGGACGGCCGGGGTCGTCACCCAGCACCTCGCGGACCTCGGCATCGAGTTCGAAGAGGGGATCGGCAAGACCGGCGTGGTCGCGTCGATCGTCAACGGCGACGGACCCGTCGTGTGGCTGCGCGCCGACATGGACGCCCTCCCCGTCCCCGAGCAGACCGGCCTCGAGTACGCCAGCACCGCGCGCGGAACCGACCCCGCCGGCAACGACGTTCCCGTCATGCACGCGTGCGGCCACGACATGCACGTCACCGCGCTCCTCGGCGCCCTGGAGCGCCTGGTCGCCACGAAGGACGAGTGGTCGGGGACGATCGTCGCCGTCTTCCAGCCGGCCGAGGAGTACGGCGCCGGCTCACAGGCCATGATCGCCGACGGCGTGCTCGACCGATTCCCGAAGCCCGACATCGTGCTCGGCCAGCACGTCACCCCGCTCCCGGCGGGCACGATCGGCGTGCGCAGCGGCACCCAGATGGCGGCATCCGACGGGCTCACCGTGACGCTCCTCGGCCGCGGCGGGCACGGATCGCGACCGCACTCGACGATCGACCCCGTCGTCATGGCGGCGGCCACGGTGATGCGCCTGCAGACGATCGTGTCGCGCGAGGTCGACCCGCGCGACGTCGCGGTGGTGACGGTGGGATCCATCCACGCGGGCCTGAAGAACAACATCATCCCCGCCGAGGCGAAGCTCGAGCTGAGCCTGCGCTACCCCGACGACGAGGCTCGCGCCCGCGTGCTCGAGAAGGTGGAGCGCGTCGTGCGCGCCGAGGCGCAGGCATCCGGTGCGGAGCAGCCGCCCACGATCGTCGTCGACCACTCGCTGCCACCCACGATCAACGACGTGCACGCCACGGCCCGCCTCGTGCTGGCCTTCGACGCCGCGTTCGGCGAGGGCACGGTCATCGACCCGGGCATGTTCACCGGCAGCGAGGACGTCTCGTGGTTCGCGCGCGAGGCCGGCGTGCCGCTGGTGTTCTGGTTCTGGGGCGGCGTCGACCCGGCCGCGTTCGCCGCGGCGCAGGCCGCCGGCACGATCGAGCGCGACATCCCGACGAACCACTCGCCGTTCTTCGCCCCCGTGCTGCAGCCGACGCTGAGCCGCGGCGTGGAGGCGCTCGTCGTCGCCGCCCGCGAGTTCCTGGAGTCGCCCGCCCGCTGATCGAGTAACCGCGATCTCGTCGAGTGACCACGTCCTCGGCGCCGACAGCGTGGTCACTCGGCGAGGACGCGATCACTCGGCGAGGACGCGGTCACTCGGCGGCCAGAGACCCCGGCAGCTCGCGGGCATCGACCAGCCGCTGGCCCGAGACGACGCCCGGCAGCCCGCGCGGCCCGAGCCGAGTGAACACGAGCAGCACCGACGCGATGACGAACACCACTTCGACGAGCCCCCACGCCCCCGGGAGCGCCGCGAGCACGAGGTAGCCGCCGATGCCGCCGAGGAACCGCAGGAAGCGGGCGAGCCCCACCGGCAGCTCACCGCCCGTGAAGCGCAGCTGCACGGCGTGATCGCCGACGGTGCGGCCGGTGGCGAGGGTCACCACCAGCCACACCGCGATCGTCGCCGCGTTGCCCACGGCGGCGGCGGCGCCGTCGCGCACGGCCGACTGCGCGCCGAGGAGCGCGAGCGCCAGCTGCACGGCGACCACCGTCGAGAGGTTCAGCACCCAGGCGGCGACGGCGTCGCAGACCATGCCCAGGAGCCGCCGGCCCCGGGTCACCGGCTGGGGCTCGCCGGCGTCCGGCAGCCGCGCGGATCCGCGCCACCGACGGGGCACGGCGAGGGCCAGCAGCGAGCCGATCACTGCGCCGAGCGTGTTCATCAGCAGGTCGTCGACGTCGAACACGCGGTAGGCGCACGGGTACAGACCCCAGACGCCGGTGAGCTGCGTGAGCTCGACGAACGCCGACAGCGCGAAGCCGGCGACCAGGGCGGCGCCCACTCCGCGCCCGCCGAACACCCGGAGGATGACGCCGAGGGGCACGAAGAGCACGACGTTGAGCAGCAGCTGCCGCACGGCCGGGTCGGCGGCCGCGCCGCCGCCCCGCCGGGCGATCGCGTCGCGCAGCTCGCCGGCGAGCGTCGTGGGGTCGAGGTTGACGCCGCCGCAGCGGATCGCGTCGGGGTCGGGCAGCGGCAGCAGCGTGTACGTCCAGATCGCCATGACGTAGACGAGAGCCGCCGCCCACAGCAGGAACCTGCCGACGCCGAACCCGCCACGCCGCCGGTAGCTCAGCGCCACGAACGGGACGAACAGCAGCACGCCGACGACCACACCGAGCGTGATCGCGAGCACGCCGAGGCGGATCTGCTCGTCCACGCATCGAGTGTCGCAGAGCGCGTCGGATGCCTCGCGGGCAGGCGTATGGATTCCGTGAGGATCGGCGGCCCGCCCCACCCGCGCGAGTAGCTTCTCCCGCTGTGACGAACGAACTCAGGGAGCCGGCGGTCGACGAGCCGCCGATGGCGAAGCGCCTCATCCTGGGCGGTCCCCTGGCCTCCAGCGACTCCGAGGAGCACCTGCTCCCCAAGAAGCGGGCGCTGCCGATCTTCGCCTCCGACGCGCTGTCATCGGTGGCGTACGCGCCGCAGGAGCTGCTGCTCATCCTCCTCACCGGCGGCCTGGCCTTCCTCGCGTTCGCCCCCTGGATCGCCGCCGCGGTCGTGCTGCTGCTGATCGTCGTCGTCGTCAGCTACCGGCAGCTCATCAAGGCGTACCCCTCCGGCGGCGGCGATTACGAGGTCGCGCGGAAGAACCTGGGCGAGGTGCCGGGTGTCGTCGTGGCCGCGGCGCTCCTGGTCGACTACGTCCTCACCGTGTCCGTCTCGGTCGCGTCGGGCGTCGACAACATCATCTCGGCGCTGCCGGGGCTCGACCCGTTCCGCGTGGAGCTGGCGGTCGGCTTCGTCATCCTCATCGTCGTCGTGAACCTCCGGGGCGTCCGCGAGGCCTCCACGGCGTTCGCCATCCCGACGTACGTGTTCATCGCCTCGGTGGGCGTCATGGTCGTCGTCGGCCTCTTCCGGACCCTGACCGGCGACGCGCCGCTGGCGGCCAGCGCGCAGTACGCCGTCGAGACGCAGAGCGTCACCCAGGCGGCGGTCATCCTCCTCGTGCTGCGGGCGTTCTCGAGCGGCTGCTCGGCGCTGACCGGCGTGGAGGCCGTCTCCAACGGCGTGCAGGCGTTCCGCAAGCCGAAGGTGCGCAACGCACAGACGACGCTCGCGCTGATGGGCGGGATCGCGATCCTGCTGTTCTCGGGACTCACCGCCCTGGCCCTGGTGTCGGGCGTCCACTACGCCGAGAACCCCTGCGACCTCATCGGCTTCGACTGCACGGCGGGCCCGCAGCCGAGCGTCATGGCCCAGGTGTCGTCGGCCGTGTTCGGAATGAACTCGATCCCGTTCTTCGTCATCCAGGCGGCGACCGCGCTCGTCCTGCTGCTCGCCGCCAACACCGCCTTCAACGGGTTCCCGCTGCTGGGCTCGGTGCTCGCGCGCGACGGCTACGCGCCCAAGGCCCTCAACACGCGCGGCGACCGCCTGGTCTACTCCAACGGCATGATCGTCCTCGGGCTGATCGCGATCGGCGTGCTGATCGTCTACCAGGCGAACCTCACGAACCTGATCCAGCTGTACATCATCGGCGTCTTCACCTCGTTCACCCTCGGCCAGATCGGCATGATCCGGCACTGGCGCCGGGGACTGCGCGAGATCCGGGCGCTGCCGCCGGAGCGACGCGACGACAGGACGGTCCGCGACGACCTCTTCAGCTATCGCAAGGGGCTCGTCATCAACTCGGCGGGCGCCGTGATGACGGCATCCGTGCTCATCATCGTGACGATCACGAAGTTCACCCACGGGGCGTGGCTGGTCTTCCTCGCGATCCCCGTGCTGTCGTTCCTCATGATCGGCGTGCACCGCTACTACCGCGATGTCGACCACGAGATCGCCATGGACGACCGGATCCACTTCGGCTCGTCGGGCGACGTCGCGCTCATCCTCGTCAACAAGCTGCAGAAGCCGGTCGTGAAGGCCGTCGACTACGCGCTGGCCGCCAAGCACGACAAGACCTTCGCGGTGCACGTCTCGGTGACGAAGGAGGACGCGGCGGCACTCGAACAGGAGTGGCAGGAGCATCGGATGCCGATCCCGCTGAAGATCATCGAGTCGCCGTATCGCACCTACGCGAGCCCGATCGCCGAGTTCGTCAAGAAGTACCGCGAGCAGCACGGGTCGTCCGTGGTCACGGTCTACCTGCCGCAGTACATCGTCGGGCACTGGTGGGAGACGCTGCTGCACAACCGCCGCGCCCGTCGCATCGCCCAGCAGCTCATGCTGGTCCACGGCGTCTCGATCACGCTCGTGCCGTGGCTGCTGGACTCGTCCGAGCTGATCTACGGCCGGCGCTCCCGCGCGCTTCCCGGCGACGACCGCGCGGGCCGGGGCAGCGCGTAGCCTTGAAGGGTGACCATCCCCGCATCTGCACCCTCGCCGGCTGCGCTCCTGGATGCCGAAGCCGTCCGCGCGGACTTCCCCATCCTCGGCGAGCGCGTCAACGGCCAGCGCCTGGTGTATCTCGACTCGGGTGCGACGAGCCAGAAGCCGCAGGCGGTCATCGATGCGGAGGTCGGCTTCCTCACGCGATCCAACTCGGCCGTGCACCGCGGCGCCCACACCCTCGCCGCCGAGGCGACCGAGCTCTTCGAGGACGCCCGCGCCACCGTCGCCGGCTTCGTCGGCGCGCGGCCGGAGCAGCTCGTCTGGACGAGCGGCGCCACCGCCGGCCTCAACCTCGCCGCCTACGCCATCGGCAACGCCTCGCTCGGCCGCGGGGTGCCCGAGAGCGTCCGCTTCGCGCTGCGCCCCGGCGATGAGATCGTCGTGACCGAGGCCGAGCACCACGCCAACCTGATCCCGTGGCAGGAGCTCGCCGCGCGCACCGGCGCCGTGCTCCGCCACATCCCCGTGCGCGACGACGGGACGCTCGACACGGATGCCGCGGCCGCCGTCATCGGCGGGCGGACGCGAGTCGTCGCCTTCACGCACGTCTCCAACGTGCTCGGCATCGTCAACCCCGTCGACGAGCTCGTCGCCCTCGCGCGTGAGGCCGGCGCGCTCACCGTCCTCGACGCATGCCAGTCCGCACCCCACCTGCCGCTGGACCTGGTCGCGCTAGGCGTCGACCTCGCGGTCTTCTCGGGCCACAAGATGCTCGGGCCCTACGGCGTCGGCGGGCTGTACGGGCGCTCCGAGGTGCTCGAGGCGCTGCCGCCCTTCCTCACCGGCGGGTCGATGATCACGACCGTCACGCTCGACGAGGCGGACTACCTGCCGCCCCCGCAGCGGTTCGAGGCCGGCACGCAGCCGGTGTCGCAGGCGATCGGCCTCGCCGCCGCCGTCCGCTACCTGCAGGCCATCGGCATGGACGCCGCCCACGCGCACGAGAAGGCCCTCGAGGCCCGCATGGCCGAGGGACTCCGCTCGATCCCGGGCGTGCGGCTCCTCGGCGACGCACCGGACGCGGAGCGGGTCGGACTGTGGTCGTTCGACGTCGACGGCGTGCACGCGCACGACGTGGGCCAGTTCCTCGACGCGCGCGGCGTCGCCGTGCGGGTCGGCCACCACTGCGCGCAGCCGCTGCACCGCCGCTTCGGCCTCACCGCCTCGGTGCGCGCCTCCACCGCCGTCTACAACACCGCCGACGACGTCGACGTGTTCCTCGATGCGCTGTCGGGCGTGCGCTCGTTCTTCGGAGCCGGCTCATGAGCGGGCTCGAGTCGCTGTACCAGGAGCTGATCCTCGACCACTCCAAGCGACCGCACGGCAAGGGCCTGGGCGACGAGACCGGGCGGGTCGCCTCGTCGTACCAGCGCAACCCCATCTGCGGCGATGAGATCACGCTGCGGGTCCGCCTGTCCGACGACGGCACCACGGTCGACGAGGTGACGTGGGACGGCGCCGGCTGCTCCATCTCGCAGGCGTCGGCGTCGATGCTCGCCGCGCTGGTCGAGGAGGAGGGACGGATGCCGCGGGCCGAGGCATCCGCTCTCATCGACGGCTTCCGCGAGGCGCTGCGCTCCCGCGGCGAGATCGCGCTCGACGAGGAGGTCTTCGGCGACGCCGCCGCCCTGTCGGGCGTCTCGAAGTTCACGGCGCGCGTCAAGTGCGCGATGCTCGCGTGGGTCGCGTTCGAGGACGCCGTCTCGCGCGCCTGACCCGACCCCTGGTGGCGCCGCGCGCGTGGTGCAAGACTTCGCACAGCCGCGTCTGCGGAGGGGTGGGCGCGGGACGGGACGAGGGAGGAAGTCCATGCGCAAGCCACTTTTGATCGGACTGGTGACGGGTCTGGCCGCGACGCTGGTGTTCGCGGGCGCCGCGCAGGCGGAGGACGGCGGGAGGCCGTTCACGGTCCCGCTGTCGGGTGCTGCCGAGGTGCCGGGGCCGGGTGATCCCGATGCGAGCGGAACGGCGTCGCTGCGGCTCAACCCGGGGCAGGGAGAGGTCTGCCTCGACATCGACTGGGCCGACGTCGACGGCACCGTCTTCGCCGGGCACATCCACGTGGGCACGGCGGATGCGGCAGGACCCGTGGTCGTCTCGCTGTTCTCCGGCGCGTTCACCGGCACCGACAGCGTCAGCGGCTGCGTGGCCGCCGACCGCGAGCTGATCCTCGCCATCATGCGCGATCCCGACGACTACTACGTCAACGTCCACAGCCTGCCCAGCTTCCCCGCCGGCGCTGTCCGCGGCCAGCTGGGGTAGCTCCCGGGCGGCCGATGGCGTGGGGCGGATGCCACCGCCCCACGCGCCGCGACCTGGGGACCTGCGACCACCGCGGCATCGCGGTCCCCGCGGTGGCGTTCGGATTCCGTGAGGACACCGGTCGTGGCACGGCTGCCGGGTCGTAGGGTGGCGGCATGGAGCGCGGCGGCGACGGAGTGCAGTCCCGGGAGGAGCCCGACGTCGGCGAGCCGCGCGGCCGCGGCGACCGGTTCACGCTGCCCCGCGTGAGCGGCGGGGTCCTGGGCCGGCGGCGCCGGCTGCTCGGCTTCGGCCTGGCGCTCGTGGGCGGGCCGCTGCTGACGTGGTTCCTGGTGGGCATCCGCAGCGACGAGACCATCACCAGCGACGTGCTCGCGTACCAGCTGCTGGTCGTGCTGGTCTCGCTCGTCGGCGGGATCTGGCCGGCGGTGTTCGCGGCCGTGATGTCGGCGCTGACCCTCAACTACTTCTTCGTCGAGCCGTACTACACCGCCTCGATCGCCGACCCCCGGAACGTCTGGGCGCTCGTGCTGTACGTCGTGATCGCGGTGCTCGTGAGCTTCGTCGTCGACCGGGCCGCTCGCGCGGCGCGGGCGGCGCACCGCGCGGAAGCGGAGGCGGAGCTGCTCGCGACCGTCGCCGGCAGCGTGCTGCGCGGCGACTCCGGGGTGCTCGCGCTCATCAGCCGCACCCGGGAGTCCCTCGGCCTCGCCGGCGTGCGCCTCGTCGACGCCGACGGCACCGTGCTCGCCACCGACGGCGAGCCGGTGCGCGACGGCCGGTTCGACGCGGTCACGGTCGGCCGGCGCAACGGCGGGCCGCCCGCGATGCTCGAGCTGCACGGCCACGTCCTGGACGCCTCGGAGCGACGCCTCATCGACGCGGTCAGGGCGCAGCTCTCGGCCGCCCTCGAGCACACCGACCTCACCCGCACGGCGCGGGAGGCCGATGCGCTGGCCGAGACCGACCAGGTGCGCAGCGCGCTGCTCTCGGCCGTGAGCCACGACCTGCGGCGTCCCCTCTCCGCCGCGGTCGCCGCCGTCGGCGGACTCCGCGCGGCGGGGGCGAACCTGTCGGCCGATGACCGCGAGGAGCTGATCGCGACGGCCGACGAATCCCTCGCGACGCTGTCGGCCCTGGTCACCGACCTCCTCGACGTGAGCCGGGTGCAGGCGGGGGTGCTCGCTGTGTCGCTGCAGCGAGTGGACAGCGCCGAGATCGTGCTCGCCGCCCTCGACGAGCTGAACGGGGGGCCCGAGCGGTTCGACCTCGCCCTGGACCCGGACCTGCCACCCCTGAAGGCAGACCCCGTGCTGCTGCAGCGGGTGCTGGTGAACGTACTCGCCAACGCCGCCCGCCATGCGCCCGCCGGCTCGCTCGTGCGCGTGTCGTCGCGACGCTTCGGCCGGACCGCCGAGATCCGCGTCCTCGACCACGGCGCCGGCATCCCTCCCGAGCGCCGCGACGACATGTTCACGCCGTTCCAGCGCCTCGGCGACACCGACAACACCGCCGGCCTCGGCCTCGGACTGGCGCTGTCGAAGGGATTCGCGGAGGGCATGGGCGGTACGCTCGCGCCGGAGGACACCCCCGGGGGCGGCCTCACGATGGTCATCTCGCTCCCCGTGGCCGACGATCACGTCCCGGAAGGAGCCGCTGCGTGAAGGTCCTCATCGCCGACGACGACCCCCAGCTGGTGAGGGCGCTGCGGATCACCCTCGCCGCGCACGGCTACGAGGTCATCGCCGCGCCCGACGGCGCTGCCGCGATCGCGCTGGCTGCGAAGGAGCACCCCGACATCGTGATGGTGGACCTCGGGATGCCGCGCCTCGACGGTGTGCAGGTGATCCAGGCGCTGCGGGGATGGACCGCCGCCCCGATCATCGTGGTGTCCGGCCGGACCGGCTCCGGCGACAAGGTCGACGCACTCGATGCCGGAGCCGACGACTACGTCACCAAGCCGTTCCAGGTCGACGAGCTGCTGGCGCGACTGCGGGCGCTCTCGCGACGCGCGGGCGCGGCATCCGGTGCCCCCGTCGTCACGTTCGGGGACGTCGTGGTCGACCTCTCCACCAAGTCGGTGACCCGCTCCGGCGAGCGCGTGCACCTCACCCCCACCGAGTGGCGCATCCTCGAGTTCCTCGTACGCAACCCCGGTTCGCTCGTGACGCGGCAGACGCTGCTCAAGGACATCTGGGGCACCGAGCAGGTCGCCGACACCGGCTATCTGCGCCTGTACATGTCGCAGCTGCGCAAGAAGCTCGAGGCCGACCCCGGCCACCCCGCGCACCTGCTCACCGAGTCGGGCATGGGCTACCGGCTGCTCGCCGACCCGGCCTGAGCCCTCGCGTCGACGACCGACGGCTTATTCGGGTTTGGGGCGCGCCGCGGACCGTCGGGGCGTGCCGCGCGCGCCCCGAACGGTCGCGCGGCGCCCCAAACCCCGGAGACTTCGCGTCAAGCGGCGGGGCGCCTGGTCAGCCGAGGCCCTGGCGCTCGGCGCGGGCGTCGGGCGCGGCATCCCCCGACACCGGCTTCGACGAGAGGCCGACGGAGCCTCCCGACGCCCCACCCGAAAGGGCGGCCGAGACCGCGACCGACTCGTCGACGTCGGGGTACTGCGGACGCAGCTGCACCGCGTGCGGCTCCCGCTTGTCGCGCTTGGCCTTGCGTGCGGAGTAGGCGAGGTTGAGCGCCTCGACGAAGATCGCGAAGGCCATCGGGCCGTAGATGAAGGCCTTGTCGATCTTGATCTCGAAGCCCTCCGCCACGAGGAAGACACCGATGAGCAGCAGGAACGACAGCGCGAGCATCTTCACCGTGGGGTGCTTGTTGACGAACGCGAAGATGAAGCGCGAGGCGAACAGCATGATGCCGAACGACAGCACGACGACGGTGATGATCACGACGAGGTTCTCGGTCATACCGACCGCGGTGATCACGGAGTCCAGCGAGAAGACGAGGTCGAGCAGCAGGATCTGCAGCAGCACCGACCCGAACGTGATCGTCTTGCGTCCGACGCCGCCGTGCTCCTCCTCGGCGCCCTCCAGCTTGTGGTGGATCTCGGTGACCGCCTTGTAGACGAGGAAGAGGCCACCGGCGATGAGGATGAGGTCCTTCCACGAGAAGCCCATCTCGCCGACGAAGAACACGTCGTTCTTCAGCGTGATGATCCACCCGGCGAACAGCACCAGGACCACGCGCATCACCATCGCCAGGGTCAGGCCGAGGTTGCGCGCCTTCGCCTGCTGCTCCTTGGGCAGCTTGGACGCGAGGATCGAGATGAAGATGACGTTGTCGACGCCGAGGACGATCTCGAGCACGAACAGCGTGATGAACACGGCGATGAGATCGGGCGTGAATGCGAAGGAGAAGTCCACGTCACGATCGTAGGCGGCGGTGACCGACATCCCGGCCGAACTCGGCCGGACGACGGAGCGGGACGGATGCCGCGGCATCCGTCCCGCTCGTGCGCGGGGTGGTCAGACCCCGGCGAGCACGCCCTCGAGACGGGCGTAGCTGGCTTCCATGCCGTCGGTCATGCCGGTGGCGAGCACCATGTCGCGGGTCTGCGAGTCCGGATACTCGATGAGGACCGTGATGAGGGTCACGCCGTCCTCCTCCTCGAGGGTCAGGTCGTTGAGCGTCGACGGGTAGTCCGTCCCCGTCATGTGCTCGGTCGTGACCGCGCGGCGCGGCGGCTCCGACAGGAGGGTCTCGCCGTCGAACCCGAAGCGCTCGCCCGGAGCGCCCTCGACGGGCTCCCACTCGTAGCGGTAGCGTCCGCCGACCGACGGGTCGACCTCGCACACCGACATGCGCCACCCGTCGGGGCCGAGCATCCACTTCTGGAGCAGCTCGGGCTCCTGGTGCGCGCGCCACACCAGGTCGATCGGGCCCTCGATGAGACGCGTGATGCGCACGTGGGTGTCGTCGAGGATCTCGGTCTGCGTGCCCTTGCCGGCCGCGTACTCGCGCAGGCCCGCGAGCACCTTGTCGAGCTGGTTGATCGCCATCGTCGAGCCCTCGACCGCGCCCATCGCGACCACCTGCTCCAGCGCCTGCGCCGAGTCGAAGTGGGTGGTGTTCACCAGCCGGGAGCCGGTGGGCGTCTGCTCGAACGTGAACACCATGCGCGAGGTCGGCATCTCGGCCAGCACCTCGCCCTGCTCATCGGCGAACGAGTCGAGCGCCGAGAACGTGCGGGGCCCGTCGATCTCGAGGAACTCCCACACCCCGTGGAACTGCTCGCCCTTGGGGCTGGTCATGTGGTACCGCGCCCGGCCCCCGGCGGTGAGGTCGAACTCGGTGAAGGTGGCGGGGTACCCGGGCGGGCCCCAGAACCGCTCGAGCTGGCGCGGATCGGTGAAGGCGCTCCACAGCCGGTCGACGGGAGCCGCGAAGTCGGCCGTCAGCGTCATGGTGAGCGCTTCGGCGTCGGTGGTGACATCGGTGACGGGCATCGTCATTCTCCTTCGTTGCGGGGGTCGTTCTTCTTCGTGCGTTCTTCGGTGGTGCGCGGGGCGCCGGCGGGGCCGACAGGGCCGGCAGGTTCTGCCAGCAGGGCGTCGAGCCGGTCGATGCGAGCGCGCCACAGGTCCTCGTAGCGGGCCAGCAGTGCGCGGGCGCGGGCGATCATCGTGGGATCCGCCCGGACGAGGCGCTCGCGCCCCTCGGCCCGCTTGACGATGAGCCCCGCGGCCTCGAGCACGCCGACGTGCTTCTGCACGGCCGCGAAGGACATGTCGTACTCGCGTGCCAGCGCCGAGACGGAGTGCTCGCCGTCGATCGTGCGACGCAGGATGTCGCGCCTCGTGGCCGCGGCCAGCGCGTGGAACACGCGGTCGATCTCGTCATCGCTGAGCTCAATTCCTACAACCATTTGGTTGTAGGTTACGGTGGGGCGCGGCATCCGTCAACCCCTTTCTCGAACGCGACCCCCGCGATCGACCGGCATCCGTCACCCCGTGTTGCGCCGAACTAGACTGGACCGGTCCGGCATCCCCCGAATCCTGGAGTTGAGCCGCGTGACCACCCCCTCCCAGGCCGCTGTCGCCGACACCGTCGAGAACGCCGCCACCACTCCGGAGAAGGAGCAGCCGTACGCGGCGCTCGGCCTCAAGGACGACGAGTACGCGCAGATCCGCGAGATCCTCGGCCGCCGCCCCACGTCGGGCGAGCTGGCCATGTACTCCGTGATGTGGTCGGAGCACTGCTCCTACAAGTCCTCGAAGATCTACCTGCGCCAGTTCGGCCAGAAGGTCTCGGACGAGATGAAGGAACGGCTCATGGTCGGCATGGGCCAGAACGCCGGCGTCGTCGACATCGGCGAGGGCTGGGCGGTCACCTTCAAGGTCGAGTCGCACAACCACCCGAGCTACATCGAGCCCTTCCAGGGCGCCGCGACCGGCGTCGGCGGCATCGTGCGCGACATCATCTCGATGGGCGCGCGCCCGGTCGCCGTGATGGACCAGCTGCGCTTCGGCGCCATCG
Source organism: Microbacterium sp. CCNWLW41 (assembly GCF_037083505.1). Taxonomy (NCBI): domain Bacteria; kingdom Bacillati; phylum Actinomycetota; class Actinomycetes; order Micrococcales; family Microbacteriaceae; genus Microbacterium; species Microbacterium sp. CCNWLW41. The sequence continues at coordinate 500,853 of NZ_JBAOJP010000001.1, forward strand.
ACAACCCCGACACCGCTCGCGTGGTGCACGGCGTCGTCTCCGGCATCTCGTTCTACGGCAACTGCCTCGGCCTGCCCAACATCGGCGGCGAGACCGTGTTCGACGCGGTCTACCAGGGCAACCCGCTCGTCAACGCCCTCGCGGTGGGCGTGCTCCGCCACGAGGACCTCAAGCTCGCCAACGCGTCCGGCGCCGGCAACAAGGTCGTGCTCTTCGGCGCCCGCACCGGCGGCGACGGCATCGGCGGGGCATCCATCCTCGCCTCCGACACCTTCGCCGACGGCGGTCCCACCAAGCGCCCCGCGGTGCAGGTCGGCGACCCGTTCGCCGAGAAGGTGCTCATCGAGTGCTGCCTCGAGCTGTACCAGGGCGAGCTCGTCGAGGCCATCCAGGACCTCGGCGCGGCCGGCATCTCGTGCGCGACGTCGGAGCTCGCCGCCAACGGCGGCTCGGGCATGCGCGTCGACCTCGAGAAGGTGCTGCTGCGCGACCCCACGCTCACGCCCGAGGAGATCCTCATGAGCGAGAGCCAGGAGCGCATGATGGCGATCGTCTCGCCGGAGAAGCTCGACGCGTTCCTCGCCGTCACGGCCAAGTGGGACGTCGAGACGTCGGTGCTCGGCGAGGTGACCGGCGACGGACGCCTGCAGATCTTCTGGCACGGCGAGCAGATCGTCGACGTCGACCCGTCGACCGTCGCGGTGGACGGCCCGGTGTACGAGCGTCCCGTGGCCTACCCGACCTGGATCGATGCGCTCCGCGACGACTCCGCCTCCGCACTGCCGCGCTCGAGCGACGCCGACACGCTGCGCGAGCAGTTCACGACCCTCGTCGCGAGCCCCAACCTCGCCGACACGTCGTGGGTGACCAACCAGTACGACTACTACGTCATGGGCAACACGGCGCTGTCGTTCCCCGACGACGCCGGCATGATCCGCGTCGACGAGCACTCCGGCCTCGGCTTCGCGATCGCGACCGACTGCAACGGGCGCTACTGCCAGCTCGACCCGTACCAGGGCGCGAAGCTCGCCCTCGCCGAGGCGTACCGCAACGTCGCCGTCACGGGCGCGCAGCCCACCGCGGTGACCGACTGCCTCAACTTCGGCAGCCCCGAGAACCCCGAGGTCATGTGGCAGTTCTCGCAGTCGGTCGAGGGATTGTCGGACGGATGCCTCGAACTCGGCGTCCCCGTCACGGGCGGCAACGTCTCGTTCTACAACCAGACCGGCGACCAGCCGATCTTCCCGACCCCCGTCGTGGGCGTGCTCGGGATCATCGACGACGTCGCGCGCCGCATCCCGTCGGGGTGGCAGGACGCCGGCGAGAACATCTACCTGCTCGGCGTCACCGCCACCGAGCTCTCGGGCTCGCAGTGGGCCGGGACCATCCACGGCCACCTCGGCGGTCGCCCGCCGGCCGTCGACCTCGCGCAGGAGAAGAAGCTCGCCGACCTGCTCCACGCGGCCGGGCAGCAGTCGCTCGTCTCGTCGGCGCACGACCTGTCGTCGGGCGGCCTCGCGCAGGCCCTCGCCGAGGCCGTCATGCGCTTCGGCGTCGGCGCGCGCGTGTGGCTGAACGAGATCCAGGAGCGCGACGGGGTGGATGCCGCGACCGCGCTCTTCTCGGAGTCGACCGGCCGCGTCATCGTGAGCGTGCCGCGCGAGGACGACGTGAAGTTCCGCGGGCTCTGCGAGGGCCGCGGCTACCCGGTGCTGCGCATCGGCGTGACCGACTCCGCGGCCGACGGCGACGAGCCGGCGCTCGAGGTGCAGGGCCTGTTCACGGTGCCTCTGGCCGAGCTGCGCGGGCTGTCGACCTCGACCCTCCCCGACGCCTTCGGCCCGATCGTCACCGAGCACACGGCCTGACCGGGCTGAACTCCACCCCAACTCCCCGGTTTGGGGCGCACCGCGTGCGTTCGGGGCGCGCCGGACGCGCCCCGAACGGACGGGATGCGCCCCGAACGCGACGCGTCCCACCCTGAACCCACAAGTAGGATGAGTCGCATGGCGGCGGACGACGACGAGTACAGCGGTTTCAACGACACGCGGCAGCGTCGCGTCAAGATCATCGCGTGGGTGACGATCGTCGCCCTCATCCTCGTCGGCGGCGGCGCCACCGTCTTCGCCCTGCTCTTCGGCTGACGGAGCGCCCGACCGCGCACAGCAGACTCCCGGCGACAACCGCGCTATATCGCGACTAGCATGGCACCGTGGAGACGATCCTCCTCGTCATGTCGTCCTGGTGGTGGGTCGCCCCGGCAGCCGCAGGCGCCGGAGCGGCGACATACGCCGGGTTGACGACGCGCACCCGTCGCGCGCGTCGTCTCGAACTCGACGCCGCGCGGCACGAGGAGTCGCAGGCCTACCGGGCGCTCGTCGCGGCGAAGGCGCGCGTGCGGACCGCTCAGGCCGAGGCGCTCACGACGAAGTCCGCCGGTCCGGTGCGCGCGTACGACGCCCGGCGCGCGCTGCAGGCCGCGAAGCAGGCGGAGAGAAACGCGTCGCTCGAGCTGCGGGCGAGCCGGTCCCGCGTGAAGGCGGGCTACTCGCAGTATCGGGCCGCCGCCGCGCACGACCCGCTGCCGATCGAGCGGCTGTGCGCCGTGCACGACGCGGTCAACGCGCGCTGGCTCGCGTACGAGACCGACGTCGACAAGGCGCTGGCTCATCCGCAGATGACCGATACGCGGCATCCGGCCACCGTCGCCTTCCTCCTCGCACAGCGCGAGGCGCTCTCGAAGCGGCCGATGCTGCGCGACCGCGTGACGCCGCAGCAGTTCGCCGAGTACCGCGTCGCGGTGCGCGACCTGGAGGCCGCGTTCGACGAGGCCGAGCGCCAGGCCGGCGTGCCCGGCGCGGCGCGCGCGACGTCGCCCGCCGCGGCCACGGCCGCGAGCATCAGCGCGGCGGCCACCGCCATCGCCGAGCTGGCCGACCGGCTGCCGTCGCTGCTGGCGAAGCTCCCGCAGCCCCGGCAGGGCGAGCCGCCCGCTGGCAGGGTGCCCTGAGGAGAGAGCGGCGGTCGACGGCGGCCGTTAGCATGACAGGGTGGAGCCGTTCTTCGAGTTCCTGCGCGACTTCTGGTGGCTGGCTTTCCCAGCGTTCGGCCTTCTTGCCGCCGTCGGAAACGCGTGGGAGCAGAGCGCGAGACGCCGGCATAAGCGGCGGCTCGAGATGATGCACGCCAAGGCCGAGCTCAAGGCGGCACAGGCGGCGGCCCGCGGCAAGGCGGTGCCGGCGGCATCCCTCCCCTCCGTCACCGGTCCCACCGCCGTCGCCGAAGCGGGCCCGGCCGGCCGCGAGACCCAGGCAACCCAGCTCGAGCGGCTCTTCGCGACCCACGACTCGGTCACCTCGCGATGGCTGGAGTACGAGCTCGACGTCGCGAAGATCATCGCCTTCCCGGCGATGAGCGACGGCCGTCAACCGCTGACGGCCGCGTTCCTGCGCGCCAAGCGCATCGCCGACGGGCTGCGCCCCGCGTCGTCGAAGGCGCGGCTGACGAGAGACCAGCTCGCCGAGTACCGCAACGCCGTGGCCGACTTCGAGGTCGCCTTCGACGTCGCCGAACGCGACGCGCGGCGCCTGCGCGACTCGAGCTTCACCGAGATGGAGCGCAAGCGGCTCGACACGGCGAAGAAGCTGCTGACCGTGGCGATCGACGAGGCCGCCACTCCCGCGGAGCGCCAGCTGGCGTACCGCCGTGTGCGTGAAGAGCTCGACGGGCTCATCTCGCTCTCGGATGAGGCGATCGAGGTGCTCGAGAACAAGGTCATGCTCGAGCTCGGCCCGACGACCGCGGCGCCTGCGCCCGCGACCTCCGGTCCCGCGTCCGATGCCCCGGCCTCGCCGCCGACGACGACACCGACGGCGTCGCCAGCGGCGTCACCGGCCGCCCCGGCCTCGCCGGTCGCCGAGCCGCTTCCCGCGCCCACCCCGCAGCGCCCCAGCTCCACGCCGCCGGCCACGTGGCCGGTGCCCTCGCGCGGCCACGGCGACGCCCCCGGACGCGTGGTGCACCCGAAGCCGCACCGCTGAGGCTCAGCGGCCGAGCTCGGGGTGCGCGTCGATCCATGCGTCGATCCGCGCGAACCAGTCGAACAGCCAGACGGCGCGCGCGTCGATGCCCTCCGGCACGTCCGCGCGGGGGACGCGCCAGGCGCACATGGTGACGCCCTTGTCCATCGGCAGCTCCCGCCAGATGTCGCGGAGCGTCGCCAGGCGGTCGAGACCGGTGTGGGCGATGAAGACGACGTCCGCGGTCGGCGCCGCGTCCAGCGCCGCGTGGATGCCGCCCGGCTGCGGCGCCATCACGTGGAGGAGCGCCTCGGCGCGCACGGCCAGACTCTCGCGCCCGGCATCGCGCAGCCGCTTGATGCGCGCCAGCCGGCGACCCGGGGTCACGTTGCCGCCCTCGGGGAAGATGACGAAGGTGTCGTCCGGCCCGAGATCCTCGGCCAGCTGGGCGAGCGCCCGCTCCACCTCCATCCCGCCGCCGCGGGGCGCGCGGTCGAAGCCGGTGGGCACGATGAACCGCGACGGCACGCGGTGCAGCAGGATGTCGATCGCGGGATCCCACTGCAGCGTGTACTTCAGGACGATCCGGGGGCGCCGGCCGGCCTCGTTCAAGAGGGTGTGGATCAGGATGAAGGAGTCGCCCGGTCCCCCGTGCCGGCTCGCGACGATGAGCGGCGTGCCCGGCGCGAAGAGGGCGTCGAAGGCGTCGGGGCCGGCGGCCGCCCCCGAGATGAGGCCCGCGGCCGGATCGCCGGTGGCGGCATCCGGCAGCGCGTCGTCGGAGCCGGTGGTCGAGATGGTCAGGCGCAGGACGCTCCCGAAGATGCGGAAGAGGACGCGCAGCCCCCACGCGCCGAGGCGATAGTGCGCGGTCACGAACCCCGGCCGTCGCAGCGCATAGCCGAAGCCCGACCCGACCCATAAGCCGAACAGCGCCACGACCATCACGGCGTCCCACAGCAGGTACACCGTGATCAGCCACAGCATGCGGGGCAGCCGGAACCGGCCGGGGACCAGCGAGGTCAGCGCCAGCCCCACGAGCAGCCACAGCGGGGTGAGCGCCAGCATGAGAACCGCCGCCACGATCACCAGCGGTGCGAGAAGGATGCGTCGCAGCCACGTCGGCGGGAGCCGCATCACGCACCGCCGGGGATGAGCCCGCTCACGCGGAGGAACTCGCGGCTGGCCTCGTAGGCGCGGTCGATCCGCCCCCGCACGGTGTCCATGCGCCGGTACGACAGGAGCGTGTCGTCGCGGTCCGTCCCGCCGCTGGGCAGCACGTGGAGGGTGACGCCCTCGGGGATGGTGGCCATGTCGCGCGCATACCGATGCCGGCGCGCGACCTCGAAGGCCACCCGGGCCGTGTCGACGGCGGACTGGGGCGCCTCGAGCGGCGCCTCGACGCGGCCCACCTGCAGCACGAAGACGGTGCGGGCGCCCACTTCGACGGCGTGGGAGATCGGGATGGAGTTGACGATGCCGCCGTCGATGAAGTGCTCGTCGCCGATGCGGGTGGGCGGCAGCAGGCCGGGCACGGATGCCGAGGCCAGCACGGCGTCGATGAGCGGCCCGGAGTCGAACACCTGCTCGGCGGCGCGCTCGATGCTCGCGGCGACGACGCGCAGGCGCACCGGCAGGTCCTCGAACCTCGTGTCCGCCCCGAGCGCCCGCTCGAGCAGCCGCCGCAGCGGCGTCGGCGAGTTCAGATGCGTCCTCGTCCTCACGAGGCGCGTGAACTGGGCGAACAGCGAGTCCCCGTACACGGCGCTCGCCTCGGGCGACGTCCACGCGTCGAGCAGGCGCTCGATCACGGCGGGCCGCGGGTCGCTGGCCACGAGCGCGCCGTTGATCGCGCCGATGGAGGTGCCGACGACGAGGTCGGGACGGATGCCGGACTCCAGCAGGGCACGCAGCATGCCGATCTGCACGGCACCTCGGACCCCGCCGCCGCCCAGGACGAACGCCACCGTCATGCCCACACCCTAGTGCGGGGCGCGGTGGCGTTCGCCCTCCGGACGTCAGCCGGTCAGGAGGTCAGGAGGTCAGGCCGTCGACCCACTCCTGGTTGTCGGCGATCCACTGCTCGACGATGGGACCGTAGTCGTCGCCGTCGTACTCGTTGAACATCGCGTCCTCGAGCGAGTACAGCAGGTCGCTGGGCATCTCGAAGTCCGAGATCCACTCGCTCACCTCGGGGAAGTCCTCGCCGAAGGCGGTCGAGGAGACCGAGTGGATGCCCTCGGCCTCGCCGAGAAGGCCCTGCGGGTCCTCGAGGTCCTTGATGGGGAACGCGCTGTACGCCCAGTGCGGGCGCCACAGCGTCACGACGATGTTCTCGCCGGCATCGGTGGCCGACTGGAGCTCCGCGAGCATCGCGGGCGTCGACGACTCGATGAGCGTCATGTCCTCCAGGCCGTAGCCCGGCACGACCTCGTCGCCGGTGATGCGCATCAGGCCGGAACCCGGCTCGATGCCGACGATCTCGTTGCCGAACTCCTCGGCGTTCGCGGCGAGCTCCTCGAGCGAGTCGATGGGCGCGTCCTCGTTCACGGCGATGGTGAGCGAGGCCTCGTCGTTCCAGACGCCGAGGTCGACGAGGTCGTCGCCGTACTGCTCCATGTAGTCCGCGTGGGTGGTGGGCAGCCAGGTGTCGAGCACGAGGTCGAAATCGCCCTGCGCCAGGCCGGCGTATACCGGCGCGACGTCGGCGTAAGTGAGCTCGACGTCATACCCCTTCTCGGTGAGGATGGCCTCCCACAGGTAGGACGCGGCGATGCCCTCGTCCCAGCCGTTGAAGACGGCGAGCTCGATCGCGCGGTCGGCGGCCTCACCCGAGCCGCCCCCGTCCGCGGCGTCGGCTCCGCTGTCTCCGGCGCAGCCGGCGAGCACGAGCGTGCTCGCGCCGAGAAGCGCTGCTCCGGCAGCGAGGTGCTTCTTCTTCATCATGTCGACTTCCTCTCCACTCGTGGTTGCTGTGTCACGAGTCGGTCTTGGTCTGGCGCGCGAATCTCGCGCGCCTCCGGCGGGCTGACGGTCCCGCCCGGTCGATGGGCGGACGGACGACGTCCGTCCGGGTGGGTCAGGCGGTGCCGACGGGGACGCCGGGCTCCGGCGCCGTCGCGCTCCGCGTCGCGCCGTCGTCCGACCCGGCGCCGTCCTGCGATGCCGCGGCGACACCACGGCGGCGCGTCCGGGGCACGGTCGGCGTGGCGAAGGCGGAGGTCAGCCGATCGAGGATCATCGCGATGATCACGATCGAGATGCCCGCCTCGAACCCCAGCCCGACGTTGATGCGGCCGATGGCCCGGGTGATCTCGCCGCCCAGCCCGCCGGCTCCGACGATGCCCGCGATGACGACCATCGACAGGCTGAGCATGATGATCTGGTTGACGCCGGCCATGATGCTGGGGCGTGCGAGCGGGAGCTGGATCTGACGCAGGATGCGCGCGGGGCTTGCGCCGAAGGCGTGGCCGGCTTCGACGACCTCCTGGTCGACGCCGCGGATCCCCAGCTCCGTCAGGCGGACGCCGGGAGCCAGGGCGAACAGGATCGTCGCGATCATGCCCGGCACCGCTCCGACGCCGAAGAAGATGATGGCGGGGATGAGGTAGACGAAGGCCGGCATCGTCTGGAGGAAGTCCAGGACCGGCCGCACCGCGCGCGAGACGTGCTCGTTTCCGGCGGCCCAGATGCCCACCGGCACGCTGATCGCGGTCGCGATGGCGGATGCCACGAGCACGAGCGCGAGGGTGTCCATGGCGTTGTCCCACTGATCCACCAGCACGATGAGGAGGAGTCCCAGCGCGGTGCCGATCGCGAGCTTCGCGCCCTTGACCCAGAACGCCAGCGCGGCGAACACCGCGATGATCACCCAGAACGGAGGCGTGACGAGAAGCCACGCCAAGCCGTCGTACACGGTGCCGAGAGCGACCGCGACGGCGTCGAAGAACCAGCCGAACGTGTCGCCGAGGAAGTCCACGAAGGCCTCGATCCAGGCCCCGAGGGGCAGTCGCAGAGTCTGCATCAGCGGGATCCCTCCGTCGTGATCGCCTCGGGGACGGCGACGCCCGCATCGGATGCCGCGTCGATGACCTCGAGGGTCTGGGTGATCTCGGCCACCGGCACGGTGGCGGGGGCCTCGATCACGGGGTTCTCCCGCGTGACGGCGGGGACGTTGCCGAGCGCCGCCAGCAGCGTCACGCGCGGGATGGTGCCGACGAGCCTGCCGCCGTCGTCGACGACGGCCACCGGGACCGGGCTCTCGACGGAACGCTCGACGACGCCGGTCAGCGCATCGTCGACGTGCACCACGGGGTGCGTGCGCGTCGCCAGCGTGCGCAGATCGGTGCGGCCGTCCTTCACCGCGCGGATGACCGCGCGGTCGGTGACGGTGCCGAGGAAGCGCCGGTTCTCGACGACCGCGACGGCGCCCACCTGCAGGTCGCGCATGACGCGCAGCGCGCCGCGGACGCCGGCGGTGACGGGGATCGTGGCGGCCGGCGGCGCCATGACGGAGCCTGCCGTCAGCACGCGGGCGCGATCGACGTCCTGCACGAACTGCGCGACGTAGTCGTTGGCCGGATCGGTGAGGATCTCCTCGGGCGTGCCGTTCTGGACGATGCGGCCGTCCCTCATGACGGCGATGCGGTCGCCGAGGAACATGGCCTCGTTGAGGTCGTGGGTGATGAAGACGATGGTGCGTCCCAGCTCGCGCTGCAGCTCGACGAGCTGCTCCTGCATCTCGCGGCGGATGAGCGGGTCCAGCGCAGAGAACGCCTCGTCCATCAGCAGGATGTCGGTGCCCGAGGTGAGCGCGCGGGCGAGGCCGACGCGCTGGCGCATGCCGCCCGACAGCTCGTCCGGCATCGCCTCGGCCCGGTCCTGGAGCCCGACCTTCTCGAGGATCTCGTGCGCCCGTGCACGACGCTCGTCGCGGGGGACGCCCTGGATCTCGAGGGCATACGCGGCGTTGTCGAGCACGGAGAGGTGCGGCAGCAGCGCGAAGTGCTGGAACACCATCGACACCGACCGCTGTCGGATGGAGCGCAGCGACTTCGCAGAGGCCCTCGTGACGCTCTGGCCCTGCACCAGCACGTCGCCCGCGGTGGGCGGCAGCAGGCCGTTGAGCATGCGGATGATGGTGGACTTGCCCGAGCCGGACAGGCCCATGATCACGAAGATCTCGCCCGGCTGGACGGTGAAGCTCGCGTCGATGACCGCGGCGGAGCCGGCGTCGGCCACATCGGCGCGGGTGGCCCCGGCGCGCAGCCGCCGCATCGCGTCACGGGGGTTGCGTCCGAAGACCTTGTAGAGGTTCTTCGCCTCGATGGCAGGCGGAAGTGTCACTGTGCACCTCGGCAGCTCCGGTGCAGGAAGCTGCATCGGTCGCGCCCGGGTGGCGGCCGCTCGGGCGGGCGGATGTCGGATCCGCCCCACGGCCGCCGACCGTACGCCCTCCGGTCTGACGCGCACTGGGGCATCACCGGAGACCGCGGACTGGTCGGGTAGCGGCCCGCGAAGGGCCTCATCCACCGTTTCACGGCTCACCGGTCGCTTCAAATTGGACATCGTCGCCGGGTGCTCGCTAGCCGCGCGCGCGTGATATCACCGCCACGGGCACCGGCATCCGGGTCTTGACATGCCGCCCTGTATGCTGGTTACTTAGTCAAGTAGGTAACCAATGAAGTCGAGGCGGGCGTGATCGAAGACGGACGGGCGATCTTCCTCCAGATCGCCGAGAGCGTGGAGGACTCGATCATCGACGGCAGCCTGGCCGAAGAGGCGCAGGCTCCCTCGACGAACGGGCTCGCCACGTTCTACCGCATCAACCCCGCCACCGCAGCGAAGGGGATCGCGATGCTCGCCGACAAGGGAGTGCTCTACAAACGGCGCGGCATCGGCATGTTCGTGGCACCGGGCGCGCGGGAGCTCCTCCTGCGGGAGCGCCGCGCGGCGTTCGCCGACCGGTTCGTCGACCCGCTGCTGGCCGAGGCCGGCAGGCTCGGGCTCGGCCCGGACGACCTCGCAGGACTGATCCGCGAGCGCGCCGCCGCGCAGCTCGCCACCATCACGGAAGGGACAGCACGATGACGACCGGGACGCACGTCATCGAGGTGAAGAATCTCACCAAGCGCTATCGCGACGTCGTCGCGGTGGACGACGTGAGCTTCACGATCGAGAAGGACACCATCTACGGCCTGCTCGGGCGCAACGGCGCGGGCAAGACGACGGTCATGTCGATCCTCACGGCGCAGAACTTCGCGACGTCCGGCGACGTGCGCGTGTTCGGCATGCAGCCGTACGAGAACGCCAAGGTGCTCTCGCGCATGTGCTTCGTGCGCGAGAGCCAGAAGTATCCCGACGACGCGCTGCCGCGGCACGCCTTCGAGACCGCACGCCTCTTCTTCCCGAACTGGGACCAGGAGCTGGCGGAACAGCTGGTGGACGACTTCCAGCTGCCGGTGAAGACGCGGATCAAGAAGCTTTCGCGCGGTCAGCTGTCGGCGGTCGGGGTGATCATCGGCCTCGCCTCGCGGGCCGAGATCACGTTCTTCGACGAGCCGTACCTGGGCCTGGACGCCGTCGCCCGCCAGATCTTCTACGACCGCCTCCTCGAGGACTACACCGAGCACCCGCGCACCGTGATCCTCTCGAGCCACCTGATCGACGAGGTGTCGAACCTCATCGAGCGCGTGCTGGTGATCGACCGCGGCCGGATCGTGATGGACGAGGAGACGGATGCCGTCCGCAACCGCGCCGCGAACATCGTGGGCGACGCGAGCGCTGTCGACGCGTTCGTCGCCGGGCGCCAGGTGATCCACCGCGAGAGCCTCGGGAATGTGGCATCCGTCACCGTCCTCGGCGCACTCACGCTCGCCGACCGCGAGCGGCTCGCCGCGACGGGTCTGGACGTGGCTCCGGTGTCGCTGCAGCAGCTGATCGTCCGCACCACACAGCACGCGACGTCGGGCGCCGCGGCGTCCGAGGAAGGAGCACTGCGATGAACCGCACCGTCAATGTCGTGCGCATGCAGCTGATCAACAAGCAGACCTTCGTCTGGGTCCCGTTGATCGTGCTCGGCGCGGCGTTCGCGATGTCGATCGCGATCTACGCGATCCTCAGCTCCTCGGGCCTTCCGGGCCCGTTCTACGGCGGCGGCTCGCAGGCTCCGCTGTGGGTGCTGCTGTTCGTGGGGATCGCGTCGCTGACGCTGACGTTCCCCTTCTCGCAGGCGATGAGCGTCACCAGGAGGGAGTTCTTCCTCGGCACGATGCTGGCCGCGGCGATCTGCGCCGCGCTGCTGGGCTCGGTGTTCGCCGTGGGCGGCATGATCGAGGAGGCGACGAACGGCTGGGGCCTGAACGGGTACTTCTTCGCCCTGGACTGGGTGGTCGAGGACGGCCCGCTGGGCGCGGCGTTCTTCTACTTCGTGATGGCGATGCTCATCTTCATGCTGGGCTTCTGGTCGGCGACCGTGTACAAGCGGTTCGGTCCGCTGATCCTGACGGTCATCTGGGTCGGCGTCGGCCTCGTGCTGCTGCTCGCCGTGTGGGCGATCACCCGCTTCGAGGTCTGGGGAGACGTCGTCTCGACGCTCGTGCAGCTCGGTGCCACGGGACTGGCGGCGTGGGGGCTCCTGCTCACCGTCGTGCTGGGCGGGCTGTCGTACCTCACTCTGCGTCGCACCGTCCCGTAGCAGGAGGGAGAGCGGATGCCGCCACCCGGCGTGGTCGCGCCGGGTGGCGGCGTCCGTCGTTCGCGGCGATGCGGTCAGCGGCTGTCGGCGACCTCGGTGTGGTGGCGGATCACCTCGGCCACCACGAAGTTGAACCACTTCTCGGCGAAGGCGGGGTCGAGGTCGGCCTGTTCGGCGAGGCTGCGCAGGCGCGCCACCTGCTGCTCCTCGCGCGCGGGGTCGGATGCCGGCATGCCGTGGTCGGCCTTGAGGTGACCGACCTGCTTCGTCGCCTTGAAGCGCTCCGCGAGCATGTACATCAGGGCGGCGTCGATGTTGTCGATGCTGCTGCGCAGCCGGGCCAGCGTCGCCGCGGGATCTTCGGTCATCAGGGGTCCTCCTCGCCCCTCGACGATACCCGAGGGCACCCGGCGCGCCCGCCGCCGATGACGTCACGCGATCGGCGTGAAGTCACCGTCGATCGCTCGTTCCCGCCGTCGGCGCGGGCCTAGAGTGTGACCATGACCGAGTCCTCGCCCTCTCTCGGCGCCACCGACGCACCGGCTGCCTCCCCTGCGCCCGCCGCGGCGCAGACGGACGGCCACGCGACCCGGCGGCCCGTCACCCCCGTGTCCGCCGAGGATCAGCAGCCCGTGTTCACCGGCGAGGCCCCCGCCGGGAAGACGTTCTGGGCGAATCTCAACAGCCCGTTCACCCTCGGCCTGCTCATCACCCTCGGCGGCCTCGCCGCGCTCGCGCTGGGCCTGGCCTTCTGGAACCTGTCGACGATCATCATCTACATCGTCTTCGCCCTGTTCGCCGCCCTGGGTCTGGACCCGGTCGTGCGCTGGTTCGGCCGGCACAAGGTGTCGCGGCCGTGGGCGATCGTGATCGTCTACACCGCGTTCGCGCTGGTGCTCGCGGCGGTCCTGCTGCTGGTGGTCCCGGCGCTCGTCGGGCAGCTCACCGCGTTCTTCCAGGACCTCCCGACGACCGTCGACGACTTCCAGCAGTCCGACTTCTACGCGTGGCTCACCACGACGTTCGGCGCGCAGGTCGGCGCGATCACCGACCAGGTCGAGCAGTTCCTCACCAATCCGGCGAACATCGCCGCGATCGGCGGCGGCGTGCTGAACTTCGCGGTCAACGTCGGGACGACGATCTCGGGCCTCATCATCGTGCTGGTGCTCAGCCTCTACTTCCTCGCCGGGCTCCCGGCCATGAAGGTCGCGTTCATCCGGTTCGCGCCCGCCCGCAACCGGGGGAAGGCCGGCGTCCTCACCGAGCAGATCACCGACTCCATCGGCGGCTACCTGATGGGGATGGTGATCCTCGCCTTCTGCAACTCGGTCGTGGCGTTCCTCCTGCACGCGTTCCTGGGTCTGCCCTTCCCGGCGTTGATGGCCGTGCTGGCCTTCTGCATCACGCTCATCCCGCTCATCGGCTCCGTGCTGTACTGGATCACGGCGACGGTGATCGCGCTGTTCACCGGCTGGGTGCCGGCGCTCATCTTCGCCGTCATCTATCTCGTCTACATGCAGCTCGAGGCGTATGTGCTCACGCCGCGCGTGATGAACAGGACCATCTCGGTGCCGGGAGCGCTCGTGGTGATCGGCGCCATGGTCGGCGGCACCCTGCTGGGACTGCTGGGCGCGCTCGTGGCGATCCCGGTGACCGCGTCGATCCTGCTCATCATCAAGCAGGTGTTCATCCCCCGGCAGGACGCCAAGCTCTGACGACGGCCGCGCCGCCGCCGCGTCAGCGGATCGCGACGATGCAGGTCGGCGAGGGCGCCGCCGCCCGGTGGCGCACGCGTCCGGGGACGCCGGTGCGGATGTCGAGGCTCAGCGAGGCGATCTCGTCGGAGCGCTGTCCGGCGACGAGGAGGGTGTCGCGCACCACCAGATGGTGTCGCGGCCAGTCCACGCCGGCGTCGACGAGCGCGACCGGCAGGACGGACTCGCCCGCGCCGCGGACCCGCAGCGCCGCGAGGGTGTTGCTGCCGCGCACGCCGGCGTAGAGGAACTCCCGGTCGTGCGACAGGGCGAGCTCGGCCGCGCTGTCGCCCGGGAGCGTCCCGGCGCCGAGCGGCGTGCCGGCCACGACGCGCCACGTCGCGGGGCCCGAGCCCGTCGCCGGCGGGAACGGCGCGAGCACGAAAAGCTCGCACGACAGCTCCGTGACGACGTAGAGATGCCCGCTCGGGTGCCACACCATGTGCCGCGGCCCGCTGCCCTTCGGCAGCGCCACCTGCTGGAGGGGCCGGAGCCCCTCGCCTGCGGTGCGCCAGAACCGCACCAGATCCAGGCCCAGGTCGGTTGTGGCGATCAGTCCGTCCGGCAGGAAGACGGTCTGGTGGGCTCGGGACAGGCGAGCGGATGCCTCATCCCCCGCGTCGTCCGCCGCCTCCCGGTCGTCCGCCGCCTCCCGGTCGTCCGCGACGTCGTGGTCGGGCACGAGGTGGGCGAACTCCGTCCCCGCCGCCGCGCGGAGGGCGCGGGCGGCCGCGGCCAGGTCGATGTCGCCCGCCGCGGGCTCCGACGATGCGCCCGGGCCGTACGGGTCGGCCGCGGCGGCCGCGAGGGTCGGCGACCCGGGCCGGCCGGCGGCATCCAGCTCCATCCGCACGACGCGTCCGTCGCCCCAGCAGGCGGAGACGAGGAAGCGTGCGTCGGGTGCGACCACGACGTGGCAGACCGCCTCACCGGCGGGAACCGGTGCGCCCAGCGGCACCAGCGTCGCCTCGCCGGTGCGCCGGAACGCCTGCACCTCGCCGCGGGCTTCCAGCGCCGCGTACACCACGTCGCCGCGCTCGATGCTGCCGGAGCCCGGATGCAGCGCGAGCCACGACGGCGAGTCGACGGCCGCGGCCTCCCCCGCGAAGGCCGGTGCGCCGCCGGCCGACGCCTCGTCGGCCGCACCGGCGAGCAGCACCCCGATCCCGGAGGCGCTGCCGTCCATGTCGGCGGTGTACCCGCCCAGCAGGAACCTCACCGGCTGCTCAGTCGATGAGGTCGTGACGGACGATCACCGCGTCGCGCGCCGCGCCGACGCCGATGACCGAGATGCGCGTGCCGCTCATCGCCTCGAGGGCGAGCACGTACTCCTGCGCCTGGATCGGAAGCTCGTCGAAGGTGCGGGCGCCCGAGATGTCCTGCTTCCAACCCGGGAAGTACTCGAGGATCGGCTTGGCGTGGTGGAAGTCGGACTGGTTGACCGGCACCTCGTCGAAGCGCTGCCCGTCGACGTCGTAGGCGACGCAGACCGGGATCCGGTCGAGGCCGGTGAGGATGTCGAGCTTGGTCAGCACGAGGTCGGTGATGCCGTTGATGCGGGTGGCGTAGCGGGTGATGGGCGCGTCGTACCAGCCGACGCGGCGCGGGCGGCCGGTCGTGGTGCCGAACTCGAAGCCGCGCGAGCGCAGGAAGTCGCCGTTCTCGTCGAACAGCTCGGTCGGGAACGGACCCGAGCCCACCCGCGTCGTGTACGCCTTGACGATGCCGACGATGCGATCCAGGCGGTTCGGGCCCACGCCCGAACCGGTCGCGGCGCCACCCGCCGTCGCCGACGACGACGTCACGAACGGGTAGGTGCCGTGGTCGACGTCGAGCATCGTGGCCTGACCGCCCTCGAACACGACGACGTCGCCCTCGTCCAGCGCCTCGTTCAGCAGGAGGCCGGTGTCGGCGACCATCGGCCGCAGCCGCTCGGCGTACCCCAGCAGATCGTCGACGATCTCGTCACACGTGATGGCGCGACGGTTGAAGACCTTGACCAGCAGGTGGTTCTTCTGGTCGAGCGCGCCCTCGACCTTCTGGCGCAGGATGTTCTCGTCGAAGAGGTCCTGCACGCGGATGCCGACGCGGTTGATCTTGTCGGCGTACGCCGGCCCGATCCCGCGACCGGTCGTGCCGATCTGGCGCTTGCCGAGGAACCGCTCGGTGACCTTGTCGAGCGTGCGGTGGTACTGCGTGATGATGTGCGCGTTCGCGCTCACGCGCAGGCGCGAGGTGTCGAGCCCGCGCGCGTGCAGCGCCTCGAGCTCGGCGAAGAGCACTTCGAGGTCGATCACGACGCCGTTGCCGATCACGGCGTTCACGCCGGGCGAGAGGATGCCGGAGGGCAGCAGGTGCAGCGCGTACTTCTCGTCGCCGATCACGACCGTGTGGCCGGCGTTGTTGCCGCCGTTGAACTTGACCACCCAGTCGGTGCGCTCACCGAGGAGGTCGGTGGCCTTGCCCTTGCCCTCGTCTCCCCACTGGACTCCGACGATCACGATGCCTGGCATGGGCTACTCCCCCGCTAGCGGACGGTTACACCCCATCCTATCGGGGCGGGCCGGGAGGGCCGGATGCCGAGGGCCGGATGCCGCGGGCCGGGGTCAGTGGAAGGGGCAGCGGGGCGTGGCATCCGTCGCCCGCACGCGTCCGCCCGACGCGGGCTTGGTCGGCAGTCGACGCCGGTCGACGCCGAGGCCGTCGCCGAGGATCGTGATGCGCGGATCGGAGAGCGTCGCGACGGCGGCGGCCAGCCCGGCGATCGCGAGCTTCTCACCCGGGCAGCGGTGGCCGGTGGCGACGGCGGCTCCGCCGTGGGGGACGAAGGCGGCGATGGCCTCGTAGTCGTCGACCCCCACGAAGCGCTCGGGGTCGAAGCTGCCGGCGTGCTCCCACGAGTGCGCGTCGAGGTCGGTGCCCAGGATGTCGAGCAGGACGCGACCGCCCGCCTCGACCCGGTGACCGTCCAGCTCGACGTCGGTCAGCGCCCAGCCCGGCAGGAACGGCACGAACGGGGCCGTGCGGCGGATCTCCTGCGCGAAGGCCGTCGCCAGCGTGCCCCCGACGAGCGTGCCGCGCCCCTCGGTCTCCGCCGCGATGCGGGAGCGCCACTCCGGCCGGTCGTGCAGCTCCTTCGCGGCGAACGCGACGAAGCGCGCCACCGCGATCATCGGGCGGAAGCTGTTCTGCAGCTCGACGCCGGCGAGCTTCGCGGGCAGGAGCGCCCCGTCGCGGTCGCGGTGCTCCGCCCACGCGCGCAGGGCCGAGCCGTCCGGTGCCGCCAGTCGACCGGCCCGCACCGCCTCGATGAGCTGCGCGGCGTGCCGGTCGGACCACCACCGGTTGATCCTCGCCATCACGTAGCCGGGTGAGTACGGCGCGCCGAAGCCGTCGACGATCTGCGCCTGGCGCTGCGCCCAGCGGGTCTGCGCGGCCGGGGTGCCCGGAATACCTGCCCAGCGCATGATCGCGCGGCCGAGCGCGCCGACCGCCGCATCGTACGCGCTGCGGCGCTCGCCTCCGATCCACGCGGCCAGCTCGGCCTGCCACTCCCGCTCGAGGAGCGGGAGGATGCGCCGGACCTCGACGTCCTCGTAGAGCACGGCGACGAACGTCGCCTTGCGGTGCCGATGCTCCTCGCCGTCGAGGCTGTGGACGGACGCGTGACCGAAGAGGGTCTCCTGCACGAAGGCGGGCATCGCGCCGTGCCGCCTGATGAGCCGCTCGTCGTAGAAGAGGGCGACTCCCTCCGCGCCGCGGACGAGCAGGGCGTCACGGCCGAGCAGCCGCATCGGCGCGGACCGGGCGCCCTCGCGCACCCGCTGCCAGACGTGCTCGCCGAGGTCGTAGCCGCGGGTGAGCAGACCGATCGCGTCGTCGAGGAGGGGGCCGCTGCCGAGCTCGTCGCCGTGCGGGCGGCCGTGCGGGGTCGGTGGTGTCACGGGAGGGGCCATGGGGTCAGGGTGTCAGGCCCGCGCGGGAGGAGGCAGGGGCTGTGATGTCGGCGGCCGCTGTGCTACCGGCGCCGTGGATGAGCCGCAGCCTGCGGCATCCGTCGCCGATGCGGCGCTCGCCCGCGAGCGATGAAGCTCCGCCCTCGACGGGTCCGAACCGCCGGATGTAAGCGCTTGTAGGAGTTGTCCCCCGAACGGCGGACGCGTTGTGGACTTCACACAAAGCGTCGACACGGATGAGCGTTTTCCGCGCTGTCCGCGGGCCAATCTTTGCCACCTCGGGCCTCCACCGCGAGTACACCGGTGCTCGGGGAGACGACACGCACCCGCGTGGAGTCGAAAGGGGTTGGGGAAATGCACTGGGCATGGTTCCGAATCGCAGCGGCGATCACCGGATTCTCCGGGGTCGTCGCCGGATTCATCGTCAACGTGGATCGCGCAGCGCGTCAGGGGCAGAGCCTCGGCGACGTGCTGGCGAACTACTTCAGCCTGTTCACGATCGTGTCGACGTCGCTCAGCGTCGTCGCACTGCTCGTGGCCGCATCATGGGCGATGCGGCACCCGGGCTCGAGCCGCGAGCCGCTGGGCATCGCGCTCGCCGTCGCCGCCGTCACAGGACCGATCCTGCTGCTCGGCCTCGTCTACAACATCCTCCTGCGGGGCCTGCCGTCGGCCGTCGCGCTCGGCGACTCCGTCGGCATCGCGATGCTCGACAAGTACGCCGTCGAGGTGCTGCACGTGGTGCTGCCGATCTACTTCCTGCTGGACCTGCTGCTCGCGCCGCGCCGCCGCGCGCTGCCCTGGTGGTCGCTGGGCGTGCTGGTCGGCTACCCGCTCGTGTGGACGACCTACACGATGATCCGCGGCGAGCGCGTCGGGAACCCGGACGGCACCACGCCGTGGTGGTACCCGTATCCGTTCCTCGACCCGCACGGTGCGGGCGGGTACGCGTCGGCGTTCGTCTACATCGGGGCGATCCTGGTGGGATTCCTCGCGATCGGCACGGCGATCGTCCTCATCGGCCGGTACCGGGAGCGACGGGCCACCCGTCACCGCGCGCCGGCCACCCGCGGACCGCTGGTGGTGTGAGGACATGCGTGCGAGGCATCCGGATGCCGCTCAGTAGACTTGTCATCCATGTCGAAGGTCCTCCAGTCCCTGCCCGTCGGCGAACGCGTCGGCATCGCCTTCTCGGGAGGACTTGACACCTCCGTGGCCGTGGCGTGGATGCGCGACAAGGGCGCCATCCCGTGCACCTACACCGGCGACCTCGGTCAGCCCGACGAGGACGACATCGGCTCGATCCCCGACCGCGCCCTCACGTACGGCGCCGAGATCTCACGCCTCGTGGACTGCAAGCCGGCCCTCGTCGAGGAGGGCTTCGGCGCGCTCGCGTGCGGCGCGTTCCACATCCGCTCCGGCGGGCGCACCTACTTCAACACCACCCCGATCGGCCGGGCCGTCACCGGAACGCTGCTCGTGCGTGCCATGAAGGAGGACGGCGTCGACATCTGGGGCGACGGCTCCACCTACAAGGGCAACGACATCGAGCGGTTCTACCGCTACGGGCTCCTCGCGAACCCCGCGCTGCGCATCTACAAGCCGTGGCTCGACGCCGACTTCGTCACGGAGCTCGGCGGCCGCAAGGAGATGAGCGAGTGGCTCGTCGAGCACGGCTTCCCCTACCGCGACGCCGCCGAGAAGGCGTACTCGACCGACGCCAACATCTGGGGCGCCACCCACGAGGCGAAGACGCTCGAGCACCTGGACGTCTCGCTCGAGACCGTCGAGCCGATCATGGGCGTGCGGTTCTGGGATCCCGCCGTCCAGATCGAGGCCGAGGACGTCACCGTCACGTTCGATGCGGGCCGCCCGGTCGCGCTCAACGGCAAGGAGTTCGCCGACCCCGTCGAGCTCGTCTTCGAGGCCAACCGCATCGGCGGCCGCCACGGCCTCGGCATGAGCGACCAGATCGAGAACCGCATCATCGAGGCGAAGTCGCGCGGCATCTACGAGGCCCCGGGCATGGCGCTGCTGTTCACGGCCTACGAGCGCCTGGTCAACGGCATCCTCAACGAGGACACCCTCGCGACGTACCACGAGCAGGGCCGCCGGCTCGGCCGCCTGATGTACGAGGGCCGCTGGCTCGAGCCGCAGTCGCTCATGCTGCGCGAGTCGATCCAGAAGTGGGTGGGCTCGACCGTCACCGGCTCGGTCACGCTGCGGCTGCGCCGCGGCGAGGACTACACGATCCTCGACACCACCGGCCCGCGCCTGTCGTACCACCCCGAGAAGCTCTCGATGGAGCGCGTCGGCGACGCGGCGTTCGGGCCGACCGACCGCATCGGGCAGCTGACGATGCGCAACCTCGACATCGCCGACTCGCGCGTCCGCCTCGAGTACTACGCGTCGAAGGGCCTCATCGGCGGCGCGACCGGCGAGCTCGTCGGGCACCTCACGCAGGGCGAGGCGGGCGAGATCACCGAGCGTGCCGAGCAGTACAGCGCCGAGCAGGAGGAGCTGGCCGAGGCGACGGATGCCGCGTCCGAGGCCGCGGCCTTCGACTCCGGCACCGACTGACGCGGCGGCCGCGGCCGGTCCCGCACACCCCCGGCGGTGCGGCGGCGACGCGGTGCGCCGGTGGTGGCGGGTGCGATTCGGCACCGGCGTGATTCGGGGTTAGCATGCGATCGGTGAGCACGCGACCCGACGCGTGCGGCACCCGATTCCGCGATGCCCGACACCGCGTACCCGCAGCCAACGCCCGGAAAGACTTTCGATGTCGAAGCCTGAACCCTCTCCGTACGCCGTCGACGACACCGTCCCCCGGCGGTCGGTCGGGCGGACCATCGGCATCACGCTCTACGGCATCGTCGCGGGCATCGTGGTGATCGCGCTGATCGCCGTCGGCTTCGTCGTCTACACCGCGCAGCGCTCCTTCCCCACACTGAGCGGGGAGGTGACCGCGTCGGGCCTGGACGACGAGGTGACGGTGCAGCGCGACGCGCTCGGCATCCCGACCATCACGGCGTCGTCGTCGCACGACCTCTTCTTCGCCCAGGGCTACGTCCACGCGCAGGACCGCTTCTGGGAGATGGACTTCCGCCGCCACGTGACGAGCGGCCGACTGTCCGAGCTGTTCGGCGAGTCGCAGCTCGGCACCGACACCTTCCTGCGCACGCTCGGCTGGCGGGCGATCGCCGAGCAGGAGGTGGAGGCGCTCGATGACACCGAGCGCGCGTACTACGAGGCCTACGCCGAGGGCGTGAACGCGTACCTCGCCGAGAACGACGGCGCCGACGCCTCGTTCGAGTACGCCATCCTGGGACTGCAGAACCCCGACTACCGGATCGAGCCGTGGACGCCCGCCGACTCCGTGGCCTGGCTGAAGGCGATGGCCTGGGACCTCCGCAGCAACATCGAGAGCGAGACGGAGCGCGCCGTGATCGCGCCCGACCTCGCCGAGGCGCAGATCGACGAGCTGTATCCGGCCTACCCGTACGACCGGCATCCCGTCATCGTGCCGAAGATCTCCGCCGTACCGGAGGTCGGGACGGCGCCCGACGTCGTCGCCGAGGGTGAGACGGATGCCGCCGACGCCGACGCGGACGCCGACACCTCGGCGATCGAGTGGACCGAGGTCGACAGCGTCCTCGAGGCCGTGGGCGAACTCGTGGGCGATGCGGGCGAAGGCATCGGCTCGAACTCGTGGGTCGTCTCGGGAAGCCTCACCGACACCGGGATGCCGCTGCTCGCGAACGACCCGCACCTCGGCGCGTCGCTGCCGAGCGTGTGGCACCAGATCCAGCTGCGCTGCGAGACGGTCGGCGACGAGTGCCCCTTCGACGTCGCCGGCTTCAGCTTCTCGGGACTGCCCGGCGTGATCATCGGCCACAACGACCGCATCGCATGGGGGTTCACCAACCTCACCACCGACGTCACCGACCTCTACCTCGAGAAGGTGCAGGGGGACTCGTACTGGTACGACGGCGCGCTCGTGCCGCTGGAGACGCGCACCGAGACGTTCCAGGTGGCCGGTGGCGACGACGTCGAGGTCGAGGTGCGATCCACCGTCAACGGACCGATCGTCTCGGGCCTCACCGAGGACTTCACGGCGATCGCCGACGCGCCCTACACCGGCACCGCTGACGCCGTCACGGCGCCGGCCGGTGCGCCCGAGGGCGACTACGCGGTGAGCCTGCGGTGGACGGCGCTGCAGCCGGGCACCACGGCATCCGCCATCTTCGCCCTCAACGCGGCGCGGGACTTCGACGACTTCCGTGGCGCGGCGGCGCTCTTCGACGTGCCGGCGCAGAACCTCATCTACGCCGACGTCGACGGCAACATCGGGTACCAGACGCCCGGAAAGCTCCCGATCCGCGGCGCGGGCGACGGTGCGATGCCCCAGCCCGGCTGGGACCCGGCCTACGCCTGGAAGGGCTTCATCCCGTTCGAGGACCTCCCGGTGTCCTACAACCCGACCGACGGCTACATCGTGACGGCGAACAACGCCGTCGTGGCCGACGACTACTCCTATCCGCTGACGACGGACTGGGACTACGGGTGGCGCGCCGCGCGCATCGACGAGCTGATCCAGCGCGCGATCGCCCAAGGCCCGATCACCGCGACGGACCTCCGCGACATCCAGGCCGACAACTACTCCTTCATCGGCATGCGCCTGACCGCCGCGTACGCCGATGTCACCACGGGAGACGACGACACCGACGCCGCCCTGGCGCTGCTGCAGGAGTGGGACGCGCAGAACAGCGCCGACTCGGCGGCCGCCGCGTACGCCAACGTGCTGTGGGACACGCTCGCCGAGAACGTCTTCGTGACCGGGCGCGAGAGCCCCGCGCCGTTGAGCGGTCAGGGGCGCCTGTTCCTCGTCATGGACACGATGCTCGACGACGAGACGTCGACGTGGTGGACGAACGAGGAGCTGGGCGTGGACGGCATGACCGACATGCTCAAGCGCTCCGCGATCGACGCCTACGAGCACCTGGTCGAGCTGCAGGGCGACAACCCCACGCGCTGGAACTGGGGGGCGCTGCACGCCCTCCCGCTCGTGAGCGACTCCTTCGGCTCGTCGGGCATCGCGCCGATCGAGTGGCTCTTCAACCGCGGTCCGTTCCCGGTGGGCGGCGGCTCGTCGGTATCCAACGCCACCGGCTGGGACCTCGGCGGGGGCTTCGAGACCGTCACCGTTCCGTCGATGCGCATGATCGTCGATCTGGGCGACTTCGACGACTCCCGGTGGAACCAGCTGACCGGTCAGAGCGGCCACGCGTTCCACACCAACTACACCGACCAGGTGGAGTCGTGGCAGAAGGCGGAGCTGACGCCGTGGGCCTACACCGAGGACGCGGTCGATGCGGCGACCACCGACACGCTCGTGCTGAAGCCCTGACGCCCCGGCGCGGCTGCGGACTCAGCCGCCGGCCGCGGGCGGGGTGCGCTGGGAGTCGGCGAGCTCGTCGACCAGGAGCCCTGCCTCGTCGAAGGTGCCGTTGCGGTACGCCTGCCGGCCCACCATGTGCGCCGACAGGGGCGCGGTCGCCAGCTGGATGAGGACGACCGGCACGAGGAAGGCCACCACCGGCCACGACCGCAGTGACAGCGCGATGGCCAGGCAGATGAGGATGAGGCCGAGCACCTGCGGCTTGGTGGCCGCGTGCAAGCGCGTCGGCACGTCGCGGAACCGCAGCAGGCCGATCGCGGCGGTCAGGCACAGCAGCGCGCCGGCGAGGATCAGGATCAGGGCGATCCAATCCAGGACGACGGTGGGCTCCATCGCGGTCTCCATCAGCGATCCGGGTCCCTTCTCGCGACGAACCGGGCGATCGACACCGAGCCGAACACGCCGACCGCCGCGATGATCAGCAGCACCGGGAGCGTGCGGGTGTGCTGGTTGATCGCCATCTCGGCGCCGAGCACGCACAGCACCAGCGTGAGGAGGACATCGGATGCCACGGCCCGGTCGAGGATCGACGGCCCGATCACGATGCGCCACAGGGTCAGCAGCGCCGCCGCGGCGAAGACGACGTAGATGACGATCAGCAGCACGTTCATCGGGCGCCTCCCTCGGTGCGCTTCTCGGTCGCGGTCACCTTCGTGCGCACACCGTCGGCCCTCCGCACCGCCCGCAGCTGGGCGCGCGACCCGGCCGCGCGCACGATGCGGGCCTCCCAGCGCAGCACGCTCTCGCGCTGCCGCTCCACGGCGGCGGCGTCGCGCACCCCGATCACGTGCAGATAGAGGATGCGGCGGTCGCGATCGGCGTCGACGATGAGCGAGCCGGGGATGAGCGATGCCGTGACGCCGGTGTGGGTCATGATGAGGTCGTCGTCGGTGCGCAGCTGCACGGCGATGATCGCGGCGCCGGGCTGCCGGCGGACGTCGAGCACCTGCCAGGCCACCGTGAGCGAGCCCCGCAGCACCGCCAGCAGGAACTCCAGGATGAACACGAACCCCCACCACAGGTTGAGGCGGCCGGACAGCTCGACGGGCGGCAGCCGGAAGACGCGCGCCACGATGAGCGCCGCGACCAGTCCGGTGAGGAACGCCAGCCACGTGAACTGGCCCCACAGCAGCATCCACAGCGCGATGAGCCAGGCGAAGAACGGCAGCTGCCGCCACGCCGTGGCCAGGCTCCGGCGGAAGGCGCTGCGGGGTGCGGTGCGGGTGCGGTCGGCGGTCACGGCGTCCCCTCCGTCACCTGCACGTCATCCTCCAGCTGCGTGAGCGAGACGGGCTCGAGCAGCGCCTCGCCGATGCGTGTGCACACGTCGTACAGCGGGCCGGCGAAGACCGTGAGCGCGACCGTCACCGCCACCATGCCGGTGGTCGCCGCGGTCATGATCTTCGGGATGACCCGGCGCTCGGTCTCGACGCCCGCCGCCGGGGAGGCGCCCAGGTACGAGATGCGCGCCTCGGTCTCGGCGGAGTCGTCGTCCTCGCGCCAGAACGACAGGTTCCAGGCCCGCATGAGGGCGTAGAGGGTGAGCAGGCTGGTGAGGATGCCGCCCACCATGAGCACCATCATGATCGGCGTGCCGACCTGCGCGGCGGCGTCGAAGAGGGCGAACTTGCCGATGAAGCCGGAGAAGGGCGGCAGCCCGCCCAGGTTGACGGCCGGGATGAAGTAGAGCACCGCGATCACCGGCGCCGCCTTCATGAGCCCCTTGACACGCAGGATCGAGGTCGAGCCGGCATCGCGCTCGACGAGACCGACCGCGAGGAAGAGGGTGGTCTGGACCACGATGTGGTGGACCATGTAGTAGATGGTCGCGCCGATCGCCGCCGGTGTCGCGATCGCGAGCCCGAAGATCATGTAGCCGATGTGGCTGACGAGCGTGAACGAGAGGATTCGTTTGAGCTCGGCCTGCGCGACCGCGCCGAGCACGCCGACGATCATCGTCGCCAGCGCCACCCACATCAGCAGATCGTTCACGTCGTTGTCGAGGAACAGCTCGGTCTCGGTGCGGATGATCGCGTAGACGCCGACCTTGGTCAGGAGGCCCGCGAACACCGCGGTCACCGGCGCCGGCGCCGTCGGGTAGGAGTCCGGCAGCCAGAACGACAGCGGGAAGACGGCGGCCTTGATGCTGAACGCCAGCAGCAGCATGAGGTGCAGGATCGTCTGGGTCTCCTGCGGCAGCTCGCGCACGCGCTCGGAGATCTGCACCATGTTCACCGTGCCGAGGGCGCCGTAGATCATGGCGATCGCGGCGAGGAACAGGATGGACGAGACCAGCGAGACGACGATGTACACCACGCCGGTGCGGATGCGGGACTCGGTCGAGCCGAGCGTGATGAGCACGTACGAGGCGACGAGGAGGATCTCGAACCCGACGTAGAGGTTGAACAGGTCGCCGGCGATGAACGCGTTGAAGATGCCGGCGCCCAGGATGAGGTACGACGGGTGGAAGATCGACACCGGGGTCTCGTCGTCGCCGTCGGCGGCGCCCTGGCCGACCGAGAAGAGCAGGACCGCCAGGAGCACGACGCTCGAGACCATCACGAGCAGCGCCGCCAGCCGGTCCACGTACAGCACGATCCCGAACGGGATGGGCCACCCGCCGACCGACACCGCGATCGGCAGGTCGCCGACGTCGACGACGTACAGCAGGACGGCCGCGACGACGGTCACCGCGGTGAGCGTCACCACCGACACGGCGACCTGGGTCCTGCGGTGGCGGCCCGCGATCAGCGCGACGGCCGCGCCGAGGAGCGGCAGCGTCACCAGGAGCGGGACCAGGGCCGGGGCGAACTGGGTCATGCGTCACCGCCCCTGTCGCCGCGCCCTCGGTCCGCCGGGCGGTCGACCGGCGCGTCGTCGCGGACGCCGGCGACGTCGCGCGCCCCGAGGATCGTGATCGGCGCGGTGGCCGTGCCCACGAAGTCCGTGGTGGCGTCGTCGTCGGCGTCTTCGATCTCGGTCTCTTCGTCCATCGTGTCTTCGGTCTCGGCGGCACGCTCGCGCACCTCGATGTCGGCGGCGTCGTCGGTGACGGTGTCGGCCTGGCCGAGCTGCCACGAGCGGTAGATCAGAGCCAGCAGGAAGGCAGAGACGGCGAACGTGATGACGATGGCGGTCAGCGTGAGCGCCTGCGGCAGCGGGTCCGACATCTCGTCGACGCTCCCCGAGCCGAAGAAGGGCGCCACTCCCGGCTCGCCCATGACGATCAGCAGCAGGAGGTTCGCGGCGTTGCCCAGCAGCAGGAACCCGATGAGCACGCGCGTGAGACTGCGCTCGAGCATCGCGTAGACGCCGCACGCGAAGAGCACCGCCATCACGATGATGAGCACGAGCGACACGTTCACGAGACGCTCACCCCCTGCGCGGCGGGCGACTCCAGCGCCTGGCGGTCGACCTCGGCGCCGAGGCTGCGCAGCACGTCGAGCACGAGGCCGATGACGACGAGGTAGACCCCGACGTCGAAGATCGTCGACGTGACGAACTCCACGTGCCCGAGCACCGGGAGCTCGGCCTCCCAGAACTGGCTGGTGAGCGGGGCCTCGCCGAAGAACAGCGGGACGATCGCACACGCCACGGCGATCGTCATGCCGGCGCCCAGGAGGCGCCCGGCGTCGGTGGGCGCGGCGGCCCCGAGCTCGTAGCGACCGCCGGCGATGTAGCGCATGACGAGCGCCATGCCCGCGACGAGTCCGGCGGCGAATCCGCCGCCGGGGAGGTTGTGGCCGGCGAAGAGCAGGTACAGCGACACGATGACGATCGTGTGGAAGAGGATCCGCACGATCACCTCCAGCATGATCGAGCGGTTCTCGGGCCGCACGCGCTGACCGCCCACGAGCCAGGCCATCCGTCCGCTGCCGCGGGCGTCCTCGCGCTGCTTGAGACCGTCGGAGGTCTCGACGAGCGGGCGGCGGGCGCGCGTCGCCCCGCTCGGCAGCGGCTGGATGAAGCGCGAGAGCGTGTCGGCGCGGTGGGTCACGAAGACGAGGGATGCCACGCCCGTCGCCGCGAGGATCAGCACCGAGAGCTCGCCCATCGTGTCCCAGCCGCGCAGGTCGACCAGCGCGACGTTCACGACGTTCCTGCCGTGGCCGATCTCGTACGCGAGGTCCGGGAAGGCGCCGGAGATCGGCTCCTGGACGCGGGCTCCGGTGGCGACGATCGCCACGAGCGCCATCGTGACGCCGACGGCGGCGCCCAGGACGGCGCGGGCCACCGGCCAGACCGAGGCGTTGTGCTCGCCGAGGCGGGACGGGATGCGGCGGAGCACGAGCGCGAAGGCGACGAGCGTCACCGTCTCGACGAGGATCTGGGTGAGCGCCAGGTCGGGTGCGCCGCTCGTCGCGAACAGCAGCACCATGCCCAGGCCCGTGACCGACACCAGGACGACGCCGGTGTAGCGCTTGCGCGCGCGGACGGCGATGAGCCCGGCCGCGATCATGAGCGGCGCCACGAACAGCTGGGTCGGGGTGTGGTACGCGTCCAGCTGCGCCTGCCACTCGTCGCTCGCGATGAGCGCGGTGGCCTCGGCCGCGACGAAGACCACGAAGATCGTGCCCACGTAGACGGGCAGCGAGCCGCGCTGCGTCATGCTCGTCGTCACCACCGACAGTCGCGCCACGCCGCGCAGCGTCGCGTTGTAGGCGTCGGCGGCCGTGAAGGGGAGCAGGCGCTTCGCCGGGCGCCAGCCGCGCGTGAGCGCGAAAACCAGCACGCCGACGACGATCGTGGCCAACGAGATCCCCAGCGCGGGCTCGAGACCGTGCCACAGCGCGAGGTGGGCAGGGTGCTCGGGAGCGGCCACACCGGGCGTCGCGGGCGGAGCCTGATCCGCGTACGGCGCGAACGCCTCATCCAGCCACGGCGTGGCGATTCCGGCGACGACGGTGAGCGCGGCGAGCAGGATCGGGGCCACCAGGAAGCCGATCGGCGGGTCGGGCCATTCCGTCTCGGGCAGACGGTCGCCGCCCGGCTCGCGCTTCGTCCAGAACGCGCCCCAGAGGAAGCGGATGCCGTAGGCCGCGGTCAGCACGGACCCGAGGGCGATCCCCGCCAGCGCGACGACGCCCCAGACGGCGCCGCCCTGCGCCTCGAACAGCAGCGCCGTGAGCACGCCCTCCTTCGCGACGAATCCGATGGTGGGCGGGAGCCCCACCATCGAGGCCACGGCGATGATCGAGAACGTCGCCATCACGGGTGCCCGCCGCCCGACGCCGGAGAGCTCGGTGAGGTCGCGGGTGGAGAGCTGACGGTCGAGGACACCGACGACGAGGAACAGTGCCGACTTGAACAGCGCGTGACTCAGCAGGAGCGCGAGGCCCGCGAGGGCGGCATCCCGCGTCCCGTAGCCGAGCACGACGGCGAGCATGCCGAGCTGGCTCACGGTGCCGAAGGCGAGCACGCGCTTGAGGTCGGTCTCGCGGAGCGCCTGGAACCCGCCGAGGAGCATCGTGAAGACCCCGAGGGCGATGACGATCGGTCGCCACGTGGGCGCGATCGCGAACACCGGCGCGAGCCGGGCGATGAGGTAGATACCGGCCTTCACCATGGCCGCCGCATGCAGGTAGGCGCTGACCGGGGTGGGCGCCGCCATGGCGCCGGGAAGCCAGAAGTGGAAGGGGAAGATCGCGGACTTGCTCAGCGCGCCGACCAGGATCAGCACGAGGGCCGCGTCCACGATGGGCCCCGTCGGTGCCTGCGAGAGGATGGCCGAGATGCTCGAGGTGTTGGCGTCGACGACGAGCAGGACGACGCCGATCAGCATCACCAGACCGCCGAGGGTCGTGACCAGCAGCGCCTGCAGTGCGGCACGGCGGCTCGCCGCCCGGCGGTTGTAGTACCCGATGAGCAGGTACGACAGCACGCTCGTGACCTCCCAGAACATCACGAGCACGACGAGGTCGTTGGTGAGCACCAGGCCGTACATCGCGCCGGCGAAGGCCAGCAGGACGGCCGCGAACTGCCCGAGGTTCTCCTTCTTGTCGCGGAAGTACCAGCGGCAGTAGATCATCACGAGCGCGCCGACGCCGGTGACCACGAGGGTCATGAGCCAGGAGAGCGTGTCCATGCGCAGCGACATGTCGATGCCGAGCGGCGGGATCCAGGCGTATGACTCGAACGGAATGTCCCCGGCCAGGACGGCCGGCGACATCGCCGCCGCGTGCGCGAATCCGGCGATCGGAAGGATCGCGGCGAGGTAGAAGGCCGAGGCGCCGAGGCGTGCCACCAGCCATGGCAGCAGGATCGGGAGGACCGCGAACGCGCCGAGAACGAGGAGCATTCAAGCCTCCTCTGGTCGTCGGCCGCGCTGGACGTCAGGGGACGGCGCGAGTCAAGGCGATCGGGGTGTCGTGGACCATCCTACCGGCCCGGCTTGCCCGCCCGGGCGGATGCCGTGCGAGGAATGACCTCCCGGGAGCCCGGCGAGCGCACTACTCCGTGGGTGCCGGCCCCGTGGTGTTCCCCTCGCGGAACGTGCACGTGAAGCGGATCGACGCCGCGGGCGCGCCCTCCAGCATGGCGGCGACCGCCGCGCCCGCGGCCCGGCCCTTGTCGGTCGCGGGCTGCACGAGGGTCGTGAGGTCGTAGGGAGCCAGTCCGTCGACGACGATGCCGTCGAACCCGGTCACGCTGACGTCCTCCGGCACGCGGAGCCCCGCCTCCTCGGCGGCCCTGATCACCCCGGCCGCGAGCAGGTCGCTCTGCGCGATGACGGCGGTCGGACGGCGGTCGGGATCGGCGAAGATCTCCCGGCCGGCGGCCAGCCCCTCGTCGATGAAGCTGCCGGCGGCGGCGTAGGCGGCGGCATCCGGGAACACGTCCAGCGCCCCGGCGAGCCGCTCGCGGGTCACGTCGACCGTGATCCCGGTGTCGTCGTGCAACCAGCCGCGCTGCCAGCCCGCCCGCGCGGGCAGGGCGACCACGACGGCCCTGCGGTGGCCGAGCGCGCGCAGGTGGCTGGCGGCCTGGCGCTGCGCCTCGCGGTTGTCCAGGCCGATGCGGGGGACGTCGTCTCCGGCATCCCCCTCGATGACGACGACGGGGATGCGGCGCGCCTTGACGGTCTCGAGCGACTCCCGCAGCAGTCCGCTGCAGCCGATGAGCACGGCGGCGTCCAGCGGCGCCGTGGTCAGGGACGGCCCGCCGCCCGTCGGCTCGTGGTCGCGCAGCAGCAGGAGCCCTGCTCCGAGCGGCGTGACCGCATCGGCCAGGCCGTCCATCATGAGCGTCTTGACCGGGTCCTGGAACGCCGTGCCGAGGTGCTCCTCGAAGACGACGCCGACGATCCCGGAGCGGCCGCGCCGCAGCGACGCCGCCCGGGGATCAGGACCGGTGTAGCCGAGGGATGCCGCGGCGTCGAGCACGCGCCGGCGCGTGGCATCCGACACCGGCGTCTTGCCGCTGAAGACCACCGACGCCGTCGACGGCGAGACGCCGGCCTCGCGGGCGACGTCCGAGATGGTGGCACGGCGCGTGCCGGAGTCGTGTCGGGTCATGTCGTGACGATCGTAGCCCGTGCCGCTCGGGCGGTCGAATCGATTCGAGGAATGCCGGAGGGACTCGGTACCCTGTGCTGATGGACTCCCTGCTCACCCGAACGCAGCTCGTCGCCTGGCGCACCGCGATCTTCACGATCTTCTTCGTCACCGGCCTCGGCTTCGCCTCGTGGGCATCGCGTCTGCCGGCGGTCAAGAACGATCTCGGCATCAATGACCTGCAGGTCGGCATCCTGCTCTTCGTCGCGGGCGCCGCGTCCATCGTCGGCCTCTCCCTCGCCAACGTCATCGTCGTGCGCTGGGGAGCCCGCCGCGGGATGATCGCCACCATCATCACCTTCTCGCTCGGCGTCGCGGTCGTCGGCGTGGGCGTGCAGACGATGGAGTCGTACGCGATCACCGCCGTCGGACTCGGGCTCATGGGCATCGGCATGAGCGCGACAGACGTGATGATGAACGTCGAGGCCGCGGCGGTCGAGCAGGCCTTCGAGCGCACCCTCATGCCCCTCTTCCACGCCTTCTTCAGCATCGGCACGGTCGTGGGCGCAGGGATCGGGGTGGCCATGGCGGCATGGCAGGTCGGCGTCGGCTGGCACCTGTGGGCGATCGGCGTGCTGGTCCTCGCCGCTGGGCTGTTCTCGCTGCGCGCGGTCCCCTCGCGGGAGATCGTCCACGACGATCCCGCGACGAAGGCGACCCGGCGCGAGCGGATCGCCGAAGCGCTCTCCGTGTGGCGCGATCCGCGCACGTACGCCATCGGCGCGATCATGCTCGGCATGGCGTTCGCAGAGGGCAGCGCCAACGACTGGCTCACGATCGCGATGGTCGACGGCCACGATCAGACCGAGGCCGTCGGCGCGGTCGCCCTCACCGTCTTCTCGGTGGCGATGACGGTCTTCCGCATCCTCGGCGGCCCGCTCGTCGATCGCATCGGGCGCGTGTGGACGCTGCGGATCCTGGCGGTCGCCGCGGCCGTGGGCCTGGTGATGTTCATCCTGGCGCCCTCGCTGCCCATCGCGTTCATCGGCGTGGCGCTGTGGGGCGCCGGCGCCTCCCTCGGCTTCCCCCTCGGCATGTCCGCGGCGGCAGACGATCCCGCCAAGGCCGCGGCATCCGTCTCGGCCGCCGCCACGATCGGCTACCTGGCGTTCCTGTGCGGGCCGCCGATCCTCGGCTGGATCAGCCACGAGATCGGCCTACTGCCGACCCTCTGGATCATCGTGGGTCTCATCGTGATGTCGGGACTCGCCTCGGGCGCGGCGAAGCCGATCGCCGGATCGCACGTCGGCGCCGGCCACGCGCACCGGTGATGGTGCAGGGCCGGGCGGTCGCCCGGCGTCTCTAGAGGCGGTCGGCGACCGTCGCCGCGACCGTCAGCCACGCATCCCGCGTCTCGGGGGCGAGGGCGTCGAAGTCGATCGGCCCGCCGTCCACCAGGGACGGGTCGAACGGCGCGCTGACGACCGCCGACGTGACCTGCTCGAAGTGACGCGAGAGGCGCGTCTCGAGGCGGCGGTCCGGGCGTGAGGACGGCGCGGTGAGCACGGTCACGGCGTCGTCGATCTTGTCGCCGAACCCCTTCTCGCGCAGCCCGTCCAGCAGCCAGGCGGCACTGGCGGCGGTGTCCTCGCGCACCGTCGAGACGATCACCAGCTGGTCGGCCGCGGCGACGGCGGCCACCCAGTTGGAGGCGCGCATGTTGTTGCCGGTGTCGACGATCATGAGGCGGTAGTACCTGCGGAGCAGGGCGTGCAGCCGGTCGAATGCCGCCGAGTCGATCGTCGAGGATGCCGCCGCGTCCTCGTCGGACGCCAGGACGTCGAAGCGCGCGTCGACCTGCGTGCGCACGTACGTGTCGAGCGCCGCGAGGCTCGAGCCCTGCGGATTCCAGAACTCGTCGAGATCGGCGAGCAGGTCCACGGCGGTCCGGTGATGGGGCGCGTTCTGTGCGCGCCAGCCCAGCGTGCCGCGGGTCTCGTTGTTGTCCCAAGCCAGGGTCGCGCCGCCGCGGAGCGTGCCGAACGTCGCCGCGAGCAGCAGGGTGCTCGTGGTCTTGTGCGCCCCGCCCTTCGGGTTGAGCACGACGATCGTGCGCGGGGCGTCGAGGCGTCGCTGCACCCGCTTCACGCGGTCGAGCCGCTCCTGCTCGGCGCGGCCCGGCGCCGGCGAGACCAGGCCGCCGGTGGCGCGGCGGATGACGCCCTGCCATCCCTCGGTCGCGCGCGGGCGGGTGCTGCTGCCGCCGCGCGACTCGAGCAGGTCCTGGACGGTGGGCCGCGCGGGGCCGCGGCTGTCACTCCCCGCGCGCACCGGGGAGTCAGCGGGGGTCGCCGGCACAGCGGGGATCGCCGGCACGGCGGACGTCGCCGGCACAGCAGGGGTCGCCGGCACAGCGGGCGTCGCCGGCACAGCGGGGGTCGCCGGCACAGCGGGGGCCGGCACAACGGGGGCAGGTACGGCCGAGATCGGCGTGGCGGCGGCCGGCACGCCGGACACCGGGAGGGGGGCGGTCGACGCGCGGGGCGTCGGCTCCGCCTCGTCCTCGGAGTCGGCGAGGTCGCCGACGGCGATGCGCCCGGTCTTGGGCGTGGCGGGGTCGAGGGACTCCGCGTAGGTGCCGTCGGGGTGCACCACGAGCGGCCAGCGGGACGCGCCCTCGACGAGCGTGGCCTGTGCCGGCTCGCCCGACGAGGCGGCGAGCTGGCGCATCTCCTCGACGATCCGGTCGCGCAGGGCGCGGGGGTCGGGGGCGACGACCTCTTCGACCTCGGTGCCGACGTGCAGTTCGGCGACGGTGCTGGAAAGGATGTGCACGGTCGCATCGGGGTGACGCGAAGTCATCGGTTCTCCTCCGGGAGGGCGGAATCAGGCGCCGGCGGCACGGTGGGGCGGCCGCCGATCGGTGGGGGCAGGCGGTGGGCGCGGAGGCCGGCGAGGGCCGTCGGAGCGCGAGCACGCGCGTGGGCGCGCGTTCGGCGTGCATGTTCACGGTAGTCGACGCTCGCCGCTCACGCCGCCTCGGCGAGCGCGGACTAGGCTCTTCGGGTGCGTCTCGTCATCGCCCGCTGCTCGGTCGACTACACCGGTCGGCTCAACGCCCACCTCCCGCTCGCGACGCGCCTGCTGGTGCACAAGGGCGACGGCAGCCTGCTCGTGCACTCCGACGGCGGCTCGTACAAGCCGCTGAACTGGATGAGCCCGCCCTGCCGCCTGGACGTCGAGATCCCGGATGCCGAATCCGCCGCCGCGGGCGTCCTCGAGCACTGGCGGGTCACACACGCCAAGACCGGCGACGCGCTGCTCGTGCGCATCTACGAGGTGCTGCACGACACCTCGCACGAGCTGGGCCTCGACCCCGGCCTGCAGAAGGACGGTGTCGAAGCCGACCTGCAGCGCCTCCTCGCCGAGCAGGTGGACGTGATCGGCGACGGGCTCACCCTCGTGCGCCGCGAGTACCCCACGGCGATCGGTCCCGTCGACCTCCTGCTGCGCGACCCGGAGGGCGGGACGATCGCGGTCGAGGTCAAGCGACGCGGCGACATCGACGGTGTCGAGCAGCTGACCCGCTACCTCGAGCTGCTGGGACGCGACCCGCACCTCGCGCCGGTGACCGGGGTCTTCGCGGCCCAGGAGATCAAGCCCCAGGCGAAGGTGCTGGCCGCGGATCGCGGCATCCGCTGCGTCACCCTCGACTACGAGGGCATGAAGGGCATCGAGTCCGGCGCTCCCCGGCTGTTCTGAGGCGGGCCCGCCCGGCCGAGGCTTGTGTGTTGTCGGTGCGACGGTACATACTGTCGCCCAGACAGTACTGAGAACGGATGCCGCGCAATGACGCTCGACGACTTCCGGCGTGAGATCGCCGACCCCGCCATCGAATTCCGCCCCGAGCTGCGCTGGTGGCTCGCGGAGGGCCTGCACACCGACGCCACACTCCGGCGCGAGATCGACGACGCCCACCGGCTCGGCTTCGGCGGCATGGAGTTCCTGGCGATGGACGAGGGTGCGATCGACCATGCCCGGTACGGCTGGGGGTCGGAGGAGTGGGTGCACGACTCGCAGGTGGTCGTCGAGGAGACGACCCGGCGCGGCATGTCGGTGAGCTTCACCTCGGGCACGAACTGGTCCAACGCCAACCTCCCGACGATCGACCCCGACCAGCCCGCCGCCGCGCAGGAGCTCGATGTCGTCCACGAGACGCTCGCCGGCGGCGAGTCCCGCAGCGGAGCGCTGCCGCGCATCGACCTCGACGCGCCGATCGCCGAGACGACCCTCCCCGGCCATCGCGGCACGGTGACGCGGCAGCACCTCGTGGCGGTCGTCGCGGCACGCCTCGCGGGCGAGGGCGTCCTCGACGTCGCCTCGGTCGTGGATCTGACCGCCCTGGTCGACGGCGAGCGGCTCGACTGGACCGCGCCGGACGACGGCCGGTGGCGCCTCTTCGTGTACTGGATGCACGGCACGGGTCAGACCGCCTCGCCGTCGGCGGGCGTGAACCACACCGTTAACTACCTCGACCGCGACGGGGTGGACGCCGTCATCGCGTACTGGGACGACGTCGTGCTGACGCCCGAGCTGCGCGACGAGCTGAGCCGCAACCCGCGCGCGCAGATGTACATGGACTCGCTGGAGCTGTCCACCTACGGCGCGGGCGGGCTGTTCTGGGGGTTCACCGTCGCCGAGGAGTTCCGCGCGCGGCGCGGCTACGACATCACGCCGTGGCTTCCCTTCCTCACGCGCGACGTGCCGTTCATGGCGGTCTCGACCGTCTACCACCACCAGCCCGCCGACGACGCCGACCGCACGACGGTCGACAAGGTCAGGTTCGACTACGCCCGCACGCTCACCGACCTGTACATCGAGAACATGCTCCGTCCGTTCGCCGAGTTCCTGCACGGCGTGGGCATGACGCTGCGGGCCGAGATCAGCTACGGCCTGCCGTTCGAGCTCACCCGTCCGGGTCCGGAGGTCGACGGCATCGAGACGGAGTCCCTCGAGTTCGGTGCCCAGATCGACGCGTATCGGCTCATGGCCGGCCCCGCGCACCTGTTCGGCAAGCAGTACTCGTCCGAGACGGGCGCCACGACGCGCAACCACATGCTCGACCATCGCTTCTACGACCAGATCATCGCCACCCAGCTGGCGGCGGGGATCACCAAGTCGGTCCTGCACGGCTGGGCCAGCCCCGCCGGCGCCGAGGGCGTGACCGAGTGGCCGGGCCACGAGGGCATGTGGCCGATGTTCTCGGAGCGGTTCGACACCCGCCAGCCGGGGTGCGAGTTCTATCCGCTGTGGACCGCGGCGATCGGCCGCCTCCAGTACGCCCTCCGCCGTGGGCGGCCCCGCATCGACGTGGGCATCCTCCGCACCGACCACTTCACCGACAACCTCATCGGCGTCGCCTTGGCGGACGTCGATGGCGAGCGGATCCCCGACGAGGTCGCCTACGGCACGATGTGGATGCGCGACCGGCAGAACCACTGGTGGCAGGACCTGGGGATGCAGGACGCCGGCATCACCTACGAGTTCTTCGACGGATCGCTGCTGCTGCGGGACGACGTGACGTTCGACGGCGACGAGGTGCAGCCCGGCGGCCCCGGCTACCGCGCCCTCATCGTCTACCAGAGCGCGCTCGACCCCGACACGGCCGCGCACCTGCTGACGTGGGCCCGGCGCGGCCTGCGCCTGGTCATCGTGGACGGCGCGCGCGAGCTGGAGTCGCTGCGCGACCAGCGCTTCCGCACGCACGAGCGCGCGGCATCCGCCACCCCCGGTCTCGACGGCCGGGACGACGAGCTGGCGGGGGTCATGACGGAGCTGCGACGGATGCCGGGCGTCCGGGTGGTCTCGCCCTCCGGCGTCGTGGCCGCTCTCGACGAGCTCGGGGCCGGCGGCCGCGCGCGCTTCGTCGAGGACGACCGGCACGTGCTCACGCACCTGCGCGAGGACGGCGACCTGACCGTGCTCTACGCGTACCACTTCCTCTACGAGACGACCGAGTCGACGACGGTCCGCGTGCGGCTGCAGGGCTCCGGCGCGGTCCACCGCCTCGACGCGTGGAGCGGCCGGCTGCGGCCGCACCTCGGCGCGCGGCGCGACGGCGACGGCACCGTCGTCGAGCTGACGCTGGCTCCCGGTGAGGTCGCCGTCGTGGCGCTGGACAGGGCGACGGATGCCGACGACTCGGCCGCCCCGCCCGTCGCCGAGGTCGCGCGCGCCGACGAGTGGGAGCTCGTCGTCGAGAGCTGGGACGCCGGCGAGCCCGAAGTGCTCACGGAGGACCGCGGGCTCGGCTACGTCTCGACGGAGGTGCGCCCGACGACCGCCGTGACACCGCGGGACGCCGGTCGCGTGCGGCTCGCCCCGTGGTCGGAGCTCGACGCGATCGGGCCGGAGGTGTCGGGCGTCGGCGAGTACCGCGCGACGCTGCGCGCCCCGGATCCGGCCCCTGGCGCGCGCTACGTCCTCCATCTCGGCTCGACGGCGGGCGGGCTCGGTTCGGTGCGCATCGGTGACGGTCCCGCGCGCGGCTTCGACACCGCGCACCCCGTCGTCGACGTCACCGACGACATCCGCGCGGGCGACAACGCGATCACCGTGCGCGTGGCCAGCTCGCTCAACAACAGGCTGCGCGCCCGCGGCTACTATGAGCGCGTCCCCGACATCATCGCGCGGGACAGCGGGCGGGAGGGGTTCCAGCGCGCGGTCGTGCGGGAGTACGGACTGCTGGGTCCCGTGCGACTGCTGCGGGAAGGGTGATCCGGGAGGGAGCCGGGGGCGATGGCACGAGGTGACGTCGACACCGACGCGTCCGCGGACCTGCGCCCGGTCGTCGGCGAGGACCCGCTCGACCTCCGCCTGTCGCTGGCGACGGTCATCCACTGGGCCGACAGCACGGCCGTCCGCAGGGACGTCATGGCGAGGGTCGACTTCCCCTCCGACGACATGGGCATGTTCCTCGTGGTGAACCAGCTCTCGTACAACGGCGCCATGCGGCCCGTCGAGCTCTCGGCGGCCCTGGGGATGACGGCGACCAACATGAGCAAGATCGTCGGCCGCCTCGTGCAGGCCGGCCTCGTCGTTCGCGTCGCCGCCCCCGATGACGACCGGGGTGTGCTGGTGGCCCTCACCGCCGAGGGCCGCCGCATCGGCGGGCGCATCATGGCGACCGCCGAGCAGAACCTGCGCGATGCGCTCGCGGACTGGTCACCGGCCGAGGTGGACCAGCTGCGGCGGATGATGGCGCGACTGGCCCGCGGGCGGCGCGGCGCGTCCGCATAGGGTGGACTCATGCCGAGTCGATCGCCGTGGACCTGTGTGCTCTGGGACGTGGACGGGACGATCGTCGATGCGTCCGACGGCATCCTGCGGCGCCTCACGATCTGCCTCGAGCACTTCGGCAGGCGCCCGCCGACCCGCGCCGAGCTCGTGCACTGGATCGGCCCGCCGATGTACGAGTCCTTCCAGGTCAACGTCGGCATGACGCCGGAGCAGTCCACCGAGGCCGTGGCGTTCTACCGCCGGCTCGGCAAGGAGGACGGCTACACGACGGGGGCGAAGCTGTTCCCCGGCATCGCCGAGCTGATCACCGACGTCGCAGCCGCCGGCATCCCGCAGGCCACGGCCAGCTCCAAGCCCGAGGTCCAGGTGGACGCGCTGATGGACCACTTCGATCTGTCGCCCTCGCTCACCGCGATCGTGGGGGCGACGCCCGACGAACGGACCCTGAGCGCCAAGTCCGACATCGTCGCCGAGGCGCTGCGCCGCCTCGCCGCGGCCGGCGCCGACATCAGCCGCCCGGTGCTCGTCGGCGACCGGCACCACGACGTGGACGGGGGCGCCGAGCAGGGTGTGCCGGTGATCTTCGTCCGCTGGGGATTCAGCTGGCCGCACGAGTCGGAGGGCGCCCAGGCGGTGGTCGACGACGTCGACCAGCTCCGCACACTGCTGCTCGTCGGCGAGCAGGCATCGGAGGCCGCCGAGGACGTCGTCGTGGGCGCCGATGGCTGAGATCGTCGCCGCGATCCTGGGGTGGGTGGTGCCCGCCCTGGTCGTGTTCGGCGTGACGGCGCTCGCCATCGCCGCCATCGCCTGGGGGGTGCGCCGCGCACGCCGGTCGCCGCGGGCGCGCGCGGCGGCCGAGAAGGAGCGCGGCCGCGCCGGCGCCGCGCTCGTGCGCCTCGACGACGCGGTGTCCGAACTCGAGCTCGAGGTCGGGCTGTCGGGCGCGCTGTACGGCGGCGACGCGCCGCCGTCGCTGCGGCGGGCGCGGCTGACCGCGCAGCACGTCCGCGACGCGTCGTTCGAGGAGTACCGCGACCTCAGCGACGAAGGCCTCACGCCGGCCGACATCCGCCGCGCCTCGTCGCGGATCGAGCGGCACGCCCAGGAGGCCCTGGCCAAGGTCGCGTCTGCGCGCGCCGAGCACGCCGCGTGGGTCCGGTCGAACGTCTCGGCCGCCGGCCAGGTCGAGGCCGCCCGTCGCCGTCTCGCCGCGCTCCGCGCGTCGATGGGAGACCCGGCCGCCCTGGTGGCCGACCTGTCGTCGCGTTTCGCCGAGGAGGAGTGGCGGGATGCCGCGCGCGCAGCGCGTGCCGCGCTGGAGGGTTCCGCGGCGGCGGGACGCCACCTCGACGACGCGGCCGCCCGGGCCGGAGACCCGTCGCTGAGCGCCCTCGCCGACCTCGCCGCGGCGGAGCGGGCGCTGCGCCAGGCAGAGGCCGACTCCCGCAGCCTGGAGGAGACCCACCGGCTGGTGCTGCAGGCGGCGCAGGCCGTGCCCGAAGAGGTGTCGGCGGCGCGTGCGGCGCTGCGCCAGGCAT
Source organism: Microbacterium sp. CCNWLW41 (assembly GCF_037083505.1). NCBI lineage: Bacteria > Bacillati > Actinomycetota > Actinomycetes > Micrococcales > Microbacteriaceae > Microbacterium > Microbacterium sp. CCNWLW41. The sequence continues at coordinate 540,069 of NZ_JBAOJP010000001.1, forward strand.
CCGTGACGCGCGAGCACCTCGAGATCGCCGACGCCGAGCGCCTCGGCGCCGAGCTGCACGCCATCTCGGACGAGCTGGACCGCATCGAGGACGACGCCGCGCGGCGCCCCACCCGTGCGGTCCACGCCATCGCGCGGCTGCGCAGCCGGCTCGACATCGCGCTGGGCGACGCCCGGACCGCGCAGCAGCGCCTGCGGGGCGCGCGCACCGCCCTGCCCGGCACCCTCGCTGCCGCGCGCGGCGCGATCGCGCAGGCGGAGGCATCCGTCTCCCACGCCCATGCGGGAGCGGACGCTCGGGCCCGCCTCATCTCGGCGCAGCGGGAACTCGCCGAGGCGCGTCAGGCCGAAGACCCGGTCGAGGCGCTGGACGCGGCCCGGCGGGCGATGCGCGACGCCGAGGACGCCAGATCGCTGGCCGAGTTCGCACGCACCGCGGTCGCGCCGGGCGACCACGGCGAGACGCGCCGCAGCTGAGGCCGCTGAGGCTGCCGGTCTCCGCCGCTATCGTGAACCCATGAGCGACGGGGCGCCCCAGCGACCGAACCGCGCCCTCGCGGGCGCAGCCAGGATCCCCGCGACGCTCACGATGATCGCGCTCATCCTCGTCGCGGGCATCGTGTGGCAGGGGCTGTGGCGACCGTTCGAGGAGTCCGACCTGTTCGACGTCGTCGCGTACGGCCTTCCGGCGCTGCAGGACGGCCGGTGGTGGACGCCCGTCACCGGCACGTTCTTCGTCGACCTGCCCTGGGTCTACCTGTTCACCATCGCCTCCTTCGCGGGCATGGCGTACCTCGAACTGCGTCGCGGATCACGCGTCGCGCTGGCGTACTACGGGGTGGGGCAGCTCTTCGCGATCTTCGCCGCCGCCCTCGTGCTGTGGACGCTGTCGGCCCTGCCGTGGGAATGGGCGCAGCAGCAGGCCGCCGCTCTCGACGTCGGCGCGTCGGGCGGGACGATGGCGTGCCTCGCCGCGGCGGCGGGACTGCTGCGGGCCCCATGGCGGGTGCGCGCCTGGCTCTTGCTGCTCGGGTTCGTCTTCGTCGCGATGCTGTTCTGGGGAGCCCTCGCCGATCTCGAGCACCTGCTGGCCGTGCTGCTCATCCTCTTCGTCGACCGGTCCCTGCGCATCCGCCGCACCACCGTCCGCGAGCAGCGGCTCATCGCGTTCATGGCGCTGCTCGTGCTCGGGGCGGTCCAGCTCATCACGATCGTCGTGCCGACCGACGGCCCCTTCGGCCCGACCGAACCCGTCTCCGGGGGCCTGATCGACTTCGCGATCGACGCTGTCGTGATCCTCGTCGTCGCCAACGGCCTGCGGCGCGGCCGTCGGTGGACCTGGGTCGTGGCCGTGGTGCTGGCGGCCATCAACGTGCTGACGGGGCTGGCGGTGGTCGCGGCGATCATCATCGCGAGCGAGGCCCGGCTCGAGGCCACGATCGACGGCGAGACCGAGCTCGCGCTCGCGAGCGGCCTGCTGTGGCTGCTCATGCTCGTCTACCTGGTCTGGGTGCGCGGCGCGTTCCGCGCACGGCGGACGTCGAGCATCGGGCAGCAGCCGGCCCCGGACGTCGACGAGGTCAAACGGATGCTGCACGCGCACGGCGGCGGCACGCTGTCGTGGATGACGACGTGGGACGGCAACAGCTACGCCCGCGCCGCCGACGGGATCGTGGCGTACCAGCGCCGGGCCGGCGTCGCCCTGGCCCTCGCCGACCCGCTCGGGCCGCCCGCCTCGCGGGAGGCATCCGTCCGCGAATTCATCCACGCCGCCGAAGTCGCGGGACTGGTGCCGTGCTTCTTCAGCGCCGACGAGCGCACGCGCGCAGCCGTGCCGTCGTCATGGCGCAGTCTCGTCGTCGCCGATGACACCATCGTGGACCTGCCGGGGCTGGAGTTCACCGGCAAGCGGTGGAACTCGGTGCGCTCATCGCTCAACCGCGCCGGCCGCGAGGAGATGACCTTCCGGATGACGCGCCTCGAGGACGAGCCCTGGGGCGTGCAGCAGCAGCTGCGGGCCATCTCCGAGATGTGGGTCGGCGACAAGGGGCTTCCCGAGATGGGCTTCACCTTGGGCACGCTCGCCGAGGCGGAGGACCCCGGGGTGCGGCTCGCGCTCGCGATCGCGCCGAACGGCGACGTCGACGGCTTCCTGTCGTGGCTTCCCGTCTACGGGTCCGAGGGCACGCCACGCGGCTGGACGCTGGATCTCATGCGACGACGCGACGGCGGCTTCGCGCCCGTGATGGAGTTCCTCATCGGGTCGTCGGCGAAGCTGTTCTCGGAAGAGGGCGCCGAGATCATGTCGCTGTCGGGAGCGCCGCTCGCGCACGACTATCCCCCCGACGCCGGGATGATCGCCGCGCTCAGCGACAAGCTCGCCGACGCTCTCGAGCCGGTCTACGGATTCCGGTCGCTCCACCGGTTCAAGGAGAAGTTTCACCCGCGGTACGAGACGATGTACCTGCTGTACCGGGACGAGAGCGACCTGACCCGCATCGGGGGCGCGCTCACCCGTGCGTTCCTCCCCGACGCCACGCTGCGTCAGTTCGCCGGCGCGGGGATGGAGCTCGTCCGGGGCGACCGCGACTGACAGCACGCGGACGGCACCCGAGAGCCGCGGCATCCGCAGCCAAGCGCGGACGCCGCGGCTCACCGATCGCACGAGGCGATCGGCCCGCTCGACTCAGAGCGGGCGGATGTTCTCGGCCTGGAGGCCCTTGGGTCCTTGCGCGATCTCGAACTCGACGCGCTGGTTCTCCTCGAGGGAGCGGTAGCCACCCGACTGGATGGCGCTGTAGTGCGCGAAGACGTCTGCGCCGCCTTCGTCGGGAGCGATGAACCCGAAGCCCTTCTCCGAGTTGAACCACTTCACGGTGCCCTGCGTGCTCATTACTTGCCGTTCTTCTGTGATCTCGTCGCTTTTGCGGCGAGTCCCTCCAACGTAGTGAAGACGCGCGCGCGCGGCGAGACCCTCTTCGGATGGTGACAGAAATGTTGCACTGACCACGGCGACGCAGTCTCGGGCCCATCGCACGCCCGGGCTGAGCCTTGCTCGAAGCCCGGGCGTCGACGGATCCCCCCGGATAGGCCACGCCGAAGCGTGGACATCGACATCGTACCGATATATCAGCAGATGGGCGAGGGTCGGATGCCACGATCCGCCGCGTGCCGCGAGACCCGGTCGTCGCGCGATTCCGCCGCTCATCGGGGTCTCTGCCGCGGATTCCTGCGGCGTACACTGGTGCCAGCCATGACCGCCCCCTTCGTTCCGCTCGAGCCGCGCGGCGCCGTCCTCGGAGACGAGGTGTACGCGCTCCTGGGCGAAGCCATCCTCGACGGCCGCCTCGCGCCGGGCGAGCGACTGCGCGACCACGAGCTGGCGGAATGGCTCGGGGTGTCGCGCACGCCGGTGCGCGAGGCGCTGCAGCGGCTGGAGCGCACCGGGCTCGTCGAGGTGTCGCCGCACCGGTACACGCGGGTGTCGTATCCGAATCACGAGAGCGACACCGTCGAGCTCGTGGCGTACAACATGGGGCTCGCGGTGCGCATGGCCGCCGTCCGCGCCGACGACGAGTCGCTCGCCGTCGCGCTGGAGCGGCTGGACGATGTGATCGCGGCCTCGCGCTCCGATGACGCCGCCGCCATCGCGGCCGCCAGCCACGAGTTCTTCGCTGTCATCACGCACGCGAGCGGAAACCTGCCGCTGCTGAAGTTCATCCGCGAGTACGAGATCGCGATCCGCCGCGACCTCAGGGGATGGCGTCCCTTCATCGAGTGCCCGCTGGGCCGCACGGCGGCGTACGAGGACTTCCGCGCGTCGCTCGCGGCGCGTGACGGGGATCGGGCCGAAGCGCAGCTGCGCCGCATCCACGGACTGGCGTGAGCGCGGGCCCGGCCCGAGCCCTTCTCGCGGCGATCGCGCGTCGATAGCGTGGTCCGCGTGAACCACATCGAGCTGCGCGCCCTCGACGACGACGACCTCGACGCCATCTTCGAGATGATGCGGGACCGTGAGGCGATCGCGATGGCCGCGTTCACCGCGGAGGACCCGGACGACCGCGCCGCGTTCGACGCGTGGATCGAGCGCCAGCGCGCCGATGAGAACGTGCTGTCATTCGTCGTCACCGAGAACGGCGGCTTCGCCGGCACCATCGCCGCCTTCACCGTCGACGGCGACCGCGAGGTCACCTACTGGATCGCCCGTCACGCATGGGGTCGGGGCGTGGCGACGGCGGCGCTGCGCCTGCTGGTGTCCCACGAGCCGATCCGGCCGCTGTTCGCCCGCGCCGCCGCCCACAACGCCGCCTCGATCGCGGTGCTCGAGAAGGCGGGCTTCACCGAGGTCTCCCGCAACACCGACTACGCCCCGGGCGTCGGTCGCGAGATCGACGAGATCGTGTTCACGCTCGTTCCCGCCCTCGACGGGCTGGGCGGCGGCTGAGGCTCCTCGGGCTCTCGCCTGCGGAGCGGCGCGTGGTGGACGGCCTGCCCGTGACGACGCCCCTAGGCTGAGAGCGCGGTCCTGGGGGGCCGCTCGTTCTCTACCGAAAGGCCGAACTTTCGTGTCTATACGCGCGCGCCTGGCAATGGTCGCCGGCGCTTCCGTCCTCCTGTCCATGATCGCCGTGGCACCGCCGTCCGCGGCTTCGACCACTACCGCGTCCCAGCTCCCCGCTCTCCTCGCGCAGGCGGCGGAGACGACGTCGCCCGCCTACGACCGCGATCTCTTCGAGCACTGGGTCGATCTCGACGGCGACGGGTGCAACACCCGGTACGAGGTGCTGATCGAAGAGTCGACGACGCCGGCGACGGTCGGGACGGGTTGCTCCCTCACGGGTGGGACGTGGGTCTCGCCCTACGACGGGGCCACGGCGACGACGCCCGCGGAGATCGAGATCGACCATGTCGTCGCGCTGGCGGAGGCGTGGCGCTCCGGCGCATCGGCATGGTCGGCCGAGCAGCGGCGGTCGTTCGCGAACGACCTCGGAGTCCCGTACGCCCTCACCGCAGCCTCGAGTGCCTCCAACCAGTCGAAGTCGGACAAGGACCCGGCCGAGTGGCTTCCGACCAACACGGCGTACACGTGCGAGTACGTGATCGGCTGGACACTGACGAAGTACCGGTGGTCTCTCGCCGTCGACGTCGCGGAGCTGTCGGCACTCCAGACCTTGCTGAGCGGGGAGTGCGGTGCGACGGAGGTGACTCTGCCCGAGGTCATGATCGTGGTGTCCGAGGAGCCCGAGACCCCGCAGACCGACATCGCCGCGTTCCCCGCCGGCGTGACCCGACTGGCCGGACTGAGCCGGTACGACACCGCCCTGGCCGCTGCTCAGCGGTACGCGGCGGACGTCCCGGCGGTGTTCGTTGCCACCGGAATGAACTTCCCGGACGCCCTCTCGGCGGCTTCGGCGGCGGCGAAGCTGGGTGGCCCACTGCTGCTCACGCCCCGGGCGGAGGTGCCTGTGAACGTGCTCGACGAGATCGCGCGGCTGAGCCCGCAGAAGATCTACGTCGTCGGCGGCGCGGACGTCGTCAGCGCGCACGCCTTCGACCAGCTCGCGAAACTCGCCGCAACCGAGCGCCTGGCGGCGATCGACCGCTATGGAACAGGCCTCGCCGTCGTGAACTCGGCCTTCGCCTCGGCGACGACCGCCATCGTGGCGACCGGGCGGACGTACCCCGATGCGCTCGCTGCGACGGGAGCGGCCGGCAAGCTGGGTGCGCCGGTGGTGCTCGTCGATGGCACCGCCGGCGTCGTTCCCGAACCCGTGCTGCAGGAGCTGAACAGGCTGGGCGTCGAGTCGATCGCGATCGCCGGCGGCACCGGCGCGGTGTCCGCCGCGATCGAGTCCCACCTCCGCAGCGCGGGGTTCGGCGTGTCGCGGCTTGCGGGACCGGACAGGTACGGCACCGCGGCGGCCATCAACAGCCAGTACTTCGGAGCAGGCTCGACGGACACCATGTTCCTCGCGACGGGTCTGAACTTCCCGGACGCGCTCGCGGGCGCAGCGATGGCGGGGCGCTTGGGCGCACCGCTGTATGTCACGGCGAAGGACTGCGTGCCGCAGAGTGCTCGCGACGCGATCCTCGGTCTGGCACCCGCCAAGACCGTCGTCATGGGTGACGTGGGAGTCGTGAGCGAGGCAGCGGCAGCCAACCTCGGGTGCCTGACGTCGTCGATTCCGACGATCAGCGGGACGGTCAAGGTCGGGCACACCCTGACCGCCCAGGCAGGAACGTGGACGCCCGGCACCTCGCTGTCGTATCAGTGGCTGGTGAACGGAGCCGCCGCGGGCGGCGGGACAACCCTCGCCCTCACGAGCGCACACCAGGGGAAGACCATCGCCGTGCGCGTCACGGGTGCGCTCACCGGCTATGTCAGCGTCGTCCAGACCTCTCGGCCGACGGCTGCCGTCGCCGGCGCCGATCCGACCCCGCCGCCTCCGCCGGCGAACCCGGGCAACACCAAGAACTGCAGCGACTTCGCCACGCAGTGGGCCGCGCAGGTGTGGTTCAACACGTACTACCCGTACTACGGCGACGTCGCGCAGCTGGATTCCGACGGCGACCTCGTCGCGTGCGAGTCGCTGCCCTGAGCGCGTGTGCGCGACGACCTCGTGGAGCGAGCTGACCTGACGAGGCCCCGGCCCGGTGAAGCCGGGTCGGGGGCTTCCGCGTGTACTGAGCCGCCGAGGCGAAGGTCCCCGCCATAGGATGTGCGCGTGACCTCCGGCGCCCCCTCGTCCTCCGCGCCGGGAGGCGAAGAGGCCGAGCGCGCGCGATGGGTGTCGCGTGCCTGGGACCGGGTGCCGACCGGCTGGTTCGCCGGCATCCTGACGGCGGCGTTCCTCGCCGCGACGGCCGCGTTCGGGGGTCTCGCCGAAGCGGCGGTGCCGCCCGTGCCGGAGCTGCGCGCCGGCGAGACGCACGAGAACGAGCAGTTCGCGCTGACCGTGGAACGGGCCGTGCTCATCGACGAGCTCCCCGAAGCAGGCGTGACCGTCGAGGCCGGCGAGCGGGTGCTCGCCCTCGTGCTCACCGCGGAGAACGCGTGGGACCGCTCCCAGCCGTCGGCCGGCAGCGGGGGGATCACGGCGGCGGTGCGCATCCCCGAGCTCGGCGACGTGCCCGCCGACTCGGTCGCCCGGTTCGACGACACCACCGTCTCGCCGTACCTGCAGCCGAGGGTGCCGGCGCAGCTCGTCCTCGCCTGGGCGGTCGACGCGGAGCGCTTCGAGACCGCCGAGAACGTCGACGTCGAGCTCAGAGACCTCTCGCTGCGCACGGGCGCGCTGGTGGTGTCGGGTCAGTGGTGGGACACGCCGATGACGGCGGCCCGGGTGAGCGTCGGGCTGACCGACGTCGGTGCGGGCGCCGACGCGGCGGAGGCGGATGCCGCGACCGACGAGGCGGAGGGCGGGGAATGAGGCCCTGGCTGAGCTGGGTGATCGGTGTCGCGCTGCTCGCGGCGGCCTGGGGTGTCGTGCAGCTCACCCCCGGCGACGAGGCCGCCGAGGCGTCGTTCGCCGTGCCGGCGGCGATCGGCGAGGAGGCGACAGGACGCGCCCTCGCCGTCACGGTCACCGACCTCCGGCTCGGCGATCGCGCCGTCGCGGGCGGCTGGTACGCGGACGGCACCTGGCTCGTGGTCGACCTCCGCGCGCAGGCGCTGCGGGAGGAGCGCGGGGCGCTTCTCGCGCATGCCGCGCTCGTGATCGACGGCGTCACCTACCGGGCGAGCGAGCGGCCCGCGTCGATGTTCCGCTCGCCCCTGGCCGTCGGCATCCCTCGCGAAGGGAGCCTCGCGTTCGAATTGCCCGCCGACCTCGCCGATCGCGCCGGCACGCTGCAGCTGGCCGTCGATGCCGAGACCCGCCTCGACTCGCTCGTCGAGGTGCCCGTGGACCTCGGAACCCTCGACCGCGCGGACGAGGTCGAGCTCCTGGCCGAGGGGTGGGTGCAGCGGTGAGCCGACGTTGGTGGCGGCGCAACGCGGTGGCGCTTGGAGCGGTGGCCGTCCTCCTGCCGGTCACGGCCCTGGTCATCGGCGGCAGCGAGTGGTGGCTGGTGAACCAGTCGCGCCCTGTCGTCCCGACGACGGTGCCGGCGGGCACCGGCGCCGACTGGGCGGGGATGAAGTGGGGACCGGCGACGCTCCGCGAGCTGCCGTCCGACGCGGAGGCGGGGTTGCCGCCCGGCGCGAGGGTGGTCGTCGTCGAGGTCCCCGTCGATCCCGGCGGGCACCCCGTGGCGTGCTCGACGCCGGTGCTCCGGGAGCTCGACGGCGCACAGCGGCAGTGGGACGATGCCGCGTCGGCGGTGGACTGGGACTACGACCGGCCGACGGCCTGCGTCTCAGACGCCGACGGTCCCTACACCGTCGCCGCGCCGTTCCTCATCCCCGACGACGCCGCCGGCCCGTTCGGCGTGGAGCTCACCGTCGTCGACGAGCTGCCGGCCTTCCTCCGACTCGTCGTCCCCTGACGCGACGACCGGCTCGCCGATGAGGACGCCGACCGTGGCGTCGTACGCGCTGGCGACGAGCGCCGTGCGCACGGGCTCGATCACGAGCGGCACCAGCAGCAGCAGCGGGGTTCCCGCGACCAGCCAGAACGTCTCGAAGTCCTGAGGACCGACCAGGCGCGTGAGGCCGATGCGCAGGAGCTGCTCGCTCAGCAGGACGAGCGAGTACAGCAGCACGTACCCGCCGATGAGGATCGGGCCGCCGCGCCACATCAGCACCACCGCCTTCCACAGCGGCCGGAATCGCGACCCGACCTCCGAGCCGAGATCGCCGAGCCGTCGGCGGAGCCGCTGCGGGATGGCGCCGTACCGGGTGCGCGCGCGCTTCGCGAGCGGGCTCTCCCAGGTGAGCCCCTGGGGCGAGACGGCCTGGCCGTAGACGACGCCGGCGATCGTCAGCCAGGCCAGCGGCACGATCAGCACCACGCCGGCCTGTGCGATGAGCCATCCCACGGCGTCCCACGCCCAGCCGAGCGGGGCGAACCATCCGCCGACCCATTCCCGGGCATCCGCGAGCCACACCATGGCCTGCCGCGCCTCGATCCACCCCGTGAGCTGCCCGATCGCCTCGCCGATGAAGTACGCCGCGAGGAAGACCCAGAGCGCCTCCAGGTAGGTCGCGACGATCGACGTCCACCGCGGCAGCGCCTTCTGCCACCGCTTCCACGCCCAGCGACCGGCGAACGCGAGCACGACGACCCCGACGGTCCACGGCTCGAACGTCAGGTGGTCCACCGTGCCCGACGTGTCGATCTCCACCCCGGCCACGACCGCCATCGCCTCGCGACCGGTCTTCACGATGAGCGCCGCGTCGAGGTAGGCCGCGACATCCTCCACCAGGAAGCCGAGCAGGGCGTACACCGCGATGAACGGGAGAGTCGCCGACAGCAGCGCGTCGCGGAACGACCGGCGCCGGGTCAGCCGATCCACCGGAGCGGGTGCGATCACGCCGAGGCGCGGCATCGCGTCGCGGAGCACCAGGAGCATCGCGACGACGCTCACCAGCTTCGCGAGGATGGCGAGAGGAAGCAGCAGGATGCCGCCGATCGCGGAGTAGCCGCCGACGAACCCGGCGAGCTGGATGCCGGCGTACCGGCCCAGCGTCCCCGCGAGATACCACGCGACCAGCGCGGGCCAGTGCGCGATGATCAGTCGCCCCGCGAGCACGATCATCGCGCGCATGCTCACACCTCAGCGGCGCGCTGGACGCGCGTGTCCGTCACCCGGCCGTCGTGCAGCTCGATCACCCGATCGGCGCGCTGGACGAGCAGCGGATCGTGCGTCGTGACGACGGCGGCCAGGCCCCGCGCGTGCACGAGTTCGCCGATGAGGTCCATGACGGTGGCGGCGGTGCGGGAGTCGAGCTGCCCGGTCGGCTCGTCCGCGAGCAGGACGCTCGGCCTCACCGCGATAGCCCGCGCGATGCCGACGCGCTGCTGCTGCCCTCCCGAGAGCTCGCTCGGGCGCTGCGCGGCCTGATCCGCCAGCCCCACGAGCGCGAGCGCCTCGGCGACCCGCGCGGCCCGCTCGGCGGGCGGCGTCTTCGCGATGCGCAGGGGCACCTCGACGTTCTCGGCGGCGGAGAGGATCGGCACCAGACCGAAGGACTGGAAGACGAATCCCAGGCGCTCCCGGCGGAGCGCGGCCAGCTCGTCCTCGCCGAGGGCGGTGGCCTCGGCATCCCCGATCCACACCCGCCCGGACGTCGGGCGGTCCAGCCCGCCGAGCAGGTTCAGCAGCGTGGTCTTGCCCGCTCCGGAGGCCCCGCGCACCACTACCAGCTCGCCCTCGGCGACCTCGATGTCGACATCCACGCACGCGTGCACCTCGCCCGCCGGCGAGCGGAAGGTGCGGCTCAGCCTCTCTCCGCGCAGCGCCACGCTCATGTCCGATCCTCGCTCTCGTCGACGGATGCCGCGTCCCGCCGTCCCTGACCGGGCCAGACGCCGACGTGGTCGGCCTCCAGCGCGAGCCGCACGCGGTCGCGGAGGTCCAGGGCGGCGACGAACTCATCGGGCAGCTGCAGGCGACCCACGCGATCGAGCACGGCGTACTCCTCTGCGACGTGCTCCTCGGCGCCGTGCTCGTCCACCCGCGTCGAGCGCAGCACCTCGGTCGACGTGCGTCCGTCGCGGATCTGAACGGTGCGTGCGACGTGCTCCGAGACGCCCGGGTCGTGCGTGACGATGAGCGTCGTCACCCCGAGCTCGCGGTTCACCGACCGCATGGCCTCCAGGACGTGGGCGCTCGTGGCGTCGTCGAGCTCGCCCGTCGGCTCGTCCGCCAGGAGCACGCGGGGCTGATTGGCGATGCCCACCGCGATCGCGACCCGCTGCTGCTCGCCGCCGGACATCTCGGCGGGACGACGCTCGGCGCAGTGCGAGACTTCGAGCAGATCCAGCAGTTCCGCGACGCGCGCCCGCCGGCCGCGGGCCGACTCGGTGCCGGCGATCGCCAGCGTCGTCGCCACGTTCTCGCTCGCCGACAGGTACGGCAGGAGGTTGCGGGAGGTCTGCTGCCAGACGAACCCGACGCTGCGGCGGCGGAAGGCCACCCGCTCCTTCTCCTTCATGGTCAGCAGGTCATGCCCGGCCACCCACGCGACCCCCGCGGACGGCTGATCGAGGCTCGAGAGGATGGCCAGGAGCGTCGACTTGCCCGACCCCGACGCACCCACCACCGCCACGAGCTCGCCCGGGTCGACGCGGAGATTCAGTCCCTGCAGCGCCTGCACCTCGACGCCCGGCCCCGAGCCCGACGCCACCTTGAAGATGCGGACGAGGTCCGCGCACAGGATGTCGGCGTCCGGGACACCCCCCGGCCGACCGGCGGCGCGCGCCGCCGACGCGGACCCGCCGTCCGGCTGCTGCCGCTCTGCACCTCGAAGCGCCATCGCCCTATCCTTCCTCCACAGTGCGCAGCGCGCCCGCCGCGCCGACGCGCCGCGACACGACGAGAGCCAGCGCGGTGAGCAGAACCGCGGCGACGACGAAGCCCCCGAGGGTCAGCGCCAGGATGCCCGGGTCCAGAGCATACGCGGGCGCCACGGACGACCCCGTGAACGGCCGCAGGTCGACGGCGGCCATGACCACGACGGGCACCACCGCGCCGAAGACGGTTCCCGCGATGATCGCGGCGACAGCCGGCGGACCGATCTCCCACAGCGCGAGCGATGTCGCAGAGCGGGGCCGCGCGCCGAGGGTGCGCAGCAGGGCGAGCAGTCGTGCCCGCGGCGCTGCGGCGAGCGCCAGCGTCATGACGATGGCCAGCGCGCTGAGCAGCGCCGCGGTCCCGGTCGCGATGAGCAGCGCCGCCCGCACGCCCTGCACCGCCGGTCCCGACTCGATGCCGCCGGCGACCTGAGAGACGGTGTCGATGCGGACCCCCTGCCCCAGTACGGTCCGCACGCCCTCTGCGACGGCATCGGCGTCGGCCTCGGCATCGAGCGTGAGGAGCAGGGTGCGGGCACTGGAGACGCTGCCGAGCACGGCCTCCGCGGCGGTCGAGTCGATCAGCACCCAGTCCTCACGCGCGCCGATGGGGACGGGCCCGCGTGTCACACCCACGACCTCGGCCGCCACGCCGTCCAGGAGCAGGTCGTCCGGACTGCCGATCTCCTGCGCGGCAGCCGCCGAGGCGACGAGCGGCAGGGGCTCCGCGCCGGGGCGCGGCGTGACGCCGGGCGGCAGCATCCCCGGTCCGTCGCCCTGCACCTCGCGCAGCGTCGCCGTGTCGGCGACGAAGACGACGGTGCTCTCGTCCACACCGTCGATGTCGAGCCGCGCCGGCTCCCCGCCGGAGAGCCACGCCACGGCGGCGACCCCGTCGACGCCGGAGACGCGCTCGCGCTGCTCCTGCGTGAACACGAACCCCGCGACGCGCATGTCGGCGCCGATCCGCGCACGCGAGGCGTCGGCGACGCCGGTCTGGAGGGCCGAGAGCAGGATGCCGCTGGAGACGGCGACCGAGACGCCGACCACGAGCGCGAGCACCGGCGTGAGCCCGATGGAAGGCTCGCGCAGCGCGCGGGCCGACCCGAGGAAGCCGTCGAGCTCCGCGCCGGCGCGCGCACGGCGGAACACCGCCCGCAGGGGGATCGGGTAGAGCCGGAGCGTCACCAGGCACGCCACCAGCGCGAGGAGGAGCGGGGTCGCCGCGAGGAGCACGTCGACGCCGTCCGAGTAGCCGCGCACGAACAGGAGGGTGAGCGCGAGCAGAGCGAGGACGACGACGGCGCCCTCGGTGATGCCGCGCAATCGCGAGCCGCGGCGACCGAGATCGGCGCGAAGGGGTCGTTCGGCGGCCGACGGAGCCAGGACGGCGAGGATCCCGATCGGCGCGAGGCCGAGGAGGAGGACGGGCACGAGCGCAGCCGGAGTGGGAGTGATGCCCACCAGCACGCCGACGAGGAGCGCCGCCGCTGCGCCCAGCAGCGCTGGGATCGTGCCCCACAGCACCGCCTCGGTGCCCACGAGGCGCCGCAGCTGTGCGGTGGAGGCGCCGCGCGCCGACAGCAGCCGCATGCTGGACCGCCGGCCCTCGAGGATGAGCCGGCATGCCAGCACCAGCACCGCCGCGGCCACTCCCGCCGGTCCCGCGACCAGCATGGCGATGACGCCCACGGTGGCGTCCTGCTGCGCGAGCGCCGACTCGAGCTCGGCCGTCATCTCCGCTTCGAAACGCACCCCCAGGATGCCGGGGCCACCGGCCGTCGTGCCGATCACCTGCGAGACGGAGGTGAGCCTGCGGAGGGCGGCGGCGGCCTGCTCGGCGTCGTCGGCGGCGATGGCCGCGACGTCGGCCGGGAACCAGGCGTCCGTCGTCTGGGCCGTCGAGAAGCGGTACGCGTCGGCGAGCGCCGCCGGGTGTGCGAATCCGGTGCCGGTGACCAGCCGCGGCGCATTGCCGTCGTCGAAGATGTTCGGCTCGCGCACCGAGGTCGCGTGCTGCCAGAAGTCGTCGCCCTCATCGACCGGCTCGAAGGCTCCGACCAGGTGGAAACGGATCGGCTCTTGCGCCGGCCCGCCGATCGTGCGCGCCTCGCCGACGGGCCACTCCATCTCGGCGGCCGTGTCGACGGAGAGCACGATCTCGATGCTCGCGCCCTCGCCCGCCGAGGGCTCCGGCAGTCGACCCTCCACGACGGTCACGCGCTCCGAGAAACCCGGCGAGTAGGCGACGGAGAGCTGACGCGTCCTCGGATCCTCGGCGAGGGGCGCGGGGGCCGTGCGCGCGATCGCGACGGGAGCGCCGAGCACGGCCGGCAGCGGCCGATCGGCGGTGGAGCGCACGCGCTCGAGCTCGCCGAGGAAGGGCGCCCAGACCTCGTCGGTCTCGAGGGACAGTCCATCCCCGCCGATCTGCGGCAGCCCCGGCGTGGTGGAGACGACGTCCCGCACGGTCGGCGACAGCGTGTCGATCCGGTCGCGCACAGTGGCGTCGCCGAGCTGAGCGAGCGCGAGCGGCGCGGCCGTCGCGAGCAGCGACAGCACCAGCACGAGCAGGCCGAGGATCGCGCCGCCTCCCGCATGCGAACGCAGGTGGTGCGCCACCAGGGCGCGCGTCGAGACGCGGCGGCTCATCGCGCCTCCTCGCCGACCGTGGCCGTGCGCGCATCCCGCACCGCGCCGGCTGCGGCGAGCGCGACGATCGCCGCAAGGCCCAGAAGAAGCAGGGCCAGCCCGAGCAGGAGCGGCGGCCAGGCCAGCGTGACGCCGGTCGGCAGCGGCAGGACGCCGGGCGTCACGGCGCGCACGATCCCCGGAACGACCAGCCACGAGGCGAGCAGTCCGGCCGGGACCCCCAGCAGGAGAGCCGCGCCCAGCACGCCGCCCAGCTCGGCCGCGCGCATCGCGCCCTGGCGTCGCGGCGTCACCCCGAGGGCGCGCAGCACGCCCAGCTCGCGGCGGCGCGCGAGCGCGAGGGTCTGGACGATCGCGAACGCCGCGACCAGCGCGAGCACTGCGGCCCCCGCCGTGGCGATCCACCACGCGGGGATGAGCGCGCCCACGAGGGCGGCGGCGGTGCCGGGAGCGGCCGTGGCGACGGGCCGATCGCCCAGGACGGCGCTGTACTCGTGGACGGATGGCGCACCCGACGCCCACACCGAGTTCGGCGGCACGATGGAGGTGCCGCGCTGCAGCTGCGAGACCAGGAGGTTCTCGAGCGGGGCGAACACGGCGACCGGGCTCGTCGCGCCGGGGACCGCCGACACGATGGCGGACACCACGGCGCCCCCGCGCCGACCGGTGCCGTCGTAGCGGAACTCGAACGCATCGCCCTCGACCAGGCCGAGCCGGGCCGCGAACGCCGTCGTGACCACGGCCGCGAGGGGCGGCGCATCGCCGCCGCTCGCCAGCACGCCACCGTCGGCCAGCCACACGACGGCGTCCCGCGAACCGTCACCCAGCGTCACCTCTCCCGCGGCGTCCAGCGCCGAACCCCCGAGCGCCTCGACCTGCGTGAGCTCGACCGTCACCGTGCGGTCGGCGAACGTCGGGCCGGTGCCGGCAGCCAGTGCGAGCAGTCGCCACGGCGCGGTGCCGGGCGGCAGCGACGCCTCGGCGGTGAGCACCACCGTGCCGTCCGTCGCCGGCTGCAGGCCGGTCTCGTCGAGGGCGACCGCAGCCGGCGCTCCGGTGTCGTCGATGAAGACCGCGAAGACCGTGACCGAGGGGAGGGACGCGGGGCCCGAGAGCAGCGCGCGGACCCGGATGCCGCGCGCGGCCTCGCCCAGTGGCAGCGGCTGCGCGGCCACGGCGTCGGGCACCGTCGCCGCGGCGGCCAGGGCGGCCTTGTCGACCAGACCGCCGGCCGCGGCGACGACGGGTCCGACCGCGGGAAGGGGCACCGCCACCAGCGGGGCGGTGGTCTCGCCGACCTCGAGGAGGGCCGTCAGCGCGGGGGCCGCGGCATCCACCCCCTCCACTTCGGCGGCGGCGGCGACGTCGCCGGGCGACACGGACTGCGGGGAGGTGTCCACGCGCAGGTCGGCGCCGGCGCGCAGCGCCGACGAGTCCGACGTCATCGCGCGCCAGGTCGCGGAGTAGGCGGACGCGAACACCGTCAGCGAGACCGCGAGCACGACCAGCAGCACGGCCACCGCGTACACCGGAAGGCGGCGGGCGACCTGCCGGGCCGGGTATGCGGGCTCGAGCAACGGGATCCCCGCGGCGGCTCCGGTCCATGCGGCCGCACCGGCGCCGAAGACGGCCAGCGCCAGGATCGCTCCCGCCAGCAGCAGGACGGCGGGAGCGACGGCGACGATCGGGTCGAACCCGGCGCCGCGGCCCTGCGGCAGCTGCCACACGACCAGCGCCGCGGCCAGCAGCACCACGACCACGAAGGCGCCTGTCGTCGCACCCGCGGCGCGAGCGGTGGCGCGACGCCGCTCGCCTCGGCGCAGGGCGACCGTGAACACGGCCACGAGCGCGACGGCGAGAGCCGTCGCCCACGGCCACTGCAGCAAGACGTCCGCCGGACCGGAACCGGTGACCGCGGCGGCCGCGGCGGCGAGGACGACGCCCATGAGCGCACCGGCGACGGCGATCGACGCGCCCTCGGCAGCGTCGGCGGTCCACCCCTGCGCGCCGGAGAGGCCACGCGCACGGATGGCCGCCGTCTCCTGCTCCCGCGCCGTGGCGACGAGGCGGGCCAGCTGCGCGACGGCGGTGCCGGCGAGGAGCGCGACCAGGATCACCAGAGCGGGAACGGCGGAGGCGAGGGCGGCGGCGCCCTCCGCGACCTGTGCGGCGACGACGTCGGGCTCGACTCCGGGAGGCGCGGGCGTTCCCGCCGCGGCGACCGCGCGGGCGAGCGTCGCCGGCAGCAGGCACACCGTGGCGACCGCGACAGCGACGGCAGCCGCGGCGCTCACGAGCAGCCCGGCGCGCGCACGACCACGGGCCGCGAGCAGCCGCACGGAGGAGACGGCGCGGCGATCGGGCATGGGCTCGGTCCTCCGCGGTTCGTCTGGCGCTGACGTGGGTTGCCTCCGAACCTAACCGACGCGGGCGGCGAGCCGCGATCGGGCGGGCCCTCCCGGCGCGGCCGAGAAACGCAAAGGCCCGTGGGGCCCCTTCCGGGACCTCACGGGCCTGCTGTGCGCGAGGGGGGAGTTGAACCCCCACGCCCTTTCGGGCACTGGCACCTGAAGCCAGCGCGTCTGCCTATTCCGCCACTCGCGCGAGCCGCGGGATCCAGATCCCGCGAAACTCAACTTCCCGAGGATATCATGCGTCGCCGCCGGGTCCGAACTCGCCTGGTCGCGTGGGCGATCCACGACGGGTACAGGCTGTGCAACTAGCATGTAGCAACCGGCACCCCCCTCAAGAGGAGCTCCGTGGGACTACTTGACAGCTTCGAGAAAGGTCTCGAACGCGCCGTGAACAGCGCGTTCGCCAAGACCTTCCGCAGCGGCATCCAGCCCGTCGAGATCGCATCGGCCCTGCGCAGCGAGCTCGACAAGAAAGCCGCGGTGGTCAGCCGGGATCGCATCCTCGCGCCGAACACCTTCACGGTGTTGCTCTCGCCGGCCGACGACGACCGCATGTCGAACCTCGGCGACGCGCTCACGCACGAGCTCGACACGCTCGTGCACAAGCACGCCAAGGCGCAGGGCTACTCCTTCGCCGGACCCGTCTCGATCTCGCTGCGGCGCGACGACCAGCTATCCACCGGCACGCTGCGGGTGGAGTCGACCGCCGCGCAGGGCGGACGGGTGGCATGGCGCGGCGTGCTCGACGTCGAGGGCCGCCGCATCCCGCTGACCAAGTCGCGGACGGTGATCGGACGCGGGAGCGACGCCGACATCACCGTCGCCGACTCCGGCACGAGCCGCAAGCACGTCGAGATCCTGTGGGACGGCGAGCGCGCGATGGTCCGCGACCTGAACTCGACCAACGGCACGATGCTCGATGGCCGCAAGGTGACCGAGGGCGCGCTCGCGCCGGACTCGACGGTGCGCATCGGCCGCACCGACATCGTCTTCCGCGTGGTCGCGCAGGCCGCCGCCCCACGCCCCGCCGCGCCCGCCGAGGACGCCACCCGCGTCTTCGACGCGCCGCCGTACGACGCGCGGGAGAGGGGGCCGCTGGCATGAGCGAGCTCACCCTGCTCCTGCTGCGCATCGGCTTCCTGGTCCTGCTGTGGGCGTTCGTCTTCGGCGTGGTCTACTCGCTGCGCGCCGACCTGTTCGGCGTGAAGGTCAGGCGGATGCCGGATGCCGCAGCCGCTGCAGCCGGGCCGGCCGCAGCGCCCGCCGCCTCGGCCTCGGCCGCGACGTCGGCCGTCGGACAGGCCCCCCCACCGCTCCCGCCGACGCCGCGCGGACCGGCGACCACCTCGACCGCGGCGCGCATCGTGATCACGAGCGGGCCGAAGACGGGGCTCGAGCTGCCCCTGGGCAACGAGCCGCTCACGATCGGCCGGTCGAGCGAGTCGGGGCTCGTCGTGCGCGACGACTACACGTCCAGCCACCACGCGCGTCTGGTGCTGTGGGGCGACCAGTGGATGATCCAGGACCTCGACTCGACGAACGGCACCTGGCACGACGGCGCGCGCGTGACCGCCCCGGTCCCCGTGAACCTCGGCGCTCCGATCAAGGTCGGTGCGACGACGTTCGAGCTGCGGAAGTAGCGGGCGGACTCCTCGCACATGGTCTTCCAGGGCTCGAGCGCCGCCATCTCGCACACCGGCAAGGTGCGCTCCAACAATCAGGACTCCGGCTATGCCGGCTCCAACCTGTTCGTGGTCGCCGACGGCATGGGCGGGCATGCGGGCGGCGATGTCGCCTCCAGCCTCGCGATCGCGCGGCTCGAGGCCCTCGACCGGCCGTACGACTCGACGGCCGAGGCCGAACGGGCGCTCCGGGATGCCATCGCCGACGCCGCCGTCGACCTCATCGACACCGTGAACGTCCGGCCCGAGCTCGCCGGCATGGGCACGACCGTGAGCGCGCTCATCATGGTGGACGACTACGCCGTGATCGCCCACATCGGCGACTCGCGCATCTACCTCTACCGCGACGGCGCCCTGACGCAGATCACGACCGACCACACGTTCGTGCAGCGCCTCGTCGATTCGGGACGCATCACGCCGGAAGAGGCCCGCTACCACCCGCGCCGCTCCGTGCTGATGCGGGTGCTGGGCGACATGGACGCCGACCCGGAGCTCGACACCTTCATCATGCCGACGCAGCCGGGCGACCGCTGGCTGCTGTGCTCCGACGGGCTGTCGGGCGTCGTCGACGACCCGCACACCGCCAAGGCCCTCAGCCTCGGCCTGGCCCCCGGCCGGACGGCCGACACCCTGCTGAAGCAGGCCCTCGACGGGGGCGCCCCCGACAACGTCACGATCGTGCTCGTCGACGTCGGCGGGCAGCATCCGCTCTTCTCCGGCACCCCCACGATCGTCGGCTCCGCGTCCAACCCGGTCGGCGTCGAGGTGCCCGCGGCCGCCCCGCGGCGGTCGAGCTGGCTGCACCCGAACCGCCAGGCGGCCAACGAGCCGACGCACTTCGAGCCGGCGGCCGAGTTCCTCGAGGAGCTCATCGAGGAGGACCGGCGCCGTGCCCGCCGCCGCCGAATCGGCTGGATCACGGGCGTCGCGCTCGTGCTCGCCCTGCTCGCCGGGGCCGCGTGGATCGGCTACCAGTGGACGCAGACCCGGTACTTCGTCGGCGCCGACGAGGACACCGTGGTCATCTATCAGGGCGTTCAGCAGAACATCGGACCCATCTCGCTGTCGACGCCGTACGAGGACACCGGCATCCCGCTGGACGATCTCTCGGACTTCGCGCGAGCGACCGTGGAGGGCACGATCTCGGCGAGCTCCCTCTCAGATGCGCGCCGTATCGTCGCCGACATCAGCGACTTGGCGGGAGGAGCCGGATGAGCGCGTCCACGAGCACGCCCGCGGATCCGGTCGCGGCCGACACCGCGGTGATCCGCGCGCTGCGCCGCCTGCGCGTGCCACAGACGCAGCGCAACCGCGAGCTGGCGCTGCTGGTGTTCGCCTTCCTCATCAACGGCTCGGCGGTGGCCCTCGTCCAGCTCGGTGCGCTCGGCGCGATCGACTGGACCTTCCTCGTCTACTGCGGCGGGCTGACCGCGCTGGTCATCGCGCTGCACATCCTGCTGCGCCTGCGCGCCCGCGCCGCGGATCCCTTCGTCGTGCCGATCGCGACCATCCTCACGGGTCTCGGACTCGCGATGATCTACCGACTCGACCTGCACTGGGACCGCCACGGCTGGAACGCGTACTCCACGAGGCAGCTGGCGTGGGCGGCGATCGCGCTGGTGGCGGCGATCCTCGTGGTGATGTTCCTGCGCAACTACCGGGTGCTGTTCCGGTACACCTACATCTTCGGCTTCGTCGGCATCCTGCTGCTCATCCTGCCGATCATCCCGGGCCTCGGAACGGACGCCAACGCCGACGTGTGGGTCTCGCTCGGGTTCTTCTCGTTCCAGCCGGGCGAGCTGGCCAAGATCGCGCTGGGCATCTTCTTCGCCGGATACCTGGTGCGCACCAGGGAGAGCCTGACCTCGACGGGCACCCGCTTCCTCGGCATCACGTGGCCGCGGGCGCGCGAGCTCGGACCGCTGCTGGTGATCTGGCTCGTCTCGCTCGGCATCATCGTCATGCAGCGCGACCTCGGCACGGGCCTGCTCATCTTCGGGATGTTCGTCGCGATGCTCTACGTCGCGACGGGCAAGACGAGCTGGGTGCTCATCGGCGTGCTGCTGGCCGCCGCCGGGGCGGCCCTGGCGTCGCAGGTGCTGCCATACGTGCAGGGGCGCTTCCGCAACTGGCTGGACGCGTTCAACCCCGAGCTGATGGACAACTCCAGCTACCAGCTGGTGAACGGCCTGTTCGGCATGGCCAACGGCGGTCTCATCGGCACGGGACTCGGTCAGGGAAGGCCGTACCTGACACCCGTCGCCGAGAGCGACTACATCCTCCCGGCGCTCGGCGAGGAGCTCGGCCTCATCGGCGTCTTCGCCATCCTGTGCCTCTACATGGTGTTCACCAGCCGCGGCATCCGCATCGGACTGGCCGGCCAGGACGACTTCGGCAAGCTGCTGGCGACCGGGCTGTCGTTCACCATCGCGCTGCAGGTGTTCATCATGGTCGGCGGGGTCACGCGCCTCATCCCGCTCACCGGCCTCACCACGCCGTTCCTCGCGGCGGGCGGGTCGTCGCTCGTGGCGAACTGGATCATCGTCGCGCTGCTGCTGCGCATCTCGGACGCGGTGCGCAGCCGTCCGCGGGTGGTGATCGGCTGACATGACGAAAGAACTCCGTCGCCTCAGCATCCTGATGCTGCTCATGTTCCTCGCCCTCTTCGCGTCCACGAGCTGGATCCAGGTGATCCAGTCCGACGAGCTCGGCGCGAACCCCGAGAACCGCCGCGCGCTGTACGACTCGTACGAGGTGCAGCGCGGGTCGATCATCGCGAGCGGCTCGGCGATCGCCTCGTCCGTGGCATCCGACGACCTCTACAGCTGGCAGCGGGTGTACACCGACGCCGCCATGTGGGCGCCGGTCACCGGCTACATCAACCCGGCGCTCAACTCGGCCACCGGCATCGAGCAGGCGATGAACCAGCAGCTCAGCGGCACCGCGGGCTCGCAGTTCCTCTCCCGCCTGGAGCGCATCTTCACCGGACAGCCGCCCCGCGGGTCGAACGTCGTGCTGTCGCTGGATGCCGACGTGCAGCGCGCGGCCTTCGAGGCGCTCGGCGACCTGCAGGGCGGCGTGATCGCGATCGAGCCGTCGACCGGCCGCGTGCTCGCACTCGTGACGAGCCCGAGCTACGACACCAACGTGCTGGCCTCGCACGACACCGAACAGGTGAACGCGACCTACGACGAGCTCGTCGCCGACCCCGGCATGCCCCTGTCCAATCGCGCCATCGCGGGCGACCTGAACCCGCCGGGCTCGACCTTCAAGCTGGTGACGGCGTCGGCCGCGCTGGCCTCCGGCGAGTACACGCCGGACTCGCAGCTGCCGAACCCGGCGACGTACCAGCTGCCGCAGTCCAGCAGCGTGGTGCACAACGCCAGCGGCGGGACGTGCGGTCCCGGTGAGACGGTGTCTCTCGCGGACGCCCTCCGGCTCAGCTGCAACATCCCGTTCGCGGAGCTCGCGGTCGAGCTCGGCGACACCGCGATCCGCGAGGAGGCGGAGAAGTACGGCTTCAACGTCCCGGTGGAGATCCCGCTCGTCTCGACGCCGTCGGGCTACCCGCGCACGATCCAGGACGACGCCCAGACGGCGCTGAGCGGCTTCGGTCAGGGCCAGGTGACCGCGACTCCCCTGCAGATCGCGATGGTGTCGGCGGGCATCGCCAACGGCGGGATCGTCATGAACCCCCGCATGGTCGACCGCGTGATCGGACCGGATCTCTCGGTCCAGCAGACATTCGAAGACACCGAATTCGGGCGGGCTCTCGACGCCGATCTCGCAGAGGAGCTGGTCGCCATGATGGTCGCCAATGTCAGTGACGGCGCTGCGTCGGGTGCAAGAATAGACGGAGTCGACGTGGCCGGTAAGACCGGTACCGCGGAGAACGGAACCGGCGAACCATACACGCTGTGGTTCACCGGGTTCGCACCCGCGCAGAGCCCGGAAGTCGCCGTCGCCGTCGTCGTGGAAGACGGCGGCGGGCAAGGGCAATCGGGCAGCGGCAACACCATCGCCGCTCCTATCGCGAAGAAGGTCATGGAGGCGGTGCTGGGACGATGAGACCGACGCAGGGCGTGACCTTCGGCGGCCGCTACGAACTCGACTCGCGCATAGCGATCGGCGGCATGGGCGAGGTCTGGGAGGCGACAGACCACGTCATCGGACGCACGGTCGCAATCAAGATCCTCAAAGACGAGTACATGGGCGATCCCGGGTTCCTGGAGCGCTTCCGCGCCGAGGCCCGGCATGCCGCGCTGGTCAACCACGAGGGCATAGCGAGCGTGTTCGACTACGGCGAGGAGAACGGCAGCGCGTTCCTGGTCATGGAGCTCGTTCCCGGCGAGGCGCTGTCGACGATCCTCGAGCGCGACGTGTCGCTCTCGACCGACAAGACCCTGGATGTCGTCGCGCAGACCTCCGCCGCCCTGCAGGCCGCGCACGCCGCGGGGCTCGTGCACCGCGACATCAAGCCCGGCAACCTGCTCATCACGCCGGACGGGCGCGTCAAGATCACCGACTTCGGCATCGCACGCATCGCCGACCAGGTGCCGCTCACCGCGACGGGCCAGGTGATGGGCACCGTCCAGTACCTGTCGCCCGAGCAGGCCTCCGGTCACCCGGCCTCGCCGGCCACCGACATCTACTCGCTGGGCATCGTCGCGTACGAGAGCCTCGCCGGGAAGCGTCCCTTCACCGGTGAGTCCCAGGTGGCGATCGCCATGGCGCAGATCAACGAGCAGCCGCCGCCGCTTCCGGCCACGGTCGCCGCCCCCGTGCAGAACCTCGTCATGGCGATGATCGCCAAGAAGCCGGAGGACCGGCCCGCGTCCGCCGCCGCCGTGGCGCGCGCCGCGACCGCGCTGCGGCGCGGAGACGTGGCCGCCGCGGCCGCGGCCGTGCCCGCCATCGCGGGCGGAGCCGTCGCGGCCGATGCGACGACGCAGCTCCTGGGTGCCGGGGCCGACGCCGGCGCGGCGACGCGCATCCTGGCGACCCCGGTCGAAGAGGTCGTGACCGACGAGCCGGCCGAGAAGAAGAAGCGCAGCCCGTGGACGTGGCCGCTGATCGCGCTCATCGCGCTGCTGCTGCTCGTGCTGGCCGGCACGATCTGGGCGGTCATCGCCAACCAGGACACGCCGACCCCCGAACCGACGCGCAGCTCGCCGTCGGCCACCCCGACCCCGACGAACACGCCGACCCCGACGCCGACCACGGCGAACGTCGTCGCGGCGGACTACATCGGCTCGGACTGCGCCACGGCCTCCGCCGCGCTGGACGGCTTGGGCCTGGGTGCGACGTGCGCCGAGGGGAACGCCGCTCCCGATCAGCCGAGCGAGGGCAAGGTCTACGACGTCAGCCCGACGGGCAACGTCCAGCTGGGCACGGTCATCGAGCTGACGGTGTATGCCGGCCAGACTCCGATGCCCACGCCCACCGCGCCCACGTTCCAGGGCTCGCCGCAGACGGTGGAGCCCGGGGGCGACCTGACGGTCATGTGGGAGGGCTACAGCTGCCCGCCGGGCACCGGATCGGTGAGCGCGTACACCTTCACGGTGCAGAACGGCTCCATCGCGAACGGCCCGAACTTCCCGCAGAACGCCCGCAACGCGACGGTCACCGCGGGCGACGCCGCCGGGCAGACGGTCATCGTCACCTACAACGTGACGTGCAGCGGCGGGTCGGCGGGCAACCGCACCTCGGGCGAGTCCGGCGAGGCGACGGTGCTCATCGAGGCCGCGACTCCGACACCCGAGCCGACGGACGTGCTGGGCGACGGCTGAGCCTGAGTGAGTCCGGGGAGCGGGTCCGGTCGGCCGCGTGACCCGCTCTCGCTCGGATAGTCTGGCTTGTGTTCCAGGCAGGGAGTGACCGTGACAGCTGAGCCGCGTGTGCTTTCGGGGCGCTATCGCATCGACGAGCCCATCGGCCGCGGCGGAATGGCCAGTGTCTACCGTGGGTACGACCTGACGCTGGGCCGCGAGGTCGCGATCAAGGTCCTGGATCGCGAGCTGGCCGACGACAACGCCTTCCGCACCCGGTTCCGCCTCGAGGCGCAGGCGGCCTCCCGCATGGCCCACCCGACGATCGTGCGCGTCTACGACGCCGGCGAGGACTCCCTCACCACGCCCGACGGCACGCTGCGCCCGGTTCCGTTCATCGTGATGGAGCTCGTCAAGGGGCGCCTGCTCAAAGAGATCATCTCCTCCGGCCCGGTTCCGGTGACGGATGCCGTCCGCTACGTCGACGGCATCCTCGAGGCTCTCGAGTACTCGCACCGCGCGGGTGTCATCCATCGCGACATCAAGCCGGGCAATGTGATGGTGACCGACGCCGGCCAGGTGAAGGTCATGGACTTCGGCATCGCGCGCGCGGTGTCGGACGGCTCGTCCACGGTGGCCGAGACCACCCAGATCCTCGGGACCGCCGCCTACTTCTCGCCGGAGCAGGCCAAGGGGGAGCCCGTCGACGCTCGCGCCGACGTGTACTCCACCGGCGTGGTGCTGTACGAGCTGCTCACCGGCCGCCAGCCCTTCCGCGGCGAGTCGCCGGTCGCCGTGGCGTATCAGCACGTCAGCGAGGCGCCGGTGCCGCCCTCGGAGGTCAACGAGACCGTCCCGCGCGCCCTCGACACCGTCGCGCTCCGGGCGCTCGCGAAGGACCCGTTCCAGCGCTACCAGGACGCCGCCCGCTTCCGGGAGGCGCTGGACGCGACGGTCGACGGCCGCGAGCCGTCCAAGCGCCAGGTCGGCGCGCTCACCAGCGAGCTGTACGGTCCCAACCCGCGTCAGGCGGCCGAGACCGCCCGGTCGCTGCGTCAGCTCAGCACCGACACCACGATGAAGCGCACCCAGGCCGGCCCGCCGGTCGCGTGGATCTGGGCGGGCGTCGGGCTGCTCGCGGTGCTGCTCATCTCGCTGCTGTTCTGGGTGCTCTCGATCCAGCCGGGCGACGACATGCCCGCGAACGTGCGGGTCGTGCCGAACGTCGAGGGGATGACCTACGAGAGGGCCAACGAGGAGCTCGCCGAGAGCGATCTGCTGGCGTTCCGCGTCGACGAGGAGAACACGGCCGTCCCCGAGGGCAACGTCATCCGCACCGATCCCGAGGCCGGCACGTCGGTCGAGCCCGAGCAGCAGGTGCGGGTGTACGTCTCCAGCGGCCAGGAGATGGCGACCGTGCCCACGCTGACGGGGCTGGCGCAGGATGCCGCGATCGCGGCCCTCACCGACGCCGGTCTGGTGCTCGGCACGATCACGACGCAGAACGACGCCGGTCTCACGGCGGGCACCGTCATCTCGAGCGATCCGGCGGACGCGGCGAGCGTTCCGCAGGGCACCACGGTGAACCTCGTCGTCGCCTCAGGACGCGTCGCGATCGACGATGTGCGCGGGTACACGCTGGATGCGGCGACGCGCGAGCTGGAATCGGCGGGACTCACGGTCATCCCGGCCGAGGACCCGAATTGCCCGGGCGCCGATCCGGCGACCGTCCAGTCCCAGTCCCTCCCGCCGGGCGACGTGCCCGTGCGATCCGAGATCACCCTCACGTACTGCTCGGGGTCGTAGCGGGAGGCCCGACGCCGGACGCGCCTACGCGCCCTGGCCGCGCGCGCCCCGTCGCGGGCTCAGCGCCGCGCCGCGGGTCGCGGCATCCGCGTATCCGACGGAGGCGAGCCAGTTGCCCAGCAGCCGGTACCCGCCGTCGGTGAGCACGCTCTCGGGGTGGAACTGCACACCGAGGACGGGAGCGGTCCGGTGGGCGATCCCCATGATGACGCCGCTGTCGGTGCGGCTGGTCACGACGAGGTCGTCCGGGACCGTCTCGGGCACGATGGCGAGGGAGTGGTACCTGGTCGCGGTGAAGGGATCGACGAGTCCGGCGTAGAGCGCGGAGCCGTCGTGATGGACCTGCGACGTGATGCCGTGCATGAGCTCGGGGGCGTGATCGACCCGCGCGCCGAAGGCCTCGCCGATGGCCTGGTGTCCCAGGCACACGCCGAGGAGAGGAATGCCGGCCTCCGCCGCGGCGCGGACCACGTCGATCGACGCCCCCGCGTCGGCCGGGGTCCCCGGGCCGGGCGACACCAGGACCCCGGGGCGCCCGGCGATGTCGCGCGCGGGGTCGGCGATGCGGTCCGCCTCGACGAGGTCGGTCTCGGCACCGAGCTCGTGCAGGTACCCGATGAGGGTGTGGACGAAGCTGTCGTGGTTGTCGACGACCAGGACCGGCGCCGCCGGCATCGCCGAGGTCATGACCTCCGCCCGTCCGCGACGCCGGCGAGGGCGACGGTGACCTCCTGCGGGTTGACGAACTGGCTCACCCACGGAAAGACGTGGAAGAGGAGTCCGTACAGCGCCGCGGCGACGAGCACCACGAGGATCAGCACCCGCACCCACCAGGGGCCGGGAAGCACATGCCACAGCGCCGCGTACATCACGCCACCGCCTGCAGGGACGCCGGCTCGCCGGCCGTGCGCGGCGTGAACGATTCGAACACCCCATACGCGACGATGCGCTCGGTCATCGCGAACATGGGGCTGCAGCTGGTGAGGGTGATGTATGCAGTACCGGCGGGGACGTCCGCCGCCTGCGGCACCGGCAGCAGCACCTCCACCTCGCTCGGCGTCACGTACTGGAGGGTGCGGAATCGGTAGGTGAACCACCCCTCGGGCGTCTCGACGACGATGGCGTCGCCCAGGCGGAGCTCGGCGATGCGGTTGAACGGCTTGCCCCACGTCGTCCGGTGTGCGGCGACGGCGAAGTTCCCCGGCTGGCCGGGCATCGACGTGCCCGGGTAGTGTCCGATCCCGATGGGGTCCAGCGTGCGCGCCCGCGTCACGCCGCCGGCGACCGGCACCGCATAGTCGTCACCGAACCGCGGGATGCGCATGACCGCGAAGGTCTCGGCGTCGGCGGGTTCGGCGAGGACCGGGGGAGCGGCCGTGACGGGGCCGGCGGGTTCGGAGGCGGGCTCGTCAGTCTCATCGGTCGCAGCGGGGGCCGGCGGTGCGGGCACGCCCCCCTCCTTCGCCCACTCCTGCGACAGCGAGGAGCCCGTGGCGTTGCGCTCGGCACCGTAGATCATGTCGCCGACCCACAGCTGCCACACGACGTAGAGCAGCACGATGACGCCCGCGGTGATGAGGAGCTCGCCGATGACGCCCACGACCGACGGGCGCCGCGCCGGGCGCGCACTCGTCCCCGCGACGCGGCCGGAGGGTGCCACCGCTTCATCCACAGGGGGATTCTCGCACGCACGGGTTCACACCGACGGCCAGGCTAGACTTCTCTGCATGGCACGACCCGGCAAAGACGACGACCCGCTCGTCGAGCGCGCAGAAGGCGAAGCCGCACCCAACCCGGTGTGGTTCAAGCCGATCATGATCGGACTGATGCTCATCGGTCTCGTGTGGATCCTCGTGTTCTACCTGAGCGGAATGGCGTGGCCCATTCCCGGCATCGGTGCGTGGAACCTGGTGATCGGCTTCGGCATCGCCTTCATCGGCTTCCTCATGACGACACGCTGGCGCTAGCGCGTCGCCAGCAGAAGCCCCGGTCTCTGATGACCGGGGCTTTTCCGTGTGCCGATGCCGTCCGTCGTGGCATCCGACGGTTGTTAGCAACCCTGTTAACAGGTGTGAATTACACAGGTGTGATTCTCCCCACCTGTGGATGAACCTGTGGATAAGTCCACCCGGCCGCTCGAACGGGCAGGCTACAGGAGGATCAGCGAGGGGAAGACGACGGGCACGAACAGCAGTGCCACGAGTCCTGCGCCGACGACGACGAGCAGGCCGATCTGCAGGCCGCGCTGACGCACCGCACGCGTGCGCGTGAAGATGAACGCCACGAGCAGGCCCACCAGAAGGCCGCCGATGTGCGCCTGCCACGAGACGTTGAAGCCGGGGATGAACCCGATGACCAGGTTGACGCCCAGCACGATCGCGATCCCCGCGATGTTCGCGCCGATGTGGCGGCCGATCACCAGCAGCGCGCCGAACAAGCCGAAGATCGCTCCGGATGCCCCGACCACGGGTGTCGTGAATGACAGCAGCGTGACCGCCACGGAGCCGCCGAGCGTGCTGAGGACATAGAGGGTGAGGAATCGCCAGCGACCGAGCAGCGGCTCGAGGCTGCGGCCGATCATCCACAGCGCCAGCATGTTGAGGCCGACGTGCCAGAACCCGGAGTGCACGAGCGAGACGGTGACGAGCCGCCACGGCTGGAATTCACCGTTGAACTGCGGGTAGAGCGCGGGGGCCCAGTAGAGGAGCGCGCCCTGCACCGCGTCGCCGACGCCGCCGGGGATCAGCGACAGCAGGAAGACGAACGCGGTCAGCGCGATGATCGTGTAGGTGACGACCGGCTGCCCGGCAGACGCCGACAGCGCCCGCGGGCGAGACCACCGACGCTCGGCCTTGCGCTGCGCAGGGGACTGCGCCTTCTGCTGGTCGCGCAGGCACTCCGGGCAGATCACGCCGACGGCGGCGGTGGTCTGGCACTCCGGACAGATCGTGCGCAGGCACCGCTGACAGAGCACGAAGCTCTGGCGATCGGGGTGCCGGTAGCAGAAGTTCTCGCGGTTGCGGCTGAGGTCGTCGGTGGTCACGCGCTGCGGTCAGACCGTGGCGACGTCGATCGACTCGATTACGACGGGCTCCACCGGACGGTCGCCGGCAGCGGTCGGGACCTCGCTGATGGCGTCGACGACGGCCTTCGACGCGTCGTCGGCGACCTCGCCGAAGATCGTGTGCTTGCCCTGCAGCCACTCCGGGCCGCGGCCGCCCTGACCGGGAACCGTGATGAAGAACTGCGAGCCGTTGGTGCCCTCGGGCTGGCCGGTGATGGCGTTGCGGCGAAGACCGGCGTTGGCCATGGCGAGCTTGTACGGCGCGGTGAAGGTGAGCTCGCCGTTGATCTCGTCGTTGAAGTTGTAGCCGGGACCGCCGACGCCCTGACCCAGCGGGTCGCCGCCCTGGATCATGAAGCCCGAGATGATGCGGTGGAAGATGACGTCCTTGTACAGGGGGCCCTCGCCGGGCTTGCCCGTCGCGGGGTGCGTCCACGCCTGCGAGCCGTCGGACAGGCCGATGAAGTTCTGCACCGTGCGCGGCGCGTGGTCGCCGAACAGGTTGACGACGATGTCGCCGTGGTTGGTGTGGATCGTTGCGACTGCGGTGTGAAGCGGCATTCATACATTGTCTCAGAGTTCCCTGCAACCCCTGCCGTCCGGGCGGAGGTCTGGCAAGATGAAGGAGACCGACATCCCCAAAGGGAGGGCACCGTGAGCCTCAGCCGCAAGCGCAAGAAGGAACTCGTGAAGCTGCAGAAGCAGGCCAGCAACCTGTGGGAGACGCAGCAGGTCCTGGTCGGAGAGGCGGCATCCATGGCCCGCGAGGCCAGCCGCCAGCTCGGCAACTACGGTCGCGAGCAGGTCAAGCCGCAGGTCCAGGCCAACTACGACCGCTACGCCGCGCCGTATGTCGACAAGGGCAAGAAGGTCGTCAACAGCACGATCATCCCCGCCGCCGGTGCCGTCATGGGCTCTGCGATGTCGGTGTGGGATGCCGCGAACGACACGCGCGAGCGTCTGGCGGGCGGGCGCGGCCTCGATCTCAAGGCATCGTTCCGCAAGGCGGCTCCCGAGCCCGTCAAGAAGGGCATCGGCGCCGGCGGCTGGATCGCCATCGTCCTGGGCGTCGCCGCGGCTGTCGGTGTGCTGTACGCGGCATGGCAGACGCTGCGTGCCGACGACGAGCTGTGGGTCGCGGACGACCCGCTGCGCGCGCCGGATGCCTGAGTCCGCGACCGACGAGAGTTCCACCGGCACCGACCGCGTCCGCGCGGCCGCTGCCGCGCGCGGTCTGGCGATCGAGATCCGCGAACGCCCCGCGGCGAACAGCCTCCCGGAGGCGGCAGCCATCCTCGGCATCCCGCCGTCGGGGATCGTGAAGACGCTCGTGGTCAAGCGCAGCGACGACACGTTCCTGTTCGCGCTGATCCCGGGGGACCGCGCGATCTCGTGGCCGAAGCTGCGCGCCGTCGTGGGGGTGAACAAGCTCCAGTTGCCCGACCCGGCGCGCGCCCTGGCCGCGACCGGCTACGAGCGCGGCACCATCGTGCCGCTCGGCAGCACGCACGACTGGCCGGTCTACGCCGACAGCGCGATCGTGGGTGAGCGCATCGCGATGGGCGCCGGCGCGCACGGTTACAGCATGTTCGTGGACGCCGACGATCTCATCGCCGCGTACGGGGCCACGGTCGCCGACATCTCGCAGCCGATCGACTGACGGCTCGAAGCGCCGCGCCGCTCGACCGGGCGGCCGCGTCCCCCGCCGGGCCTCAGCGTTTCCGGGGCAGTTCGATGCCGGCCATCTCGATCGCGATGTCAACGAGCTTCACGCGCTGGAGCCCTTTGACATCCGAGAGGGGGAACCACTCCGCCCGGTCGGTCGAGCCGTCCTGCTCGTGGCGCAGGCGTCCGCCGGTGACACGGGCGCGGTAGACGATGCGGAGGGTATGCAGCGGTGCCTCGGCCTGCGGCGTCAGCCGCCGCCCCGGCGGGATGACGCGGGAGTGGATGCCGAGAAGTCGCTCGATCGCGACCCGGTAGCCGGTCTCCTCCCGCACCTCGCGGCGCGCCGCCCGCTCGGGGTCCTCGCCGGGCTCCAGCCCGCCGCCCGGCATCGTCCACGCTGACCGGCGCCCTTCGTTCCAGTGGGCGAGCAGGATCCGGTCATCGTCATCGACGATCACCGCGTAGGCAGCGACGCGGAGGTCCATGATTCACCCTAACCGCGGGGCGGTCGTGAGAACGAGAAGCCGGCCCTGGTCGGGACCGGCTTCGTGTGGAGGTGCATCTTCTGTGGAGCCTAGGAGATTCGAACTCCTGACATCCTGCTTGCAAAGCAGGCGCTCTACCAACTGAGCTAAGGCCCCGGGGCTTACGGTGGGGCTACCAGGACTTGAACCTGGGACCTCTTCATTATCAGTGAAGCGCTCTAACCGCCTGAGCTATAGCCCCGTCGTCGCGGCGCTTGCGCCCCGCAACCTCCAAGACTTTACCCGACGGATGGCGATTTCACGAATCGGGCTGGTTGACTGGTGCCGTGACCACGAACGCGCACCCGGACGAGCCCCACGGCGCAGGAGTGGGGCAGCGACTGAACTGGTTGCGCGCGGGCGTCCTCGGCGCCAATGACGGCATCGTCTCGGTCGCGGCGCTCGTCGTCGGCGTCGCCGGCGCGACCACCGACACCGGCGCTCTCTTCACCGCCGGCATCGCCGGGCTCGTCGGCGGCGCGATCTCGATGGCGCTCGGCGAGTATGTGTCGGTCAGCAGTCAACGGGACTCCGAGCGCGCCCTCATCGCCAAGGAGCGCGGTGAGCTGCGCGACATGCCCGAGGCCGAGCTGGACGAGCTGACCGGGCTGTACCGGGCCCGCGGCCTCTCGGACGCGACCGCCCGCCAGGTCGCCGAGGAGCTCACCGCGCACGACGCGCTGTCGGCACACCTGGAGGTCGAGCTGCACATCGACCAGGAGGACCTCGCCAACCCGTGGCACGCCGCGATCTCGTCGGCGATCGCATTCACGCTCGGCGCTCTGCTGCCGCTCTTGGCGATCCTGCTTCCGCCGCCGGAATGGCGGGTGCCCGTGACCTTCGTCGCGGTGCTGCTCGCCCTCGCCGCCACGGGCACGCTGTCGGCGGTCCTGGGCGGTGCGCCGCGCCTGCGCGCGGCCGCCCGGCTCGTCATCGGCGGCGCGCTGGCGCTCGCGGTGACGTGGATCATCGGCACGATGCTGGGCACGGCCGTCGTCTGACCCGCCAACGCGAAGCGCCGGCACCCGAATCGGATGCCGGCGCTCGGACGTTACGGTCAGTTGGAGGTGAACCCGACCAGCAGGCCGCCGGTCACCTTGACCGCGAGGTTGTAGATGCCCGCGATGACGGCGCCGAGGACGGTGACGACGACGAGGTTGAGGATCGCCACGACGGCCGAGAAGGCCAGCACCTGGGGGAAGCTCACGAAGTGCGACAGCAGGATGCTGCCGTCGGAGAAGCTCGAGAAGAACTCGTCCGCCTTCGCGATGAGGCCGGTGGTCTGCACCACCAGGAACACCATCACGAACGCCACGACGGTGACCACGGCGATCGCGATGGCGGCGAGGAAGGACAGCTTCACGGCCGACCAGAAGTCGATGTACACCAGGCGCAGGCGGACCTGCTTGGCGCTCGTCTTGTGGCTGGATTTCTTGGCGAGCTTGTCGGCTACTGTGCTCATGAGTCGGTGCTCTCTTCGGGGGTCTCGGGCGAGGCATCCGTCCCGGCGGGGACCTCGGGTGACGGGGCCTCTTCGGCGCCGTCGGCGGCTGCGTCGTCTGGTTCTTCGGCCAGGCCCCGTTCGCCGTTGCGTGCGATCGCGAGGATGCGATCGGCTTCGTCGGAGCGGGCGAACACGACTCCCATCGTGTCTCGACCCTTGGCGGGGACCTCGGCCACGGCAGAGCGTACCACCTTGCCGCTGGCAAGAACCACCAAGACCTCGTCGTCCTCCGAGACGATGAGACCGCCCGCGAGATCGCCGCGATCCTCGCTCAGCTTGGCCACCTTGATGCCCAGTCCGCCCCGGTTCTGCACCCGATACTGGTCGACCGAGGTCCGCTTCGCGTAGCCGCCCTCGGTGACCACGAAGACGAATCCCTCGTCGCTGGCGACTGATGCCGACAGCAGGCTGTCGCCCGCCCGGAAGTCCATGCCCTTCACGCCCGAGGTCGAGCGGCCCATGGGCCGCAGCGCCGAGTCGGTGGCGGAGAAGCGCAGCGACATGCCGTGCCGGCTGATGAGGAGGATGTCGTCGCCCTCGTCGACCAGCAGCGCGCTGACGACCTCGTCGTCGGGACCCGCGTCGGCGTCGCCGGTCTCGTCGGGCACCTGACCGCGGAGCCTGATCGCGATGATGCCGCCCTGGCGGTTGGTGTCGTACTCGCTGAGGCGCGTCTTCTTCACCAGGCCGTTGCGGGTCGCGAGCACGAGGTAGGTCGCCACCGAGTAGTCGCGGATGTCGAGGATCTGCGCGATCTCCTCGTCGGGCTGCAGCGCGAGGAGGTTGGCGACGTGCTGGCCCTTCGCGTCGCGACCGGCCTCCGGCACCTCGTACGCCTTCGACCGGTACACGCGACCCTTGTTCGTGAAGAACAGCAGCCAGTGGTGGGTCGTCGTGACGAAGAAGTGCTCGACGACGTCGTCGGCGCGCAACTGGGCGCCCTTGACGCCCTTGCCGCCGCGGTGCTGCGACCGGTAGTTGTCGCTGCGAGTGCGCTTGATGTAGCCGTCGCGCGTGACGGTGACCACCATCTCCTCTTCGGGGATGAGGTCCTCCACCGACATGTCGCCGTCGTAGCCGGGCAGGATGTGGGTGCGGCGCTCGTCGCCGAACTTCTCCACGATGCTGGTCAGCTCGTCGCGCACGATCGAGCGCTGGCGCGCCGGCTTGACGAGGATGTCGTTGAGATCGGCGATCTTCGCCTCGAGGTCGGTCGCCTCGTCGACGATCTTCTGACGCTCGAGGGCTGCCAGGCGGCGCAGCTGCATCTGCAGGATCGCGTCGGCCTGGATGTCGTCGATCTCCAGCAGCGACTTCAGTCCCTCGCGCGCGTCGTCCACGGTCGGCGACCGGCGGATGAGCGCGATGACCTCGTCGAGGGCGTCGAGCGCCTTGAGGTAGCCGCGCAGGATGTGCATGCGCTTCTCGGCCTCGCGGAGCCGGTAGGTCGTGCGACGCACGATGACGTCGATCTGGTGCTCGATCCAGTACGACACGAAGCCGTCGAGCGGGAGAGTACGCGGCACGCCGTCGACGATCGCGAGCATGTTCGCGCCGAAGTTCTCCTGCAGCTGCGTGTGCTTGTACAGGTTGTTCAGCACGACCTTCGCGACGGCATCCCGCTTGAGCACCACCACGAGGCGCTGCCCGGTGCGGTCACTGGTCTCATCGCGGATGTCGGCGATCCCGGTGATCTTGCCCTCGCGGGCCAGATCGCCGATCTTCACCGCGAGGTTGTCGGGGTTGACCTGGTACGGCAGCTCGGTGATGACGAGGCAGGTGCGACCCTGGATCTCCTCGATGGAGACGACCGCACGCATGGTGATCGAGCCGCGCCCGGTGCGGTAGGCCTCGCGGATGCCCTTCGTGCCGAGGATCTGCGCACCCGTCGGGAAGTCGGGGCCGGGGATGCGCTCCATGAGCGCCTCGAGCAGCTCCTCGCGCTTGGCCTCCGGGTTGTCCAGCGCCCACAGCGCACCCGCCGACACCTCGCGGAGATTGTGCGGCGGGATGTTGGTCGCCATGCCGACCGCGATGCCGACCGAGCCGTTGACCAGCAGGTTGGGGAAGCGCGCCGGCAGGACGGACGGCTCCTGGGTCTGGCCGTCGTAGTTGTCCTGGAAGTCGACGGTCTCTTCTTCGATGTCGCGCACCATCTCGAGCGCGAGCTGAGCCATCTTCGTCTCGGTGTACCGCGGGGCCGCAGCGCCCATGTTGCCGGGCGAGCCGAAGTTGCCCTGGCCCTGGGCCAGCGGGTAGCGCATCGACCATGGCTGCACGAGGCGTACGAGCGCGTCGTAGATCGCCGTGTCGCCGTGCGGGTGGTACTGGCCCATCACCTCGCCGACGACGCGCGCGCACTTCGAGAACGACTTGTCGGGGCGGAAGCCGCCGTCGTACATGCCGTACAGGACGCGCCGGTGCACGGGCTTGAGGCCGTCGCGCACGTCGGGCAGCGCGCGGCCGATGATGACCGCCATCGCGTAGTCGAGGTAGCTGCGCTGCATCTCCAGCTGCAGGTCGACCTGGTCGATACGGCCGTGCTCGTGTTCGGCGTTCGGGTCGGGACGCTCTTCGTCTGCCATGTGTGTCTTTCGTGTTCTCCGTGAACCGGTGCGTGGACCTGTCCGCGGCTCAGATGTCGAGGAAGCGGACGTCCTTGGCGTTGCGCTGGATGAACGTGCGGCGGGATTCGACGTCCTCGCCCATCAGCACCGAGAAGATCTCGTCGGCGGCCGCCGCGTCGTCGATGGTCACCTGGCGGAGCGTCCGCGTGCGGTGGTCCATCGTCGTCTCCCACAGCTCCTTGGCGTTCATCTCACCGAGGCCCTTGTAGCGCTGGATGCCGGAATCCTTGGGGATCCGCTTGCCGCCTGCCAGTCCGTCCTCCAGCAGCGCGTCGCGCTCCTTGTCGGAGTACACGTACTCGTGCGCGGAGTTCGACCACTTCAGGCGGTACAGCGGGGGCATGGCGAGGTAGACGAAGCCGGCCTCGATGAGTCCGCGCATGTACCGGAACAGCAGCGTCAGCAGCAGCGTGGTGATGTGCTGGCCGTCGACGTCGGCATCCGCCATCAGCACGATCTTGTGATACCGCGCCTTGCCGATGTCGAAGTCCTCGCCGATGCCCGTGCCGAAGGCCTGGATCATCGCCTGGACCTCTTTGTTGGACAGCGCCTTGTCGAGGCGGGCGCGCTCGACGTTGAGGATCTTGCCGCGCAGCGCCAGGATCGCCTGCGTGTGCGGGTCGCGGCCCTGCACCGCCGAGCCGCCCGCCGAGTCCCCCTCGACGAGGAAGATCTCACTGATCGACGGGTCCTTGCTGGTGCAGTCCTTGAGCTTGTCGGGCATCGCGGCCGACTCGAACACGCTCTTGCGGCGGGCGGTCTCGCGCGCCTTGCGTGCGGCGAGGCGGGCGGAGGCCGCGTCGATCGCCTTGCGGATGACGTTCTTGGCCTGCGTCGGGTTGCGGTCGAACCAGTCGCCGAGCTTGTCGCCGACGACCTTCTGGACGAACGCCTTCGCCTCGGTGTTGCCGAGCTTCGTCTTGGTCTGCCCTTCGAACTGCGGCTCGGAGAGCTTCACCGAGATGACGGCCGTGAGCCCCTCGCGGATGTCCTCGCCGGTGAGGTTCTCGTCCTTCTCCTTGAGCATGTTCTGCCCGCGGGCGTATCGGTTGACCAGCGTCGTGAGGGCGGCGCGGAACCCCTCCTCGTGGGTTCCGCCCTCGTGCGTGTTGATCGTGTTGGCGAAGGTGAACACGTTCTCGGTGTAGCTCGTCGTCCACTGCATGGCCAGCTCGATCGAGATGTGGCGCACGGTGTCCTCGGACTCGACCTCGATGATCTCGTCGTTGACGACGTCCGCGTGGCGCACCTTGTTGAGGTGCTCCACGTAGTCCACGAGACCTCGCTCGTAGAGGAAGTCGTCGTGGCGGGGCTGCGGCTCACTCATTCCGTCGGCCGGGTCGTCGTCGGGCATGAGCGCCTGCGGCCGCTCGTCGCGCAGGCTGATCCGCAGTCCCTTGTTGAGGAACGCCATCTGCTGGAAGCGCGTGCGCAGCGTGTCGTAGTCGAACTCGACGGTGTCGAAGATGCCGGGGTCGGGCCAGAACGTGATGATCGTCCCGGTCTCGGTGCTCTCCTCGCCTCTCTCCAGCGGCGCCTGCGGCTGCCCGCCGTCGCGGTACGACTGCCGCCACACGTGGCCCTCGCGCCTGACCTCGACCTCGAGGCGGGTCGACAGCGCGTTGACGACGGAGGAGCCCACGCCGTGGAGGCCGCCCGAGACCGCGTAGCCGCCGCCGCCGAACTTGCCGCCGGCGTGGAGGACGGTGAGGACCACCTCGACGGTCGACTTGCCCTCGGTGCGGTGCATGCCTACCGGGATGCCGCGGCCGTTGTCGATGACGCGGACGGCGCCGTCCTCGAGGATCGTGACGCTGATCGCGTCGCAGTAGCCGGCGAGCGCCTCGTCGACCGAGTTGTCGACGATCTCGTAGACCAGGTGGTGCAGACCGCGTTCGCCGGTGGACCCGATGTACATGCCGGGTCGCTTGCGGACGGCTTCGAGGCCCTCCAGGACCTGGATGGCATCTGCCCCGTATTCGCTGGGAGCCCGGTCGGGCGTTTCGGGTTCCTCGGAAACGTTGTCGGGGTTGTCAGACGTCATCTTCGCGATGGCTCCAAATCCTTCGGAGGGGACCCCGACAGTCTATCGGGTAACGCCTCGATCACGACGCTCTACGCCCGTATGAGCGCATGAAATCCTTCCGGACGGCTCCTGACGTGGTTCAGCCGTAGGTATCGCGCGGACCCCGCCCTGGAATCGTTCTGGGACCCCATTTCCAGGAGGGGACGTCCGGCCCGATGAAGCGGACTGCGTCGACCCCGGCCTCGGGGAACCGCCGGACGATCTCCGAGAGGATGTGCGCGCGCATCAGCTGGAGCTGCTTCGCCCACGCCGTCGAGTCCGCCTGGACCGTCAGCGTTCCCCCCGAGAATGCGACCGGGCGGGTGTGCCGAGCGGTGTCCTCACCGGCGACCTCGGCCCAGGCGCGCACCACGTCCTCACGGGCGAGCTGGGCATCCCACCCCGCTTCGCGCGTGAGATCGGAGAGCACGTCGCCCACTCCGCGCGGGTCGCGGCCGGGAGCGAACGGCAGGTTCTCGTCGTCCTCGGTGCGCCGGCGGCGCTTGCGGTACGAACGCGCCGACGGCTCGAGGCCGCGCAGGCGCAGGTAGGTCGCGATGGTCTCGGGCAGCGCCGCGCGGTCGGCCCCCGCGCCGGATTCCGGGCCCGTCGACGGGTCAGGCATCGGCCCGCTCCTCGTCCACGCGCCCGATGATCCGTCCCGCCTCCACGCGCACCATCCGGGCGCGGAGGTTCTCGGGGACGTCTCCTTCGACGGCCGCGGTGACGACGACCTGCTCGTATCCGGCGGCCAGGTGGGCCAGACGCGCGCGGCGATCGGCGTCGAGCTCGGCGAACACGTCGTCGAGGATGAGCACCGGGTCGCCGAGCTGCGAGTCCGCTCGCAGGAGCTCGGCCGAGGCGAGGCGCAGCGACAGCGCCACCGACCACGACTCGCCGTGCGACGCGTAGCCCTTCACCGGCAGGCCGCGGATCCGCAGCAGCAGGTCGTCGCGATGCGGGCCGACGAGCGTGAGCCCGCGCTCGAGCTCGGACGTTCGCCGGGCCGAGAGCGCCAGCCGGAAGAGCTCTGCGATGCGTGCGGTAGAGGCATCCGGAGCCGGTCCTGCGCCGGACGCGCCCGACGCCGGTGCGGGCGATCCGTCGGCGTCCTCACCCGTGTCGGCGCCCGCGACCGACAGCGCCCATTCGATCTCGGGGTTGTGGTCGGCGCCGGCGATCGCGGTGTACGCGGCCGCGAGGGGCGTGGCGAGGTCGGCGGCCAGCGCCAGCCGCGCGGCGATCAGTTGAGTGCCGAGGGAGACGAGCTTGTCGTCCCACACGTCCAGCGTGGACAGGGCGTCGCCGCGGATTCCGCGCGCCCTGGCGGACTTGAGCAGCGCCGTGCGCTGCTTGAGGACCCGCTCGTAGTCCGAGATCACGCCGGCCATGCGCGGCGCGCGCTGCACGAGGAGCTGGTCGGCGAAACGACGCCGAGCTGACGGGTCGCCGCGGACGATCTGCAGATCCTCGGGCGCGAACAGCACGACCTGCGCGTAGCGCGGGAGCTCGGCCGGCTTCACCGTCGAGCCGTTGACCCGAGCCTTGTTGGAGCCCTGCCGGTTGATCTGCGCCTCCAGCTGCACGCGCCGGTCGCCGTGAGCCAGCCGGGCGCGGATGATCGCGGCATCCGCCCCATCGCGCACCATGGGCGCGTCGTTCGAGACGCGATGCGAGCCCAGCGTCGCGAAGAACCCGATCGCTTCGGCGAGGTTCGTCTTGCCCTGGCCGTTGCGGCCGACGAAGACGTTCGGACCCGGCCCGAGCTCGACGTCGGCTGCCGCATAGTTGCGGAAGTCGACCAGACTCAGGTGCTCCACGATCACCGGACAAGCCTAGTGAGCGCTGCCGACGCCCGGTCCTCGGCCGCCCGGCGGCCGCCGGGTCACCGCAGGAGCAGGTTCGGCTGCAGCAGATAGCGGAACGAGTCCGAGCCTGCCCGGTCGACCGAGGTCTGCGGCGTGATCAGCACGGGGCTGAGCTTGTTCGCGTTCTCGCTCGACGTGAACGTGATGCGGACGAACTCGCTCTTGACCGCGCCGAGCGACTCCAGCAGGTACTGGGGGTTGAGGCCGAGCGTCACGTCGTCGCCGCCCTGCAGCGTGGCGTCGACCGACTCGGTCGCACGGGCCTGCTCGGTGCCCGAGGCATCCATCGACACGCTGTCGGCCGTGAACGTGAACCGCAGCGGGGCCGAACGGTCCAGCACGAGCGACACGCGGCGCACCGCCTCGGCGAGCTCGGCCGTGTTGACCACCGCGTGGTGATCGGTCTGCTCGGGGAAAAGTCGCCGCACCGGCGGGAAGTTGCCCTTGATCAGCAGCGAGGTCACCGTCTTGTTGCCGGCGGTGAAGGCGATGATCTCGCGGTCGCCCGACCCCGAGAACGCGATCGAGATGTCGCCGCCGTGCGCGAACGTCTTGCCGACCTCGGTGAGCGTGCGGGCGGGGACGAGCGCCGTCGTCGCCTCCTCACTCGCGGTGGAGCCGCCGTCCCACGGAATTTCGCGCAGCGCGACGCGGTAGCGGTCGGTGGCGACGAGGCTGAGGCTGGTGCCCGACACCTCCAGCTGCACACCGGTCAGCACCGGGGTGACGTCGTCGCGGGATGCCGCGAAGGCGACCTGCGAGATCGCGGTGGCGAAGTCCTCCGACGGCACGAGACCCGAGTCGCCCGAGACCTCCGGGATCGCGGGGTACTCCTGCACCGGCATGGATGCGAGCGTGAAGCGCGCCGACCCGCATGTCAGCAGGATGCCGCCGTCCTGATCGACCTCGATCTGGATGGGGGCGTTCGGCAGGCGGCTGGCGATGTCCGACAGCAGGCGGCCGTGCACCAGGATCGTGCCCGGCTCGTCGACGGTGGCCTCGATGGTCGTGCGTGCCGAGGCCTCGTAGTCGAACGCCGCGAGCGAGAGACCCGCATCGGATGCCTCGATCAGCACGCCCGCCAGGATCGGCTGGGGGTTGCGCTGCGGCAGAAGCTTGACGACGAACGACACGGCTTCGCTGAACACATCGCGATTGACGTGGAACTTCACGAACGCTCCCTCTGCAGCGGACCCGCAGGCTACGGGCTCGGGGTACTCATGCTAGTGCCAGCACCGACGATTGCCAGTCCGGGTCTGTCCGAGCCCTTGTCCACAGTGAAGGTCATCGGACGGGATTCATCAGAGAGATTTCTTGTCATGGTGTTAACGGCTGTGGAAACTGTGGAGAACGTCCGACTCGCCAGTCGGCACAGGGAAACCACAAGAGTGTGAGTTGTGGAGCGGCTGCGGACGGACTTCGGGACGACGGATGCCGCGGCCACCGGCATCCCCCATTCATCCACAGGCATCCCACCGATGTGCACAGGCGTTTCCGCAGGCTTCGAGAGTTATCCACAGGTTTTCCACACTGTGAAGAACCGGATGATCGCGCTCCCTCGGCCCCGATGTCAAGAACTTCTTCGGGCATATGCGCAAGCGGGCCCCGACTGCGCATCGGGGGCCCGCTTCGCGGCTGGGAGGGGTCGTCAGCGGCCGTTCCGACCGAGCTGAGCGGTGATCTCCGTGACCTGGTTGTAGATCGAGCGGCGCTCCTTCATGAGCTCGCTGATCTTCTTGTAGGCGTACATCACGGTGGTGTGGTCGCGGTTGCCGAACAGCTGCCCGATCTTCGGCAGCGACAGGCTCGTGCGCTCACGGCACAGATACATCGCGATCTGGCGGGCCTGCGCGACCTGCTGCGAGCGGCTCGAGCCGTAGAGGTCGTCGACGGTGAGCTTGAAGTACGCGGCGGTCGCCGTGATGATGTCGGTCGGCGAGACCACGTTCGCGTCGTCCTGGTCGACGATGTCCCGCAGCACGGTCTGGGCGAGCGACATGTCGAGCGTGGAGCGGTTGAGGCTCGCGAACGCCGACACGCGGATCAGGGCGCCCTCGAGCTCGCGGATGTTGCTGGAGACGACGGTGGCGATGTACTCCAGCACCTCGTCGGGGATGTGCAGCCGCTCGGACTGCGCCTTCTTGCGGAGGATCGCGATGCGCGTCTCGAGGTCGGGTGCCTGCACGTCGGTGATGAGACCCCACTCGAAACGGCTGCGCATGCGGTCCTCGAACCCGGTCAGGTGCTTCGGCGGGACGTCGCTCGTGATCACGACCTGCTTGTCGTGATCGTGCAGCTGGTTGAACGTGTGGAAGAAGGCCTCCTGCGTCTCGGCGCGGCCCTGCAGGAACTGGATGTCGTCGATCAGCAGGATGTCGACATCGCGGTACCGGGCCTGGAACGCCGAGCCGCGGTTGTTGGCGATCGAGTTGATGAAGTCGTTGGTGAACTCCTCGCTCGACACGTACCTCACGCGGATTCCGGCATAGAGGCTGAGCGCGTAGTCGCCGATGGCGTGCAGGAGGTGCGTCTTGCCCAGTCCGGAGTCCCCGTAGATGAAGAGCGGGTTGTACGCCTTCGCGGGAGCCTCGGCCACCGCGACCGCCGCGGCATGCGCGAAGCGGTTGGACTGGCCGATGACGAAGTTGTCGAACGTGTACTTCGGGTTGAGCCGCGTGTCATTGCGGGAGGTGGATGCCGCGTCCGCCGGCTCCTCGAGCGGTGGGCGTCCCACCTGCGGCGCGGCGGGCGGCGAGACGACGCTGGACTGAAGCGGGATCGGCGCGGTCAGGTGCGCGTCCGCGAGGTCGGGATTGACGACGACCCGGAAGTTCGACGCCGGGTCCTGGACGTCCTCGGCCACGCGGGTCAGCGCCTCGAGGATCGGCGCCCGCATGCGCTTGGTGAACTGCGCCGCGGTGAGGTCGTTCGGCACGTCGAGATAGAGGGTGCCGCCCATGACGCCCTGCGGCACGGCCAGGCTGATGAAGCCATGCAGCTGCGGGGTGATGCGATCGTCTCGCACGAGTTCGTCCAGGACGGCGGTCCAGACAGGAACATCTGGAACTTCGTGCGATGACATGGCCCCCCCGGGTTGTTGACGATTCCACCCGATGCCGCGGAAACGTCGGTCCGAGCCTGTGGATAACTGCCGGAGCCACGCTAGTCAGCGGGCGTCCCGTGAGCAAACTCCACTGTAGATCCGGCCTGCGTGTCGGTGCCAGGGTCCCGCCGTCACCGGGGGCATAATGACACGTTCCCCTCTCGGTTTGAGTTCTCGGGCGTCTCGACGTAGCCTTGATCGGTTGACTTATGCCCCCGTGGCAGTCGCCCCTGTACACACGTCCCCGGTCTCGAGCGTCCCGGTGACACCTGATCGGAAGTAGTTCCTCATGAGCAAGCGCACCTTCCAGCCCAACAACCGCCGCCGCGCCAAGAAGCACGGCTTCCGCGCCCGCATGCGCACGCGCGCGGGCCGCGGCATCCTTTCGGCTCGTCGCGCCAAGGGGCGCACCGAGCTCTCGGCCTGAGCCGAGCGGTGCTCGCGAGGCCGAACCGACTCACCCGCGGAGCGGATTACAAGGCCGTCGTCCGTAGGGGTCGTCGGTGTGCCGGAGCGCACACCGTCACCTATGTCAGCCGCGTCGTGACCGATGGTCCGGCGCGGTTCGGCTTCATCGTCAGCCGCCAAGTCGGCGGCGCCGTGATGCGCAACACCGTCCGGCGCCGGCTGAAGGCGCTGTGCTTCGAGTCCCTCGGCTCGGTCGCGCCCGGAAGCGACGTCGTGATCCGCGCCCTGCCGAGTGCGGCGTCGGCGTCGTTCGCCGAGCTGCGCACCGACGTGACGAAGTGCCTCCCGCGGAGCGCCGCCGCATGAGCGTGCTCCCGGCCTATGCACTCGGAGATGCCCGGTTCGAGGCATCCGATTCCCTGCGCAGCATCCCGCTGCTCCCCCGCAACGCGGTCCTCGCGCTGCTCCACGGTTACCGCGCCACGATCTCGCACACCTACGGCGACGTCTGCAAGTACTACCCGTCGTGTTCGGCGTACGCCGTCGGCGCGGTGCAGCAGCACGGCGCGGTCGTCGGGTCGGCCATGACTGCCGCCCGCATCGCGCGCTGCCACCCGTGGGCGGCCGGCGGCGTCGATGACGTGCCCCCGCACAAGAACTTCCGGCACGCGCTGACCCCTCACGGGTTCGTCGTGCCCGCCCCCACCGGAAAGGACTGATCCGCCGCATGGATCTCTTGCTGGCCTCCACCCCCGCGCCCGAACAGACCGGCGGAGGATTCGACCTGTTCGGGATCATCCTGTGGCCGCTGAAGTGGGCGGTCGAGGCCGTGCTGGTCTTCTGGCACTGGCTGTTCACCGCGATCGGTCTGCCGCCGGCAGACGGCATCACGTGGGTGCTGTCGATCGTCGGCCTCGTGATCGTCGTCCGCTCGGCGATGATCCCGCTGTTCGTGCGGCAGATCAAGAGCCAGCGAAAGATGATGGAAATCGCTCCTGAACTGCGAAAAGTTCAGGAGAAGTACAAGGGCAAGCGTGATCAGCTCTCCCGCGAGGCGATGAGCCGCGAGACGATGGCGCTGTACAAGAAGCACGGCACCACGCCCGTCTCCTCGTGCCTGCCGCTGCTCGTGCAGATGCCGGTGTTCTTCGCGTTGTTCAGCGTGCTCAACGACGTGACCCGCCACTACAACGACGGCGTCGGCGGTGTCGGGCTGCTCAACGCCGAGCTCACCGCGGAGTTCTACAACGCGAAGCTCTTCGGCGTCGCCTCGCTGCACGAGACGCTCATCGACGCGATCAACACCGGCAACACCCCCGCGATCCTCATCCTTCTCACGCTCGTCGTGCTGATGATCGTCTCGCAGTTCTTCACGCAGCTGCAGATCATCTCGAAGAACCTGTCTCCCGAGGCCAAGACCGGCCAGGCGTACCAGATGCA
Source organism: Microbacterium sp. CCNWLW41 (assembly GCF_037083505.1). NCBI lineage: Bacteria > Bacillati > Actinomycetota > Actinomycetes > Micrococcales > Microbacteriaceae > Microbacterium > Microbacterium sp. CCNWLW41. Next base: position 584,117 of record NZ_JBAOJP010000001.1, read on the forward strand.
GAAGATCATGCTGTACGTCCTGCCCTTCGCCTTCGTCTTCTCGGGTGTCTTCTTCCCGCTGGGTGTCGTCATCTACTGGTTCGTGTCGAACCTGTGGACGATGGGCCAGCAGTTCCTGGTCATCCGTGAGATGCCCACGCCCGGATCGGACGCGGCCAAGGAGCGCGAGGAGCGCCTCGCTCGCAAGGGCAAGGCGATCGACGCGTCGGGCAAGGTCGTGCCGATGGAGAAGTACCAGGCCGAGCAGCAGCGTCTGTTCGAAGAGGCCGAGCGCGCCAAGGCCGCGGCGCCCAAGCGTCAGCAGCCCGTCAGTAAGCAGCGCGCGAAGAAGCAGGCGCAGAAGCAGCCGGGTGCCAAGCCGGGCGGCGGCAAGCCGGCGGATGAGACGGATGCCGGTGCCCCCGGCCCGCGTCCGGCATCCTGAGTCCCCTTTCGACCCGCTCCCCCGAGGAATCCCGTCATGACCACGTCTCCTGACTTCGCCGCTACCGACGCTCGCGACGAGCGCATTCCGGCGACCGTCGCCCAGCTCGAGGAGGAAGGCGACATCGCCGCCGACTTCATCGAGGGCCTGCTCGACATCGCCGACATCGACGGCGACCTGGATCTCGACGTCCGCGCCGGGCGGGCGTACGTGTCGGTGGAGGCGCCCGCCGGCGGCTCGGTGGCGCTCATCGCGGCACCCGACACCGTGCAGGCCCTTCAGGAGTTGACGCGGATCGCCGTGCAGAGCCGCACCGGGCGGTTCTCGCGGCTGATCCTCGATGTCGGCGGGTCCCGCGACGCGCGGCAGCACGAGCTCGCCACGCTCGTCGACCGCGCGATCGCCCGACTGGACGAGGGTGCGTCGCAGGCTTCGCTTCCGGCGATGTCGAGCTACGAGCGCAAGGTGGTCCACGACATCGTCGCCGAGCGCGGTTTCGTCTCCGAGTCGTACGGCGAGGGCGCCGATCGTCACACCGTGATCCGGCGCGGCTGAGCGCCGCCGTTTCACGTGAAACACTGCCCGGCCCTGTCGGAGTGACCATGATCGAGATCGAGCAAGAGCCCGCCGCAGCTGCCGAGATCTTCGGCGACCGGATCGAGGTCGCACGGCGTTTCACGGAGGCCCTCGGCCGTCACGGCGAGGAGCGCGGGCTCATCGGTCCGCTCGAACCGCCGCGCCTGTGGTCCAGGCACATCCTCAACAGCGCCGTCATCGCTCCCCTGTTCCACGGGCGTGCCGGCGACGTCGGCTCCGGCGCCGGGTTGCCCGGTCTGGTGCTGGCTATCGCTCGCCCCGACGTGGAGTGGGTGCTGATCGAGCCGATGGAACGCCGCGTCGCGTGGCTGTCGGAGCAGGTCGAGGCGCTGGAGCTCGAGAACGTCGAGGTGCTACGGGCTCGCGCGGAGGACTGGAAGCGCGGTCCGGTGTTGGACGCTGTCACCGCACGTGCGGTCAGCGCGCTGCGCACCCTGGTGCCGATCACCGCTCCTCTGGTGCGCAACGGTGGCGAACTGATCCTCCTCAAGGGCACGAGCGCCGCGAACGAGATCGAGGCCGCTGACAAGCAGCTCCGCAAGTTCAAGCTGACGAACCCCCGCGTCGAGATCGTGGGTGAGGGCCTTCTCTCCGAGCCCTCCCGAGTGATCCGAGCCACCGTCCGCTGACCGTAGCTCCGCGGTACGTTTCACGTGAAACATCGCCCGTCGTCCGCGCCGCTCGTCCCGTAGCTCGCCCCGGCGACCGCATCTCCCCGCATTCTCATTCCCCGCCGGCCGAGTAGCGAGGTACGCGCGTATCGAATCCCGTGTCCGGCCCCTTGCCGGTCGAGTAGCGAGGTACGAGCGTATCGAGACCCGTGTCCGGCCCCTTGCCGGTCGAGTAGCGAGGTACGAGCCTATCGAGACCCGGGTCGCCCCCGTTCACTTGCCGGTCGAGTAGCGAGGCACGAGCGCATCGAGACCCGGGTCGCCCCCGTTCACTTGCCGGTCGAGTAGCGAGGCACGAGCGCATCGAGACCCGGGTCGCCCCC
>NZ_JBAOJP010000001.1:586231-611999 GCF_037083505.1 Microbacterium sp. CCNWLW41
GTACACCTGCCGGTCGAGTAGCGCGTACGAGCGTATCGAGACCTACTGGCCACGGACCGCACAACCTTCTGATCGCGCCCGTCGACCACCGAGGCGCGCGCTATCGATACCTGTGCCCATCTTCCGGTCCCGCACTCGGACCTCACCGCGCCCGAGCCTTCTGCGCCGCCGAGCTCCATGCACTCCCGGTCCGACATCGCGCGGTCTCAGCGGATGCGGTGCCGCAGCTTCAGTCCTACCCCGCACTCGCCGGCCGAGTATCGAGGCACGAGTGTATCGAGACCTGTCCACAGTCCGCGGTGGGCCGAGGAGGAGTTCGCGCGCATGGCGGGTAGAACGTGCGTACCGCTCGCTTCAGCGCTGCGACACCCTGCACTCGCCGGTCGAGTAGCGAGGGACGAGCGTATCGAGACCACCACCTGTTCGTCGGCCAGTCACCGACTCGAAGACCGCATACTCGGGGCTGGCCGTGGCCTGTCAATGTCGATCGCGTGAGATTCTGCACAGAGCGGCTGCCGCGCCCGTGGGCTGATTGCCCCTATACCCTCGGGCGCACTCAGAGCCCCCTTTTCTCGCCCTAACCATGCGCCTGGGAGTGGCAGCGACGTGTGGCGACGTTTCACGTGAAACATCACGAAGCTTCATGCGGGGCAATAGCGAGAGGAGAGCCATCGGGCCGGGCCGTTTCACGTGAAACATAGCCGGGTGCTTCAGTCGGAGCCCGGGCAACCATGCGACGGGCGCGACTGGGAACGCGCCGACTTCTTGGGGAAGCCGTCGTGTGCGCGACTGATCCCCAACGGGACGGCGCTGACTCAGCGCCGGGGGATGGAAGGTGTGGTGGGAGAGCTGACAGCCTCTTCGCGACGGGGGCGGATGGCATCCTGGACCGCGTCGCCGCTCCTCCCCAGCACGGAGTCGCCCGCGTTGACTCCACAGCCCGTACGACGCGAGCCGTCGTCTCGAGCCAAGTCGCAACGATAGCCCGATGGCCTACATGTACATTCTCCAATGCGCCGACGGCTCCCTCTACGTGGGGAGCACCCTGAACCTCGAGCACCGAATCGCGCAGCACAACGAGGGTGAAGGGGCTGAATACACCAAGACGCGTCTCCCTGTGCATCTGCTCTACTTCGAACAGTTCGATCGGGTCGACGACGCCTACCGACGTGAGAAGCAGGTGCAGGGGTGGAGCCGCGCCAAGCGCATCGCGTTGGCCACCGGGCACCTGGAGTCGCTACCGGCGCTCAGCAAGAAGCGGTTCGTGGACACATCTGAAGGCTGAGTGCGGACGCGGAGAGTGAGTTGTTTCACGTGAAACATGCCATCGAGAACACGACTCCGATCTCACGCCCCGCCGGTCGAGTAGCGAGGTGCGAGCGTATCGAGACCACGCGCTGGGTATCCCCGCTCCTCCTGACCGATCGGGAGGTCTCGGCACACGTGGTCGCGCTGCAGATGCAGAGGGCCCAGCTCGGGCGCCGTGTTGACGCACGGAGAGGACGGGATCCGCTCCGGTCTCGATACGTTCCTCCGCCGCTCGACCGGTCGGGCGCGGATCTTGAGAGGGCTACGGTCCCGGCCGGCTGATTCCTCCGGTTGGTGTGGCTTATGGCCCACGACGGGGTGGTGCGAAGGCGCCGTCCGGCGGGGTGGAGCGTCGGGGTCTCGATACGCTCGTTCCTCGCTACTCGACCGGCGGTTCCGGGCATGGTCTGCACCATTTCGGGGTCGGGGGGTCTCGATACGCTCGTTCCTCGCTACTCGACCGGCGGGGGAAGAGTCGAGGGTCTCGATACGCTCGTTCCTCGCTACTCGACCGGCGGTTGCGGGTATGGTCTGCACCATTCCGGGGTCGGGGGGTCTCGATACGCTCGATCCTCGTTACTCGACCGGCGGGGGAAGAGTTGAGGGTCTCGATACGCTCGTTCCTCGTTACTCGACCGGCGGGGGAAGAGTTGAGGGTCTCGATACGCTCGTTCCTCGCTACTCGACCGGCGGGGGGCGTCTGGGTCTCGATACGCTCGGTCCTCGCTGCTCGACGGGCGAAGGCGGTGTTTCACGTGAAACATCGGGAAGCGAAGGCCCGGAAAGGGACGTCGCGGAAGGCGGCGGGGGTGGCTCGGGATAGAGTGGAAGGCGTTGTTCACCGGCTCGCGAAAGGGAGAGTGTTTCACGTGAAACAGCCCGACGAGACCGAAGCTCCGGCATCCTTCTCGTTCGACGACTCACCGATCGCCCGGGAAATCGCAGATCTCTCCGCTCGCCGGAAAGTCCTGGAAGCAACAGACGTCCAGCTCTCCGGCCGCACCCGCGTGTTGACGGTGTCGAACCAGAAGGGTGGCGTGGGAAAGACCACGACCACCGTCAATCTCGCCGCCGCACTCGCCGACCGAGGCGCACGCGTGCTCGTGATCGACCTCGATCCGCAAGGAAACGCCTCCACGGCTCTCGGCGTTCCGCACACCGCTGAGACGTCCAGCGTGTACGACGTGCTGATCGACGAGTTCCCGCTCGCCGACATCGTGCAGGTCAGCCCTGAGTCGCCGAACCTGCTGTGCGCCCCGAGCACCATCCATCTCGCCGGCGCAGAGATCGAGCTCGTCTCGCAGGTCGCCCGCGAGCACCGGCTGCGCACGGCCGTCGAGGAGTACCTCGATACCCTCCAAGAGCGCCTCGACTTCATCCTCATCGACTGCCCCCCGTCGCTGGGACTGCTCACGATCAACGCCTTCACCGCCGCCGGCGAGCTGCTGATCCCGATCCAGTGCGAGTACTACGCGCTGGAGGGACTCAGCCAGCTGCTCGGCACCGTGCGAATGATCCAGAAGCACCTGAACCCGCGGCTGCATCTGTCGACGATCATGCTCACCATGTACGACGGCCGCACCCGCCTCGCCCAGCAGGTCGCCGACGAGGTGCGTCAGCACTTCCCGCGCGAAGTGCTGCAAACCGTCATCCCCCGCTCCGTACGCGTCTCCGAGGCGCCGAGCTTCGGCCAGACCGTCATCGCCTACGACGGTCAGTCCGCCGGCGCGATCGCGTACCGTGAAGCGGCCGTGGAGATCATCCGGCGCGACAGCGCCTCGAACGAGGAAGAAGAGGACGCCTGATGGCTGCGAAGCGCACGGGACTCGGACGTGGAATCGGTGCACTGATCCCGACCAACGAGCAGGTCGAGGAGCGCCCCGCGGACGTGTTCTTCCCCCGGCCCGTCGCGGTCGAGGAGATCGAGGAAGACCTGGTCGACGTGCCGGGCGCACGCCTCGCGCACATCGACCCGCACGCGATCGTTCCCAACCCGCGCCAGCCCCGCACCAACTTCGACCCCCAGCACTTCGCCGAGCTCGTCCACAGTGTCCGTGAGTTCGGCGTGCTCCAGCCCGTCGTCGTGCGCACCAACGAGAACGGCGAGTACGAGCTCATCATGGGTGAGCGCCGCACCCGTGCCGCGCGCGAGGCGGGACTGACGTCGATCCCCGCGATCGTCCGCGACACGGCCGACGAGCACCTCCTGCGCGACGCGCTCCTCGAGAACCTGCACCGCTCCGAGCTCAACCCCCTCGAAGAGGCGTCGGCGTACCAGCAGCTGCTCGAGGACTTCGGCATCACCCAGGAGGAGCTGGCGACCCGCATCGGACGTTCGCGTCCCCAGATCAGCAACACGATCCGCCTGCTCAAGCTGCCGATGCCGGTGCAGCAGCGCGTCGCCGCCGGTGTCCTCACCGCCGGCCACGCGCGCGCCATCCTCTCGCTCGAGGACCCGGCGTCGATGCAGCGTCTCGCCGACAAGATCGTGAACGAAGACCTCTCGGTGCGTGCCGCCGAGGCCGCCGCGAAGCTTCCGGATGCCTCCCCCACGCGCGCGGTGAAACCTCAGGCCGGCTCCCGCCGTGCGCACCTCGACGACGTCGCCGAGCGGCTCGGTGACCGCCTCAACACCCGCGTCAAGATCTCGTTGACCGCCAAGAAAGGCCAGATCAACATTGATTTCGCGAGCATCCAGGATCTGAACCGCATCCTGGCCGAGCTCGGCGAGACGGGATACGGCGACAACTGACGCCTCACGCGCCGAGCGCGGCGGCCCGGCGTCGCAGCAGAGAGGCCTCGGCGTCGTTGCCCGGGAGGCCGGCGGCGTCCAGGAACGCGGCGGCCGCGGCATCCGGTCGTCCCATCCGCTGGAGAAGCTCGGCCCGCACCGCCGCGAGCGGGCGGAAGCCGGCAAGCTCCGGCTCGAGGGCGTCCACGGCGGCCAGAGCCTGCTCTGGACCCTCGACCATCGAGAGGGCGACGGCGCGGTTGAGCCGCACGACGGCTGACGGCGCCAGCGCGGCGAGTGCGTCATAGAGGCGGAGAATCCGGTCCCAGTCCGTGTCGGCGAAGGTCGGCGCCACCGCATGGCACTGGGCGATCGCGGCCTGGACGCCGTAGTAGCCGAGTCCGCGGGGCGCGGCATCCGCTCTTCTCATCGCGTCGTTGCCCCGGCCGATCGCCGACCGGTCCCAACGGCGCCGGTCCTGGTCCTCGAGGGTGACCGGAAGGCCGTCGGCGCCGACCCGCGCGGCGAACCGCGACGACTGGAATTCCATCAGCGCGATGAGCGACCAGATCTCGGGCTCGCCCGGCATGAGCGCGGCGAGCTGCCGTCCCAGGCGCACGGCTTCTCGGGCGACGTCGGGGCGGATGTGCCCCTCCCCGTCCGCGGCGGCATAGCCCTCGGTGAACAGCAGATAGATCACCTGCAGCACGCTCGCCAGCCGTGCCGGGCGCTCGGCGCGATCCGGAACCTCGAACGGCACGTGCTCCGCGGCGAGCGACCGCTTCGCGCGCACGATGCGCTGCTGCACGGTGGGCACGCTCATGAGCAGGGCGCGGGCGATCTGCTCGGTGGTCAACCCGGCCACCGTGCGCAGGGTCAGGGCGAGCCGGGCCTGAGCGGGCAGGATCGGATGACACGCCACGAAGACGAGGCGCAGCACGTCGTCGTCGATGGCGTCGGGGTCGGCCTGGTCCGGCACGGGGTCGACGGACTCCGCGACGATCGCGTCGGTGACGAAGAGCGGCTCGCGCTGTGCCAGGCGCTCCCGGCGACGCCAGCCGTCGATCGCGCGCCGCTTGGCGACGGACATGAGCCAGGCTCCGGGATTGTCGGGGATGCCGCTGCTCGACCATGCCGCGAGCGCCTCGACGAGCGCCTCCTGGGCCAGGTCCTCCGCCCAGGCGAACTCGCCGGTGTGCCGGGTAAGAGCAGCCACGATGCGGGCGGACTGCGCGCGCCACACGGCCTCGACCGCCCGGCGCGCGTGCTCGTCGTGGTCGGTCATTCTGTCAGCGTAAGCGAGGCGGAAAGAGCCACGGCGTCGGCCGGGCAACGTACCCTTGACGGGTGGCCCACAACGAGCAGACCCCGCGCCGGCGCGCGAGCCTCGAGCTCCTGCGCGCCGAGGCGGCCGACGAACTGTCGGTGCTGGTCACCGAGCGGCTGCGCGCGGGAGAAGATCCGTGGGACTTCATGGACGAGCTTCCGACCGTGGATGAGCTGGTTGTCCTCATCCTGCGTGCCGAGAACATCGCCGCGAACGGCGGCGCTCTGCCGAACGCGAGCCGGCACTACCGGGTGCTGCGCCAGATCTCGCTGGACTACCCGCCGCTGACGCGCGCCGTGTGGCGGCTCCTCGGGGACGCCGAGACGCACCGCCGCTGGGACGCGACGGTGCGTGCCGACGCACACTGAGGGCCGCATCAGGAGTTGGCGGCGCGCCACTCCTGCTCCTTCGCGACCCACTCGTCGCTCTGGTCGAAGTCGCTGATCTCGTTCACGCGACGAACCTCCAGTGACGTGCCGGGGCTCAGGGGGCACTTGCGCGCCCAGTGCTCCGCTTCTTCGCGCGACGCGACCTCGAGGATCCAGAACCCGGTGAAGACCTCGCGAGCCTCTGCGAAGGGTCCGTCGGTGACCACGGGCGGGACGGAGTCGAAGTCCACACGGAAGCCTTCCACGGCGTCGGAAAGGCCCTCCGCGCTGAGGAAGACGCCCGCCTTCTGCAGTTCCTCGTTGTACGCGCCCATGGCGGCGTAGACGGCCGCCATGTCGGTCGTGGTGGGATCGAAGGCGGCAGCGGCCGCGGCGTCGACGTTCATGATGAGCATGTATCGCATGGGTGTTCCTCTCGTAGGGGCTGATCGCCCGTTCGGCGGCCCTTGTGGGCCTTCACCTGATACGTCGAACGATCGGGTCCCCGATCGACATCCGCCGAGAAGATCTTTCCAAAATCAACGGATTCCGAAAACGGAATATGACGGATACCCGGATGAGACGACGAAACCCCGCTGGCCGGAGCCGACGGGGTCTCGTGAAATCAGCGGGGACTCAGCCGATGTACGCGGCGAGGTCCTGCTCGAGGGCGAACTTCGGCTTGGCGCCGATGATCGTGGTCTCAACCTGGCCCTTGTTGAACACCTTCATCGCGGGGATCGACGTGATCTGGTACTTCATCGCGAGATCGGGGTTCTCGTCCACGTTCAGCTTGAGGATCGTGATCTTGCCGGGGTGCTCCGACTGGATCTGGTCGAGGACGGGCGAGACCATGCGGCACGGCCCGCACCACTCGGCCCAGAAGTCGACGAGCACCGGGCCGTCAGCCTGGAGCACGTCCTGCTCGAACGTGGCGGAGGTGGTCGCCTTGGCGGTCATCTGGTTCTCTCCTTCGGTGGAAGTCTTCGTGAGGGGTTGAACGTGGTCCGCGGCGGGATTGTTCCCCACGTGCCGCGGACTCCCAGGTTCAGACGGGGGTCACCTCGGGCAGCCCCGCGATCTGGTCGCCGTGCGCGTCGGGCTCCCCCGCCTCGCCGAGAGCGGCGAGGTAGTGCTCGAGGTCGAGGGCCGCGACCGTGCCGCTGCCCGCCGCGGTGACGGCCTGCCGGTAGGTGGGGTCGATGACGTCGCCGGCGGCGAAGACGCCCGGCACCGACGTGCGCGACGAGCGCCCGTCGACCCAGACCGTGCCCTCCGGGGTCAGCTCGAGCTTGCCGTGCACGAGGTGCGTGCGGGGGTCGTAGCCGATCGCGACGAAGACGCCGTCCAGCGGCAGTTCGCGCGTGGAGCCGTCGACCGTGTCCTGCAGCACGACGCCGCTGACCGCCTCGTCGCCCAGGATGTCGACGACCTCGGCGTTCCAGATGAACTCGATCTTCTCGTTCTTGAACGCGCGGTCCTGCATGATCTTCGACGCGCGCAGCTCGTCGCGGCGGTGGATGACGTACACCTTCGATGCGAACTTGGTGAGGAAGGTGGCCTCCTCCATCGCGGAGTCGCCGCCGCCCACCACGGCGATCACACGCTCGCGGAAGAAGAAGCCGTCGCACGTCGCGCAATACGAGACGCCGCGACCCGACAGGCGGGTCTCACCCTCGATGCCGATCTTCCGCGGGGCGGAGCCGGTGGCGAAGATCACGGAGTCGGCCTCGTGCGTGGCGCCGCTGCCGAGCGTGATCTTCTTGACCGCGCCGTCGACGTCGAGCGAGACGACGTCGTCGTACAGCACCTCGGCGCCGAACTTCTCGGCCTGCTCCTGCATCTTCGCCATCAGGTCGGGACCCATGATCCCCTCGGGGAATCCGGGGAAGTTCTCCACCTCGGTGGTGTTCATCAGCTCGCCGCCGGCCTCGACCGAGCTCGCCACGACGAGCGGGCTCAGATTCGCCCGGGCGGCGTAGATGGCGGCGGTGTAGCCCGCGGGGCCCGAACCGATGATGATGACCTGACGCACGTGCGCACCTTTCCTCGTGGAACCCCGGGCTCCCGTCGACGGAGCGGGGCTTCCGGATGCCTCAACACATGGTAACCGCGTGGCATTCCGCGCCCTCCCCCTTGCCGACGCGGCGCGACACGTCTACACCGGCCGGAGGCGCAGGGGGTATCTCAGCCGCGCCCCGGCAGGAACCGTCGGACCAGGCCCACGGCCACGGACAGCTCGGGAGCGCGCAGCAGCGCCAGGAACCCCGCGTAGACCACGAGGACGACGACCCCGATGATCGCCGCACCCACGGCGCCGAGCACCTTGTCGGCGACGGTCCACCCGTCCACACCCCCCAGCAGCTGGAAGGTGAGCCAGCCGGCGCCGGCGGCCGGAACGGCGGCCAGCGCGAACCGGCCGAGCGACAGCATCCAGGATCCCACCCGGATGCCTCCGAGCCGGCGGTGCAGGAGCCACGTCGCGACGATCACCTGCACGACGCTCGCCAGCGACTGCCCGAGCGCGACGGCCGCCGTCAGCCGGGAGGCCGGCAGCACGCCCGCGGTGAACGCCCACAGCGCCCCCCACGCGGTGAGCACGACGAGCGTGCACTGCAGGATCGTGAAGAGGAACGGCGTGCGGGTGTCGTCGTAGGCGTAGAACGTGCGCTGCACCACGAACAGCACGGCGAGCGGGATGAGGCTGATGAGGTAGCACAGCAGGACCGCGGATGCCGCGACCGCCTCGTCCGGACTGTCGGTGAAGATGCGGGATGCCGGGATGGCCGCGACTCCGAGCGCCGCCGTGGCACCCACCACGAAGAGCCCGAGGGTGCGGATGCTGCGGCCGATGTCACCCCGGACGTCCTCGTCGCGTCCCGCCGCGGCGTGCTCGCTGAGCTGGGTGAAGTACGGCGTCCCGATCGAGAGCACGATGATCGAGTACGGGAGCATGAACAGCAGCCAGGCGTTGCCGGCCACGAAGACGCCGGGGTCGCCTTCGGGGATGCGCGACATCACCTGCGACTGCACGATGCCGGCGAGCTGGCCCGCGAGCACCATGAGGAAGGTCCAGCCGGCCAGCCGGCCGATCTGGCCGAGCCCGACGCCGCGCCACCCGAAGTCGGGTCGCACGTGCAGGCCCGTCTTGCGCCAGAACGCGAACAGGATCGCGGTCTGCACGACGATGCCGAGGGTCGCGGTGCCCGCGAGCACCGCGATCATCACGGGCGTCCACTGCGTGGAGCTCCCGGCCGGGCCGAACAGCCAGATGAAGGCCACGAAGCCGGCGATGGAGACGAGGTTGTTGACGATCGGCGCCCACGTGTACGGCCCGTAGACCCGTCGCGCGTTGAGGGATTCGCCGACGAGCGCGAACAGCCCGTAGAAGAGGATCTGCGGCAGGCACCAGTAGGCGAAGGCGGTCGCCAGCGCCTGCTGCTCGGGAGGGAACGCCGGCGCGTAGAGCGCGACCAGCCAGGGCGCCGCCGCGGTCGCCACCAGCGTCGTGCCGAGGAGCACCACGGTGCCGAGGGTGAACAGCTTGGAGACGAAAGCCCGCCCGCCGTCGTCATGGGCGGCGGCCTTGACGATCTGCGGCACGACGACGGCGCTCAGAAGACCCGTCGAGATGATGGCGTAGATGTTGTTGGGCAGCTGGTTCGCGACGGCGAAGGCGTTGCCGCCCGCCGTGGTCGCGCCCACCGCCGACACCAGGACGACCGCGCGGAGGAAGCCCGTCAGGCGCGACACGACCGTGCCCGCGCCGATGAGCACACTCGCGCGCCCTATCCCGCTCACGGCTTCGTCTCCTCGCGGGGCTGCGGCTCTTCCCCCGCGCCGTCGGGGCCGGGCTCCGCCGCGACGGCGGTGTCGGCCGGGACGGCGGTGTCGGCATCCGTCCCGCGCCGGCGCCGACGCACCCGGAGCACCGTGCGGACGATCCCCATGACGAGCAGCGCTCCGACGAGCACGGCGAGGGCCCCGATGCCGACGCCCTCCCAGTCGGCCCACACGTTGACCTCGACCGACTCGGGCTCGCCGATCGCGACGAAGGCCGGGCTGCGCAGCTGCAGCGTGAGGGTGACCTCGCCGCGTCCGACCCGCGCCTGGACCGGGACCTCCACGCGCGTGTTGCTCTGCGCGGTGGCGACGACGGGCGTCTCGTTCTGCACGTCGAGCCGCAGGTTGTCGCGTGTCGTGTAGAGCACGAGGTTGACGGGGTACGGCAGGTCGTTGCGCACCCAGAAGCGCAGCGAGGCGTTCGATCCGTAGAGGTCGTTCGGAACCGTGGGGAGCAGCGCGACCGACCCGAGCGTCGTCCTGGTCTGCTCGCGGTGCTCGGCGATGGCGGCGGCCCAGTCGGGGTCGCCGACCCAGGCGACGCCGAGGAGCTGGAGGATCTCGTTGCGCTCCGGGCCGTTGAGCAGTGAGGGCTCGTCCAGGATGGTCGCGAACCGGCCGAGCTCGCCCTCGTCGGCGACGAGGGTCGCCGCGGCCGCCGCGCGCTCGGTGGACGGCTCGACGCCGGTCAGCGCGATCTCGTCCGAGGCGCTCGTGGTCACCGCCGGCAGGCTGCGGGGCAGCACATCGGGCGCGGTGACGGCGGCGGAGATCGCCGCCTCCATCCCCACGCGCGAGCGGCCGTCGCCGCGGCCGAGGGTGACCAGCACGGGACCCTGCGTATCGGCCGTGGCGAACGCGAGGTAGGCGGTGGCGGCCGACAGCGGTGCGCCGCGCAGCCAGGACTCCTCGCTGCGCGACGCCTCGTCGAGCGCCGTCGAGACGTCGCTGTCGTAGACGAGCACCTCGGACTCGCCGACGACGCCGTGGGCGGCGACGGTGCGCCCGGCGGCTCCCGGCTCGGTCGTCGCGGACGGGATCACCGTGATCGAGGGCACGCCGCCGTCGGTCGGGATCTCGCCGAGCTGCGCCACGACGTCGGCGTCGGCGGTGCCGTCGGCCGGCCAGTAGACGCCAGCTCGTGCGGCGGGCCCGATGTCCAGGAGCTCATCGGTGCTCGGCAGCGCTGGTCCCGGCGGCGCGGTCGGCGTCGGAGTCGCGGCGGTAGGGTCGCCGGGCGTCGGTGTCGGCGTGGGGGTCGGGCTGGGGGTGACGTCCGCGAAGTCCGACGGGGACATGTAGGCCCGGAACGACGTGGGTGCGAGGAGGCGGGGGAGGTCGGCCTGCAGCTGGGGGGTGACGTCCGCGTCGCCGAACTGCAGCGCGAAGCGGGAGTTCTGCATGCTCTCGAGCTCGGCGAGCCACTCCGCGGCCGACTCGGGCGCCGACGTTCCGAGCACGCGGATCGAGGCGGGCACCGCCGGATCGACCGCGAGGATCGCCTGGGTGCCTCGCACGGCGTCGAGCTGATCGGTCAGGCTGCCGTCGGGGCCGGTCAGCACCGCCAGCTCATCGGCCGTCAACAGCCCTGCGCGGAGGGGGCCTGCGGTGATGGGGACGATCACGCCGAGTCCGACGTCGGCCGCCTCGGCCGGGGGCACGATCATGACGCTCACCGAGGTCACGGTGCCGGAGGCGTCCTCGTACGACGCCGAGAGGGGGTAGACGCCCGGGGCGCGGTCCGCGAGTGCCGGATCGTCCGCCGGGACCGTCACCCCGCGCACCTGGAACGACCCGGACGCCACGATCCCGGTCGAGGTCGTCGCGATCGGCTGCAGCGAGGGATCCGGCGCACCCTCGAGCCACCTCGTGAGCGCGGTGCGGTCGGTCAGCGGAGCGGTGCCGAGCGAGAGCGTGACGTCGACCGGCGCCAGGTCGGCGGCCGTGCCGTTCTGCAGCGAGATCGAGACGCTCAGCGACTCGCCGGCTCGCACGACGCCGTTCGCAAGCGGAGAGAGCGTGAACGCCGTCGTCCCGGGCGGCACGGCCGACGTGGGGGTGGGCGTGGGCTCGGGAGACGGTGCGGCGAGGGACGGGGCCGGCAGCAGGAGGGTCGCGAGCACGGCCAGCGCGGCGACGGCGGCGGTCACGAGGCGCTGTGCGCGGCGAGGCGTGCGCCGCAGTGCTCGCGGTTGGGTCACGATCATCCTGTCGGGGGTTCGCTCCTGTGCGATGTCCTGACCGCACGATCGACTGCGATTCTACGGTCCGCGCCTCCGAGCCCGCCGGATGCCGGGCCGCACCGGCGTCACGTGCCGCGGACGGCGGCACGACGACGGCCCGCTCGCGCGGTTGAATGGTCGGATGCTGCCCGAACCGGATCCCGCCCGCTGCCGCGACCTCGCCGCCGACCTGCGCGACGCGGGGTTCACCGCCGAGGCGCTGCGGGATGCGTGGGGGCAGGCCGCGGACGACGCGATCGCGCGGGGGCTGCGCTCGCCGGCGTCGCGCGGGCTGGGGGACCGCGAGGATCCGCTGGCCGTGCTGGGCAGGCTTCTCGTGCTCGGGATGCCGCAGGCCGCGGCATCCGTCGATCGTGCACTTGTCCGCACCGGCGCCGAGGGCCTGACCCGGCTGGGGCTCGCGTCGGCGGAGGACGGCGAGGTGCGCCCGTTGGCGCTGGTGCGACCGCAGTCGTACGCCGACGAGACGGGATCCGGGCAGTGGTGGGTCGCGAGCGATCTCGACGAGGCGGCGCTCGGCGGGCCGCTCCCCGAGGAACACGTGCTCGGGGTGGGCGGCGCGTCGCTGACCCTGGCGGGCCTGCAGCTGCCCACGCCGGCGGCGCGGGGACTGGACATCGGCGCCGGATGCGGCATCCAGGCGCTGCGCGCCCGCGCCCACGTCGATCACGTCGTCGCCACCGACATCTCTGCGCGCGCCCTCGCGTTCACGCGGCTGAACGCGCTGCTCAACGGCGTGGACGGCATCGAGGTGCGGCAGGGAAGCCTGTTCGCGCCGGTCGAGGGGGAGCTGTTCGACCGGGTCGTGTCCAATCCGCCCTTCGTCATCACGCCGCGCGTCGCCGACGTGCCGGCGTACGAGTACCGCGACGGCGGAATGGTGGGCGACGACCTCGTGGCGGCCTTCGTCTCAGGGGTCGGCCGCCACCTCGCACCCGGCGGTGTCGCACAGCTGCTGGGCAACTGGGAGACCCGCGACCGCATCGCGGGGCTGGACCGCGTGCGCCGGTGGATCGAGTCCTCGCCCGTGCCGCTGGACGCCTGGGTCGTGGAGCGCGAGCGACTGGACCCGCTGTCGTACGCCGAGCTCTGGGTGCGCGACGGCGGGACGCTTCCCGGCACGCCGGGCTTCGCGCGCCTCGTCGACGCGTGGCTCGACGACTTCGGCGCGCGCGGCGTGACCGAGGTGGGCTTCGGTTACCTTCTCCTGCGGCGGCCGCTCGACGGCGTGCCGACCCTCTCCCGGTACGAGACGCTCCACGCCGCGCTCGCCGGCGACGGCCTCGGCGCTCACCTCGCGGCGGCGCTCGACGCGCACGACCGCCTCGGCACCCTCGACGACGCCGCGCTCGCGGCATCCGTCCTCCTGGTGGCGCCCGATGTCACCGAGGCCCGCCACCACCTCCCCGGCGCCGACGACCCCACGATCATCGAGCTGCGGCAGGGCGGCGGGTTCGGGCGGGCTCTCGGGGTCGACCCCGGTCTCGCCGCACTCGTCGGCGCGTGCGACGGGGACATGCCCGTCGGGGTGCTGATCGACGCGATCGCCGAGCTGCTCGAGGTCGACGGCGGCGCCCTGCGCGCGGATCTGCTGCCGCGCGTGCGCGAGCTGCTGTTCACGGGCTTCCTGCGGTTCGCCCCCGGCGGCTGACCGCGCGGCGGGAGAGGATGCGCTCGGTAGGCTGGAACCCATGCTCAACATGGCCGAGGGCATCGCGCGCCTCGGCGCGCTCGCCGAATCCCCCGTCGTCGCCGCGCTCGCCCGCGCGTTCTCGGACGCCGGGTTCGACCTCGCCATCGTCGGCGGGCCCGTGCGCGACGCGCTGCTGGGCCGCACCACCAACGACCTCGACTTCACCACCGATGCGCGGCCGGACGACATCCTGCGGATCGTCACCCCCGTGTCGACGGCGCAGTGGGACATCGGCCGCGCGTTCGGCACGATCGGTGCGCGCGTGCACGGCGAACAGGTCGAGATCACCACGTACCGCGCCGACAGCTACGACGGCGTCACCCGCAAGCCCACGGTCGAGTTCGGCGACACGATCGACGGCGATCTCCTGCGTCGCGACTTCACCGTGAACGCGATGGCGCTGCACGTGCCCGGCCAGACGCTCATCGACCCGACGGGCGGCGTCGAGGATCTGGTGCGCGGCGTGCTGCGGACGCCGACCGATCCCCACGTCAGCTTCGGCGACGATCCGCTGCGCATGCTCCGCGCCGCGCGCTTCGCGTCGCAGCTCGGTTTCGAGGTCGACGACGCCACCGTGTCGGCCATGGCCGAGCTGCGCCAGACGCTCGAGATCGTGAGCCCCGAGCGCATTCAGGGCGAGCTGGCGCGCCTGCTGGCGACCGACGACCCGGTGCGCGGCATCCGCCTGCTCGTGCAGACCGGTCTCATGAACGAGTTCCTTCCCGAGGTCCCGGCGCTGCAGCTCGAGGTGGACGAGCACCACCACCACAAGGACGTCTACGAGCATTCGCTGACGGTGCTGCGGCAGGCCATCGATCTGGAGAAGACACGGCATCCGGATGCCGCGCCCGACGTGCCGCTGCGGCTGGCGGCGCTCCTCCACGACATCGGCAAGCCGGCGACGCGGCGCCTCGAGCCCGGCGGCGGGGTGACGTTCTACCACCACGACATCAAGGGCGCCCGGATGGCGCGCAAGCGGCTTCAGGCGCTGCGCTTCGACTCGGCCACCATCGCTGCCGTGACCCGGCTCATCGAGCTGCACCTGCGCTTCTTCGGCTACTCCGAGGGCGCATGGACCGACTCCGCCGTGCGCCGGTACGTGCGCGACGCGGACGCCGAGCTCGAGCGTCTCCACATCCTCACGCGGGCGGACGTCACCACCCGGAACGTCAAGAAGGCGACACGGCTGGCCCGCGCGTACGACGACATCGAGCGCCGCATCGACGAGCTCGCCGCGCAGGAGGAGCTCGAGGCGATGCGTCCCGAGCTCGACGGCAACCGCATCCAGCAGGTGCTGGGCATCGGCCCGGGCCGCGAGGTCGGCGAGGCGTACCGCTTCCTGCTCGACCTGCGGCTGGACGAGGGGATCGTGGGCGAGGACGAGGCCGAGCGGCGCCTGCGGGAATGGTGGGCCGCGCGGGCCTGAACCGGCGGTCGACCCTGCCCCTACACTGGACGCACGCTCCCCGACGTCGATCGGAGCCGCCGTGTCCTCACCGTGGTCGCAGCGACGGGAGGTGTCGCCCGAGACCTCACGCCTGCTCATCGAGCGCGCCCATGAGGAGCTCGTCGCCGGCAACGCGGGAGACGAGCGCCTGCGCGACGTCCGCGCCCTCGTGCGCGAGTCGTGGCGCCGCTCGCTCGAGGGCCTGGTCGCGGCGGAGGCCCTCCCGCCGCTCGATCTGACGGCCGACGAGCTCGAGGCCTACCGGCGCGCCCACCCGCTCGCCGGGGTGATCGACATGGTGCGCGGGCTGCTGCTGCCCGGCGAGGCATCCGAATCGGGCGTCGTCGTGGCCGTGGGCGATGCGGCGGGACGGCTGCTGTGGGTGGAGGGCGACCGGCACGTCCGCAGCCTCACCGGAGCGATGGGCTTCGTCGAGGGCGCGAACTGGTCGGAGGACGCGGTGGGCACCGCCGCGCCCGGGACGGCGCTCACGCTCGACCGGTCGGTGCAGATCAGCGGCGCGGAGCACTTCAACCGGCTGGTGCACCCGTGGTCGTGCACGGCGGCGCCCGTCCACGACCCCGAGACGCGCCGCATCCTCGGCGTCATCGACGTCACCGGGGGCGTGGAGGCGGTGACCCCGCAGGCCCAGCTCCTCGTGGACGCGACGGCCCGCGCCATCGAGGGAGAGCTGCTGGTGGCACGCCTGCGCGAGCGCGCGGCCGTTCGTCACGCTCCCGAATCGACGCGGGGGGCCCGCCGCACGCCGACACGGCGCCCTGAGCCGACGCGGGCGACCCTCCGCGTGCTCGGGCGGGATCGGGCGCTGCTCGAGGTGGTCGGCGAGGGTGTCCAGACCCTGTCGGAGCTCGGCCCCCGGCACGCCGAGCTGCTGCTCATGCTCGCCGTGCACCGGCAGGGCCTGTCGGCCGAGCGCCTCGGCGAACTCGTCTACGGCGATCCGGAGGGCTCGGTGACGCTCCGTGCCGAGATGGTGCGGCTGCGCAGGGCGCTCGCGCAGACAGCTCCCGCCCTCGTGCCCGAATCCCGCCCGTACCGGCTGGGCGTCGAGGTCGAGACCGACGCCCACCAGGTGCTGTCGCTCCTCGATCGCGGCGCGCACCGGGTCGCCCTCGCGGCATACCGCGGCGACGTGCTCCCCGACTCGGTCGCGCCCGGTGTGGAGGAGTTCCGCGAGACCGTCCGCACGGCGCTGCGCGAGGCGCTGATGGCGGAGGCATCCGTCGACGTCCTGCTCGCGTTCGCCGAGACGGATGCCGCCGCCGGCGACGTCGAGCTGCTGCGGCTCTGCCTCTCGATGCTGCCTCCCCGCTCTCCCCGGCGCGCGGGGCTGGTCGCCCGCATCGAGAAGCTCGAGTCCGACGACTAGCCGCCCGCTGCGCCTTGCTCGGGGTCGCGCAACGTTGTGCAACCTGGCCCGGCCTACCTTCGACCCATCGCGACGACGACCGTCGCGGACAGCGTCGAAGGAGACCATCATGACCATCGTCGAAGAGGGCGTCTCGAGCATCTACGCCGCTCCCGGGCAGCGCGGCTCGATCGCCGACTACCGCCCCCGCTACGGCCACTACATCGGCGGCGAGTGGGTCGAGCCGATCAAGGGCCAGTACTTCGAGAACATCAGCCCCGTCAACGGCAAGCCGTTCACCGAGGTCGGCCGCGGCACGGTCGAGGACATCGACCGCGCGGTGGACGTCGCGTACAAGGCGTTCGAGTCGTGGAAGCGCACGACGCCCGCCGAGCGCGCCGTGATCCTCAACAAGATCGCCGACCGCATCGAGCAGAACCTCGAACGGATCGCCGTCGCCGAGACCTGGGAGAACGGCAAGCCGGTGCGCGAGACCCTGGCCGCCGACATCCCGCTCGCCGTCGACCACTTCCGCTACTTCGCCGGCGTCCTGCGGGCGCAGGAGGGCTCGCTCAGCCAGCTCGACGAAGACACGGTGGCCTACCACTTCCACGAGCCGCTCGGGGTGGTGGGCCAGATCATCCCGTGGAACTTCCCCATCCTGATGGCCACGTGGAAGCTCGCTCCCGCGCTCGCCGCGGGCAACTGCGTCGTCCTGAAGCCCGCCGAGCAGACGCCGGCGTCGATCCTCTTCCTCTTCGACATCATCGGCGACCTGCTCCCCGCGGGCGTCGTGAACATCGTGAACGGCTTCGGCATCGAGGCGGGCGCGCCGCTCGCGCAGCACAAGCGCATCCGCAAGGTCGCCTTCACCGGCGAGACCACGACGGGCCGGCTCATCATGCAGTACGCGTCGCAGAACCTCATCCCGGTGACGCTCGAGCTCGGCGGCAAGAGCGCGAACGTCTTCTTCGAGGACGTCGCCCGCTCCACCGACGACGGCTACTACGACAAGGCGCTCGAGGGCTTCACCTTCTTCGCGCTCAACCAGGGCGAGGTGTGCACCTGCCCGTCGCGCGCCCTCATCCAGCGCTCGATCTACGACCGCTTCCTCGGCGACGGCCTCGAGCGCGTGTCGAAGATCGTGCAGGGCAACCCGCTGGACCCCGCGACGATGATCGGCGCTCAGGCGTCCAACGACCAGTTGGAGAAGATCCTGAGCTACATCGACATCGGCAAGCAGGGTGGCGCGAAGCTGCTCGCCGGCGGTGAGCGCGTGGACCTCGGCGGCGACCTCTCGGACGGCTTCTACGTCGCCCCCACGGTGTTCGAGGGCACCAACGACATGCGCATCTTCCAGGAGGAGATCTTCGGTCCCGTCGTCTCGGTCACGTCGTTCGACGACTTCGACGACGCCATCTCGATCGCCAACGACACCCTCTACGGCCTCGGTGCGGGGGTGTGGAGCCGCTCGGGCGACACCGCGTACCGCGCCGGACGCGCGATCGAGGCCGGCCGCGTCTGGACGAACACGTACCACCAGTACCCCGCGCACGCGGCGTTCGGCGGCTACAAGCAGTCCGGCATCGGGCGCGAGAACCACCTCAAGATGCTCGACCACTACCAGCAGACGAAGAACCTGCTGGTGTCGTATGCCGACGGGGCGATGGGATTCTTCTGATCCTCCCCGCAGACCCGGGCGGAGCGCCCCACGCGCCGCCCGGGTCGTCCCGGCGGCATGCTCGTCACCGGCCTTCCGGCCCGGCCCCCGTCGAGATCGCGGTTACTCGGCGAACGACCACGTCATCGGCGCCGATAGCGTGCGATCTCGCCGAGTACGCGGTTACTCGGCGTTGACGAAGGACGCGCGGATGTCCTTCTCGGTGAATGCGTGCATGATTCCTTGCTTCCGGGAGGCCCGTGATTCAGGGGAAGAACGAGCCGCCGAGGCGGGAGAGGATCCACAGCACCACGACGACACCGCCGACGACGATCGACACCCACGGGATCCCGCGCTGCAGACGGCGTCCCTCGGGGGCGACGCCCGGCGGCGGCCGCAGCGACTCGAGCGGGGGCGTGAAGGGAACGGCGGATGCCGCGCCGGCGTGGTCCGCGCCGCCCGCGGCGGTCGCAGCGCCCTGGGTCGAGGCATCCGCCGCCAGGCGCTCGTCCCGCCACCGCGCCCACTGCGCGAGCTTGTCCAGCAGCGCGCCGACCACCGAGAACAGCCACGCCCACGTGGCGGGGTCGAGAGTCGAGAAGTCGCGCTTGGCGTACAGGAAGAGCCAGTCGTCGACGATCTCGACGTCGAGTGCGGCGGCGTTGTCGATGAAGCGCGCCATGATGTCGG
This sequence comes from Microbacterium sp. CCNWLW41, assembly GCF_037083505.1. Taxonomy (NCBI): domain Bacteria; kingdom Bacillati; phylum Actinomycetota; class Actinomycetes; order Micrococcales; family Microbacteriaceae; genus Microbacterium; species Microbacterium sp. CCNWLW41. The sequence goes on from NZ_JBAOJP010000001.1 coordinate 604,911, forward strand.
GCGTGAAGAGGTAGAGGGCGTCGCGCTCGTAGTCCGCGGGGCAGTAGAGCGCGAAGTAGCGGTCGAAGTCGCCCTCGAGACTGAGGCGCTGGTCGCGGTCGATCGTCATCGGCAGGTTCGAGCCGAACAGCGAGTTGTTGCTCGTCGCGTCAAGCACGATGTGCGGCAGCGGGGTGTCGAGCTTGACCGCGACGTAGCCCCAGTGGTGGGTCTGCCGGTTCTTGCCCGAGCCGGTCGTGTAGCGGTGATTCCCGAACTCGACGAAGCGGGGGACGTCGCCGCGGATGAGGTCCCTCGCCTGCCGTGAGCTGCCGATCGAGAAGATCATGCCCGGCAGGCCGGGGCCGTCCAGCGCCGGCAGGTACGTCATCCCGTTGGCGCGCGCGAACCGGTCGAACCGGTACATGCGCTCCTGCCTGCCGCGGGTGCCGCGGACGAAGAGCGTGATCGCGAGGGCGGCGATCACGCCCAGCACGATCAGGGGGAACAGCGCGAACAGCACGCCCAGTCCGCCACCGCCGCTGATGCCCGACGACAGCGCCCCCACGACGGTCGACACGATCGTCAGCGCGACCGAGCCGAACACGATGAGGAAGACGGCGCCGAGGACGATGGCGACGAACGGGCTGCTCCCCGATCCCGGGAGCCGGCCGGTGCGGCGAAGCTCGTCGGCGAAGGCGCGGGGTGCGCCGTGCGGCACGGGCTCCACGAGCGGACGCGCATCGAAGGGATACGTCGTCGCCGAGCGGGCAGCGGAGGGATCGCTCACCCGACCACGGTACCGGCGGCCGGGTCCAGTCCAGGGTTCTGCACGCCCGCGCCCGGGAAGGCATGATCGGAGGGACGCGAGGAGGCGCCATGACCGATGCCCGCAGGGACCCCGACGACCTCGATGCGCTGCGCGAGGCATCCGACATCCTCGGCATCGACGCACTGCTCAGCGCCGAGGAGCGGTCGGCCCGCGACCGCGTGCGCGCGTTCGTCGACGACGAGATCCGCCCTCACATCGCCGACTGGTTCGACCGCGCCCACTTCCCCGTCGAGCTCGCCCCGGCCCTCGGGCGGCTGGGCGTGCTCGGCATGGAGCTGGAGGGGTACGGATGCCCCGGCCGCAGCGCCGTCGAGTACGGCTTGGCCGCGCTCGAGCTCGAGGCGGGTGACTCCGGCATCCGCACCTTCGTCTCGGTGCAGGGCTCGCTGGCGATGGGGTCGATCCACCGCTGGGGCAGTGCCGAGCAGAAGGAGCAGTGGCTGCCGGCGATGGCCGCCGGCGAGGTGATCGGCAGCTTCGGCCTCACCGAGCCCACCGCCGGCTCCGACCCGTCGAGCATGAAGACGTTCGCCCGTCGTGACGGCGGCGACTGGATCATCACCGGGGCGAAGCGATGGATCGGGCTGGCCTCGGTCGCCCGGCTCGCGGTCGTGTGGGCGCAGACCGACGACGGCGTCCGCGGCTTCCTCGTGCCGACCGACGCGCCCGGCTTCGAGGTGACGGTGCTCGCGCCGAAGGGCTCGATGCGCGCCTCCGTGCAGACCGAGCTCCGCCTGGACGGCGTGCGGGTGGAGGCATCCGCTCTGCTTCCGGGTGCGCGCGGACTGCGCGGGCCGTTCTCGGCGCTGAACGACGCGCGCTACGGCATCGTGTGGGGTGCGCTGGGCGCCGCGCGCGACAGCTACGAGGCGGCGCTGCGGCACGCGTTGCGAAGGGAGCAGTTCGGCCGGCCGATCGCCGGCTTCCAGCTCACGCAGCGCAAGCTCGTGGACATGGTGGTCGAGCTGCAGAAGGGTGCGCTGCTCGCGCTCCACATCGGACGGGCGAAGGATGCCGGCACCCTGACGCCCACGCAGGTCTCGCTGGGCAAGCTCAACAACGTGCGGGAGGCGATCGAGATCGCCAGGGAGGCGCGGACGATCCTCGGCGGCGACGGCGTGCTGCTCGAGCACTCGCCGATCCGCCACGCCGCCAACCTGGAGTCGGTGCGCACCTATGAGGGGACCGACGAGGTGCACACCCTCGTGCTCGGGCAGCACCTCACGGGCCTCGGCGCCTTCCGCTGACCCCGGCCGCCCAGGCCGGGTTCACGGGTCTGGGTTCAGCGGGCCGGGTTCAGCTCGCGAGCTCTGCGAGCACGGCGGCGTGCATCCACGCGGTGTAGCGGTCCGGCGTCCAGCCTGACTGGACGACGAGCTGCTGGTAGCCCTCCGGCGAGAGGAGGAACGACAGGACCGCGGCTGTCGCGTCCGGATCGGTGACGGCGGAGGCGTAGCCGCGGGTGACCAGTTCGGCGACCAGGCGTCGGTAGTCCGCGGCCCGGCGCGCGAGGATCGCCCGCAGGGCGTCGTCGACGACGGGGTCGGATGCCGCCGCGCCGAGCAGCACCGTCCACAGGGCGTGACCCCGGGCGTTCGCGGTGGCGATCCGCGTCAGCACCGCATCGAGCAGCACCTCGTCGGGCACGTCGAGCACCCCCGCCCCCACCTCCGTGTCGGTGAGGGACTGCGCGGACTCCTCTCCGGCGAACGTGACCTCGAACGCCGCGATGAGCAGCTCGGCCTTCGGAGCAGCCGTCTTCACCGTCTCCGTCGAGACGCCCGCCTCGCGTGCGATCGCCGTGAGCGTCGTGGCCTGATAGCCGCACTCGGCGAAGAGCCGGGCCGCGGCCTCCACGATGCGACGACGCGTGCCCTGCGCCTGCTGCGTCCGCAGTTCGGAGCGATAGGCACGCGGAGATGTATCAGGCGTCATTGACTTGCCTCTCGGTGTTATGAATACTCCAGCAGCAAATCAAAACTCTAACGAAGGCCACCGCTCTCATGTCCAGCTACCTCATCACCTGCACCCCCGCCCACGGTCACGTCATCCCCCTTCTTCAGATCGCGCGCCACCTCAGCGCGCGCGGACACGACGTGCGCTTCCTCACCAGTGACCGTTACGCCGATCGCGTGCGCGAGGCCGGTGTGCAGTTCCTGCCGCTGCCGGCCGACGCCGACGTCGACCTCGACGACCCCGACAGCGCCTTCCCCGAGCGTGTCGGGCTCACCGGTCCCGCCGCCATCCGCTTCGACATGACCAACCTCTTCGTCCGACCCGGTGCCGCGCAGCTGGCGGCGGTGCGCGCCGAGCTCGCTGCGGGTCACGTGGACGCCGTCCTCACCGAGCCGCTCTTCCTCGGAGCCGCCCTGCTGAACCGGCTCCCGCGCGAGGACCGGCCGCCGGTGATCGCGCTGGGGATCTTCCCGCTCGGGGTGAAGAGCCGCGACACCGCACCCTTCGGCCTCGGCGTTCCGCCGATGCCGGGAGCGGTCGGGCGCCTTCGCAACCGCGTCCTCTCGGCCATCGCGGAGCGCGCGATCTTCGGCGCGGTGCAGCGCGAGGCCGACGAGCTCAGCCGCCGCGAGGTCGGCGTGCCGCTGGGCGGATTCGTGCTCGACTGGCCCTCCCGAGCTGACGCCGTGGTGCAGTTCACCGTCCCGGCCTTCGAGTACCCGCGCTCGGACCTTCCCGAGACGGTCCACTTCGCCGGTCCGCTCCCCACGCAGGCGTCGACCGCGAGGCTCCCGGAATGGTGGTCAGATCTCGACGGTCGCCGCCCGGTCGTCCACGTCACGCAGGGGACCGTGGCCAACGCCGACTTCGGTCAGCTCGTGCTGCCGACGATCGAGGGGCTGGCGTCCTCGGATCATCTCGTGGTCGTCTCGACCGGCGGGCGCCCGCGCACCGCCCTGCCTGCCGAGCTGCCGCCGAACGTGCGCGTCGCGGAGTACCTCCCGTACGACCGGCTGCTTCCGCTTGTCGACGTGCTCGTCACGAACGGCGGCTACGGCGGCGTGCAGCAGGCCCTTGCGCACGGGGTCCCCGTGGTGGTCGCGGGACAGACCGAGGACAAGGTCGAGGTGTCGGCGCGTGTCGCCTGGTCGGGCGCGGGGATCAACCTCAAGACGAATCGCCCGACCCCCGCTCAGGTCGCGCGCGCCGTGGATCGGGTGGGATCGGAGGCATCCTTCCGCACGCGCGCTCAGGCGCTGGCGTCGGCGTTCGCCACGGCGCCCGGCCTCGACGTCCTGGACGGCGTGCTCGCGGAAGTGACGGCCACGCCGACCCGCGGCTGAGGGAGGCCGGCGGCGATTCGGCGACGGTTGCGGCATCCGGTACCATAGGAGGGTTGTCCGCACGCGTTCTATTCGCGGGAAGCCGGATGACGTGCAACACACCCTCCTGCTGCCGGGAAATGCCCGGCAGCCGTTCTAGTCCGAAGGAGGTGGGTTAGTGACGCACCAGTACGAACTCATGGTCATTCTGAACCCTGAGATCGACGAGCGCCAGGTCGGCGCCAACCTCGAGAAGTTCCTGAAGGTCATCACGACCGACGGCGGCACCATCGAGAACGTCGACATCTGGGGCAAGCGCCGTCTTGCGTACGAGATCCAGAAGAAGAACGAGGGCATCTACGCCGTCGTCAACTTCACGGCTACCGCCGCGACCACGCAGGAGCTCGATCGCCAGCTGAACCTCAGCGAGCAGATCATGCGCACCAAGGTCCTCCGCGCCGAGGAAGCGATCGCCATGATCGCCTCCGAGAAGCAGCGTGCCGACGAGCGCGCCGCCCGCAAGAGCGCCAAGGCTGCGAAGGCCTGAGGAACATGGCCGGCGAGACGATCATCACCGTCGTGGGGAACCTCACGGCAGATCCCGAGCTGCGTTACACGCAGAACGGCCTCCCCGTCGCGAACTTCACGATCGCGTCGACGCCGCGCAACTTCGACCGTCAGGCCAACGAGTGGAAGGACGGCGAAGCGCTGTTCCTCCGCGCGAGCGTGTGGCGTGAGTTCGCCGAGCACGTGGCCGGCTCGCTGACCAAGGGCATGCGGGTCATCGCGACCGGCCGTCTGAAGCAGCGCAGCTACCAGGACCGCGAGGGCAACAACCGCACCGCGATCGAGCTCGAGGTCGACGAGATCGGCCCGTCGCTGCGCTACGCGACCGCACAGGTCACCCGCGCTGCGGGCGGCTCCGGTGGCGGCGGCAGCTTCGGCGGTGGCGGCGGCCAGTCCCGTCCGGCGCAGGTCGCCGACGAGCCGTGGTCGACGCCCGGTTCGTCCAACGCCGGCGGTGCCGGTGGCGGCGATGCCTGGGCCGCCCCGGGCGCCTACGGCGACGACACCCCGTTCTGATCTCAGAAGAAGATTCCGGATGCCTCGTGACGAGGCATCCGATCAAGAAAACGTAAAGGAAGCACCATGGCTGGAAAGGCAACCGGCGACCGCCGGAAGCCGCGGAAGGGCGCGAAGAACGCGGCCCCCGCGAAGGCGATCCGTGTCGGTCTCATCGACTACAAGGACGTCGCGACTCTTCGCAAGTTCATCTCGGAGCGTGGCAAGATCCGCGCCCGTCGTATCACCGGTGTCTCTGTGCAGGAGCAGCGTCTGATCGCCAAGGCGATCAAGAACGCGCGCGAGATGGCGCTCCTGCCCTACGCCGGCGCTGGCCGCTAAGGAGTACCGACATGGCAAAGCTCATTCTCACGAACGAGGTGGCCGGGCTCGGTAGCGCCGGTGACGTGGTCGAGGTCAAGAACGGGTACGCCCGCAACTACCTCATCCCCCAGGGCTTCGCGGTCGCTTGGACCCGCGGTGGCGAGAAGCAGGTGGCGTCGATCCGCGCCGCCCGCGAGTCGCGCGCGATCCACGACCACGAAGAGGCTGTGGCTCTCAAGAACAACCTCGAGACCAACAAGGTGCGCCTCGCCGTCAAGGCCGGCGCCGAGGGTCGCCTGTTCGGTGCGGTCAAGACCGCCGACGTCGCGGACGCGGTCAAGGCCGCGGGTCTCGGTGACCTCGACAAGCGCAAGATCCACATCACCTCGCCGATCAAGTCGACGGGCGAGCACGAGGCGACGGTCCGTCTTCGCGACGACCTCACCGCCGTGATCACCCTGCAGGTGGTCCCCGCCAAGTAAGCCTCGGCTTTCGAAGCGACATACGGATGCCGCGGACCTTCGGGTCCGCGGCATCCGTATGCTCCGGGGGGAGTCCGACGCGGATGCCGCGAGCCCCCCGGTTCACGGCATCCGCGCGTGGCATCTCCGCCGCGATGACGGTCCCGAGCCGTCGATCGCGGCGGAGATGGTCGTGCTCCGCGGCCCGTGGCGCCCGGTCCAGGCAGCGCCGGACTCCACGGGCCGGGAGATCGTGGTGGTCTGAGGGGGTGCGGGAGGGCTGCTGGGGACAGCCCTCCCGCTGCTCACGCGGGTCGAGGCAAGGGGCGTCTGGGGAACGTCGACTTGCCCCGTCGACTCACGCGGAGCGGCGCCGCGAAGCGCGCGCGATGGCGCCCGCTGCCAGGAGGGAAAGACCCAGCAGCAGGAACGGCATCGCGCCCGATCCTCCTGTCGCGGCGAGCTGTGCGACCGTGCCGGCCGACGCGGTCGAGCCGGTCATGCCGTCCGACGCGGTCGGGCCGACCATGCCGCCCGATCCTCCGTCACCCGGGGTTCCGTCGTGACCCGGGTTCCCCGGCGTGCCAGGGTCGGTGGGGTCGGTCGGGCCCGTCGGATCGGTGGGATCGGTCGGGTCCGTCGGGTCGGTCGGGTCGGTCGGGTCGGTCGGATCCGTCGGGTCCGTGGGATCCGTCGGAACGACCGGGCCGGTGGTGGAGCTGTCGCCGATCACCGAGACGGCGTTGCCGCCGATGACGACGGGCAGCGAGATCGGCGCGAGCACCTGGGTGCCGCCGAGGAGGGATCCGTCGCCCGCGGTGCCGCCGACGACCGCACCGCCGCCCGTGCCCGGCGTCGCGGTGGCGCCGGTCGAGCTGCTGTCGCCGATGACCGAGACGGCGTTGCCGCCGGCGGTGATCGGGGCGGTGACCGGTGCGACGACCTGGGTGCCGCCGAGGATCGAGTCCTCGCCGCCGGTCCAGGCGTCGGTGCCGCTCGAGCTGCTCGGCGCGGGCGACGCGGTGGTCGCTCGCTCGCTCGAGCTGTCGCCGATGACCGAGATGGCGTTGCCGCCAGCGGTGATCGGGGCGGTGACCGGTGCGACGACCTGGGTGCCGCCGAGGATCGAGTCCTCGCCGCCGGTCCAGGCGTC